>NZ_JAZARE010000003.1:0-644001 GCF_036231905.1 Ideonella sp. BN130291 | reverse complement strand
CGTTGCGGCGCTTGCCCGGGCGGTCAGCCCGGGCTTCGCACCGCGCCTAGCCTGCGCCCCTTTGCCGGCCCAACGCGGGCCCTTCCCTCTGCCGCCCAGACTCCTAGTTGAGGTAGCGCTCCACGATGCCGATGTCGCGCTGCTTGGCGCTGTCGGGGTCGTCACCGAACTCGCGCTTGGCGCGGCGCTGGCGCAGCAGGTCCCAGCACTGGTCCAGTTGCTCCTGCAGGTGCTTGATGCGGTCGGCGTGCTGCTCGGGCCTGGCGGTGTCGGCGCGCAGCCGGTTCTCCTCCTCGACCAGTTCGTTGATGTGCTCCAGGATGGACTTGTCGCTCACGGTGGGTACCTCCGTCGAATGTTTGCCTGGCAAACCGCGGCAAGCGGCGCACCCGAAGTGCCAACTTCTGCGCGCTTCTGCCCGCCTGGAGCGCGTCGCCTAGTACGGGTTTTCCCCTAATATCTGCCGCTTTTTGCCAGGGGCAGAGGGAAGGCGCGATGAAGCGGTTGAGGGGTTTGCAGGCCATGGCGGGATGCCTGGTGCTGCTGGCGGCGCCGGTGTGGGCGCAGGTGCAGGGTGCGGGTGCGTCGTTCCCGTCCAAGGTGTACGAACGCTGGGCACAGACATTCGAAAAGAGCACCGGCATCAAGGTGGCCTACACCGCCACCGGCTCGGCGGACGGCCTGAAGCAGATCACTGCCCGCACCGTGCAGCTGGGTGGCAGCGACACGCCGCTGCCACCGGAGGAGCTGGCCAGGCGCAAACTCATCCAGCTGCCCATGCTGGTGGGCGGCATCGTGCCGGTGGTCCACCTGCCGGGTGTGGCGGACAACCAGCTGAGGCTCACCGGCGAGCTGCTGGCCGACATCATGGCCGGCCGCGTGCGCCAGTGGAACGACCCGCGCATCGCTGCGCTCAACGCCGGGCTCGCGCTGCCGGCGCAGCCGATCCGCCGCATCGTGCGCAGCGACAAGTCGGGCACCACCGAGGGGCTGACGCGCTACCTGGCGGGCGCATCGGACGCGTTCAAGGCGGAGCCCGGTGTGAGCCAGCTGCCGAAGTGGACGGGCGACGTGCTGGCAGTGGAGGGCAACGACGGCATGGTCAAGGCCCTGAGGGCAACGCCCGGCGCGATCGCCTACGTCAGCCACGACCGCGTGGAGCGCGACCAGCTGGTGGCGGTGAAGCTGCGCAACGCGGCGGGCAACTACGTGGCGGCGTCGGAGGCCGGCTTCCGCTCCGCCGTGGTGGAAAGCGAGCTGTCACGCCGCGGTGACGATGCCGCCAGCCTGATGGACCGCCCGGGCCCGGCGACCTGGCCGATCACCATGACCAGCTTCCTGCTGGTGGACGCCGAACCCGCGCGGGCCGATGCCGCCAGCCCGGCGGTGCGCTTCGTGTACTGGTGCTTCATGCACGGGGACGACCTGACCCGCGGCACCGGCTTCGCGCCCATCCCGGTGGCGCTGCAGTCCCGCCTGGCCGGCCGCTTGATGGCGGTGAAGGCACAGGACGGCAAGCTGCTGAGCTATCTGGGGATGTGATGCGCGTGCGCGGTGGCGCTCAGGCAACGCTGCGGCGCAGGCGTTGCAGCAAGCGCTGCGCGCTGCGGTGCGCGGCCGAGCCGCCCACGAAGCTGCCGTGGCTGGCGAAGTGGCGGTTGGCCAGCGCCTCGGCGACGGCCGGATGCGTGGCCGACAAGGCCTTGGCCAGGCGGCCTTCCGGATAACCGGCCATGGCCTCCTGCAGCCGGCGGGCGTACAGGCGGTACGCGAGCGGCTGCACCGCTGCGCCGCTGCGCTCCATGGCCTGCAGCCGTTGCGCCAGGTGCGCGATGTAGAGCCGTTTGCTGGCAAGGCTGGAATCAGGGGACGCCACGGGTTGCTCCTGCAAAGGCTTGGGGACTGCCTGGAGGATGGCGCAGGCAGGCCGGCCGTGATCGGCGGAATACCGGTCGAAATCGGCGCTTTGCGCCAGTTTGTGCTGCGCTCCGGCGCCGGCATGCGGCTTGCCGAACGGGGGAACCCACCAACCCTTGAAGGACCTGCCATGCCCGCTGCCAAGAAATCCGCCGGCTCGAAGACGAAGAAGAGCGGCGAGACCAACGACGCCATTGCCCTGCTGACCGCCGACCACAAGGAGGTGAAGCAGCTGTTCAAGCAGTACGACAAGCTCGTGGAGAGCGAAGCCGACGACGAGGAAAAGCGCGAGCTGGCCGAGCAGATCTGCGCCATGGTCACCGTGCACGCCATGATCGAGGAAGAGATCTTCTATCCCGCGGCGCGTGAAGGCATCGAGGAGCAGGACCTGCTCGACGAGGCCGAGGTCGAGCATGCCAGCGCCAAGGACCTGATCGCCCAGATCGAGGAGATGGAGCCGTCCGAGGAGCTGTACGACGCCAAGGTGAAGGTGCTCGGCGAGTACATCGACCACCACGTGAAGGAAGAGGAGGGCGAGATGTTCCCGGCCGCCAAGAAGGCCAAGCTCGACCTGGAGGCGCTGGGCGAGGAACTGCTGGCCCGCAAGCAGGAGCTGATGGCCGAACTGGGCATCGACGAAGAAGCCTGAGCGTCCCGCGTCCGCCGCTGCGTCAGCCGCCCGCCGTGCGCACGCCGCGCCGGGCGGCCATCTCCGCGCCCATTGCCTGCACGGCCGCCTGATCGTGGCCGAGGTGCTGGTGTGCGTGGGGAAAGGCGAGTGTGTCTTCCAGGTCCAGATGGGCGTGATGAAGGCGCACGAAGTCGATGGCCTCCGGCTGCAATGTCTCCATTGACACCGGCTGGCCTTCGGTCACCGACCGCAGCAGCGGCGCCAGGCGGGCCCAGCCCTCGCGAATGAGGTGGTGGTCCGCCAGCATGCGTTGCGCCGCCGCTTGAAGCTCGGCGTTGCTGCTGCCCAGCAGCAGCGGAATCACGTGGCGCTCTTCGTCCTCATGGTGCGCGGGCGCCGCCATGTCGAAGTAGCGCAGGACGTCGCGCGCTGCATCGCGCGCCTGTGCATCGGGGCCATGCGCCTGCAGATGCGGCAGCAGCCGCTCCAGCAACGCGAGGGACCGCCGCACGCGGTCGTGGCAGGCCGCCAGCATGTCGAAGGGCTGGTCGAAGCCGGCCGCCGGTGAGTGCAGGCCGGGAAACGCGCTGGGACGGGGCATGGCCGATTCTTGCGCGGCCCTGCCCCCGCCGGCGGGCACCAGGGTTTTGTGTGCTGCACTTCCCTTGCGCTGGCGCAAGCGAGGATGCCGCCTGCGCGGCCGCTGGAGTAAGCTGCCGCGCCTGTCATGCCGACAGCCGCCGATCCGACCATGCTTTCGCCTTCATCCGCAGACAGCCCTCTTTTGCGCACCCGCGTGCTGGTGGTCGACGACGACGCGGACCTGCGCGCCTCGCTCAACGACATGCTCTCGCAAGCCGGCTTCGAGGTGGTGGAAGCGGCCGATGGCCAGCAGATGCGGGCCGCCCTGGCCGAGGGGCAGCCGGCACTGGTGCTGCTGGACCTGCGCCTGAAAGGCGAGGACGGCCTCACCCTGGCGCGCGGGCTGCGCGCCCAGTCGGCCGTGCCGCTCATCATGATCAGCGGGCAGAGCGATGAGACCGACCGCGTGCTGCTGCTGGAGCTGGCTGCCGACGACTTCCTGGTCAAGCCCTTCAGCGCGCGCGAGCTGGTGGCGCGGGTGCGGGCGGTGCTGCGGCGCATGCAGGCGCCCGCGGCCGGGCCGGCTGCCGTGCCCGCCAGCCCGTCGGCCGGCGGCGAGCTGCTGCGCTTCGGGCACTGGCGGCTGAACCTCAAGGCGCGCGAACTGGTGGATGAGCAAGGCCAGGTCTGCCCGCTCACGCAGGCCGAGTACCGCCTGCTGGAAACCTTTGTGCGCCACCCGGGCCGGGTGTGGACCCGCGATCAGCTGCTGGAGCACACCCGCAGCCTGGACACCGAGGTGTTCGACCGCGCGGTGGACGTGCTGATCCTGCGCCTGCGCCGCAAGATCGAGCCCAACCCCAAGCACCCGCAGTACATCGTGACCGAGCGCGGCCAGGGCTACCTGTTCGGCGCGCCGGTGACGGCCGGCTGACACCATGGCCGATCGCGCCGCCCCCGGCGTCACCGGCTGGTGGCAGCGCCTGGTGCGCGAGCGGCTGCGCACCCGCCTGATGGGCGCCTTTGTCGCCTTGCTGGTGGGCGCGGTGGCGCTCACGGCAGTGGGCTGGTGGGGCATGCAGCGCACGCAAAGCGAGCTGCGCGCGTATGAAACCGAAGTGCTGCCGCAGATCGCGCGCGCGCTGGAGATCGCCGAGCGCATCTCGCGCCTGGCCGCCACCGCGCCCAACATGGCGGACTCCCGCACGCCGGCCGCGCTGGAGGCCAATGCCGGCGTGGCGCGCAGCCTGCTGGACGAGATCCGCCAGCGCTCCAGCATGGTGGACGCGCGCGGTCAGCTGGCCGGCCGCATCGCCCCGCTGATCGAACGCGGCGAGGGCGACATCAACCGGCTGACCGAACTGGCGCAGACCCGCCAGCAGCTGCGTGATCGTCTGCTGCGCCAGCTGGAGCGCCTGGAGCAGCTGGGCAGCGCGTTGAAGCCCAGCGCGAATGCCGGCGACGCCCTGCTGGCGCAGCTGTGGTCCAGCCTGGTGCTGGGCGCGAGCAGCTCCAGCGCCACGACGCTGGGCCGCATCGAGGCCGACGTGGAAGGGCTGCTGCTGGCCGCCCATGAGCGCGGCGCCTTCGCCGGCCATCCGGGTGGTTTTGCACAGGCGCTGCAAGGCCTCACCTTGGGTGAGGACAGCATCCTGGCGCTGCGCCGCCGCCTGGTGGACCTGGACAACCGCACCGACGCCCTGGTCGCGCTCACCCGCAGCAATGCCGACCGGCTGAGCGACATCGTGTCGGCCCACGTGGACCAACTGCGTGGTGTGACCCAGAGCCGCAGTGCGCTGGTGCGGCAGGCGCTCACCTCCGGGCAGACCGGGCTGCTGCTGCTCACGCTGGTGTGCGGCCTCATCGCCATCGGCTCCACGGTGTATGTGCACCGGCTGGTGGCGCAGGTGGAAAAGATCACCGGCGTGATGCAGCGCCTGGCGGGCGGTGACACCGCGCAGGCCACACCCGCCACCACCCGGCGCGACGAGCTGGGCGCGCTGGCCCGCACCTTCGAGGTCTTCCGCGACCACCTGCTGGCGCGCCAGCAACTGGTGGCCGAGCTGCGTGGGCAGGGCGAACTGCTGGGCGCGGTGCACAACAGCATGAACGACGGCCTGGCGGTGTTCGACAGCGAGCGCCGGCTGCGCTTGTGGAACCCGGCGCTGCAGCGCATGCTGGCGCAGCATGGCCTGCAGCTGCAGCCGGGCGATCCGCCCGAGCGCCTGCTGCCGCAGCTGCCGGCGCAGGCGCGCTGGCGCGTGCCCGGCCAGGCCGAGCACCAGCCCTTCAGCATCGACCTGATGCCGCCCTTTGCCGAGCAGGCGCATGTGGAGCTGCTGCTGCCAGGGCAGCGGGTGTACGACGTGCGCAGCCAGTCCATGCCGGGCGGCGGCGTGGTGAGCCTGGTCACCGACCTGACCGAACGCCGCGCCATCGAGACCCAGCTGCAGCATGCGATGCGGCTGGACATGCTCGGCCGCCTGACCGGCGGCGTGGCGCACGACTTCCACAACCACCTGGGCACCATCGTCGGCAACCTCGGCCTGCTGCAAGGCCAGGAGGGGCTGGACGACAAGGGCCGGGCGCAGCTGGCGCGCTGCCTGCGCGCCGCCGAGCGCGCCACCGCGCTCACCCGCCGCCTGCTCGCCTTTGCACGCCGCCAGCCGCTGCAGGCCGAATGGGTGGCGGTCGATTCCATGGTCGAGGAGATGGCCGACCTGATCGAGTACAGCGCCGGCGCGGAAGTAAAGCTGGCGCTGGACCTGCGCAGCGACGATGCCGCGGTGTACCTGGACCGCGGCCAGCTGGAAAACGCGCTGCTCAACCTGGTGATCAACAGCGCGGCTGCCATGCCCTCGGGCGGCGAGCTCAGCGTGCGCACACGGCGCAGGCGCTTGCTGGAGGGTGACCACCTGCATGACGAAGTGACCATCGAGGTGGCCGACACCGGCTGCGGCATTCCCGAGGCCTTGCAGGACAAGGTGTTCGAGCCGTTCTTCACCACCAAGCAAGGCGGTGGCGATGCCGGCGAGGGCAGCGGCCTGGGCCTGTCCATCGTGCATGGCTTCGTGCACCAGTCGGGCGGGCAGGTGTTGCTGAAGAGCCGGGTCGGCCTGGGCACCAGCGTGACCCTGAGCTTCCCGGTGGCCGACATGCGGCTGCAGAACCCGCCCCAGGCCTTGCTGGCGCCCACGGCCACCGCGGCCACCGATCCGCTGGAGGCGGCCGGCACGCAAGTGCTGCTGGTGGACGACGACGATGCCTTCCGCGCCACCGTGGGCGACATGCTGCGCCAGCTGGGGTGCACGGTGCAGGCGGTGGCCACGCCGGAGCAGGCGCTGCAGGCGCTGGAAACGATGCAGCCCGACGTGATGCTGTCCGACGTGCGCCTGGCTGCGGGTGCCGATGGCCGGGCCCTGGCACGCCAGGTGCGCGAGCGCTGGCCGCAGCTGCCGATCGGGCTGATGTCCGGCGTGCCGCGCGAGGCGCTGGAGCAGTCGCGCCATGCGATGCACTGGCCCTTCCTGCTCAAGCCTTTCGACCGCGAGCGCCTGGCGCGCTGGCTGCACGAGGTGAAGCTGCAGCAGGACGTCTCGGCCTGAGCCTGCCGCGGGGCGCGCGAGTGCCGCGGCAATGTTTCAAGGATTACAGCCGCCTGAACAACAGATGAAATCTTGTCAGGCGAGGGGCTGGATGTAATTCTCCCCGGGCGTCCGCTGCCAGCGGGCACACCGTTGGAGGAAGACACATGACCCGATTCGCCCAGCGTGCGCTGGCCCCGGTTGCCCTCATGCTGGCCTTGTGCGGCGCCGGCGCGCAGGCCGCCACGCTCAAGATCGCCTGCAGCGGCCTCGGCAAGGAGCTGGAGCTCTGCAAGGGCGCGGCCGATGCCTGGGGCAAAAAAACGGGCAACACAGTGGAGGTGGTGTCCACGCCCAACGACGCGAGCGAGCGGCTGGCGCTGTACCAGCAGGTGCTCGCCTCGGGCTCCGACAAGATCGACGTGTTCCAGGTCGAGATGAACCAGGTGGGCCTGCTCGCCAACCAGCTGCTGGACCTCACCGGCTACAGCAAGGGCGTGGAGAAGGGGCACTTCCCCAGCATGGTGAACAACAGCGCGGTCGGCGGGCGGCTGGTCGCGATGCCGTGGTTCATCGACGCCGGCCTGCTCTACTACCGCAAGGACTTGCTGGAAAAGTACAAGCAGGACGTGCCCCAGACCTGGGACCAGCTCAAGGCCACCGCCCAGCTCATCCAGGATGCCGAGCGCAAGGCCGGCAAGGACAAGATGTGGGGCTACGTGTGGCAGGGCCGCGCCTATGAAGGCCTGACCTGCAACGCACTCGAGTGGGTGGCCAGCCACGGTGGAGGCACCATCGTCGACGACAGCGGCAAGGTCACCATCGGCAATCCCAACGCGGTGAAGGCGATCACCATGGCGGCCGGCTTCGTGGGCACCATCTCGCCCACCGCGGTGCTCAACTATGCCGAGGAGGAATCGCGCGGGCCGTTCCAGAACGGCAATGCGGTCTTCATGCGCAACTGGCCCTACGCCTGGGCAGCCGCCCAGGCCGCCGACAGCCCGGTGAAGGACAAGGTCGGTGTGGCCGTCCTGCCCAGGGGCAGCGGCGACGGCGCGCGCCATGCGGCCACCCTGGGCGGCCAGGAGCTGGCGGTGTCCAAGCACTCGAAGAACGCCGCGCTCGCGGTCGAGCTGGTGTTGTACATGGCCGGGCCCGAGGTGCAGAAGGAGCGCGCGCTCAAGGGCTCCTACAACCCCACGATCGTCGAGCTGTACAAGGATGCCGACATCAAGAAAGCCAACCCCTTCATGGGCTCGCTGGTGCGCACCTTCTCCAGTGCGGTGGCGCGGCCGACGGCCGCCACCGGCGTGCGCTACAACCAGGTGAGCAGCGAGTTCCAGAACACGGTGCATGAGGTGCTGTCCAAGACTGCCAAGCCGGAAGAGGCCATCGCGCGGCTGAACACCCGGCTGCACCAGATCAGCCGTGGCGGCAAGTGGTGACCTCCTCGTCCGGCCTGGCCCGCCAGCGTGTGCGCTGGGCCTGGGCCGCATTGCTGCCGATGCTGGTGGTGCTGTTCGCGGTGGCCGGCTGGCCCTTGGCCCGCACCATCTGGTTCAGCTTCACCGATGCCTCACTGGACAACCTGGCGAGCCGGCAGTTCGTCGGGCTGGACAACTACATCGGCGAGTTCGGCGTGCTGAGCAAGGACTCCGACTTCTGGGGCGCCGCGCGCAACACCGTGCTGTTCGCGCTGCTGTCGGTCGCGCTGGAGACGTTGTTCGGGCTGGTGGTGGCGCTGGTGATCAACCATCCCTCGCCGGTGCGCACCTTTCTGCGCGCGGCGGTGCTGGTGCCCTGGGCCATCCCCACCGTGGTGTCGGCCCGCATCTGGGGCTGGATGCTCAACGACCAGTACGGCATCGTGAACCACTGGCTGATGCAGGCCGGTGTGCTGTCGGCACCGCTGGCATGGACAGCGGACCCCGGCCTGTCGCTCTTCACCATCGTGCTGGTGGACGTGTGGAAGACCACGCCCTTCATGGCGCTGCTGATCCTGGCCGCGCTGCAGATGGTGCCGGGCGATTGTTATGAAGCCGCCAAGGTCGATGGCGTGCCGCCTGCGCGCGTGTTCCGCCGCATCACCCTGCCGCTGATCGCGCCCGGCATCGCGGTGGCCATGCTGTTCCGCATGCTGGATGCCCTGCGCGTGTTCGACGTGATCTACGTGATGACCTCCAACAGCCGGCACACCAAGAGCCTGTCGATCTATGTGCGTGAGCAACTGATCGACTTCCAGCTCATCGGCGTCGGTTCGGCGGCGGCCACGGCGCTGTTCTTCGTGATCGCGCTGGTGACGGTGGTGTACCTGGGCCTCACGCGCAGGCGCACCGCGGAGGCGCTGGCATGAAGCGCCACAACGGCTGGACGCTGCTCTACTGGCCGCTGGTGGCGCTGATCGTCGCGGTCAGCGTGTTCCCGCTGCTCTATGCGGTGTCCACCTCGCTCAAGCAGGGCGCCGCCTTGTTCTCGCCGACGCTCTGGGTGGACGCGCCCACGCTGGCCAACTACGTGGGCCTGTTCTGGCAGCAGTCCTTCGGCCGCAACCTGCTCAATTCCGCCATGGTCGCCAGCGGCGTGGTGCTGCTGTCGCTGGGCGTGAGCCTGCTGGCGGCCTGGTCGCTGGGCCGGGTGAACTTCCGCGGCCGCGGCGTGCTGATGCTCACCATCCTGGCCGCCTCGATGTTCCCGCAGGTGGCGGTGCTGTCCGGCATGTACGAGCTGGTGCTCGCCCTCGGTGTGTACGACACACCCGGCGCGCTACTGCTCGCCGACATGGTGATCACCTTGCCGTTCACGGTGTGGGTGCTGGTCACCTTCATGAGCCAGCTGCCCAAGGAAGTGGAGGAGGCCGCCATGATGGACGGCTTGGGCCTGCTGACGCTGATCTTCCGCATCTTCATGCCGCTGCTGTGGCCGGCGATGGTCGCCACCGGGCTGCTGGCCTTCATCGCGGCCTGGAACGAGTTCCTGTTCGCGCTCACCTTCACCATCAGCCCGGAGCACCGCACCGTGCCGGTGGCGATCGCGCTGGTGACCGGCGGCAATTCGTATGAGGTGCCCTGGGGCTCGCTGATGGCGGCCTCGGTGATCGTGACGGTGCCGCTGCTGTTGTTGGTCATCTACTTCCAGCGCCACATCGTGGCGGGCCTGACCGCCGGTTCGGTCAAGGGCTGAACGTCAGGAATGAACATGCACCGATCGTTGAGCGCCGCCGTCGCTCATTGCGCGCAGGCCGGGGCGCGCCGAGGGAAGCGGGTGACCGGCTTCGCTCATGTCCCCCGGCTTCGGCCGGCGGCCGAACCCTCCTCCTTTACTTCGCTACGCCGGTCACCCGCTCCCCTCGGCGAGATGCAACGGTTGTCCTCGTCGAGAAAAACCAGTGGTGGTCGATCAGGCGGGCGGGGTGCTGTGCAGAGCGAAGTAAAGGAGGAGGGCCGGGCGCAGCCCGGACCGGGGGACATGAGCGGCGCACAGCGCCCCGCCCGCCTGATCTCGCACAAATCTTCCGACGAAAACAACACATGAGCCGCATCGAGCTTCGCAACGTGCACAAGCGCTACGGCAACGTGGCCGTGCTGCACGACATCAACCTGACGATAGAACCGGGGGAGTTCTGCGTCTTCATCGGCCCCTCGGGTTGCGGCAAGTCCACCTTGCTGCGCCTGATCGCGGGGCTGGAAGAGATCTCCAGCGGTGAGCTGCACATCGACGGCCGGATGGTGAACGACCTGCCACCGGCGCAGCGCAACGTCGCCATGGTGTTCCAGAGCTATGCGCTGTATCCGCACATGAGCGTGTACGAGAACATGGCGTTCGGCCTGCGGCACCAGAAGTTGGCGTCGGGCGAGATCGATAGTCGGGTGCAGGCGGCGGCGAAGTCGCTGCACCTGGAGGGCCTGCTGGAGCGCAAACCCAAGGCCTTGTCGGGCGGGCAGCGGCAGCGGGTGGCGATTGGCCGGGCGATCGTGCGCAACCCGAAGGTGTTCCTGTTCGACGAGCCGCTGTCCAACCTGGACGCCGCGCTGCGCATCCAGACCCGGGTGGAGATCGCACGCCTGCACCGTGACTTGGGTTCGGTGAGCATGGTCTACGTCACGCACGACCAGGTGGAGGCCATGACCCTGGCCGACAAGATCGTGCTGCTGCGGCCGGACACGGCCGCCAAAGGGCTGCCCAGCGTGGCGCAGGTGGGCCATCCGCTGGAGCTGTACCACCATCCACGCAACCTCTTCGTGGCCGGCTTCATCGGCTCGCCGTCGATGAACTTCCTGCAGGGGCAGGTGCTCTCGTGCACATCGAATCGGGTGCGGGTGCGGCTGGCGGGTGGGCAGGAGGTGCTGGCCGACGCGGTGGCGCCGCAGCTGCATGCCGACGAGCCGGTGACGGTCGGCGTGCGGCCTGAACACGTGCAGCTCGGGCAGGGCGCAGGCCGGGGTGTCGTGTCGCACCTGGAGCACCTGGGCGAAACCACGCAGGTGTACCTGCAGGTGCCGGGGCAGCAGGCGCTGCTGCTGGCCAAGGGTGGCAGCCCGTCGCTGAAGCTGGGTGACACCGTGCCCTTCGAGCTGCCGGCGCAGCACGTGCATGTGTTCCGCGCTGATGGCGACGCGCTGCGGCGCCCGGCACAGCCGCATGACGTGCAGCACGGCACCCCCGCCCGCATTGCCTGCGCCTGACCTTCCACCCATCTCCTCCAACCCCATGAGCGCCCACACCTACGCGCTGGACGACTGGCGCATCTGCGACGCCGCGTTCAACCCCGAACGCAACCTGCTCGACGAAACCCTGTTCGCCTTGGGCAACGGCTACATCGGCCTGCGCGGCACGCAGGACGAGGGCTTCAGCGGCCTGCCCACCGGGTCGGTGGACGGCACCTACCTGAATGGCTTCTACGAATCCACGCCGATCGCCCACCCGGAGATCGCCTACGGCCTGGCCAGCCACACGCAGTTCATGCTGAACGTGCCGAACGGCAAGCGGGTGGAGCTGTGGCTGGAAGACGAAGGCCTGGACTTGAGCCAAGGCCGCATCACGCACTACGAACGGGCGCTGGACTTCCGCGAGGGCGTGCTGCGCCGCACCCTGCGCTGGACCTCGCCGCAGGGCCGCCATGTGGAGGTGGTGAGCGAGCGCCTGGTGTGCCTGCTGCGCAAGCATGTGTATGCCATCCGCTATGCGGTGCGGCCGCTCAACTTCAGCGGGCGCGTCGCGCTGGTGTCCAGGCTGGAAGGCCGGGTGAAGAACATCGAGGCGGGCGACGACCCGCGCGTGGGCGCGCACCTGGGTATTCCGCCGCTGAAGTGGATCGAAGCGCAGCAGGGCGAGCTGCGCTCGCGCCTGGTGCATCGCACCCGGCAGAGTGACTTCCTGCTGGTGAGCGCGCTCGACCATGCGTGGGAAGGCCCCGCGGATGTGGAGATCACGCGCGACAGCCTGGGCAGCGGCCAGTGCCTGAACCATGTGTTCACCGCCCAGGTGGAAGAGGGGCAGACCGTGCGCTTGACTAAGCTGGGCGCGTATCACAGCTCGCGCGACTACCCGGAAGCCGAGTTGCTGCTGCGCTCCGACGAGGCGCTCTCGCAGGCGCGCGCCGATGGCTTCGATGTGCTGGTGCGCGAGCAGGCCGAGGCGCTGGCGGCGTTCTGGCGCGATGCCGACGTGGAGATCGGTGGTGACCCGGCGCTGCAGCAGGGCATGCGCTTCAACGAGTTCCACCTGCTGCAGTCGGTGGGGCGCGATGGCCGGACCAACATCTCCGCCAAGGGCCTGACGGGCGAGGGCTACGAAGGCCACTACTTCTGGGACACCGAGATCTACGTGTTCCCCTTCTTCGTGGCGACCCAGCCGCAGGTCGCGCGCCAGCTGCTGGCCTACCGCTACGCCGGGTTGCCGGCCGCGCGCCGGCGGGCCCGCCAGATGGCGCACGCGCAAGGTGCCTTGTACCCCTGGCGCACGATCGCTGGCGACGAGTGTTCAGCCTACTTCCCGGCCGGCACCGCTCAGTTCCACATCAACGCCGACATCGCACATTCGATCAAGCTCTACGTGGAAGTGACGGGCGACGAGCGCTTCCTGCGCGAGCAGGGTGCCGAGATCGTGATGGAGACGGCGCGCATCTGGATGGACCTGGGCAGCTTCGACCCACGCCGCGGCGGCGCCTTCTGCATCCATGAGGTCACCGGGCCGGACGAATACACCGCCATGGTGAGCAACAACTTCTACACCAACGCGATGGCGCAGCAGCACCTAGCCTTTGCCGCCAGCGTGGCCGAGCGGCTGCAGCGCAAGTACCCGCGCGACTTCGCGCGCATCGCCACCGCGATGGCGCTGGCCGCCGACGAGCCGGCGCGGTGGGCGCGCGCGGCCGAAGCGATGTACCTGCCGTTGGACGAGGCCCTGGGCATCCACCCGCAGGACGACAGCTTCCTGCACAAGCCGGTGTGGGACTTTGCGAACACGCCGCCGGCCAACTACCCGCTGCTGCTGAACTACCACCCGCTGGTGATCTACCGCCACCAGGTGTGCAAGCAAGCCGACGTGGTGTTGGCGTTGCTGCTGCGCGGCGACAGCTTCACGCTGGAGCAGAAGCGCAGGGACTACGACTACTACGAGCCGATCACCACGCACGACTCGTCGCTCTCGGCCTGCATCTTCAGCATCCTGGCCAGCGAGGTGGGCTACGAGGACAAGGCGTATCGCTACTTCATGCACACCGCGCGCCTGGACCTGGACAACGAACACGGCAACACCCAGCACGGTGTGCACACCGCCGCCATGGCCGGCACCTGGCTCGCGGTGGTGCAGGGGTTTGCGGGCCTGCGCCTGCATGGCGGGCAGCTGAGCCTCGCGCCCCGGCTGCCCGCGCATTGGACGCACTACAGCTTCCGCATCCGCCTGCGTGGGCGCCAGCTGGAGGTGCGGGTGCGGCCCGGCGAGGTGGAGTACAGCCTGCTCGAAGGCGAAGCGCTGGAGCTGCGCCACGGCACGGAGCTGGTGCGGCTGAACAGCCGGCAGCCGGTGAAGACGCGGCCGATGGCCACCCGCCCCACCGCGGCCGACATCGCCAGCGGCCCCGCACTGGAGCCCTGCGCATGAGGTCCGACATGCAGCGCTTGCAGGCGGTCATCTTCGACCTCGACGGCGTGATCACCGACACCGCGCACTTCCACTTCCTGGCCTGGCGCGAACTGGCGCATTCGCTCGGGCTGCCCTTCGATGAGGCGTTCAACGAGCGCTTGAAGGGCATCGACCGCATGGGCTCGCTGGCGCTCATCCTGGCGCAAGGCCATAAGCGCTACAGCGAGCCGGAACAGCAGCTTTTGGCGGCGCAAAAAAACCTGCACTACCAGCGGCTGATCGAGACCATGACCGCCGACCACTTGTTGCCAGGTGCGCTGGAGGCGCTGGTCGCGGTGCGCGCGGCCGGCCTGAAGATCGGCCTCGCCTCGGTGAGCAAAAACGCCGCCCCCGTGCTCGACCGGCTGGGCATCGCAGACCGCTTCGACGTGGTGGTGGACGCCGCGCGCATCCAGCGCAGCAAGCCGGACCCGGAGATCTTTCTCAGCGCCGCGCAGCAGCTCGGCGTGGCGCCGGCGGCCTGCCTGGGCGTGGAGGATGCGGTGGCCGGTGTGCAGGCCATCCAGGCCGCCGGGATGTTCGCCCTCGGAGTGGGCGACCCGGCGGTGCTGGTGCAGGCCGACGAGGTGATCCCTGGCCTGCAGGCGTTCCGGCTGGAACGCTACCTGGGACCCCCCACAGCGCTGGCGTGCTGTGCGCCCCCCGAGGGGGCTGCCCCGTCGGCTTGAGGCGGCTCGGCGCCGCCGGGGACCCCGCCTTAACTGACCTGAACCTGGATGCGGCGCGGCTGCGCGTGCTCGTGCTTGGGGATGCGCAGGGTCAGCACGCCGTCCTTCAGGTTGGCGTCGATGCGGCCGGTGTCCAGCTCGCGGCTGAGCGTGAAGGCGCGGCGGTAGCGGGCCACACGCACCTCGGCGTACACCGGCTGAAGGCGGTCGGGCGTCTGCGGGGTGACGGTGGCGTCGAGCTGCAGCGTGTCGCCTTCGACCTTCAGCTCCAGCTGCTCCTTGGGCACGCCGGGCAGGTCGGCCAGCAGGGTGATGCCGGTTTCGTCCTCGTACACGTCCACCCGCGGCACCAGGGCGCGCTCGCGCTCGCGCTGCTGCTGCGACGGCTGCTGCTGCGAAGCCAGCGGCTGCTGGTTCTGCTCGGTGGTGCGGATCTCTTGGCGGTCACTCATGGTGGTCCTCCTTCAAGGCATTCGATGTCACTGGATCGCGATGCGGCGCGGCTGGGCCGATTCGCGCCGGGCGATGCTGATGCGCAGCACGCCGTCGCGGTAGCTCGCGTTCACATGCGCCGGGTCGGCGTCCTCCGGCAGGCTGATGGCGCGCTTGAAGCTGCCGCTCACCCGCTCCTGGCTGTACAGCGTGAGCCGGCGTTCGCGCGCTTCCTGCGCCGAGGGCAGCGACGACGGCCGCTCGCCCGACAGCGTGAGCACGCCGCGGTCGATGGTCACGTCGATCTTGTTCGGGTCCAGGCCGGGTGCGAAGGCGTAGATCTCCACGCTGGTCGGGGTGTTGCCCACGTTGATCGCGGGGAAGCTGCCCGGTGCCACCGAGCGGATGCTGCTGGGCAGGCCGGTGCTGCCGAACACGTCGTCGAGCTCGCGGCGCAGCCGGTCGAACTCGCCGAACAGGCTGCCGGGGAAGTTCAGGATCGATTCATACATGGCTGTCCTCCTTGTGAACCAGGACGCCTCGCAGCTCACAGGCCGCATCGGCGTCTGCACAGGAGATAGGGACAGCCGCGGGGCCTTCAAGACCCCGCGTTGGCACGTGGTGCGGCGCCTACTTCGCGGCTGCCGCGGCGGCCGGCACGCGCGGCTTCAGCACCCCGGTGGCCAGCGCGGTGCCGGCCAGGATGACGCTGCAGCCCAGCACCATGGCCGGCGTGATGGCCTCGTGCAGGAACAGCGCGCCCCACAGCACCGCGAAGGCCGGCACCAGGAAGGTGACCGAGATCGCGTTGGCCGGGCCCACGTTGGCGATCAGCCGGAAGTACATGATGTAGGCCACGCCGGTGCACAGCAGCGCCAGGCCGACGGCGGCCGCCCACGCGCCGGCGCTGGGTGCCTGCGCCGGCCACAGCCACACACCCGGCAGCACCAGGGCGATGGCGGAGGACAGCTGGCTGCCGGCGGCCAGCGCCATCGGCGGCACGCCGGTCAGCCGCTTCTTGGTGAAGCTGGCGGAAAAGCCGTAGAGCAGCGGCGCGGCCAGGCAGGCCAGCACCGCGAAGCCCACCGCTTCCGCGCCCGGCTTGAAGCTGGCCTTTTCCCACGCCAGGCCCAGCACGCCGGCAAAACCGATCACCAGGCCCAGCACCCGCCAGGGCGTGAGCTTGTCTTTCAGCCAGAGCCAGGCAATCAGCGCACCCCACAGCGGCGTGGTGGCGTTGAAGATGGACGACAGCCCGGCCGTGATGCTGAGCGCGGCATAGCTGAAGCACAGGAAGGGGATGGCTGAGTTGGTGAGGCCGACGAAGAAGATCGACTTCCAGTGCCGGCGCAGCGCCGGCCACTCGCCGCGCATCGCGAGCACGGGCATGAGGAACAGCGAAGCCCCCACCACCCGCACCGCGGCCAGCGCCACCGGGCCGAACTCCGCCGCGCCCAGGCGCATGAAGAGGAAGGAAGCACCCCACACGGCGGCGAGGGCGAGCAGTTCGGCAAGGTCGAGTCGTTTCATCGTCGGCAATCTAGCGGCTGGCGGCCGCCAGCACGGCGGTGAGGGCTTGATCGTTTGGCATCGACCGTTGCGAAAAACTCATCGCACCCTCCAGCTGCAGCAGCGCCTGCTTGCGGTGCAGCCCGCCGGCATAACCAGTGAGCCCGCCGCCGCGGCCGATCACCCGGTGGCAGGGCACGATGATGGAGACCGGGTTGCGACCGATGGCCGCCCCGGCGGCGCGCACCGCGGCCGGCGAGCCTGCCTGCGCGGCCACCTCGGCGTAGGTGCTGGTGCGGCCGGCGGCGATGCCCAGCAGCACCTGCCACACCGCGCGCTGGAAAGCTGTGCCTTGCAGGTCCAGCGGCACGCTGAAGCGGCGCAGGCCGCCGGCGAAATACGCGGTCAGTTGCTCGCGTGCCTGCACGATCCATGGCTGCCGTTCATCCACTGGCGCGGCCAGCTCGCCGGGATGGTGCTTCTGCGCATCGAACCACACGCCGGCCAGGCCCGCGGATGTGGCGGCCAAGGTCATCGGCCCCAGCGGCGATTGCCAGCGGGCCTGGGTGAGGGTGAGCGATTTCATGTGCCGGTCTCCAGGGTTTGCCACAAGCGCATCACCGCATAGCTGCGCCAGGGGCGCCAGGCTTCGGCCAGTTGCTGCACCTGCTTGATGTCGCGCGTGCCCAGCGCGTTGAGCACGCCGATGTCGCTGGCCGGGAAGGCGTCGGGCCAGGCGAGGGCCCGCATGGCGATGAGCTGCACCGTCCAGTCACCGATGCCGGGCAGCGCATGCAGGGCGGCCAGCGTGCTCTCCAGCGGCGCGCCGCGGTGCAGCCGCAAGCGGCCTTCGTGCACGGCCAGCGCCAGCCCCTGCAGGGCGCGCACGCGCTGGCGCACGATGCCCAGCTTGCCCACCACCTCAGGGTCGGCCATCGCGATGGCGGCGGCGGACGGGAAGCAGTGGTGCAGCTCGGGCCAGGGCGTGTCCACCGGCTCGCCGAAGCGGTCCACCAGGCGCTGCACCAGCGTGCGTGCCGCGGCCACCGTGACCTGCTGACCGAGGATCACCCGGGCCGCGATCTCGAAGCCGTCGAAGCCGTTGGGCACCCGCAGACCGGGCACCGACGGGAAGGGCATCGCCGCTTCCAGGGCCGGGTCGATCAGCGAGGGGTCGGCGTCCAGGTCCAGGCCCTGGCGCACGCGCTGCAGCACGCTGCCCACCAGCGGCGTGAGGCTGGGCGCCAGGCGCAGCACCACCTCGTTGCGCTCGGGCACGAAGCGCGCGCTGATCCAGCCGCGCAGCGTCTGCCCGGCGTGGCCGAGGCTCAGGGTGCGGCGCAGCTCCAGCCCCTGCACCGCCTCCACCCCGGCGACGCAACGCTGCGCAAAGAAGCGCAGCACGCCGGCCACGTCATAGGGCGGCCGGTAGCCCAGGCGCAAGGTGAGTGCGTCGGTGGCCGGTGCATCCGGGCGGGCCTTGCGCAAGGCCGTGGGGCTCAAGCGGTAGCGCTCGGCAAACGCGGCGTTGAAACGGCGCACGCTGGCAAAGCCGCTGGCCAGGGCGACCTGGGTGACCGGTAATGCGGTGTCGGTGAGCAGCTGCTTGGCCAGCAGCAGGCGCTGGGTGCCGAGGTAGTCGATCGGCGACACGCCGTGGGCCTGCATGAAGATGCGGCGCAGGTGGCGGTCGGTCACGCCCAGCTGGGCCGCCACCTGGGGCAGCGGCAAGGGTGCGCCGTTGCGCGCTGCGGCGTCCAGCATGCGGGCGGCATGCTGGGCCAGCACCTGCGACGAATCCATCAAGGACAAGCCGGGCGCCAGCTCCGGCCGGCAGCGCAGGCAGGGGCGAAAGCCGTCGCACTCCGCGCTGGCCGCATTGGCATAGAAGCGGCAGTTTTCCTGCTTGGGCGTGCGCACCCGGCACACCGGGCGGCAGTAGATGCCGGTGGAGGTGACGCCCACGAACAGCCGGCCGTCGAAGCGGGCGTCGCGCGCTTTGAGCGCGAGGTAAGCGGCGTCGTGTTGCAAGGTCATGCGCCGATTATGGGCAGCGGCCGGTGCGGGACTGGCCGTATTCGGACCTGTGGATGGAGGCTGCACCGGGCGCCTGGACCACGAGCTGTGGCCGTTGAGCAGGGATGTTGGGGAGGGCCCCTCCCGCTCATCACAGGTACATTGCCTTCGGCCCTTGTCGCCACGCCTTGCCTGTTTTCGAGGATTCCCCTTTGATGAAGCTGTTCATCCCCTTGTTGCTGGCCGCGGCCGCCACGCTGGCCGCGCCGGCGGCATCCGCCAAGGAAGCGCCCGCCGCGCCGGTACTGCAGATCAAGCCCTTTGCCTTCACCGAGCGCACCTTGGCCAACGGCCTGCGGGTGATCGCGCTGGAGGACCATGCCAGCCCCACGGTGAGCGTGCAGGTCTGGTACCACGTGGGCTCCAAGGACGACCCGTCGGGCCGCTCCGGCTTTGCGCACCTCTTCGAGCACCTGATGTTCAAGAGCACGCGCTACATGAAGAGCGAGCAGTTCGACCGCCTCACCGAGGACGTGGGCGGCAACAACAACGCCTTCACCGCCGACGACATGACGGCCTACCACGAGGTGGTGCCGTCCAACCACCTGGAGACGCTGATCTGGGCCGAGGCCGAGCGCATGTCCAACCTCAACGTGGACGAGCCCACCTTCAAGTCCGAGCGCTCGGTGGTGGAGGAGGAATACCGCCAGCGGGTGCTGGCCACGCCCTATGGCCGCTTCTTCAATGCCATCTCGCCGGCGGCCTACACCGTGCATCCATACAGGCGCCCAGGCATCGGCAGCATCGAGGACCTGGAAGCGGCCACCTTGCAGGACGTGATTGCCTTCCACCGCACCTACTACCGGCCCGACAACGCCACCCTGGTGGTGGCGGGCGATTTCGATGCGAAGCAGCTGCAGGCCTGGGTCGACAAGTACTTCGCGCCGGTGCCCAAGCCGGCCGCGCCCATCCCGCGTGTCACTGCCACCGAGCCCGCCTGGGCCCAAGACCGCCAGGCCAAGGCCAGCGGGCCGCAGGTGCCGCTGCCGGCGGTGGCGCTGGTGTGGCAGGCGCCCCCGGTCACGGGCCCGGACACCGCGGCCCTGCGCGTGGCCGCCGGGCTGCTGTCGGCCGGCGAATCGTCGCGCCTGAACCAGGCGCTGGTGTACCGCCAGCGCATTGCCGCGCAAGCCGGTTTCGAGGCCGACCTGCGGGCCGGCCCGGGGCTGCTCACCGCCTATGCCATGGCGGCCGGCGGCAAGCCCTTGCCGCAGGTGGCCAAGGCCTTGCAGGCGGAGGTGTTGCGCCTGGCGCAAAAGCCGGTGTCGCCGGCCGAGCTGAACAAGGTGAAGACCCAGTTGCTCACCCAGGCCCTGATCGAACGGCAGACGCCGCATGGCGAGGCCTCCGCACTGGCCGAAGCCGCGGTGCTGCATGGCCGCACCGCAAAGGCGAATGAGCAGCTGGACGACCTGCAGCGCGTGAGCGCGGCCGACGTGCAGCGCGTGATGCGCCGCTATGTGGCCCAGGCCCGCAAGGTGACCGTGAGCTACACGCAGGACGACAAGGCACAAGGAGCCGTGCAATGACCCGCCGCACGATGCATCACGCGCTCGCGCTCGCGCTCGCGGCCTGGCTGGCCGGCGCCGGCGCGATGGCCCAGCCCTACGAGACCCCGCCTGCACCGGCGGCGCCGCGCCCGCTGCAGATCGCCACGCCGGCCGAGCAGCAGCTGCCCAACGGGCTGCGCGTGATCGTGGCCGAGCGCCATGGCGTGCCGCTGGTCAGCGCCCGCCTGGTGGTGCTGTCGGGTGCGGAAGCCGATCTGCCGCAGCGCGCCGGCCTGGCGTCCATGACCGCCGGGCTGCTCACCCGCGGCACCCGGCGCCACAGCGCACCGGCACTGGCCAGCGCCGCCGAGGCGCTGGGCGGCTCGATCGAAAGCGGTGCCGGCTGGAACCAGGCCTTTGTCGGCACCACGGTCACCAGCCCGAAACTGTCTGCCGCGCTCGCGTTGCTGGCCGAGGTGGCGCTGGTGCCCACCTTTGCGCCGGCGGAGATCGAGCGTTACCGCGTGCAGGCGCTGGACGAGATGAAGGTGGCGTATTCCCAGCCCGGCACCGTGGCCGGCCTGACCGCACAACGTGCGGTGTACGGCGCAGGCGCCTACGGCCACCCGGCCAGCGGCACGCCGGCGTCGCTGGCGCGCATCACGCGTGCGGACTTGCAGCGTGCGCATGCCGCGGCCTACCGGCCCGACAACGCGGTGCTCGTGCTGGCCGGCGACATCACGATGGCGGACGCCGTGGACCTGGCGCGCACGCATTTTGGCGCCTGGAAGGCACCGGCGCAGCCACTGGCGGCTGCACCGGTGGCGACGGCGCAGGCCTGGCCCGGCAACGCGGTGGTGATCGACATGCCGGGCGCGGGCCAGGCCGGCGTGGCGCTGGCGCTGCCCACCATGCCGGCGGGCGCACCCGAACGCTTCGATGCCGAGGTCACCAATGCGGTGCTCGGCATGGGCTACTCCTCGCGCCTGAACCAGGAGATCCGCATCAAGCGGGGCTTGAGCTATGGCGCGCGCAGCGACGCCGACCTGCGGCGCCAGGCCGGCGCGCTGCGGGTGGCGGTGCAGACCAAGAACCCGTCCGCCGCCGAGGTGGTGGGCCTCATCGGCGCCGAGCTCGACCGCCTGGTGCAGGCGCCGGTGGGCGCGGACGAGCTGAGCGCGCGCAAGGCCTCGCTGATCGGCGGTTTCAGCCGCAGCCTGGAAACCACGCAGGGCCTGGCCGACGAGGTGGCCTCGCTCGCAGTGGTGGGCCTGCCGCTGGCTGACCTCACCCAGCGCATCCAGCACCTGGATGCGGTGACACCGGCGCAGGTGCAAGGCTTTGCGGCCAGCTACTTCGGGCCGCCGCGACGGCGTGTGGTGGTGGCCGGTGTGGCCAGCGAGTTCCTCCCCGCGCTGAAGGCACAGGCCGGCCCCGTGGCCGTGGTGCCGGTGCAGTCGCTGGACCTGGAAAGCCCTGCAGCACCGGCTGCGCCCTGAACCGCAAGGGGGCCGCATGGCGTTTCATCCTCGCCGTTTCCTGCGCTGGCGCGCCGCCTCGGCCGCCGTCGTGCTGGTGCTGGCCGCGTGCGGTGGGGGCGGCGGTTCGGATGCGCCCCAGGAGCCGGCGGCTGAAACGCCCGCCGAGGGCAGCATCGAGCAGGCCTTTGCCGATGCCACCGCGTACTCGGTGCAACCGGGTGGATCCTTGGCGCAAGCCAACGAGGGCACGGCGATCTCGCACCACCAGCTGCTGGCCCACGGCGTGACCCTGGCCTACACCGCCCGCGCCGGGCACCTGGTGGTCAAGGACAGCAGCGGCCGGCCCCAGGCTTCGTTCTTCTACGTGGCCTACACGCTGGACGGCGAGAACGCGGCGCAACGCCCGCTCACCTTCTTCTACAACGGCGGGCCCGGCTCCGCGTCGGTGTGGCTGCACCTCGGCTCCTTCGGCCCGCGGCGGCTGGCCACGGCGGCACCGTCCACCAGCACGCCCAAGCCCTTTGCGCTGGTGGCCAACGAGGAGACGCTGCTCGATGCGAGCGACCTGGTGTTCGTGGACGCCATCGGCACCGGCCATTCGCAGGCGGTGGCGCCCTACACCAACCAGCATTTCTGGGGCGTGGATGCCGACGCGGCGGCCTTCCGCGATTTTGTGCAGCGTTACGTGGCCGCTAACCAGCGCGAGGCCTCGCCCAAGTTCCTGTTCGGCGAGTCCTATGGCACCACCCGCAGCGCCGTGCTGGCCGAGCTGCTGGAAACCGCCGGGGTGTCGCTGAAGGGCATGGTGCTGCAATCCTCGGTGCTGGACTACAACAGCAACTGCGGCGTGACGGGCCAAGGCAGCTGTGCCGGCTACCTGCCCAGTTATGCCGCCACCGGCGCCTACCACCGGCTGGTCAACCCACCGCCTGCGGACCTGGACGGCTTCGAGCAGCAGATGCGGGAGTTCACCCGCAACAGCTACTCCCCCGCGCTGGCCGCGTACCTCTCGCAAGGCACGCCACCCTCGGGCTCGCTGCTGTCCGCGCTCGCTGCCAACACCGGCGCGTCCACCAGCCTGTGGCAGGGCCACTTCAACCTCGACCCCACCACGTTCCAGGTCAACCTGCTGCCCAACGACCTGGTCGGGCGCTACGACGCCCGCATGGCCGCGCCCAAGGGCAGCGCGCTGGCGAGCGAAGGCGATCCGTCCAGCACCTTCATCTCCAGCCAGTTCGCCAGCGCCATCCAGAGCTACCTGCGCAGCTCGCTCGGCTACTCCAGCATCACCGGCTACGTGACCTTGAGCGATGCGATCAACACCTGGGATTTCTCCCACGATGGCCGCGCGCTGCCTGACACCGTGCCCGACCTGGCCACCGCCCTCACGCTGAACCCCAATCTCAAGGTGCTGTCGGTCAGCGGCTACCACGACCTGGCCACGCCGTTCTTCCAGACCGAGCTCGACCTGGCGCGCCTGGGTGGAACCGCGGCCGTGCAGCTGCGCTCCTACCCGGGCGGCCACATGACCTATCTCGACGATGCTTCGCGTGTGCGTGAACGGGCCGACCTGCAGGCCTTCTACCTGCAGGCCGTCGCGGCCGGGCGCTGAAGGCCAAGGAGTCCCCATGCCGGTGCCACTTGTTCGATTCGGGTTCGCAGCCGCCCTGTCGTGGGTCGTGCAGGCGGGCGCTGCCGAGCCGCCGCCGGCCTTGCGCGACCCCTGGGTGCCGCCGGCCACCCAGGCCCGCGCCGCCGCGCAGCCGCCCGTGGCGCCCAGCAGCGGGGCCACCTTGCAGGCGCAAGTGGAACGCAAGCTGCGCCAGCGCTTCGCAGCCGCCGACACCGCGGGCACCGGGCGCATCACGCGCGAACAGGCCCGCGCGGTAGGCCTGGGCCGGGTCGCTGACGATTTCGAACAGATCGACCGCGCGCACACCGGCAGCATCAGCTTCGAGGATGTGAAGCGCCACCTGCGGGCATCGGCCCGGTGACACGGGAGGGGCCGGCATCCTGTTTGCCAGCACCCTTGCGTCCCCGACCCACCGCCCGTGATGCCGATTTCCCCGCCACTGAACGATGACCACGCCCTGTTTCTCGATTTCGACGGCACGCTGGTCGACATTGCCCCCAGCCCGGACCGCATCGTCGTCGATCCGGCGCTCACGCACGCTCTCGCCCGCCTGAGCGAGCGCCTGGGTGGCGCGCTGGCCATCATCTCCGGCCGCCCGATTGCCGAACTTGACCGCTGGCTGGCGCCGCTCACATTGCCGGCGGCCGGCATTCATGGCGCGGAGCGCCGGCGGGCGGCGGGCACCGTTGAGCGCCTGCCCACGACGGCGCTGGACGCCATCGCCACCCGTGCGGAGGCGCTGGCGGCCACCCACCCCGGCCTGCGCGTCGAACGCAAGGGCGCCGCGGTGGCCCTGCATTACCGCGAGGCGCCCCAGTGGGAGGCGGCCTGCCGCGAGGCGATCACCCAGGCGCTGGCTGGCGCGCCCGGGCTGCAGCTGCTGGACGGAAAGATGGTGCTGGAGGTGCTGCCGCGCGGCGTGAGCAAGGGCCATGCGATCGAGGCGTTTCTGGCCGAGCCGCCGTTTGCCGGCCGCCAGCCACTCTTCCTGGGCGACGACGTGACCGACGAAGCCGGCTTCGAGGTGGTGCAGCGCCTCGGCGGCGTGGCGGTGAAGGTCGGCCCGGGCCCCACCATCGCCGCACAACGCATCGACGGTGCCGCCGCCGTGCGGCGCTGGCTGCTGGCCGCTGCCCATCCACCCAAGGACATCACTCACCATGCCGCAAGCGCCTAGGGGTTACGGCCCCAGCACCCTGCCCAATTCACTCGAGCTGGGCGTCATCGGCAACTGCAGTTTCACCGCGCTGGTGGACCGCCATGCGCGCATCGTGTGGTCCTGCATGCCGCGCTTCGACGCCGACCCGGTGTTCAACGCCCTGCTGGACCCGAGCGACGCGGCCAGCGCCTGGAGCGTGGAGCTCGAAGGCCAGGCGCGCAGCGAGCAGGTGTACGAGCCCAACACCGCCGTGCTGGTCACCCGCCTGTGGGACGCGCATGGCAACGGCATCGAGGTGACCGACCTGGCGCCGCGCTTCTTTGCGCGCGAGCGGGTGTTCCGCCCGGTGCAGATCGTGCGGCGCCTGCGCCCGATCGCCGGCCAGCCGCGGGTGCTGATGCGCCTGCGCCCGCGCTTCGACTGGGGCCGCGCGATCCCCACGCTCACACGCGGCAGCCACCACGTGCGCTACGTGGGGCCCGACATGGTGCTGCGCCTGACCACCGACGCGCCGCTGGCCTATGTGCTGGACGAAACACCCTTCCTGCTGGATGCGCCCATGGATTTCATCCTGGGGCCCGACGAGACCCTGGACGCCGGTGTGCGCCAAGTGGCCGACGACCTGCATTCGCGCACGGCACGCTACTGGCGCAACTGGGCGCGTGCACTCACCCTGCCGCTGGAGTGGCAGGACGCGGTGGTGCGCGCCGCCATCACGCTCAAGCTCTCGCTGTACGAGGACACCGGCGCCATCGTGGCCGCGATGACCACCAGCATCCCGGAGGCGCCGGGCAGCGCGCGCAACTGGGACTACCGCTTCTGCTGGCTGCGCGACGCCTTCTTCGTGGTGCGGGCGCTCAACAGCATCAGCGAAGTGGCCACCATGGAGGAATACCTGCGCTGGCTGGGCAACGTGATCGCCGGCGAGGACCTTCGCCATGTGCAGCCGCTGTACGGCATCGGCCTGGAGAAGCACCTCACCGAAGGCGTCGTGGAGCACCTGCCGGGCTACCGCGGCCATGCGCCGGTGCGCGTGGGCAACCAGGCCTACGAGCACTTCCAGCACGACGTGTACGGCAACATCATCCTGGGGGCAGCCCAGGCCTTCCACGACACCCGCCTGTTCCGCCGCGCCGGCCTCAACGAATTCCAGCAGCTCGAACGCATGGGCGAATTGGCCTGGGGCGTGCACGACTCGCCCGACGCCGGCATGTGGGAGCTGCGCACGCGGGCGCGCGTGCACACCTCGTCGGTGCTGATGAACTGGGCCGCCTGCGACCGCCTGGCCAAGATCGCGGTGGCGCTCGGCCTGCCCGAGCGCGCCACCTACTGGGGCCAGCGCGCGCAGCACATCCGCGACCGCATCCTGCGCGAATCGTGGAGCGAGAAGCGCCAGGCCTTTGCCGAAAGCTTCGGTGGCAGCGAGCTCGATGCCAGCGTGCTGCTGATGGCCGAGGTGGGTTTCATCGACCCGCGCGACCCGCGCTTCGTGTCCACCGTGGATGCGATGGAAAAGACACTCGCCGACGGCCCCTTCATGCGCCGCTACGAGGCCGCCGACGACTTCGGCAAGCCCGAGACCTCGTTCAACATCTGCACGTTCTGGCGCATCGACGCCCTCGCGCGCATCGGCCGCCATGCCGAGGCTCGTGCGATCTTCGAGGCCATGCTGTCGGCCCGCAACCACCTGGGCCTGCTGTCGGAGGACACCCATCCGATCACCGGCGAGATGTGGGGCAACTTCCCGCAGACCTATTCGATGGTGGGCCTCATCAACGGTGCCACAAGGCTGTCACGGCCGTGGGACACGGTGATATGAGGAAAGCATTCGGGCTACCGAGCGGGCAAGGCGGCGTGCAGGCAGCCGTCGGGGCTTCATCTGAGCCGGTCGCCGCCTTTGGCGGCGACTACCCTGCGATGCTCGGGCCGGGCAGGTGGCTGCGGAACTCGCCCTTATGGCCCGCTGCGCGGGCCAACGGAGCTCAAACAGTCCTCGCCACCGCCACGCTGCGCGCGGCGGAGCCTGCCCGGCCCTGCGCTTCTCGGCGGCTCAAGGCGCCCCGCCGGCTGCCCGCACGCCGCCTTGCTGACTCCACTGTGGGTTCGCCACGAAGCAATTCCCGGTGGAGGTGCTCCAACGGTGTTGCAAGGGCATGGGCGGGTGTGGCGGTGGGCGCCTCGCAGGCGTCGAGCAGCGCAGGGCCTCGAGGGTTGCCCGCCGCGCGAGCGGCGGGTTGGCGAGGACTGTTTGAGCTCCGTTCGGCCGCGCAGCGGCCGATAAGGGCGAGTTCCGCAGCCGCCCTCGGGGCCCGAGCAGCGCAGAGCAGTCGGCCCGCCAGGGCCGACCGCCGGGATGAAGCCCTCCGCCACGCCCGCCCACGCCCTTGCCGCTCCCTTCATGGCGGCCCGCATGAAGCCACGATGGCTGGCCGTCAGCAAACTCACTCCCCCGCACGCGAATGAAGTTCCCAACAGACTCCCGCACAGAAGGAGCACCGCCATGGCACGCGTAGTCGCTGTCTCCAATCGCCTCGCCGACCCCCGCAAGACCGCCGCCGGCGGCCTGGCCGTGGCGCTCGGTCCCACCCTCAACGAGACGGGAGGCTTGTGGTTCGGCTGGAGCGGGCGCATCGTCGACGACCGCACCGAGCCGGCGCAGTTGCTCAAGGCGCAGCTGCGCAATTCGGGCAACGTGACACTGGCCACCGTGGACCTCACGCAGTCGGACCACGACACCTATTACCTGGGCTATTCCAACAGCGTGTTGTGGCCGGTGTTCCACTACCGGCTGGACCTGGCGGAGTTCCGCAGCGACTACCTCGACGGCTACCGGCGCGTGAACCGCCAGTTCGCGCAGGCGCTGCTGCCGCTGCTGCGCGATGACGACGTGATCTGGGTGCACGACTACCACCTGATTCCGCTGGCCGCCGAGCTGCGCACGCTGGGCTGCAAGCAGCGCATCGGCTTCTTCCTGCACATTCCGCTGCCCCCGCCGCTGATCCTGGCCGCGCTGCCGGCGCACGACTGGCTGCTGCGCTCGCTGTTCGCCTATGACCTGCTGGGCCTGCAGAGCGAGGCCGATGCGGCCCATTTCGCCGGCTTCGTGATGAGCGAGGCGAGGGCGCATGTGCTGCCCGACCACCGTTTCCATGCGTTCGGCCGGGTGCTGCGGGCGCAGGCGTTCCCGATCGGCATCGACGTGCAGGAGTTCCGCGCCCTGGCCGCGGCCGACGAGGCGGTGGAGACCTGGCGCAACACCAGCGAGCAATATGCCAAGCGCCAGCTGCTGGTGGGCGTGGACCGGCTGGACTATTCCAAGGGCCTGCCGCAGCGGCTGCAGGCCTTCAACGAGATGCTGCATCGCTACCCGGTGCATCGCAACAGCGCCACCTTGATCCAGATTGCCTCGCCGTCGCGCTCGTCGGTGGAAGCCTATGCGCAGATCCGCACCCAGCTGGAGCTGCTGTGCGGCTCCATCAATGGAGAGTTCGGCGAACTGGACTGGATGCCGGTGCGCTACCTCTACCGCACCATCTCACGCCGGCGGCTGCCCGGCCTGTACCGCGCCAGCCGGGTGGGGCTGGTGACGCCGCTGCGCGACGGCATGAACCTGGTGGCCAAGGAATACGTGTTGTCGCAGGAGCCGGAGAATCCCGGCGTGCTGGTGCTGTCGCGTTTCACCGGCGCGGCCGAGCAGCTGCGCGAGGCCTTGCTGGTGAACCCCTACGACATCTCCGCCACCGCCGATGCGATCGAGCGGGCACTGCACATGCCGCTGGCCGAGCGGGTGGAGCGGCACCAGGCGCTGCTGAAGAACGTGGTGCGTTACGACGTGCAGTGGTGGCAGCGCCAGTTCCTTGCCACCCTGCAGGAGCGGGCCGAGGAATCGCACGCCGCCGTGTAGGCGATCGCCGACGTGCAAAGCCGTGCCGCAGCGACAGCGCAGGCCGGGCCGCCGCGGCACAGTGGCGGGATGTCCCCACGAGACTTCCCGCGCCCCGGTGTGCAGATCCCGGCTTCCACCGGCGAACAGGCCGACACCGACGCGCGCTTTGCCTTTCGCGTGCTCACCGTCAATGCCCACAAGGGCTTCGGTGCTTTCAACCGCCGGTTCATCCTGCGCGAGCTGCGGGAGGCGGTGCACGCGGTGCAGGCCGACGTGGTGTTCCTGCAGGAAGTGCTGGGCCAGCATGCCGGGCACGCTGCCCGCTACGAGGAATGGCCGGACGCACCCCAGTACGAGTACCTGGCCGACACCATGTGGACCGACATGGCTTATGGCCGCAACGCGGTGTATCCCCACGGCCATCATGGCAATGCCCTGCTGTCGCGTTTTCCGATCGTCCACCACATGAATCACGACGCCTCCCATCCCGGTGACGAGACCCGCGGCCTGCTGCACTGCGTGCTGCAGCCGCCCGGTGGCGTGCCGCCAGTGCACACCGTGTGTGTGCACCTGGGGCTGCGTGAATCGCACCGGCGACGCCAGCTGGCCCAGCTGTGCGAACTGGTGAACAACGAGATCCCGGCCGACGCGCCCGTGGTGGTGGCAGGCGACTTCAATGACTGGCGGCTGCAAGGGCATCGCCAGCTGATGGAATGCCTCAACCTGCGAGAGGTGTTCGTCAGCGCCCACGGCGAGCCGGCCCGCACCTTCCCGTCGCGCCTGCCGATGCTGCGCCTGGACCGCATCTACGCCCGCAACGCCAGTGCCCACAGCCCGGTGACGCTGCCGCGCAAGCCATGGTCGCACCTGTCGGACCATGCCCCGCTGGCCGCGGAGATCCACGTATGAGTGGAATCACCCGCGAGCGCCTGATGTCGCGCCTGCCGCGCCCGCAGCGGGCCTGGACGTCAGGCAATTCCATCGAGCTGCTGGAAAACGGTGAACAGCACTTTCCCGCGGTGTTCGACGCCATCCGGCAGGCACGCCACGAGGTCATCATCGAGACCTTCATCCTGTTCGAGGACAAGGTGGGCCTGGAGCTGCACCGGGTGCTGCTGGAGGCGGCCGCGCGCGGCGTGTCCATCGACCTGCTGGTCGATGGTTTCGGCTCGCCCGACCTGTCCGACGACTACCTGGCGGCGCTGATGCATGCCGGCGTGCGGGTGCGCGCCTTCGATCCGCGGCCGCCGCTGTTCGGCCGCCTGCGCACCAACATGTTCCGCCGCATGCACCGCAAGATCGTGGTGGTGGACGGCGAGGTGGCCTTCGTGGGCGGCATCAACTTCAGCGCCGACCACCTGGGCGACTTCGGCCCGGAGGCCAAGCAGGACTATTCGGTGCGCCTGCGCGGGCCCATCGTCGCGCGGATCCATGCCTTCGCACGCAGCCAGATCCGCCCGCGCCCGCCGTGGCCGGAGCTGCCGCCGCCGCAGCCCGCCGGCGATGCGGAAGTGATGTTCGTCATACGCGACAACTTCCATCACCGCGACGACATCGAGCGCCAGTACCGGGCCGCGATCCGCGCGGCGCGGCGCGAGGTGATCATTGCCAACGCCTACTTCTTCCCCGGCTACCGGCTGCTCAAGACCATCCGCCAGGCGGCCCGCCGCGGCGTGCGGGTGCGCCTGATCCTGCAGGGCCAGCCGGACATGAAGATCGTGAAGACGGCGGCCGGCCTGCTGCACGGCCACCTGCTGCCGGCCGGCGTGGAGATCCATGAGTACTGCAAGCGGCCCCTGCACGGCAAGGTGGCGCTGGTGGACGACAGCTGGGCCACGGTGGGTTCCAGCAACCTCGATCCCTTGAGCCTGTCGCTCAACCTCGAGGCCAACGTGATGACACGCGACCGGGCCTTCATCGCCGAGCTGCGCCAGAACCTGGAAGGCCTGATGGCCAACCACTGCACCCAGGTGCAGGTGCAGCCCGAAGGTGGGCGTGGGCGCTGGGCCATGCTGCTGGACGCGCTGGCCTACCACCTGACGCGCCATTTCCCGGCGTGGGCCGGCTGGCTGCCGGCGCACCGGCCCAAGCTGACGCCGCTGCGGCCCAGCACGCCGCCGGCCTTGAGCGAGCCACCGCGTTCCGGCGAGGTGGAAAGCCACCGCCATGCGTGAGCAGGCCCTGCCCCCCGGCGAGGCGATCGACGACCTGGCGGACGATCCGCTGATCCGTCCGCACAAGCCGCCGTGGCGCCGCCTGCTGGGCCGTGGCATCGCCATCGCGCTGGCGCTGGCCGTCGGCTGGCTGGTGGTGGACCGGGCGCGCAAGGTGGACTGGTCGGCCGTGTGGCAGGTGCTGCTGGGCTACCCGGTCACCACGCTGCTGGCCGCCCTGGCGTTTGCAAGCGCGGCGCACCTCACCTACGCCACCTACGACCTGCTGGCCCGGCGCTACCTGGACCACCAGATTCCCCCGTTGAAGGTGGTGGGCGTCGGCCTGGTGTCGTACGCCTTCAACCTCAATCTCGGTGCCCTGGTCGGTGGCTTCGCGTTCCGCTGGCGCCTGTATTCGCGCCTGGGCCTCACCTCGATGGAGGCGGGCCGCGTCTTCATGTTGAGCCTGCTCACCAACTGGAGCGGCTACATGGTGCTGGCCGGCGTGCTGCTGGCCACGCGCTCGTTCGAGCCACCGGCCCAGCTGGGGCTGGACCCGGAGCTGGCGCAGCTGGCCGGTATCGCGATGCTGGCGGTGACCTTGCTGTACGTGCTGTGGTGCGCCACCGCGCGGCGGCGCCAGCTGCACTGGCGGGGACGCGAGTTCGAGCTGCCCACCGGCCGCCTGGCGCTGGAACAGGTGGCCCTGTCGGTGCTGCACTGGGCGCTCACCGGCGCGGTGATCTGGACCTTGATGCCGGGCCATGTGCCCTACGGCACGGTGTTCGGCACGCTGCTGTGCGCGGCGGTGGCCGGCGTGGCGCTGCATGTGCCGGGCGGGCTGGGTGTCATCGAGGCGGTGTTCATCGCCACCCTGGGTGACCGTGTGCCGGAGGGCCAGCTGATCGCGGCATTGCTGGCCTACCGTGCCGCTTTCTACCTGCTGCCGCTGGCAGGGGCGACCGCGATGCACTTCGGCCTGGAGGCCATGGCGCGCCGGCACCGCCTGCGCGCAGGCTCCCCCCGCTGAGCAACACGGCCGCGTGCGGGCTGATCACGCCAGCAACGCGATCGGGATGTGGCTTTGCGGCAGCGGCGGGTCAAAACGATGGCGGGTGGTCTTGAAAGGCAGCAGTTCCCGGCCGCTGGCGAGCGACAGGACGCGCCGGGTGTCGAAGGGCAGGTTGCTGCGCCAGCAGCGCACCGCCACGCGGCGGTCGCCATAGTGCAGCGGGATGCAGGGCAGCCGCCGCAGGCCCAGCAGCCGCGCCGCCTGCAGGCGATGGTTGCCATCCATCACCAGGCCCGTGCTGGATTCGATCGGCATCGGTGCCAGCCAGTGGCCCTGGAGGTGGATGGTGCGGGCCAGCTGGCGCACGTGGTCTTCATCCACCTGTTCGGTTGCCTGGAAGAACTCGATCGTGCGGATGGCCACGACATAGCCGGCCACTTCGCTCACGGGGGCTGCGGAGATCGTCATGCGGTGGACTCCTTCTTCAGTGCGCCCAGCGAGTCGCTGGCGCGTGGCCCCGGCGCGGCGGTGAGGCGATGGAAGCGCAGCAGCAGCTGTGCGGCCGTGGCCGCCAGGCCGACCAGCAGGCCCAGCCACAGCCCGGCCACACCCAGGCCGGCCTGGCCGGCCAGCAGCCAGGCGCTGCCCAGGCCGAGGCCCCAGTAACCCAGCAGGGTGCGAAAAAAGGCGCTCGTGGTGTCGCCCACCCCGCGCAGCAGCCCGATGGCGATGTTCTGGCTGGCGTCGAAGAACTGCAGCAACGCGGCCAGCCAGAGCAAGGGGGTGGCCACCACCAGCAGCGTGGCCGTGTCCGCGCCCGGACGCACGAAGGCGGACAGCACGAGCCGGGGCGCCGCCAGGTAGACGGCCGCTGCACCGGCCATCGCCAGCCAGCCGAGCGCCAGCCCGGTCCAGCCCAGGCGGCGCACGGTGGCGGTGTCGTGGCGCGCCCACGCGGGGCTGATGCTGATGGACACCGCATGCGAGATGCCAACCGCGACCATGAACACCACATACACCGCCTGGTTGACCACGGTGTGCGCGGCCAGCGCGGTGGCACCCAGGGTGCCGGCCAGCAGGCTCAGCACGGAGAAGAAGCCGGCCTCCGAGCCATAGGTGGCGGCCACCGGCAGCCCCAGCGCGAGCGTGCGCTTGAGCGCCGCCCGGCTGGTGCGCCAGATGCGCAAGCACAACAGCGGCCCGACGGTGGGGTCGCGCCGCGCCAGCATGCAGAAGGCGGCGAACGAGGCCGTGTTCACCAGCGTGGATGACAGGGCGACACCCGCCAGCCCCCATGCGGGCAACCCCCACGCGCCGTCGACCAGCACAAGGTTGAGCCCGATGTTCACCACCACCGAGGCCAGCGTGACCGCCAGCAGGGGCCCGGGCCGGCGCAGGCCGACCATCACGTTGCGCAGCGACTGGAACCACAGCAGGGGCAGGATGCCCGGTGCGGCGAGGGCGAGGTAGCGGGTGCAGCCCTCCACCACGGCGGCATCCTGGCCCAGCAGCCGCAGCAGCGGGCCGGCCAGGGCCATGACCGCCCAGGCGAACAGGCCTGCCAAGGTGGCCACCGCAAAGCCCGCGCGTGCCAGGTCGCGTATCGGGCCGGGCGCGCCGACGCCTTGCCCGGGGGCCGCGGCGATCAGGTTGGCTGTGGGGGTGACCAGGCCGACCCCCATGGTGCGCAGCAGGTTGAACAGGGTCAACGCCAGCCCGCCGGCCGCCAGCTCCAGCGCGCCCAGGTGCCCGAGCATCACCACACTGGTGGTGCCCAGCGCCACCTGGGCCAGCTGCGTGAGCACCAGCGGCCGGGCCAGCGTGCCGATGTGGGCCGCATCCGCCCACCCGCGGCGCAGCATCATGGATGCACCTCTTGGGCCGCGGTCCGCCGCATAGTGCGCACAGCATCGCCCCGGGCCGCCCGCGGCGTGTGGAGGGCGGACGCGCCCATGCCCGCGGTGAGCTGCTCGATCAAGGCATCCAGCTCCTCGCCGACCGCCGGGTCGATCAGGCCCCGTTCGTTCATCCAGTCGTCGTTGAACACCGTGTCCAGGTACTTCTCGCCGCCATCGCACACCAGCACGACGATGGTGCTGTGTGGCGGTGCCACCTCGGCACGCTTGAGTGCCTGGTAGAGCACGCCGCCGGCGGAGCCGCCCAGCAGCAGCGCCCGCGTGCGGGCGATGTAGCGGGCGGTGTTGAAGGCCTGCGCGTCGCTCACCTTCAGGCCTTCGTCGAGCAGGCCGTAGTCCACCAGCTCGCCGATCTCTGCGCCTTCGGGTGTGCCGGTGCCCGACTGGTAGTACGGTGCCCCCGGGCCGCCGAAGGCGATGGAGCCCACCGGCTCCACGCCGATCACACGCACCCCGGGCAGCCGCTGCCTGAGTTCGCGCGCCGTGCCGAACAGCGAACCGCCGGTGCCCACCGCGCCGATCAGGTGGGTGATGCCGGTGCCCAGCGCCTGCTCCAGCTCGTGGGCCACCGCACGGTAGCCGTTGGCGTTGGCCGGGTTGTTGTGCTGCTCGGTCCAGTAGGCGCCTTGTTCGGCGGCGATGCGTTCGGCCAGCGCCTCGCGGTCGGCGGTGGCCAGGCCGTCGCCCGGATGCTCGTTGACGTAGAGCAGCTCGGCACCAAACGCCTGCATCGCGCGCAGCTTGTCCTTGGACGCATGGTGGTCCACCACCGCGGTGAAGCGGTAGCCGCGTTCGGCGGCCAGCAGCGCCAGGCCCATGCCGGTGTTGCCGGAGGTCGATTCGATCACCCAGCCGCCGGGCTGCAGCCGGCCCTGCGCTTCGGCCTCGTCGAGCATCTGCCGCGCCATGCGGATCTTGGCGGTGCCGGTGGGGTTGAACTGCTCCAGCTTGAGCAGCACCCGGGTGCCGAAGCGGGTGGTCAGCAGCTCCATCAGCGGGGTCTGGCCGATGAGGTCGGAGGTGCGGGTGGCCAGGCGGGCCTGGGGTTGCAGCGGATGACGGTCCATGAAGTGGTTCTCCCTTAGATGATTTGAAGCGGGCGCAGCGGCGCCACGCTGTCCAGGCGCCAGTGCAGGCGCTGGCCGGCGTGGAACTCGACGGCCACCTTGCGGGGCAACGGCAGGCCATGGAACGGCGATTCGTTCGAGTCCATCTGGTAGCCCGCGGTGTTGAGGTAGGCGAGCAGGTCGCCAGGCACCGGCCGGCGCGGCAGGCGCAGCTTTCGCCAGCTGACCATGTCGCTGTCCAGGCAGCTGGTGCCGGCCACGCAGGCGATGTACGGCATGGCCGCGTCGCCGCGGTCGGGCAGCAGCAGCGGGTCCGGCAGGTACTCGCTGTCGAACCACTGCTCGGACATGCTGAAGCTGGTGCCTTCGACCGTGAGCACGCCGTAGCCGTCGGGCCGGTCCTTGACACCCTGCACACGAAACAGCGTGAGGCCGGCCTGGTCCAGCAGCGCGCGGCCGGGTTCGAGCAGCAGGCGCACGCCGTGGCGGCGCAGGCGCGCGGACAAGGGCTCCTGCGCACTCGGGCGGGCGGCGAGCACCGCCGCCAGCATGGCGGCACCATGGCATTCGGCGGCATAGGGGTAGAAGCCACCGAAAGCCTTGCCCGCGTGGTAGTGCGCCGGGCCCTGCTGGGCCTGGAAGTCGCGCCAGGCGGCGGGCTCGACATACCGCACCGCAAAGCCGCCGCCGATGTTGATGCAGTCGGCCTGCAGGCCGCGGGCGCGGGCGTCCAGGCAACGCTGCACCAGGGCGTGCGCCGCCTCCGCGCGCTCGGCCGCGGAGTAGCCGGTGAGGTGGAAGGAGAACCCTTCCAGGCCGAGATGCGCCTGCTGGTGGAGACACACATCCAGCGCCGCATCGAGCTCCGCGTCGGCCATGCCGAAGCGGCTGCGCGGTTGGGAGTCGGGCCGCCAGCGCAGCAGCACGCGTGCCCGGCCGTGTTCCGCGGCCGCCGCCAGCGCGCAGGCCTGCAGCTCCTCCAGGCTGTCCATCGCGAGCAGGCTGCCCTGCCGGAGGGCCAGGCGCATCAGCGCCGGTTGTTTGGCCGGCCCGGACACACCGACCCGCGGCCCCGGCACGCCGGCACCCAGCGCCTGTGTCAGCTCCTGCGCGCTGGCGGCGTCCACGCCCAGGCCGAGCCGGGCACACGCCTCGTCCAGGCAGTGCGCCTTGTTCGCCTTCTTGGCGTACAGCACCAGGCCATCCACACCTTCGGTGCGCAGGCACTCGGCAAACGCGGTCGCGTTCTGCGCAAACACCTGCGGCAGCATCAGGTGCAGCGGCGAGCCCAGGCCGTCGACCAGCTCGTGCAGCAATGCGGCGTGCTCGTCGAACAGGCGCTGCACCAGCGGATGCTGCAGTGCCGGCAGCACCAGCCCGGCCGGCGCGGGGCGGCCGGCAGCATGCACGGGTGTCACCACAGCGCCACCTCCCGTCCCAGGCCCTGTGCCAGCGCGCGCTCGGCCATCAGCCGCCCCAGCGCGATGTCGGTCACCACCATGCCGCTGTTGTAGGCAAACACGCGGTGGTGGTCGTCGCGCCGGCCGGGCTGAGTGCCCACCAGGATCTGGGGCAGCTCCGCATTGATGGCCGGCAGCACGCCGTCCACGGCGAGGTCCGTGCCGGTGACCTGCATCTGCTCGGCGCTGGTGGCCACGCGCCAGTCGGCGCGGTGCAGGGCCTGCCTGTCGATGCCGTAGCCGACGAGGATGCACAGTGCGCCGGGGCGCAGCCAGCTGGCGTCCACCGCTTCGGGCGAGGCCGGGCCGGCCGCACCCACCACGATGTCGGCCTCCTGCGCGGCGCGGCGCAGGTCATGCGACACCTCGACCTGGCGGCCCGGGTGGTGCTGGTGCATGGCACTCAGCACCGCGTCGATACCGGCAACGTGGTGCCCGTGCACGATCAGCCGCTGCAGCCCCGGCAGGCGGCGCACCAGGAAGGGCAGCGCCATCGTGCCCTGCACGCCGCAGCCCACCACCAGCGCGGTGCTGGCCCCCGGCCGGGCGCAGGCCTGGGCGATCAGCGCGGAGGCGGCCGGCGTGCGCAGGCTGCCGACCAGGCTGCAGTCCATCAGCGCGATCGGCAGGCCGGTGTGCTCGTCGTACAGCGACAGCGTGGTGTAGTAGCGCTGGTCGGCCTTGTCACCCTCGGGGCCGTGTTTGTAGGAGGTCTTGACCGCCACGGTGCCGCGGTCGCCGTCGCGGCCCAGCATGGCGTAGGCCACGCAGCGGCCATCGGGGGGCTTGACCGTGAGCTTGGCGGGATTGGCGGAGCGGCCTTCGGCAACGGCGCGGTAGGCGCCTTGAACGACCTGCAGCACTTCGTCGAGCTCGTAGCGCAGGCTGGCGAGCTCCCGTTTGCTGATGACGCGCAGGCTTGCGCCTGCCTCGGCGGCATGAATGGCTGGCATGGGGGCTCCTCAGACGATGTGGCGGGCGACGGCGTGCTCGCGCAGGGGCATGGAACCGCGCAGGTTCATGGTGACGTTGACGCGCCGCAGCCAGCGGTGGCGCGGCCCGTAGTTGGGCTGGTAGACCGAGCGGCCGTGCACCGCCCGCTTGTTGTCGATCCACAGCATGTCGCCGGGCTCCAGCACCACGGAGCACTTGTGCGCATTGAAGCGCCCGATCAGCCAGTCGAAGGCCGCCTGCGCCTGCGTGTCGCCATCGACGGCACGCATGTAGGCCTCGTCCACCTGGATGAACGGGCGCCGGCGCGAGCCGCTGAGCGCGGGCACCGGGCAAGGCTCGGCATACATGCGGCGGATACGCTCGAAGGCGTCGTCGTCCAGCCGCCAGTGGGCGCTGATGTTCTGGTCCGGCAGGTGGGAGGTGTCCGGCAGCACCACGAAGCGGGGCGCGGACAGCACGGCCCATAGGTCGTCCGGCACGTCGAAGTCGTCGATGGTGGCAAGGATGGTCTCAGCCCGTTCCTCGTTGCGGTAGCAGACGATGGACAGGAAGTCGCAACGGTGCTCGTGGAACGCTTCTTCGTTGTGCCACACCAGCGTCACGCTGCTGCCGCCGCCCAGCTGCTCGCCGCGGTCGCGCTCGATCGGCACGATGTGGCGCAGGAAGCGGCCGTTCTCCTGCGTGCGCCAGCCGAAGATCTCGCCCAGGGCCGAGGTGAGCAGGCATTGCGCGATCTCCTCGCGCAGGGTGGGCGGGTTGCGCCAGGTGGCGTCCCAGTGCGCCGGCGACGGCCCGATGCGGCTGTCGTCCACCGGCACGCCGCGGATCAGCAGCGCACTGCAGGGCAGGTGCAGGTGCTTGAAGCGGTGGGCGAGCTCACGCAAGGGGCGGGGCAGCTCCTGAGCCGCCAATGCGCAGGCGTCGGCGAACTCGGAGGTCTCCACGCTGCCGAAGCTGGCGGCCAGCTGGTCGACCAGCTGCTCGATGCCGGCGCACTCGCGTGGTGTCAGCGGGTGAACGTGGAGGGGCGCACGAACGGGTGTATCGGTTGAATGGGTCATCGAGTCTTCCCTGAGCTCTTGGTGTTGTGGACGGAGGCGCATGCTAGGACATAGAATGAGAATGATTCGCATTTGCCTTTATCACGACATGGAGATCGCATGAGACCCACATTGCTCGCGCTGGTCAGCGCGTTGGCCAGCCCGCTGGCGATGGCGCACAGCCTCTGGATCGCACCCGCCGGCAGCGGCGAGATGCAGGTGCAGTACGGCGAGCCGGAAATCCGCCTGAACGAACGCAGCCCCGGCAAGCTGGACCACCTGGTGCTGCTGCGTGCCGAGCGCACGGCCGGCGCGCAGACACGGGCGCTGACGTGGCAGCTGCGGGGCACGGGTTTCATGCTGCAGGGTGGCCTGGGGGAGGGCGGCGCGCTGGCGCAGGCGCGATCCACCGGTGTCCGCAACAACCCATCCAGCCCCGGTGGTGTGCACACGCTGTACCACAGCCGGCGCGCGCCCTGGCCGCTGCAGGCGACGCCCGCGGCCATGGCGCTGGACATCGTGCCGGCGGGTGAGCCCAACCTCTTCGCCATCCACTTCCGCGACGCGCCGCTGCGGCAGGGCACGCTGAAGGTGATTGCGCCCAGCCTGTGGATCCAGGTGCACGACATCGACACGCAGGGGCGGGTGCGCATCGACACACCCTGGCGCGGCGAGTACGTGCTGGAGGTGGAAACACGCGAGCCGCGCACCGGGGAGGTGAGCGGGCAGCGCTACGACACGCTGGTGCACCGCGCCACCCTGAGCTTTGCCCAGCCCGAGGGGCTGGTGGTCGAGAACCCGCGCCCTGCGCAGTACCGGGCCGAATGAGCATGACCCCGAAGAACTTTCGCTGCACCGGGGTGCATGTGGCCGCGATGGCAGCCATCGCCTGCGTCCACAACGCGCAGGCCCAGGCCGCAGGCGCTGACCACGAGGCCGTGCCGGTCGAGCAGGTGATCATCAGCGCGAAGAAGGAAACGCTGTATGTGAACCGCGACGTGAACGCCGGTGCACTCGGTGTGCAGCCCCTGCACGAGCTGCCGTTTTCCATCGGCTCCTACAGCCGGGAGCTGATCGACAACCAGCGCGCCCGCACCGTGCAGGACGTGCTGAAGAACGATCCGGGCGTGCAGCCGGCCTCCTTCGGCGGGGCCTACGACGGCATCGCCGTGCGCGGGTTCTCGGCGAACGCGCTCAACAGCGTGCGCCGCGACGGCCTGCCGACCAACGTCTACGCCGACATCCCGCTCGAGCACATGGAGCGCGTGGACGTGCTGAAGGGGCTGTCCGGCTTCCTCTACGGCGTGGGCGAGCCCAGCGGGTTGGTCAACTACATCCTCAAGCGGCCCACGCGCCGCGCCTTCACCAGCGTCGACGCCGAGCTGCGCTGCTTCGGCGGACGCTATGCGCATGTGGACACCAGCGGGGCCATCGGCGCCAGCGGCACGCTGGCGTACCGGGTCAACCTGGCCGGCGAAAAGCAAGGCGACTTCACGCATGCGGGTGACCTGTCGCGCGCCACCGCCGGCCTGGCGCTGGATGTGCAGCTGGCGCCCGGCACCCTGCTTCGGCTGGACGCCGACCACCAGCACAAGAAGCTGGCGGCCCAGCCAGTGATCGGCCCGCGCAGCGATGGCACGGTGGTGCCGGCCGACAGCTTCAACCCGCGCACGCTGCTCGGCCAGCCCTGGGGCCAGTACCGCACCGACGCCTCCAACGTCGGCGTGCGCCTGGAACAAGGCCTGGGCCAGCGATGGGACCTGATCGCGCAGCTGGGCTACAGCCGCACCGAGCGCGATGCCGCCTTTCCGGACGTGTACGAGGTGGCTCGCGACGGCACCATCACCAGCGGCGACTACTACTACTCACCCGACCAGCGCTTCACCACCGTCGCGGCCCAGGCCTACCTGAACGGCCACCTCCGCGCCGCCGGCGTGCAGCACGATGTGGTGATCGGTGTGTCCGACAGCCGGCTCAGGACTTCGGACGGCGGCTGGTTCCCGAACGACGGCCTCACGGTGGGCAACATCTTTGCACCGGTCTACAGCGCGCAGCCCGACTTCTCCGACCCACCGGCCAAGAACCAGGGCAGCGCCCGCCAGCCCAGCCTCTTTGCGAGCGACACGATCTCGTTGAACGAACACTGGCGCGTGCTGGCGGGCCTGCGCACCATCGCGTACCGGTCCGAGTCCCGCAGCGCCAGCGGCACGCAGCGCGACTACAGCGCGCAGGTCACGGTGCCCTCGGCTGCGCTGGTGTGGCTGCCGAACAAGGCCGTGACCGCCTATGCGAGCTACACCGAAGGCCTGGAGCAGGGCGCCTACGCGCCCAATGCCGCGAGCAACCGCGGCGAGCGGCTCGACCCCATCCGCAGCCAGCAGATCGAAACCGGTGTGAAGTGGAGGCCGCGGCCTGCGCTGTCGGCGTCGCTGGCCCTGTTCCACATCGACAAGCCCTTGCAGGCGGTGGATGCGAACGATGGTGTCTTCAAGACACTGGGCCGCCAGCGGCACCAGGGCCTGGAGCTGGCCTTGAACGGCGAGCTTGCGCGCGGCCTGCAGGCGGTGGCGGGCGTCAGCTGGCTGGATGCCCGGGTGCAGGGCACGCGGGACGCACGCGAGGGCAAGCGGCCGGCCAACGTGGCGCGGCTGCAGGCCAGTGCCTGGCTCGACTGGCGCGTGGCGGCGCTCCCGGGCCTCAGCGTGAATGGCGGCCTCGTGCACACCGGTGAGCGGGCGCTGGACCAGGCCAACTCGCTCAAGGTGCCGGCATTCACCCGCTGGGACGCCGGTGTGCGTTATGCCGTGCAGGTGGCCGGCGTGCCGAGCGTGTGGCGCCTGCAGGTGCAGAACCTCGCCAACCGGCGCTACTGGGAGAACGTCAACTACGGCGGCGTGCTGGCCGGCGCCCCGCGCACGCTGCGCCTGTCCGGCGAGTGGCTGTTCTGAGCGCCCCCTGGGCCTGCGCCTACGCCTCCGCCGCCGCGGGCTCGCTGCTGTGCGCCTGCGGCGGCCTGCGCGGCGACGGAACGTCCACCACCAGCAGCGTGTCCGGTGCCAGCGTGTGCGGCGCCACCCATTCGCCCACCGCCACGCGGCGCGCGTTCGCGGGCAGCTCCTGGGCCGCGCCCGGCGCACGCAGCAACACCCGCAGCGGGTGGCCCTCGTACAGCCTGAGCGTGAGCTCGGCTTCGGGCCAGTGCGGCGGCAGGCAGGGCGAGAAGCACAGCTTGTCGGCGCGCAACACAAGGCCGAGCAGGGACTCCAGCGCGGCACGGTACAGCCAGGCGGCCGAGCCGGTGTACCAGCTCCAGCCGCCGCGGCCCTCGTAGGGGGCTTGCGAGTACACGTCGCCCGGCATCACATAGGGTTCCAGCCGGTAGCGGCGCTGGGCGGCGGCGCCGCGGCTGCGGTGGGCCGGGCTCAGCAGGGTGAAGTACTCCCAGGCGAGCTCGGCGTTGCCCAGCTCCGCCTGGGCCATCAGGGCCCACACGGCGGCATGCGAGTACTGGCCGCCGTTTTCACGCACGCCCGGCGGATAGGCCTGGATGTAGCCGGCGTCGTCCGCCTGCCACTGCAGCGGCGGGTGCAGCAGCTGGATGACACCGGTGCGCCGGTCCACCAGGCGGCTGTCGGCGCTGGCCATGGCCTCGCGGGCCCGCGCATCGCCCGGCGGCGAGGCAAACACCGCCCAGGCCTGCGCGATCAGGTCGATCTGGCATTCGGCATTAAGGTGCGAGCCCAGCGGATGGCCGTTGTCGAAGTAGGCACGGCGGTACCAGCGGCCGTCCCAGCCGTGCTGCTGCATCGCGGCTTGCAACGCCTGCCGGGCCTCGGCCCACCGGCGGGCGCGCGGCTCGTCGGCGCGTGCCTGGGCGCGCGGCAGCCAGTCGCGCAGCAGCACCAGCAGGAACCAGCCCAGCCACACCGACTCGCCACGGCCCTGGTGGCCCACCCGGTTCATGCCGTCGTTCCAGTCGCCGCTGCCCATCAGCGGCAGGCCATGGGCGCCGAACTTCAGCGCCCGGTCGATCGCCAGCGCCGCATGTTCGTACAGCGTGGCGCTGCGCCGGCTGACGCTGGGTGTGGCGTAGAGCTCGTCCTGCCCGTCGGGCACCGGCTGGCCTTCGATGAAGGGCAGCGGCGTCTCCAGCACGGCCTCGTCGCCGGTGAGCTGCAGGTAGTGCTGGATGGCAAGGGGCAGCCAGAGCAGGTCGTCGCTCATGCGGGTGCGCACGCCGGCACCGGTGGGTGGGTGCCACCAATGCTGCACATCGCCTTCCGGGAACTGGCGCGAGGCATGCAGCAGCAGCTGGTCACGCAGCTGCTGGGGGGCCGCATGGGCCAGCCCCATCGCATCCTGCAGCTGGTCGCGGAACCCGATGGCGCCGCCGGCCTGGTAGAAGCCGCTGCGCCCCCACAGCCGGCAGGCCGTGGCCTGGTAGGGCAGCCAATGGTTGACCAGCGCATCGAACAGGGGATCCGGCGTGCGCACGCTCACCGTGCCCAGCCGCTGCTGCCAGGCCGCGGCGGCGGCATCGGGCACGGCCGCAGCCGCGCCATCGACCTGCAGGCGCTCGGCCAGGTCCAGCGCCGCCTCGCGCGTGTCGCCCCAGCCCAGCACCCAGCTGCAGTTCACTTCGCCCCCTGCCGGCAGCACCAGCGTGGCGTCGAGCGCACCACAGGGGTCCAGCCCCAGCCCGGCGGCGCCGCCCAACGCGCGGGGCACGCGCAGGCGGCCCAGCGCATCGAAGAACTCCTCGCGCGCGCAGGTCCACTGCGTGGCGCGCGGCCCGCACAGCATGAGGAAGGCGGTGCCACCGCCGAAGCCGCCCTGGTGCTCCAGCTGGCGTGCCAGCACCGCCTGCAGTTCCGGCACGAACTCGGTGGCCACGGTCCAGCGGTCGGCACGCTGCGCGCCCAGCACCCACTCCACCATGCCCACCAGGCGCAGCATGCGGGGCTGATCGCCGGTGTTGCGCAGCTGCAGCTGCAGCACCTTGGCACTCGCCTGCGGATGCACCGCCACCCGCACGTCCACCGCGAGTGCGCCGCGTTCATGGCTGAAGCGGCTCTCGCCCTGGGTGTGGGTGACGCGATAGCCCTGCAGGCCGTTGCGTTCCAGCGTGGGCAGCAGGCCCCAGGTTTCGCGGGTGCCGGCGTCCTGCAGAAGGAAGTGTTCGCTGGCCGGGTCCAGCAGCGCGTCGTTGCTCCAGCCGGTGAGCTGGTTCATGCGGCTGTTGCGGGCCCAGGTGAAGCCGCCGCCGCTTTCGGTGAGCAGGCAGCCGAAGTCCGGGTTGGCCAGCACATTGGCCCATGGCCGCGGTGTGACGCGCTGGCTGTCCAGCCGGATCTCGAACTCGGCGCCCTGCGCCAGGAACTGGCTGGGCGCCGGCTCATGGGCCCAGGGTGCCTCCGCGATGGCGGCGCGCTGGCGCCGGTCCGGCAGGGGGCGGGCATCGTCGCCCTGGGCGGCCGCCGCCACCGCGCGCGAGGCCGGCCGGTGCTGCGCCAGCACCTGCGCCAGCAGCCGGTTCAGCGGCCGGCCATCGGCGAGCAGGTCGATGCGGGCATAGGCCTGCAGCGCCGCGATTTCCGCCGCGTCGATCTCCTGCAGCCGCAGCACATGCACGCCGCCCGGGTCGGTCTGTTCGCGCGTGGAGCTGCCGAGTGCCTGGTGCAGCGCCGAGATGTGCTCCTGCAAGGGCGCCAGGGTGGCCGCCGGCTCGCCGTTGACCACCACCAGGTCGCAGGCCAGGCCGGCACCGGCCCACAGGCGCTGCGCGGCCAGCAGGGTGTGCACCAGCGGCACGCCCTGGGCGGCATTCACCCGCACCATCATGATCGGCTTGTCGCCCGAGATGCCGAAGCGCGACAGCACGCGCTTGTCCAGCGCCTGCGCGGGCGCCGGCCGCGGCCGCGACGGGGTGTGGAGCATCAGGCTGGTGAGGTCCTGGATGGCATGCAGGTCGTCCGGCGCGATGTCCAGCTCGCGATGGCGGATGCGGGTGAGGGTGGCCGACATGCGGCGCGCCCGTTGCAGGTGGGCGTCCTGGCTGTACTTGTCCATCAGCGCGCGCAGGCTGGCCGCGTCGTCGCCGGCTGCGGTGGCGAAGGTGAGGCTGACACGCGCCTGCGCCGGCACCACCAGGCGCACCGCGAGCGAGGCCACCGGGTCCAGCCCGGTGTCCAGCTGCCCATCAGCACGCGGCTGCTGCGACGGCCCGGGCCGCGCCTGCGACACCTGGCCCAGGCGCGGCAGCAGGCGCGCCCGGTCGCAGGTGATGCGCAGCGCCGCCGGCGGCACGTCGCAGGTGGCCAGGAAGTGCGCGCCCCACACCGGTGTTTCGCCGGCGGCACGCGGGCGGCGCTCCAGCAGCACGCCGTGTTCACCGGCCGCATGGGCTTGCACGAAGAGGCCCGCAAAGGCCGGGTGCGCGGCTTCCGCGCCCTGCGACCCCAGCACCACCTCGAACCAGCTGAGCAGCTCGAACTCGGTGTCCGTGTCGGCCAGGTTGTGCAGCATGACGCGGCGGAACTCCACGTCGTCGTCGGCGCTCACCCAGACCGTGACCTTGGATTCCCAGTCGTCGCACTCGGCGTCGAACTCCACCCGGTCGTTGAAGAATCGGGTGGTGTACAGCGCGTCCGGGCGCGGATTGGGCGCGCGGCTCAGCGAATGGAATTCCACGTCGTCGGCCCGGCGCAGCATCAGCCAGTGGCCATGGGCGTCGCGCAGCGCATCGTCGCGCGAGCGGCTCACCGCGTGCCCGCGCCAGCAGCTGGCGCCCGCGCCGCCGGGCCTCAGCGTGACGCTGTAGGAGCCGTTGCCGAGCAGCTGGGTGGGCACGCCGTCCAGCGGGGCCAGCGACGGGTCGATCACCCGGGCCGACGACTGCGCAGGCGCCTGCGCCGGCTGGGCTGCACGCTGGCGCACCTGGCCGGCCTGGAACACGATCTCGCGCGGCAGGCGCTCCTGCAGCAAGGCCGCATGCGACTGCGCCAGCGGCGCGCGCATGAACCAGCCGCGCACCGCGTTGCCGTGCAGCACGTTGCACAACGCGGCCAGGCTCATGCCCTGGTGGTGCGCCAGGAAGGTGGGCACCACCTGCGGCTGGCCTTCGTCGCCGCGCCGGCTGGCGGTGAAGTCGATCGCATCGACAAAGCCGCACAGCCCGCGCGTGCCCAGGCGTTCCAGGCGCTTGAGGTTGCTCACCGCCGCAGCCGTGTCCACCATCGCGGCCAGCACGCTGGCATGCGGCGCCACCACCTTGTCTCCCACCGGCGTGCGGCGCAGCGCCAGGCGCGGCACGCCGAAGCGTGCCTGCTGGAAGGCCAGCGTGGTGTCCTGCGCGAAATAGGCGCTTTCGGACACGCCCCAGGGCAGGCCACGCGCCTGGCCGAAGTCGCGTTGCTCCTGCACCGCGGCCGCCAGCGCACGCTGGAGCAGGCCGCCGCAGGGCTCGTCCAGCACCAGGCTGGGCATCAGGTACTCGAACATCGAGCCCGACCAGGAGCGCAGCGTGGGCCGGGCGCGCACGCCGATGAAGGGGCGTGCGAGCACGCTCCAGTGGCGGCGCGGCACGTCGCCCTTGGCGATGGCCACATAGCTCGCCAGGCGTGAATCCGACGCCAGCAGGTCGTGGTAAGTGGTCTCCAGCGCCGCGTCGGCGGGCCGGTAGCCCACATGGAACAGGCGGCGCTGCGGGTCGTAGAGAAAGCTGAAGTCTATGGCGCCGGCGATCATGTCGGCGCGCTCGGCCAGGGCGCGCAGCGCACCGGCCCACTGGTCGCGGTCCACCTCGCGGTCGCGCAGCAGGCTGTCGAGCTGGCGCAGCAGGTCGGCCAGCGGCTGCAGCTCGGGGCGCTCCTGCGTGGCCTGCGCGGTGCGCTCGGCCCACACTGCCTGCGCCGCGTCGAGCAGCCGGCGCAGCCGGGCCGGGTCGCGCCGCCAGGCCACCCACAGGTCCTCCTGCAGCAGCGCCTGCAGCGGCGCCTCCTGCAGCCAGCTGCGCAGGGTGGCGTCGCTGGCATGGCGCAGGCGCAGCACGGCGGTGCGCAGCGCCTGCTGCATCGCGTCGTGCGGGGCCGGGCCGGAGGCGAACTCGCGGCAGGCCTGGGCCACCGCCCACAGGTGGGCCGCCAGGTTGCCGCTGTCCACCGTGGACACGTAGGGTGGCGCCAGGGTGCGCAGGCTCTGGGTGTCGATGGCCTGGTGGAAGTGGCCCCGGTGGCGCGGCAGGCGCTCCAGCGTGCCCAACGTCTGCTGCAGGCGCTCGGTCAGCTCATCCGTGCCGATGAAGCCCAGGCGGTGTGCACTCACCGTGGCCAGCAGGTACAGGCCGATGTGGGTGGGCGACGTCTGGTGCGCCAGCATGCTGCGCGGTTCCAACTGCAGGTGGGCCGGCGGCAGGTGGTGGTGGTCCGCGCTCACGCTGCGCTCGAACAGGCGCCACGTGTCGCGCGCCAGCTCCTGCAGGTACTGCCGGTCGGCCCCGGGCAACGGCCGGCCGGGCGCCAGGCGCACCAGCGGCTGGCCCATCAGCCAGAACGCCAGCGGCGACAGCAGCCACAGCAGGCCGAAGCCGAGCAGCCAGCCAACATGGGCATCGTGCTGCAGCAGGCCCAGCACCGTCCACGCGACGGCGGCCACGCAGGCCGGTGCATGGCGCCGCAGCAGGGTGGGCAGCTCGGCCGGCGCGCCGGATTCGGCCTGTGCGGCGGTGGTCCATTGCAGCAGGTGGCGCCGGCTCACCGCCATGCGCCACACCGCCCGGCCGATGGCATCGGCGCGCAGCAGCGCCTGGTCCATCAGCGCCGCCAGCTGCCACACGCCGCCGAGCAGTGCACGCGCCACGTCGCGCCCGCCTTCACGCAGCAGGTGCGCCAGCGCCACGCCGCGCTGGCGCGGCACCAGGCTGGCCAATGCCCCCAGCAGCGGGCCGGCCGCATAGGCGGCAAAGACCAGCAGCACGGCGCGGCCCGGCGCCACGCCTTCCAGCGTGAAACTCCACCACAGCAGCGCCACGCTCATCGGTGCCATGAGCGAGCGGCGCAGGTTGTCCACCATCTTCCACAGGTTGACCGCGCCCACGCCACCATGCAGCGCGGCGCGCAGGAACGGCAGCAGCTGCCAGTCGCCGCGGGTCCAGCGATGCCGGCGCGCCGCGTCGGCGTCGGGGTGCATGGGCTGGCGCTCGAACAGCGCCACGTCGCTCAGGTGGGCACAGCGGGCCCAGATGCCTTCATACAGGTCATGGCTGAGCAGGCGGCCTTCGGGGATGCGCTCGCGCAGCGCGGCGTGGAAGGCGCGCACATGGATCAGCCCCTTGCCGGCGAAGCTGCCTTCGCCGAACAGGTCCTGGTAGACCTCGGAGCTGCCATTGCCATAGGCGTCCAGCCCCCAGTGGCCGCCGCAGTGCAGCCAGCCGAAGGGCGTGACCGTCTCGCGCGGCGGGATCGGGGCCGCGATGCGCGGCTGCAGCACGGCATGGCCACCCACCACGCGCCCGCTGTGCGGCGCCAGCTGCGGCTGGTTCAGCGGATGGGCGGCCACGGCCACCAGCTCGCGCAGGCTGCCCGGTGGCAGCTGGGTGTCGCTGTCCAGCGTGACCACGAATTGCGTGCCGGGCGCGATGCGGCTTTCGGCCTGCAGGTCGATGAAGGGTGAGGGCGCCGCGCCGGCCAGGTGGGACACCAGCTGCTCCAGCTTGCCGCGCTTGCGCTCCCAGCCGATCCAGGCCGCTTCGCTGTCGCTCCAGCTGCGTTCGCGATGCAGCAGCAGGAAGCGCGCGGGGGCGTGCTCGCCGGCCGTGCCTTCTTCGCCCTCGCCTACCACCGCCTGCCCGCCATGGCGCAGGTTGAGCGCCTGCACCGCGGCGCGCGCCGCGTCCAGCAGAAGGGCATCGTTGGCCGCCTGGCGCTGCGGCGCGTCCAGCCAGTCGCTCAGCAGGGCGAACTGGCAATGCCGCTCCGGGTTGGCAAGAAAACACTCTTCCAGCCACTGGGCCTGGCGCGCGATCGCCTCGCTGTTGTCCAGCATGCAGGGAATGACCACCAGCGTGCGGTGCTCCTCCTGCAGCCCGCCCTCCAGGGCCAGCCGCGGCAGGCGCTGGACCGGCATGGTTTCTGCGGCGAGCCGGTGCACCAGCGCGACGGCGCATTCGGACGCCGGCACCGCTAGCAGGATGACGCTCAGCAGTTCGGCCCAGGGCACCAGGGCCTGGCCGGCGAGCGCCGCGTTCACCAGGCCGATGGTGCCCAGCACCAGGGCGCCGCTGTACACCGCCCAGCGCCAGCGCGGCGAGTGCCAGGGGCGGCTCGGCGCCTGCCCGAGCGCGGCGGCGAGTTGTGCACGCCCGGCACCGATGAGGTAGTGCGCCGGCCCGAGGCGGCGGGTGGCGTCGCTCTCCTCGGCCAGCGCGAGGGCGCGCTCGGCGACCTCCAGCTCCGCCACGCCGGCCTGCTGCGCCAGGCGCTCGATCGCGTGGGTGCACTGGTCGCGCGTGAGCTCGCTGCTTTCGCGGAACGAGGGCGCCGTGCGCAGCCGCTGGAGCACCGGGCTCACGGCATTGACCAACGCGCCCCAGTCGAAGTTGGCCATCGAGCGCAGCGCGTTCACCGCGTGGCTGACGCTCACGTTGTTGGCCGCCTGCTCGGCCTGGGCGGCGGCCAGGTGGGCGGTCGCATCTGGCACGTGCGCCGCCAGCCAGCCTTGCCACTGCGCGGCATCGCCCGGGTTGGGCCCGTGGACACGCTGGCTCATCTGGGCCAGGAACGCCAGCTGCACGCCACGGCGCTGCGCGCGGGCGAAGAGGGCGTCGAGCTCGGCCTCGGTGGTGCGGTCGGGGTGGTCGCAGCACCAGGTGGCCGCCTCGCGCGCGGCCTTGTTGCTGGCCACCGTTTCGGCCAGGCGGGCCAGGTTTTCCATCAGCACTACGCGCAGGGTGGTCGGCAGTGCCCACAGCTCCCCGAGCGTGAGCGTGTCCACCGCCTGGTAGGCCTGCAGGAAGTGCGCGAGCAACTGCGGGTCGAAGTTGGAATCGGTGTGCGCCACGAACGCCCAGGCGATGCCATAGATGCGCGGCAGCCCGGCCAGCGGCTCGCCACGCAGCTTGGGCAGGTGGGCGTAGTAGTGCGCCGGCAGGGCGCTGCGGATCTCCGGCGCCTGCGCTTCGATGAGGTGGAAGTTGTCCAGCAGCCATTCGGCGGCCGGGCTCAGGGCGTCGCCTTCGCGGTCCACACGCTCCAGGTAGGCACGCGCGCGTGCCAGCGCCTGCAGGTTGTCGAGCAGGCGCGGAAAGAACGGCGGCGTGCGCGGCCGGCGCCGGCCCCGCCTGCGCTCCACCGGCTGGCCCATCGCGAGGCTGATGCCGTGCTGGTGAAAACCTTCGCGCCCGAACAGGGCAGCGCGCACGGGTTGCGGCACCGCGCCGGCGCTGGTGAGGAAGGCACGCGCTTCGGAGCGCAACGCCGCGAGGCCCCGCGCGGCCGGGGCGAACACGGGCGTGCGGGATGGGGAGAGGGCGCTGGCCGACTCCCCAGTCTGCGGGCGGGCCATGGTTCTAAGCCAGCAAGGACAGGCCGCTCAGCGCAAGCACCCCCAGCGCGGTCATCGAGATGACATGGCTGGCGGTAAAACTGCGCAACTGTTGTGCTCTCACTTGCCATGCCGCCATGGTGCGGCGGCGGCGGGAGCAGCGGACGAGCTGGTCCGCGAGCGCGCGCTGGTCCTCTGCGACGCTGGCGCTACCCCAGACGCCGGCGCCTGTCCCCTGGCTTTTGTTCGATGTCATGCGACCTCCTTGCGAGCCAAGGAGGCAAACCGCGTTCCCGGAAACCGGGCCATTCTTTACTGTAGGAAGTGCGCTCCGCCGCCACCATCGGCGACTCCCCCTTTTTGGTGTAGGCGGAATCTGTCAGACAGGGCCAGCCACGTCCAGCAGCTCGCTCTCGATCTGCAGCTGCGCCTTGTTCTGCTGCAGCACCGGGCCGTCGATGAGGAAGGTGTCCTCCACCCGCTCGCCCAGGGTGCTGACCTTCGCCAGCTGCAGGTTGATCTGGTGGCGGGCCAGCACACGGGCGATCGCGTAGAGCAGGCCCGAGCGGTCGCTGGTGCTCACCGACAGCAGCCAGCGCTGGCCGCGTTCGTCCGGCCGCAGCGCCACGCGCGGCGTGATCGGGAAGGACTTGACCCGCCGCGACACCCGGCCGCGGCTGGGCTGCGGCAGCGGGCCTTCGGAGGCCAGGGCCAGCGCGGCTTGCGTCTCCACCAGCGAGATGATGTCGCGGTAGCTGCCTTGCTGGTCGGGCTCGATCTGCGGGCTGACGACCTGGAAGGTGTCCAGCGCGTAACCGGCGGTGGTGGTGTGCACCTTGGCGTCCAGGATGTTGAAGCCGGCCTGGTCGAAATAGCCGCAGATGCGGGCGAACAGGTCCTGCCGGTCGGGCGAGTACACCAGCACCTGCAGGCCTTCGCCCACCGAGGACAGGCGTGCCCGCACGATCGGCTTGTCGGTCTTGACGTAGCGCCACAGCGAACGTGCGTGCCAGGCGATGTCGGCCGCCTCGTGGCGTGCGAAGTAGCTCAGCTCCAGCGTGTCCCACAGCGGCTTCTGTGTGCCGGGCAGGGCGGTGTGCAGGTTGAGCATGGACAGCGCTTCCTGCTTGCGCGCCTCGATCTCCGCTGCCATGTTGGGCTTGCCGCCGCCGAGCGCGCGCAGCGTGAGTCGGTACAGGTCCTCCAGCAGCTTGCCCTTCCAGGCGTTCCACACCTTGGGGCTGGTGCCGCGGATGTCGGCCACGGTGAGCAGGTACAGCGCGGTGAGCGTGCGTTCGTTGCCCACGCGCTGCGCGAACTTGCCGATCACCTCCGGGTCGCTCAGGTCCTCCTTCTGGGCCACGCGCGACATGGTGAGGTGGTTCTTCACCAGGAACTCGATGAGCGCGGTGTCCTCCTTGCCGATGCCGTGGTCGCGGCAGAAGCGCCGCACCTCCACCGCGCCCAGGTCGGAATGGTCGCCGCCGCGGCCCTTGGCCACGTCGTGGAAAAGGGCGGCCACGTAGAGCACATAAGGCCGGTCCCACTGTGAGGCCAGCTGTGAGCAGAACGGGTATTCGTGCGCATGCTCGGGCACGAAGAAGCGGCGCACGTTGCGCAGCACCATCAGGATGTGCTGGTCCACGGTGTACACATGGAACAGGTCGTGCTGCATCTGGCCCACGATGCGGCGGAACACCCAGAGGTAGCGGCCCAGCACCGAGGTCTGGTTCATCAGCCGGAAGGCATGCGTCTGGCCTTCGGGCTGGCGCAGGATGTCCATGAACTGGGCGCGGTTCACCGGGTCGCGCCGGAACTCCGCGTCCATCACGTTGCGCGCGTTGTACAGCGCCCGCAGGGTGCGCGCCGACAGGCCCTTGATGCCGGGCGTGCTCTGGTAGATGAGAAAGGTTTCGAGGATGGCGTGCGGCTGCGTGGTGTAGAGCTCGTCGCTGGCCACTTCCAGCATGCCGGCGCGGTCGAAGAAGCGCTCGTTCACCGGCCGCATCGGCGCATCGCCGGAGCCGTTGATGCGCTCCTCGATGTTGAGCATCAGGATTTGGTTCAGCTGGGTCACCGCCTTGGCGGCCCAGTAGTAGCGCCGCATCAGCACTTCCGAGGCGCGGTGCGCCTTGGTGGCGCTGTAGCCGAAGCTCTCGGCCACGGCGGTCTGCAGGTCGAACACCAGTCGGTCCTCGCGCCGGCCGGCCACCATGTGCAGCCGCGCGCGGATGAGCTTGAGCAGGCCTTCGTTGCGCTGCAGCTGCTTCACCTCGAACGGCGTGATCAGCCCCTTGGCGGCCAGCTCGGACCAGGTGCCGCCCAGGCCGGCGGCGCGTGCCACCCATACCACCACCTGCAGGTCGCGCAGCCCGCCCGGGCTTTCCTTGCAGTTGGGCTCCAGCGAGTAAGGCGAGTCCTCGTACTTCACATGGCGCTGGCGCATCTCCAGGCTCTTGGCCCGCAGGAAGGCCTTGGGGTCCATCGCCTCGGTGGTCGCCTTGCGGAACTGCTGGAAGAGGCGCCGCGAGCCGCACAGGCAGCGGGACTCCAGCAGCGCGGTCTGGATGGTCACGTCGCGCTGGGCTTCGGCCACACATTCCTGCAAGGTGCGCACCGACGAGCCGATCTCCAGCCCGATGTCCCAGCAGGCGGTGATGAAACCTTCGATCGAGGAGCGCAGCGCGGGGTCCGGCTGCAGCTCGCCGTCGTCCGGCAACAGCAGCAGCACGTCCACGTCGGAATACGGGAACAGTTCGCCGCGGCCATAACCGCCGACTGCGACCAGCGCCGCGCCGGCCGGCATGCCGGCGTGCTGCCACAGCTCGCACAGCGTGCGGTCCACATGGCGTGCCAGGTCGCGGATCAACCGCGTGGCGGCCACCGTGCTGGCGCGTGATTCACGGAACCGCTGGATCAGCGCCGCCTTGCCGTCGCGGAACTGCTGGCGCAGGCTGCCGACCTCGGTGGCCAGCGGCGCCGCGCTCATGCGGTGGCGGCAGCAGGCTTCACGAACTCCGGCGGCGGCGGGCTGCCGGCCGACACGGTGAGCACCTCGTAGCCCGTCTCGGTGACCACGACCGTGTGTTCCCACTGGGCCGACAGTGACCGGTCCTTGGTGACGATGGTCCAGCCGTCGCCCATTTCCCGGATCTCGCGCTTGCCGGCGTTGATCATCGGCTCGATGGTGAACACCATGCCGGGCACCAGCTCTTCCAGCGTGCCGGGGCGGCCGTAGTGCAGCACCTGCGGCTCTTCATGGAAGTTGCGCCCGATGCCGTGGCCGCAGAACTCGCGCACGATCGAAAAACCCTGGTTCTCGGCGAAGGTCTGGATCGCATGGCCGATGTCGCCGAGCCGAGCGCCCGGCTTCACCTTCACGATGCCACGCCACATCGCTTCGTAGGTGATGCTGCACAGCCGCTTGGCGGCGATGGAGCCTTCACCCACCACGAACATGCGGCTGGTGTCGCCGTGCCAGCCGTCCTTGATGACGGTGACGTCGATGTTCACGATGTCGCCATTCTTCAGCGGGCGGTCGTTCGGGATGCCGTGGCAGACCTGGTGGTTGATCGAGGTGCAGATCGACTTGGGGTAGGGCGTGTAGCCCGGCGGTGCGTAATTCAGCGGCGCGGGCGTGCCGCCCTGCACGTTCACGATGTGGTCGTGGGCCAGCTTGTCCAGCTGCTCGGTGCTGACACCCGGCTTGACGTGCGGCGTCAGCATGTCGAGGACTTCGGAGGCCAGGCGGCCGGCCACGCGCATGCCTTCGAGGTCGGCTGCGGTCTTGATCGTGATGCTCATGCCGGAATTATCTCTCCACCCCGTAAAATCGCGGGTTTTCCAGGGTGCGCCCCTTTTGGCGACCCCGAATCCCCTCCAAGGCCCGCACCGCATGTCTTCCGCCCCCAAGCACCTGATGCACTTCGAGGGCGGCAACGCCCTGTCGGCGTTCCGCGCCCAGGCCCTGCTGCAGCAGCTGCAAGCGGTCAGCCCGAACATCACCGGCGTGGCCGCGCGCCATGTGCATTGGGCCTGGGCCGATGCGCCGCTGGAACTGCCCATCCAGGACCGGCTGGCCGACCTGCTGCGCTACGGCGACGCCTATGCGGGCCCCACGGCCGATGGGGTGCTCGTGGTCGTGATGCCGCGGCTGGGCACCGTGTCGCCCTGGGCCTCCAAGGCCACCGACATCGCGCACAACTGCGGCCTGCCCATCCACCGGGTGGAGCGGGTGACGGAGTTCCGGCTGTCGCTGAAGACCGGGCTGCTGGGTGGCACCAAGCTGCTGGACTCGCAGCAGCTGCAGGCCGCAGCGGCACTGCTGCACGACCGCATGACCGAGAGCATCGCTTTCGAACGCGAAGCCGCTGCCCACCTGTTCGATGAACAGCCCGGCAAGCCGATGGAGCATGTGGACGTTCTGGGCCAGGGGCGCGCCGCGCTGGAGCGGGCGAACGCCGAGTTCGGCCTGGCGCTGTCCGACGACGAGATCGACTACCTGGTCAACGCCTTCCAGGGCCTGAAGCGCAACCCCAGCGACGTGGAGCTGATGATGTTCGCGCAGGCCAACAGCGAACACTGCCGCCACAAGATCTTCAACGCGGAGTTCAGCATCGACGGCGAGCGCCAGCCGCTGTCCATGTTCGGCATGATCCGCAACACCGAGAAGCTGGCACCCGCGCACACCGTGGTGGCCTACAGCGACAACGCGGCCATCATGGAAGGCGGCCCGGCCCAGCGCTGGCTGCCCGAGAGCCACCGCGGCGGCGACAAGTACGTGGCCCGCGACGAAACCGTGCATGTGCTGATGAAGGTGGAAACGCACAACCACCCCACCGCCATTTCTCCGTTTCCTGGCGCCTCCACCGGCGCCGGCGGTGAGATCCGCGACGAAGGCGCCACCGGCCGCGGCTCGCGCCCCAAGGCCGGCCTCACTGGTTTCAGCGTGAGCAACCTGCACCTGCCCGGCACCAGCGAGCCCTGGGAGGCCCAGCCGGTCGGCAAGCCGGAGCACATTGCCAGCCCGCTGCAGATCATGATTGACGGACCGCTGGGCGGCGCGGCTTTCAACAACGAATTCGGCCGGCCCAACCTGGCCGGCTACTTCCGGGTGTATGAGCAGACCGTGGCCGGCCTGCGCCGCGGCTACCACAAGCCCATCATGATCGCCGGCGGCCTGGGCCAGATCAGCGATGGCCAGACCCACAAGCTGCCCTTCGGCGCCGGCACGCTGCTGGTGCAGCTGGGCGGGCCCGGCATGCGCATCGGCATGGGCGGTGGCGCCGCCAGCTCCATGGCGGCGGGCACCAACACCGCGGCGCTGGACTTCGATTCCGTTCAGCGCGGCAACCCCGAGATCCAGCGCCGCGCGCAGGAGGTGATCAACCATTGCTGGGCCCTGGGCGTGGACAACCCGGTGCTGGCCATCCACGACGTGGGCGCGGGCGGCATCAGCAATGCCTTCCCCGAGCTGGTGGACGGTGCCGGCAAGGGCGCCACCTTCGACATCCGCAAGGTGCCGCTGGAAGAGACTGGCCTGGCACCCAAGGAAATCTGGTGCAACGAGAGCCAGGAGCGTTATGTCCTGGCGCTGGATCCTGCCAAGCTGGCCGCCTTCGAGGCGATGTGCGAACGCGAGCGCTGCCCCTTCGCGGTGGTGGGCGTGGCCACCGACGACACCGAGCTGGTGCTGGAAAACGGCCCCGGCGGCGAGCGCGCGATCGACATGCCGATGGAGGTGCTGCTGGGCAAGCCGCCCAAGATGCATCGCGACGTCGCCCGCGTGCCGCGCAGCGCACCTCCGCTGGACCTGACCGGCGTGGCGCTGAAGACGGCGGCCGTCGACGTGCTGCGCCATCCCACGGTGGCGAGCAAGCGCTTCCTGGTGACCATCGGCGACCGCACCGTGGGTGGCCTCAACCATCGCGACCAGATGGTGGGCCCGTGGCAGGTGCCGGTGGCCGATTGCGCCGTGACCTTGGCGGACTACGCCGGCTTCCGCGGTGAAGCCATGAGCATGGGTGAGCGCACCCCGCTGGCTGCGCTGGACGCGCCGGCCTCCGGCCGCATGGCGGTGGCCGAAGCCATCACCAACCTGCTGGCCGCGCCGATCGAACTCAGCCGCATCAAGCTGAGCTGCAACTGGATGGCCGCGTGCGGGGAACCCGGCGAGGATGCAGCGCTGTACGACACGGTGAAGGCCGTCGGCATGGAGCTGTGCCCCGCGCTGGGCATCGGCGTGCCGGTGGGCAAGGATTCGCTCTCCATGCGCACACGTTGGAGCGATGGCGGCGAGACGAAGCAGGTCATCGCACCGGTGTCGCTGATCGTGTCGGCGTTCGCCACGCTGGACGACGTTCGCGGCACGCTCACGCCGCAGCTGCAGCCCGGGGACACCACGCTGATCCTGATCGACCTGGGCCAGGGCCAAGGCCGCATGGGCGGCTCGATCCTGGCGCAGACGCTCAACCAGTTCGGTGACACGGTGCCCGACCTGGACGACCCCGCCCAGCTGAAGGCGCTGGTGCAGGCCATCAACCGCCTGCGCGCTCAAGGCCAACTGCTGGCCTACCACGACCGCAGTGACGGCGGCCTGTGGGCGGCGGTGTGCGAAATGGCCTTTGCCGGCCACCTGGGTGTGGCTTTGAACGTGGACCTGCTGGTCACCGAAAGCGACGGCATCGGCGACAGCCGCGCCGAGTACGGAGACTCCAAGAACTGGGCCTCGCAGGTGAGCGAGCGCCGCAACGAACTCACGCTGAAGGCCTTGTTCAACGAAGAGCTGGGTGCCCTGATCCAGGTGCGCAGCGCCGACCGCGACGCCGTGATGGCCACCTTGCGCGAGCTGGGCCTGAGCCGCCACAGCCATGTGATCGGCAAGCCCACCGAGAAGCAGATGATCGAGGTGTGGCGCGACACCAAGGTGCAGTTCAGCGCAGCGCTGCGCGAGCTTCAGCAGGCGTGGGACGAAGTGAGCTGGCGCATCAACCGCCTGCGAGACAACCCCGCGGGTGCCGACCAGGAACACGCCGCCGCCGGCGACCCGGCCGACCCCGGCCTGCACCTGCACCTGACGTTCGACCCGAAGGAGGACGTCGCCGCGCCCTTCATCGCCACCGGCGTGCGGCCCAAGCTGGCCATCCTGCGCGAGCAAGGCGTGAACTCGCACGTCGAGATGAGCTACGCGATGGCGCTGGCCGGCTTCGACACCTTCGACGTGCACATGAGCGACCTGCAGGCCGGCCGCGCGAACCTGGCCGACTTCACCGGCTTCGTTGCCTGTGGCGGCTTCAGCTATGGCGACACCCTGGGTGCCGGTGAAGGCTGGGCGCGCTCCATCCTCTTCAACACGCGACTCTCCGACCAGTTCAAGGCCTTCTTCCAGCGCGAGGACACCTTCGCGCTCGGTGTGTGCAACGGCTGCCAGATGATGGCCGCGCTATCGCCCATCATCCCGGGCGCCGAAGCCTGGCCCAAGTTCACCACCAACAAGAGCGAGCGCTACGAAGCGCGGCTGGCGCTGGTGGAAGTGCTGCAAAGCCCGTCGATCTTCTTCGACGGCATGGCCGGCAGCCGCCTGCCGATCGCGGTGGCGCATGGCGAAGGCTTCGCGGACTTCTCGCAGCGCGGCGACACCGCCGCGGTGCAACGCGCGATGCGCTTCGTGGACAACACCGGCGCACCCACCGAGGCCTACCCGTTCAACCCGAACGGCAGCCCCGATGGCTTGACGTCCGTCACCACGCCGGACGGCCGCTTCACCGTGCTGATGCCGCACCCGGAACGGGTGTTCCGCAACGTGCTGATGAGCTGGACCTCTGGGGACAAGAGCGAGCTGAGCCCGTGGATGCGCATGTTCCGCAATGCGCGCAAGTGGGTGGGTTGAGGTGGCTGGTCAGCGCGTGGTGACGTCGGGCCAGTTCCGCCAGCCTCGCACGCTGACTCCCTGGCGCTCATAGCTGGCGTCGCCGCCATACACCACCATGGGCTGGCCGGCCGAGTCGCCGGCGAAGCCCTGCCACTTTTTCAGCGCATCCGCCCAGTCCGCGGCATAGGTGCTGCCGGACTTCAGTTCCACCGCATCGAGTCGGCCCCCTTCCGCCTCGATGACCAGATCCACCTCGTGGCCGGCATGGTCGCGCCAAAAGTGCAAGGCGGGCGACAGGCCGGCATTGCAGCGTGACTTGATGTATTCGGAGGCGGCCCAGCTTTCGAACAGCGCGCCTCGCATGGCGTGCGTCGCCAGGGCCTGAGCGTCGCGGATGCCGAGCAGCCAGGCTGCCAGCCCCACATCCAGGAAATACAGCTTTGGCGTCTTCACCAGCCGCTTGCCGAAGTTGCGGTGGTAGGGCGGCAGCTGCACCACGATGTAGCTCGCGGCCAGCACGCTGAGCCATTCGCGCGCGGTGGGCTGGGTGATGCCGCAGTCCGTGGCCAGCGAGGACAGGTTGAGCAGTTGGCCGCAGCGCGCGGCGCACATGCTCACGAAGCGCTGGAACACGCTCAGGTCCCGCACCGCGATCAACTGGCGCACGTCGCGTTCCACATAGGTGGCCACATAGGCGGCAAACCAGTCCGGCGGTGCGACGGGCCGGTCGTACAGGGCCGGATAGCCGCCCCGCCACAACGCCTGTTCCAGCGTGGCGGGGGCACTGTCCAGCGAACGCACTTCCGCCCAGGCCAATGGCAGCAGGTTGACCATGCCGACCCGGCCTGCCAGGGACTGCGATATGCCGGTCATCAACCCGAATTGCTGCGAACCAGTGAGCACCACGTCGCCCATGATGCGGCGCTGGTCCACCCACCCTTGAAGGTAGGAAAACAGGGCGGGGCAGCGCTGGGCCTCGTCGATCACCACCCCGCGGTCCTCGAAACGGCGCAGGAAGCCGCGAGGGTCGGCGTCGGCGAAGGCACGCTCATCCGGGTCTTCCAACGACACGTACGGCTTGTCGCCGAAGACCGCCCGCGCCAGAGTGGTCTTGCCGGATTGCCGTGGTCCGGTGAGCGCAACCAGCGGGAAGCCCTGGGCCAGCCGGCGCAGGGTGGCAGTGGCGTCGCGGGGGATCATGTAAATTTGAAGATTCAATTTTGAGATTTACATCATAGCCTTAGCGCAGCATCACGGTCTGCCGCTTCCATCCCGCGTCCTGCCAGCGGTAGAAGGTGCTCAGTGAATCGGGCTTGTCGGCCTGCTTCTCCGCCACCAGCGTGTCCAGGCGGATCACCTCGAAGCTGCGCTTGAAGCGGCCGTCCACCTTGGCCTCGCGCGCGGCCAGCAATCGCCCGCCGCCGGGCACCCAGCCGGCGAACTCCACCACGCCGAGCTGCGTGTCGCCGGTGGCCGGGGGCAGGGTGTCCACCGTCCAGCCTTCGCGGTTGCGGTGGAACACCCACAGCTCGCGCCAGGTGGCCAGCGGCTGCACTGCCACGGCGAGTGCGCTGCCGTCGGCACTCACGCTGGCCGATGCCGTCCACACCGTGCCGTAGGTGCAGCGGCGCAGCAATGGATGGGCGGCGTCGTGTTGGGCGTCGGTGAGGGCCACGCAGGTTTCACCCGGCTGCTGGCCGGCGCTGGTGGCGATGGCCAGGCGGCCCTTGCTGGTGGCCGCGGCAGCACCGGCCCAGCGCGACGCGCCCACGCGCACGGCGGCGTCGTTGTAGGCCCACTGGTCGTCGTCGGTGAGTTGGGCCTTCACCACCTCGGCCAGTGACTGCAGCGCATGTTCTCCGGCCTCGGCCGTGTTCGCATTTGTTCCCTGGCGGCTGCGGGTGAACGCCACGCCGGCCCACACCGCGGCACGCCGCATGCGGATGCGGTTCTTCAGCAGCTCGGGCAGGGGCGCGATGTCGATGCGCTCCAGCAGTTGGGCCTGGTCTTCCAGCAGTTGCTGGCGCTGCAGCGGGGGCAGGGTGGGCGCGATGCAGTCGTCGCGGGTCAGGCCCAGCGCCGCGCGGGCACGCTGCTCCGGAGTGGCCTGCATCGCGAGCACACGGCGGAAGGCGTCGCCGTCGTAGCACAGCTGCATGCGGCCGTCGCGCTCGAAGCTGGTCATCACCACGCCCAGGCCGGCAGCGGCTTCCAGGTGTGCGGCCAGCACCGGGTCATTGGCCTTGGCTTGGCGCGATGAGGCGCGGCGCGCCAGGCGTTCTGCCATGGTGCCAAGCGCGTCCAGCGGTTCGGCGGTGATGGCATCGGCCGGCGCGGCTTTCAGGTAAGCCGCGGCGTAGGCCATGCCCAGCGCCTCGGAGCCCGGCGTGTCGCGCAGGAAGCGCACCACGGCCAGCAGCTCCGGCGCCTGACCCGCCTGCAGCGACACACGGCGCAGGGCAGACGCCCGGACGAAGCCGCCGCGTTCGCGCCGGTAGTCGTACACCTGCAGATGGTCCAGGCGCTCGCCGCGGATCTCCAGCGTGTCGCCCGGCCACAGCGTGGCCTGCAGCTGGCCGCTGTCGCGCGGGGCGGCGCGCAGGGCGGTCTGGTCCTGCACCACGATCGCGATGGTGGGTGCCACGTTCTCGGCTTCTGCTGCAGCGACAGCCGGTGCACACAGCGTCAGCGCGGCGGCGGCCACCATGGCGGCGGTAACGGTCACGGCCCAGCCGGCCGCTTGCAGGCGGTGGCGCATGGTGGCGGTGTTCATTGCTCCGTCTCCGTGGCTTGCACCGGTTCCGCAGCCTTCGCTTGCGTGCCCAGCAGGGTATTGCCGATGAAGCCCCCACCGGCCGGCGGGGGCGCGATGATGACCTGGATCTTGTCGGACAGCTTGTCGGCCAGCGTCTTCTGGATCAGCAACGGGTGCTTGGTGATGAGCGCACCGTCGCGCGCCATCTGCTCGCTGTTGATCTTGCCCACACGCTCCAGGCGATACGCCTCCGCATCGGCCAGCCTCTGGCGCGATTCAGCTTCGCCGGCCGCTTCGATGCGGCGGGCCTGTGCGCTGCCTTCGGCACCCTTGATGCGCGAGAGCTTCTCGGCTTCGGCTTCCAGCTGACGTTGCTCGATCTGCTTCTGCTTGAAGGGCAGCACATGCTTCATCGCCTCTTCCTGTGCGCGGGCGGCAATGATCTGTTCGTTGGCCGAGGCTTGCGCGGCCTTCTCGCGCCGCACCTTGTCCGCTTCCGCCTCCAGTGCGGTTTCGGCCACGCGTTTTTCCTTCAGCTCCAAGGTGAAGCGCATCTTCTCCGTCTCCAGCTCCTCGGCCAGCAACTTGTCCATGCCGCGGCGGTAGTCGGCCGGCAGGTCCACCTTGCCCATTTGCACCGAGCGCAGCACGATGCCGTCGTTGGCCAGCTTGGTCTTCAATTCGGCTTCGATCGCCTGCTGGATCTCCGCACGCTTGGTGGAAAAGATCTCGCGCACGGTGTAGCGGGTGAACACCTTGTAGATCACGCCCTGCACCGCGGGCTCCACGATCTCGGCGTTCAGGTTCTCCGGCAGATCGCGCGACAGGGCTGCGATGCGGCTGGCGTCCAGCGCATAGCGCACGGCCAGGTCCACGCCAATGGACAAGCCTTCAGCCGACTGCAGCGGCGCCTCGCCGCCGGCCTTGCTGATCTGCACCGGCCGGTACACCTGGTCGCGCAGGGGATAGCGGCGCAGCTGGTGCAGGCCGGGCAGCACGATGACGCTGCCCTCGCGGAACTCAGCCACCTTGCCGGTGAGCTGGTTGCTGCGCACACCCAGCTCGCCGCGGCCCACCGCCTGCACCGGCGGATGCTTGACGATCGCCACCACCGCCACGCCCACCAGCAGGGCGCCGATGATCACGCCGCGTGAGTTCAGCGCCCGGCGTCCCAGCGCACGCATGCCGCGCCCCGCCGCGCCAAACCCTTCGCGAATCGCCTGCACCACCCCATTCAAACGCTCCGACATGTCACCCTCCAGTTCGTCAAGAAGCGAATGGATTCTGGAAACACGGGGGTGGAAGGCTCAATGGGCGCGCCGGGCGTCATTGGGCGTGCGGCGTGAAGGCCAAGGCGCGCCAACGGAAGAAACCTTCACAGCCGCCGCGCAGGGGCGCCCGGATAATCCCGCCCCAGGAGGAGCGTGATGGCCAAGGTGGCGGTGATCGAGGACGACGTGCCGACCAGCAACCAGCTCAAGGGCTGGATCGAGGCGGCCAAACCCGGCATCGTGGTGGACCAGTGGTTCAACCGCGACGACGCCGAAGCCGCCATCGCGCGCGAGCACTACGACCTGGTGGTGCTGGACATCGAGCTCGGCCGCGAGCGCCATGCCGGCGTGGCCATCATCAACGCGATCAACAAGCAGCGTGGCACGCCGGTGCTGGTGGTGTCGGCCATGCCGGCCACCATCTACCGCAGCATCATGAAGGCGCTGGACGCCTGGGACTACCTGCAGAAAACAGCGTTCGAGGAAGCCGACTTCATCGACACCTTCCTCGAGATCCTGCGGGCCGCGAAGGAGAGCCGCTCTGCGCAAGTCCCGGCGCAACCTGCGGCGGACGAACTCTCACTGGATCCGCTGTGGCAGAGCTCGCCCACCTGGCGCGCGCAGCGCCTGAACCTTCCGCTCACCGCCCAGCGCATCCTCGCCACGCTGTACCAGCGCCGCGGCGAGGTGGTGTCCTATGACGAGCTCTACCAGGTGGTCAAGAGCGGGCGCAACCGCGACAACGTGCGCAAGCACGTGAGCACCATCCGCGACGCCTTCCGCGAGATCGACCCGGGCTTCGACGGCATCGAGAACGTGCCCATGCGCGGTTTCCGCTGGGTGGGCCAGGCGCCGGCTGCGAAAGGCCGCCGATGAGGCTGGTGTGGCGCTGGCTGGCCTCCTTCCGGCGCCGCATCCTCTTTCGCACGGTGTTCCTGCTGCTTGCGCTGGCCACGCTGGCGCTTGCCGTGGCGGTGCTTCAGCAGGAGAAGCAGCTCAGTTATGCCAACTACCGTGTGGGCGTGGGCCGCACGCAGGCGCAGGTGCTGGCGCGGCTGCACCATCCGTCGGGGCAACTGGCCTTGATGAACCCGCAGGCGGCCACCGGCACGGTGCCGCTGGCTCCGGTGGTGCTGCCCTTTTCGGCGTTGGATTTTGACGACCCGGCCAAGGTGCAGCAGGCGGTGGAGCTGGCCGGCTGCCTGGTGCAATACCCCGGCAAGGGCTCGGTCTGCGTGGCGGTGGCCAACAACGCCTGGGCGGGCGGTTTCATCTACCTGGCCGGCAGCTTTGCCAGCGGCGACCTGGCCGCCCGCGCGCGCGGCGAACGCGACGTGACGCTGGCGCACCGGGTGCGTGTCACGCTCAACCTGCGCGGCAGCGAGCAGCGCTGGATCGCGCCCTTCGAAGCGGCCGATGGCCGGGCGTCCGCCGCGCGGCGCGGCCGCCTCACCGGCTTCGACGACGAAGGCCGCTGGCTGGCCGCCACCCGGCCGCAGCGGGACTTCCGCGGCTGGTTGTGGCAGGACGGTGCGTGTGCGCAACCCGCCGCCACATTGCCCGGCTGCGAACGGCGCGCCTTCTTTTCCATCCGGCTGCCCGTGCCGGCCTACCAGGCGGCGCTGTTCGACCGCAGCCAGCCGCTGGTGTGGCCGCCGGCGGACCTGGGGCAGGCGAGGGTGCGGGTGGAGGTGCTGGCGCCGGGCGAGGGCGCCGCGCTGCTGGACAGCAACGATGCGTCGGCCGTGCCGCCGTTTTCCATCGCCGAGTTGAAGCCACTGCTGCTGCCCGGTGAAACGCTGAAGGTGATGCCGCCGGCCCGTGCGGGCTCGGCCGCGGTGTTCAACCTCCACGGCGCGGACAGCCCGCTGCGCACCGCGCCCTGGCTGGTGCGCCTGGTGCACAGGCTGCCGGTGGAAGGCTACGACGCGCCGATCGAGCTGCGCGACCGGGTGGACACCGCGCTCGGCCCCTACGAGGTGGTGCTCACCGGCGACGTGCGCAGCGTGGACGCCACGCTGGCGGCCGTGGCCACGCGCCTGAGCGGCTTCGTGGGCACGATGCTGCTGGCCATCGTGCTGGCCTGGCTGCTGATCGAGATCGGCCTGATCCGCCGGGTGGCGGTGCTCACCCGGCGCGCCCGCAAGGTGTCGCGCGACGTGCAGGACGGCCAGCGCCTGGGCGAGCTCGACGTGGCCGACCTGCGCGGCCACGACGAGCTGGGCATCCTGGCCGGTGCGCTGGCCGACCTGCTGCAGCGCGTGAAGGAGGACCTGCAGCGTGAGCGCCTGCGCGCCGAACGCGAGAAGGACCAGTGGCATGCGGTGGGCCACGAGATCATGTCGCCGCTGCAGTCCCTGTTGGCGCTGCATGGTGCGCCCGACGACCCCAGTGCCCGCTACATCCACCGCATGCAGCAGGCGGTGCGGGTGCTGTACGGCAGCGCTTCGCCCAGCGAGGCCTTCGAGACCACCACCTTGCGGGTGCAGCCGCTGGACCTGCACCAGTTCCTGCGCCATGTGGCCAGCAATGCGCCGGCCGAAGGCATCGCCCAGGTGGAGCTGCACGCCGCCGCGGGGCTGGGGCCGGTGATGGTGCGGGCCGATGAATATCCGCTCGAGGATGTGGCCACCCACGTGCTGCGCAATGCCGCGCGTTACCGCCCGCCCGGCACGCCGATCCGCCTGATCCTCAGCGCAGACGCCGACGTGGCGGTGCTCGAAGTGCACAACCAGGGGCCGCCGATCCCGGAGGCCCTCATGGCGCGCATCTTCGAATACGGGGTGTCGGATCCGGAGAGTGGCGGGGAAGGCGGCGGGCAGCGTGGGCAGGGGCTGTTCGTGGCCAAGACCTACCTGGCGAAGATGGGCGGCACCATCACGGCCCGCAACGAGGCCGATGGCGTGAGCTTCGTGCTGACGCTGCAGCGCGCCTGAGCGCCACACACAGGCGGCCGACGCAGGCACACTGCGCGGGTCCAACAAGGAGGAGCGGATGCTCGCAAACGTGCTCGTGGCGCTGGTGGCCCTGATTCACCTGTACTTCCTCATCCTGGAGATGTTCCTCTGGGACAAGCCCTTCGGCCGCCGGGTGTTCGGCACCACCGCGGAGTTCGCCTCCGCGTCCAAGGTGCTGGCGGCCAACCAGGGGCTGTACAACGGCTTCCTGTCGGCCGGGCTGGTGTGGGGCCTGATGCTGGGCAGCGCGGGCCGGCCGGTGCAGCTGTTCTTCCTGGGCTGCGTGATCGTGGCGGGTGTGTTCGGCGCGGCCACCGTCTCGCGCAAGATCCTCTGGGTGCAGGCGCTGCCTGCGGCGATCGCACTGGCGGCAGTGCTGATCGGCTGAGCCGCTCAGGCGGCCTTGGCGCCCCGCGCGGCGGCAGGCGCCGGGCAGCTCCGGCACAGCGTGGCGTCGATCACCGCCCGCACAAGATGGGCCGCGGGCCGGCTCAGCTCGCCAAGCTGGTCCACCCGGTCGTCCTCGATGGCCTGCAGCACCAGCTCGTTGATGCCGCCCACGATGGCCACGGCCATCGTGTTCAGCAGCGGTGCGTCCGCGTTCTGGCGGCTGGTGGCCACGCTGGCGATGAAGTCGGCGATGTCCTGCGTGACGCGGCGGCGCACCCGCAGGCCTTCAGGGCCCAGGTGCAGGATCTCGATGAACAGGGTGCGCAGCAGCGGCGCGTTGCGCGCCAGGGTGGACAGGTAGGCATGCACCGCGCGTTCCACCTGCTCATGCCAGTCGCGGCCGGGGTCCAGCGCCTGCTGCAGCACCTGCAGCGCCTGCTCGCTGGCGGCGGCATACAGCGCGAACAGGCATTCGGCCTTGCCGGCGAAGTGTTCGTAGAAGGTGCGCTTGGACACACGCGCCTCGGCCGCGATGTCGGCGATGGTGGTGTCGGCATAACCCTTGCGCGCCACCACCTGCGACATCGCATCCAGCAAGCGGCGCTTGTGCTCAGGCAGGTCCATGGCGGCAGGCATGCGCCAAGTGTCCCTCAGAATAAAGTGGTACTTGACAGTACCAATGCCCGCTGGCAGATTGCAAAGCCATTGGTACCGGACGGTACCGAATTGTCAGATTCGGGAGAACAACGATGACCGACCTCGTGGTGCGCCGCCTGCTCATCGACCTGGAAACACCGATCGCCCGGCACTGGGCCGGCGGCGACGCGTTCCGCAGCGCCTACCTCAATGCGCTGTCGATGAGCTTCCCGGTGGGCGAGCAGTTCTTCATCGATGCGGTGCGCCTTGGCTTCAAGGCGCTGCCCCCGGGTCAGCAGGCCCGGTTCCAGGCGGAGGTGCAGGGCTTCGTCGGCCAGGAGGCCACGCACCGGCGCATTCACGGCCTGTTCAACGGCCACCTGGAGCGGCTGGGTTACGAGAACCGCTGGGCCGTGCGTGCGGCCGCCCGCATCGCCCGCATCCGCGAGTTCGACGTGCGCCATCACCTCGCGGTGACTGCCGCCTACGAGCACTTCACCGCCATCCTGGCCGAGCACATGCTGGCCCGGCCGGAGCAGATGGCCGGGGCCGAACCTCGCCTGCAGACGATGTGGCAGTGGCATGCGGCGGAGGAGTCCGAACACAAGAGCACCGCCTTCGACCTGTACCAGGCGCTGGGTGGCAACTACCTGTGGCGCATGCGCTGGTTCCGCATTGCCACCACCTACTTCGTCATCGACTCGCTGCGCCAGACGGCGACCAATCTGCGCCACGACGGCCTGTTGTTCAAGTGGAGCACCTGGCGCAGCGGCTTCTCGTTCTTCTTCGGCCGCGGCGGCCTGGTGCGCGAATGCTTCAAGCCCTGGCGCGGCTACTTCCGGCGCGACTTCCATCCGTCGCAACAGGAAAGCGGCCGCTCGCAACAATGGCTGCGCGAGCACGCCGGCCAGTACACCGTGGTGGGCCAGGCGACGGTGTGACCGGGCTCCACGCTCAGCGCGCGAAGCGCAGCGCCGCTGCGGTGCCGTGACTCACCGGCAAGGTGCCCGACAAGGGCGGCAGGGCTGCCACCGGTACCTGGCCGTCGCGCACCAGGGTGATGGCGAAGGTGGTGCCCACGCCCTCGGTGCTGTTCACCTCGATGCTGCCGCCCATCTGCTCCACCAGGTGGCGTACCAGCACCAGCCCGATGCCGGTGCCCGGGATGCCCAGGCGTTCCCGGCCCAGGCGGTTGAAGGGCTGGAACAGCTGCGACAGCTGCAGCGCCGACATGCCCAGCCCGGTGTCGCGCACCTCGATGCGCACATGCTCCTCGTCGGCCGGGGCCAGGCTCACGTGCACCTCGCCGCCGGGGCGGTTGAACTTGGTGGCGTTGCTCAGCAGGTTGGTCATCACCTGGATCAGCCGGGTGCGGTCCGCGCGCACCGGCGGCGTGAAGCCGGGCAGGTCCAGTGTGAGCACCACCTGCTGCGTGGTGGCCAGCGGCTGCACCATCGCGCCGGCTTCGGCGACCACCGGCCCCAGGTCCACCGCGCCGATGGTGAAGGTCTGGCGGCCCTGTTCGATGCGCGAGATGTCCAGGATGTCGTCGATCATGCGCACCAGGTGCCAGCCGCCATCCTCGATGTGCTGCAGGTAGCTGCGGGTGCGGGCGGTGTCCCCGTCGCTCAGCGAACGGGCGGAGAGCTGCGCAAAACCGAGCACCGCATTCAGCGGTGTGCGCAGTTCATGGCTCATGCGCGAGAGGAACTCGCTCTTGGCGCTGCTGGCCAGTTCGGCCGCCTGGCGTGCCCGGTCGGCGTCCTGCAGGCGCTGGCGCTCCGCCACTTCGCGCTCCAGCTCCTGGGTGCGCTCCTGGATGCGGCGCTCCAGCTCGGCGTTCATCTGCGCCAGCCGCGCCTCGGCCCGGCGGCGCTCCACCGCTTCGGTCTCCAGCCGGGCGATGGCGGCCTGCAGCTGGTTGATCGACGGGATGCGCAGCGCCTTGGGGATCAGCGGCCACAGCAGCGCCGCGGTGACGATGGACACGGCGCCGGTGGCCAGCTTCACGCCGGCCTCCAGCCAGTAGGCCGGCTGCCAGATGGTCCAGATCGACAGCAGGTGCGTGGTGCCGCACAGGAAGATGAAGGTGGAGAACAGCTTCATCATCCAGTTGAAATGCATGTCCTTGCGCTTGCGCACAAAGGCCATCAGGGCGATCGGGATGGAAAAATACGCCGCCGCGATCAGGGTGTCTCCGGCCACCATGGACCACAGCACCGCCGGGCTCCAGGTAAAACAATATCCGTGGGGCAGGAACGACGACGACGAGCCGAGCAGGCGGGCAAAGGCATCGAACACGTAGAGTCTCCCGGGTGGCGCGGCGTCGGGCGGCTGAAGCCCGATCACGGTGCGCGCATATGAATGGCGGCTTGCCGTGACCAGCGCGCAGCAATCCAGGTGCCTGTGAGCCCAAAATGCCGCGATTGACGCCTAATTCGTGAAAACCCGCACACATTCTGACTCGCCAGCCCGTTTCGACCGGCTGGACGCGCTGCGCGGCACGGCCATCGTGTGGATGGCCGTCTTTCATTTCTGCTTCGACCTCAACCACTTTGGCTGGGTGCGGCAGAACTTCTATGCCGACCCGTTCTGGACCGTGCAGCGCAGCTGCATCGTGTCGCTGTTCATGTTCTGCGCCGGCATGGGCCAGGCAGTGGCGCTGCACCAGGGCCAGGGCTGGCCCCGCTTCTGGCGCCGCTGGCTGCAGGTGGCCGGCTGCGCACTGCTGGTGACTGCGGGTTCCTGGTGGATGTTCCCGCGCAGCTTCATCAGCTTCGGCGTGCTGCACGGCATGGCGGTGATGCTGGTGCTGCTGCGCCTTGCGGCGCCCCTGCGGGGCTGGTTGTGGCCGCTGGGCGCACTGGCCATCGCGTTGCCGCACCTGGTGCAGCACCCGGTGTTCGACAGCCGCTGGACCAACTGGGTGGGGCTGGTCACCCACAAGCCGATCACCGAAGACTATGCGCCGGTGCTGCCCTGGATCGGCGTGATGGCCTGGGGCCTGGCCGCCGGGCAGTGGGTGCTGCACCGGCGGCCGCTGTGGGTGACCGGGCCCCTGGCGGGCCCGCTGCACCCGCTGGCGGTGCTGGGGCGGTGGTCGCTCAGCTTCTACATGCTGCACCAGCCCGTGCTGATCGGGCTGCTGATGCTCGCCGCCCTCGCACGCTGAACGGCTGTCAGTCGGCGGCCTTCACGCAGTCGCGCCGGTTCACCAGGCAGGCTGCATAGCCGGGGTCGTGCTTGAGCAGGTACATCGCGCGCGCCGCGAATGCCGTGTCCGCAAAGTCGCTGAACACACCGTCCACGCCCAGCTCGTAGAAGGCCAGGTACTCGTTCACCGGGTTGCCGGCGTAGTTGCTGGCCAGGCGCTTCTGCTCGTTGCGGAAGGTGTAGGGGTGCACCAGCAGGCCCAGCTTGTGGGCATTGGCCACCACGTCGGTGGGCGGCAGCAGGGCGCGGTCGCGTTCATCGACCAGGCCATCGCCGGTGGCGTCGGCGCAGGCGCCGTTGGTCACCACCTTGCAGGCGCTGCTCATCAGGTAGGGCTTCCACGGCCCGATGCCGTCGGCATAGGTGCGCACCTCCGCCAGGCCCTGCGGCGTGACCAGGTCCTTGAACTGGCCGGGCCGGCCGGACACCACCCAGTCGTAGGGCTTGTCATAGGGCGGGTTGAACACCAGCGTGCCGTCCGGCGCCACGTCGTCCGCGTCCACCAGCTGCACCAGGCGCACGCTGGTCTTGGTGCGCAGGTATTTCAGGTTCGCGGTCTCGAAGGACTGGATGAACACCGGTGCGTTGCGGTGGTTGAGCCCGGCCTTGCTCAGCGCCGCCAGCAGCCGGTCTTCCAGCGGCAGGCCGATCTGCTGGTGGTAGGTGGGATGTTTGGTCTCGGGGTAGATGCCGATGCGGCGGCCTTCCTCGCGCGACTTGCGCTTGACGAAGTCGATCACCTCCTCGAAGGTGGGAATCTCGAACTTGCCGTTGAAGCTCTGGTCGCGGTCGGCCAGCGGCTGCACCGCCCGCAGCTGCTTGATCTCCGCCAGCGTGAAGTCGCTGGCGAAGAAGCCGTCGGTCGGCGCACCGTCGATCACCACGGTGCGGCGCCGGTTGGCGAACTGGGGCAGGTCCTTCACGTTGGTGGTGGCGATCAGGTTCGGCTCATGGCGCGCGATCAGCACGCCGTCCTTGGTGGCCACCAGGTCGGGCTCCACATAGTCGGCGCCCAGCGCGATGCCGAGCGCGTAGTTCTCCAGCGTGTGGTCGGGCAGGTAACCCGGCGCGCCGCCGCGATGGCCGATCACCAGGGGCGCGTTCTCGGCGCGGCGGTGAGGCGGCTGGGCGTGAGCGGCGGGCAGCAGCGCAGCGGCCAGCGTGCAACCGGACAACAGGGCCAGGCTCCAGGATCTCAGGGTGCTCATCGTGTCTCCTCAATGTGAGCCCGCAACGGTAGGCCTTTGGCGTGACGAAGCAGTGACAGGCTGAAACAGCGGCAGGCGACAATCCGCCGATGAGCGCCAAGATCCTGTTCGGCTTCCACGCCGTGACCGTGCGGTTGAAGACCGCCCCGCAGTCCATCACCGAGATCCACGTGGACACCACGCGTCGCGACCAGCGCATGCGCCAGTTCGTGGAGCGCGCCAAGGAAGCTGGCGTGCGCCTGATCGACAGCGACGACGACCGCCTGGCCAAGCTGTGCGGCTCCTCGCGCCACCAGGGCGTGGTGGCGCGGGTGCAGGTGCTGCCGCAAAGCCATTCGCTGGACGACGTGCTCGATGCGGTGGAGGGCGTGCCGCTGGTGCTGGTGCTCGACGGCGTGACCGACCCGCACAACCTGGGCGCCTGCCTGCGCGTGGCCGACGGCGCTGGCGCGCATGCGGTGGTGGCACCCAAGGACCATGCCGTGGGCCTGAACGCCACCGTGGCCAAGGTGGCCAGCGGCGCGGCCGAGACCGTGCCCTACCTGATGGTGACCAACCTCGCGCGCACGCTCAACGAGCTGAAGGAGCGCGACATCTGGATCGTGGGCACCAGCGACGATGTCCAGCAGTCCCTCTACGACATCGACCTGAAGCGCCCGGTGGCGCTGGTGCTCGGCGCCGAAGGGCAGGGCATGCGCCAGCTCACCGCGAAGACGTGCGATGTGCTGGTGCGCATCCCGATGAAGGGCGCGGTGGAAAGCCTCAACGTGTCGGTGGCCTCCGGCGTGTGCCTGTACGAGGCGCTGCGCCAGCGCGGCGGCTGAGGCGACCGCGCTGCCACCCGGTGGCGGCCGAGGAACTAGTGCACGCAATGGCATCGCGAGGGTTTGACCTCACTCAAGCGGGTGCCGGCCGCGGCCGATGAATGGCTAGACCGCAGGAAGCAGGTGTCGCCTTTGCGGCCCGGCCATCCCTCGGTCCAAAAGGAAGTGCCATGGTTCTCGCTCGCGCCGCAGCCCTTGCCAGTACGCTGGCCATCGGCTTTTCCACCATGGCTGCGCCCGGCGCACCTGTCCCGGCCGCCGCGGCAGGCGACAGGCAATGGAGCCTTGCCAAGCCCCCGATGCCGGCCGACAACGCCAGCACGCCGGCCCGGGTGGAGCTCGGCAAGGCGCTTTTCTTCGATCCCCGCCTGTCCGGCAACGGCGCCATGTCGTGCGCCAGCTGCCACAACCCGTCGCTGGGCTGGTCCGATGGCCTGAAGACGGCCGTGGGCTGGGGCGGCAAGGTGCTGGGCCGCGCCACGCCCACGGTGGTGAACACCGGCTTCAACACCCAGTTCATGTGGGACGGCCGCAAGAAGTCGCTCGAGGACCAGGCCCTGGGCCCGATGAAGACGCCCGAGGAGATGAACACCGACTTCGCCGTGGCGCTGGCCCGGCTGAAGAACGTGCCGGGCTATGTGGCGATGTTCGACAAGGCCTACCCGGGCGAGGGCGTGAGCGAGGAAACCATCGCCAAGGCCATCGCTGCCTTTGAACGCACGGTGGTCAGCAGTGACTCGCCCTTCGACCGCTGGCTGGCGGGCGACCGCAAGGCGCTGACCACCTCGCAGTGGCGTGGCTTCAAGGTGTTCACCGACCCGGCCAAGGGCAACTGCGCCGCCTGCCATTCGGGCGGCAACTTCACCGACAACGGCTATCACAACATCGGCCTCACGCCGGGTGCGGAACCGGACGTGGGCCGCTTCGGCATCCGCAAGGTGGCCAGCATGAAGGGCGCCTTCAAGACACCGACGCTGCGCGACATCGAGCTCACCGCGCCGTACTTCCACGACGGCTCTGCGGCCAGCCTGCGCGACGTGGTGGAGCACTACGCCCGCGGCGGCGACGACCGGAGCAACCTGTCGGCCAGCATGAAGCCGCTGACGCTGACCGAGCAGGACAAGGACGACCTGGTGCAGTTCATGAAGTCGCTCACCGGCCGGCCCAAGGCCGTCGCGCTGCCGCACCTGCCGCAGTAAGGGCGGGCAACCATGGCATCCGCGATGAGCCTGCCCTTGCACCAGGCGGTGCCGCAGCCCGCAGCATCGCCCGCCTCCACCCCGCGGCGTGGCGGCGTGTCGCAGTGGAAGCGGCAGGTCACGCTGTTCGCGGCCCTGATGATCCTGCTGGTGGTGGGCGTGGCCGGCGGATCGGCCGCGCTGATGTGGCGCCTGCTGCAGGACGTGGCGGCCACCGAGCAGGCGGGCGAGACCAGGACACGTGCAGCCACTGCCACGCGGCAGGCCATCCTGGAGGTGGACCGCCTGCTCATGAAGACCATCTCCCTGACCGAGCCCGACCACGTGCGCGCGGCCGCGGTCGCCTCCATCGCGGCCGCGTCGCGCCTGGAGGACTCCATCACCACCTTGCGCCAGATCCTGCCGGACAACGCCGACGCGGCGGAGATGGCCCGCCTGGTGGACGGCGTGAAGGCGCCGCGCATGAAGGTGATCATGCTCTCGCGCAAGGGCGAACATGCCCAGGCCCTGGACACCCTGGCCGGCATTTCCGAGCCGCTGGCGCGCATCGACGCGCTTTCCGGCGCGATCCAGGAGGCCCAGGCGGCCGAACGGCTGCAGGCCGGGGTGCAGCGCCAGGCCGTGTTTCGACAAATGCTGGGCGGCTTGTTGGCCGCCTCCGGCGGCGGCGTGGCGCTGGGCCTGCTGTTCTACTGGCGCCTGATGAAGCGGCTGGCCCGCACGGACGAAGTGGAGCGCCTGCTCGGTGAGGTGCACCACAGCGCCGAGCAGCTCGATGCGGACGGGCAGCGCCTGGCGCAGCTCAATTGCGACGTGCGCGATGGCAACGACCGGCTGGGCGAGCTCACGTCCCGGCTGCGTGAATCGTTCGGCGCCATGGGCGACGAGACCCAACGCGCGCTGGCCGAGCTCAACACGCTGACGCAGACCTGCGGCGCGTCCATGGCCACCTCGCGACAGCAGGCGGGTGACGCCGGCGTGGTGGCCGGCCAGATCAAGGCCACGGTGGCCCAGATGCGCGGGCTGCAGGACGCCACCGAGGCGCTGGGCGAGAGCCGCACCCGCATCACCACCTTCACCGAAAGCATTGCGCGCATCTCGTCGATGACGCGGCTGCTGTCGATGAACGCCGCGGTGGAGGCCGCACGAGCCGGCGAAGCCGGCCGCGGCTTCAACGTGGTGGCGATGTCGATCCGCCAGCTCTCCGAAGACACGCAGACCGCCGCGGTGGAGATCCGCCGCGCCAGCGAGGACATCAACCAGCAGCTGGGCACCACCGAGCAGGCCGTGGCCCAGACACGCGCACTGATGGACGACTGCGCGCAGCGCATTGCGGCGCTGGAAGCCTCCGCCGCCCACAACCGCCAGCTGGTGGAGACCATGACGGCCGACGTGCAGGGCTTCCGCACATCGTTCGAGCGCCAGACCGGCCGGGTGCGTGAGCTGGACGGCGCGGTTGGCTCGCTCGACGGCACGCTGCAGGCCGGCCACTCCCATGCGCAGTTGCTGGACCACACGGCCCAGGCGCTGGCCGACACCTCTTCCCGCATGCTCAAGCGCCTGGATTCGGTGCTGCAGTGAATGCCAACCCCTTTTCCTCCCCTTTGCGGAGCTTCCCGATGAAACACCACGCCCTTCGATTCGCCCTGGCTGCCGCGCTGTGCGGCGCGGCCACCTGCTCCCTGGCCGGTGAATTCACCGTGATGCAGAAGGACAAGGCCTTTTCAACCAAGAAGCTGGCCGTCAAGGTGGGCGACACGGTGAAGTTCCAGAACGACGACCCCTTCTCGCACAACGTCTTCTCGCTGTCCGATGCCAAGAGCTTCGACCTCGGCTCCTATGGCAAGGGCGGCGCCAAGAGCGTGGTGTTCGACAAGGCCGGCACGGTGGAGATCGAGTGCGCGGTGCATCCGGACATGAAGATGGTGGTCGAGGTCGCCAAGTGAGGCCTGCGCGGGCGCTGCTGGCGCTGATGCTGGCGGCCTGCACCGGCGCGGCGCCGGCCGCCGGACAACCCGCCTCCGCCCCTGCGGACGCTGCACAGGGCGCGCTGCTGCCGCGCGACAGCACCGATGCGGCCGTGTTTCGCGGCGGCCTGGTGTTTGCCAACTACTGCGTCACCTGCCACGGCATCAATGCCGACGGCAACGGCCGCGCCGCCCGGCTGTACGACCCGCGGCCGGCGAACCTGCGCATGAGCGACAAGAACGACGCCTACATGGGGCTCATCATCCGCATGGGTGGCGAAGCCCTGGGCCGCTCGCAGTTCATGCCGCCCTGGGGAGCGGAGCTCACCGACGAGCAGATGAAGGACATCGTGGCCTACCTGCGCTCGATCAACGTGCGGCCGCGCGACTAGCGAGCAGGAAGCGCGGCCGGGCGCCGCTACACTGAGGCGACCCCGTTCCACTCGAGGCGCGCCATGCCCGTCATCGCCGTCCAGCATCCGCTGGTCAAACACAAGGTCGGCCTGCTGCGCGAGGACGACATCTCCACCAAGAAGTTCCGCGAGCTCACCGGCGAGCTGGCGCGCCTGCTGGCCTACGAGGCCACTGCCGACTTTCCGCTCGAAAAGACCACCAAGCAGTGCTGGAGCGGCCCGGTGGACGTGGACCAGATCAGCGGCAAGAAGGTCACCGTGGTGCCCATCCTGCGCGCCGGCCTGGGCATGCTCGATGGCGTGCTGGACATGATCCCGAATGCCAAGGTGAGCGTGGTCGGCCTGTCGCGCAACCACGAGACGCTGCAGCCCGAACACTACTTCGAGCGCTTCGTCGGCCACCTGGAGGAGCGCACCGCGCTCATCGTCGACCCGATGCTGGCGACGGCCGGCTCCATGATCGCCACCATCGACCTGCTCAAGCGCCGCGGCTGCCGCGACATCCGGGCCCTGGTGCTGGTGGCCGCGCCCGAGGGCATCCAGGCACTGGACGCTGCGCACCCGGACGTGCGATGCTGGACCGCGGCCGTGGACAGCCACCTCAACGACGTGGGCTACATCATCCCCGGCCTGGGCGACGCGGGCGACAAGATCTTCGGGACCAAGTAGGAGGGGCGGCATGCCGCTGATGCGTTTGGCGGGGTTGGCAGCACTGGCGCTCACCCCGGGCTCATGCGCGCACGAGCCCCAGGTCGAGACCTGCCGCGGCTTCGAAAACCCGCACTGAAAGCTGGCATGGTGCGGGGCCTCACTCCTTTGCAGCACGTTGCGAGCTCGCCGCAGCGGCGCGGGGTGGTGGGGGTGCTGGCACCGGTGCTGCTGGGTGTCGGGCTGGTGGCGGCGCTGGCGGTGGCCAGCCTGAGCCTGCTGTCCGCGCTGCGCGCCTATTCCCTCGCTGAAAGCCACTGGTCGCAGGCGCGCAGCCAGGCGGTGGAGCTGTTGCGCGACTATGCCCGCAGCCGCGATCCGCGCGACTTTGCGCGCTTCGAACGGGCGCTTCAGGTGCCGCTGAGCGACCGCATCGCCCGCGAGGAGCTCGAGCGCAGCCAGCCCGACGAAGAGCGTGCGCGCCAGGGCCTGCTCGCCGGGCACAACCATCCCGCCGACGTGGAAGGCATGCTGATGCTGTACCGCCGCTTCGGCAGCATGGCGCGGCTGCAGGCCTCGCTGCAAGCCTGGCGCGAGGGCGACGAGCTGATCGCGCAGCTGCGCATGGTGGCCGAGCAGATGCGCGACCAGATGAACGGCCCGTGGCCGCAGGCCGCGGCGCTGGACGGCTACCTGGAGCAGATCAGCAAGCTCAACACGCAGTTCATCGCGGTGGAAAAGCGCTTCACCGACGAGCTGGCGCAGATGGCGCGGGTGGTGGAGCGTGTGCTGATCGGCAGCGTGCTCGCCATTGCGGTCGGGCTGGCGCTGGCCGGCTTGTGGCTGGCGCGCCGCTCGTTGCGCCAGCGGGCCGAACGCGAGCGCGCACTGGCCGAAGCCACCGAACGCTGGGCGCTGGCGGCAGAGGCCGGCGGCCTGGGACTCTACGACTGGGTGGTGGCGCGCGACGAGCTGCGCATGGACGCCAAGGCGGCCGCGCTGTACGGCCTGGGCGACGGCGCCGGCGCGGTGGTGCGCCGCGCCACCGTGACGGAGCTGCTGCATCCGGACGATGTGGCTTCCGCGCGCGAGCAGCTCGATGCGGCGCTGCGCTCGGGGCGCCGGTTCAAGGCGCGTTATCGGGTGCGGCTGCCCGATGGCACCTGGCGGCACCTGGAGGCCACCGGCCTGATGCAGGGTGACCCGGTGGGCGGCGGGCACATGGTGGGCGTGGTGCGCGACGTCACCGAAGAAGAACGCCAGACGCTGCTCGCGCGCCAGCGCGACGCGGCCGAGCGCGCAGCCCAGGCGCGCATGGAATTCCTCTCGCGCCTGAGCCACGAGCTGCGCACGCCCCTGAACGCCATCCTCGGCTTTGCCCAGCTGCTGGCGATCGACCACACCCGCCCGCTCAGCGAGCCGCAGGCGCAGCGCGTGCAGCTCATCCTGGACGCGGGCCAGCAACTGCTCAAGCTCGTGGAGGACGTGCTGGACCTCACCAAGATCGATGCCGGCGCGGTGAGCGTGCGGCTGGCCCCGGTGGACGTGGCCGCTGCGGCGCGGGCCAGCCTGGCACTGGCGAGCGGGGCGGTCCATGCGTTCGCGGTGGAGGTGCGCGACCGCATGCCGCAGCAGCCGCTGTGGGCCCTGGCCGATGAGCAACGCCTGCAGCAGGTGTTCACCAACCTGCTCACCAATGCCTGTAAGTACAACCGCCGGGGCGGCTCGGTCACGCTGCAGGCTTGGGCCCAGGGCGAGCGTGTCTGCGTGAGCATCGCCGACACCGGCCGCGGCATCACCCACGCCGAGCGGGCGGAGCTGTTCCAGCCTTTCAGGCGGCTGGCGGCCACCGCGGGCCAAGTGGAGGGCACCGGGCTGGGCCTGTTCATCGTGAAGTCGCTGCTGGAGCGCATGAACGGCAGCATCGAGCTCGAGAGCACCTGGGGCGAGGGCTCGCGCTTCACGGTGGTGCTGCCCGCCAGCACGAACGGCGCCGGCACCGGCGCGGCCCCTTCAGGCGCGGATCACTGAACCTGCAGCGTCTGCTGCCACGCCTGCAGCTGCGCCCAGGTGGCCGACACGCCGCCGCACACCACCACCAGCACCCGAGTGGCGCCTTGCAGCGCCGGATGGCCGGGCTGGGTGGCCACCGCCAGCGCGGCGCCGCAGGCCGGCTCCACCAGCACGCGGTGCTCATGCAGGAAGTCCATGCAGGCCTGCACCGCCTGCAGGTCCGACACCACCACGCTGCGCACCGGATGCTCATGGGTCCGTTCGACCGCGCGGGCGCACACCTGTCGTGCGCCCAGCGAGGTGGCGATGCTGGTGATGGCGGGCAGCTGCACCGCATGCCCCGCCACCATCGCCTGGGCCAGCGAGTCGGCCCCGTCGGTTTCCACCGCCACCACCGGCACATCGGTCCAGCCCTGGGCATGCAGGCCCTCGATCACCCCGCACAGCAGCCCGCCGCCGCCCACCGACAGCACCACCGCGTCCGGCCGCAGGCCAGCCTGCGCCACCTCGTGGACCAGGCTGGCATGCCCCGTCCACAGCAGCGGGTCGTCGAACGGGTGGATGAAGGCGTCCCCCTCGCCCAGCAGCGACTGCAGGTGCGCATTGGCTTCCATCCAGGAGCCGCCGTGCACCAGCACCTGCGCGCCTTCACGCCGGATCAGCTCCTTGGCGCGCGGCAGGGTGGTTTCCGGCACCACCACCGTCACCGGCAGGCCCAGCATGCGGCCCGCGTAGGCCACGGCCAGGCCGGCGTTGCCGCCGGAGGACGACATCAGGCGGCGTGCGCCCCGCGCTGCATGGGTTTCGCAGGCGTGCCCGATGCCGCGCATCTTGAACGACCCGCAAGGCTGCAGCGCCTCCATCTTCAGCCACAGCTCACGCCCGGGCTGGCGGTAGGCGCTGGAGGCGATGAGCGGGGTGGCGATGTGCAGCGGCATCCGGTGGTCAGCGGGGTTTTGGCGGGGCGAGTTTCACACGGGCCAGCCGCCTGGCATTGGCGGTGACGCGCCGATGCGCCGGCTTCATGCCGGTGCCCAGCAGGCCGGACAGTGCACGGCTGGACGTGGCGGCCCATGCCCGGGTGTCGGGCCAGGCACTGGCGCGCCACGGCGTCGCGCAAAGCTGCAGCCAGGACTGGAACATCGTTTGCGCGGCTGCGTGCTGCATGCGCCACAGCTGCACGCCCATGGCCATCATCGATTCACTGAAGGCGTCCAGCTTCTCCTGCCCCATGCGATGGAACTCGCGCCGGTCGCGTGCATTGGGCTGGGCGCCCGCGGCCAGCATGCGCAAGCTGCGGTGGGTGATGACCTGCGGCGCGGCGAGTGCCATCTCGAACAGGGTGGTGCCGTGGCGGGCCCAGGCGAGGCTGTCGCGTGTATTCATGGGTGGTCCTTGCAGAGGTGAGTACCCGGTGGGGGCAAGCCTCAGGCCCACCCGAGCCCGCCCACCACGGCCCCCACGCCGATCATCCACATCGGGCTCAAGCCCGTGCGCCAGATCACCAGCACGGTGAGCACCACCAGCGCGGTGGCCCCGCGGCTGCCATGCGAAGGCTCCGACAGCACCCAGCCGGTGGCCAGCAGCAGCCCCAGCGTGAGCGGCGCCATGCCGTTGGTGAAGGCCCGCACGCCGAGCGCGTCGCGCCGTGCACCGCCCCAGCGGGTGGCGGCCAGTGCCAGGGTGGTGGAGGGCAGCAGGATGCCCGCCATGGTGGCCACCACGCCCGGCAGGCCGGCCACGTTCCAGCCCAGCACCGCCACGAACAGCAGGTTGGGGCCGGGCGCGGCCTGCGCCAGCGCCACCGAGGCGGTGAACTGCGCGTCGGTGATCCAGCCGTGTTCCTTCACGATCAGCCGGTGCATGTCCGGCGCGGTGGTGATCGCGCCGCCGATGGCCAGCATGGACAGCACCAGGAAGTGGGCAAACAGCCCCAGCAGGTCCAGCAGGCTCAGGCCGTGGGCCAGCGGCCAGGGCGCGGCGAGCCAGCTCATCGTGCGCGCAGCCGCCACCAGGCGCAGCCGACGGCGGCCACGCCCAGGATCGCGATCACCCACACCATCGGCCAGCGCAGCACCGTGATGCCCAGCAAGGTGAGCAGGGCGAACACCGCGCACCAGCCGCGCCCCATGGCATTGGTCTTCAGCGAGGGCAGCAGCTTGAGCGCGGTGGCGATCACCAGGCCGGCCGCCACTGCGCCCATGCCGCGCAGTGCGCCCGCCACCCGGGGCAGGGCGGAGAACTCGCTGTAGAGCGCGGCCAGCACCAACACCAGCACCAGCGGCGCGGCCAGCATGCCGCCGAGCGCCGCCACCGCGCCACGCCAGCCGAAGTAGCGGTCGCCCACCATCATCGCCAGGTTCACCACGTTCGGGCCGGGCAGCACCTGCGCCACCGACAGCAGCTCCACGAACTGGGCCTTGTCCATCCAGCGCCGGCGCTCCACCAGCACATGCTGGGCCACGGCCAGCACGCCGCCGAACCCCTGCATCGCCATGGCGGTGAACACGCGGAAGAGTTCGCCGCAGGAGGCCGGCGCCTGGCTGGCGCCGGGAAACATCGGGCCGCGGCGCGGCTCAGGCATGGCCTGCCGCCGTGTCGCGCAGCAGGCGCCGGCCGGCCCACAGGCTGAGCGCCAGGGCCACCAGCAGCCAGCCGAGGGCCACCCAGTGCAGCGGCGCAAAGCCGTGGCGCGCCAGCAGCCAGCCGCCACTGGCCGCGCCCGCCGCCTGGCCGAGGTAGATCGCCGACGTGTTCAAGGCCATCAGCGCCGGCGCCAATGCCGGCGCGGCCAGCCCCAGGCGCGCCTGCTGCCCCGAGTTGGCGGCGAAGCAGCCCATCGCCCAGGGGATGAGCACCAGCATCATGCTGCCCACGCTGGTGGCCCAGGGCCAGGCCAGCAGCGACAGCGAGATGCACACCAGCTGCAGCGCCACGGCCCGCGAGGCGCCCACCCGGTCGATGCTGCGCGCCAGCAGCACATTGCCCAGCAGGCCGAAGGCGCCGAACCAGAAGAACAGGCCGCTCACGCCCGACGCGCCGGCGCCCAGCACCTGCTTGTAGTAGGGCGCGAAGTAGGAGAACAAGGTGAACTGGCCGGCACTCTGCAAGGCGGTGACCCCCACGATGGCGACCAGCGCGGGGCGGGTGAGCGCGTCGCGCCAGGCGCCCAGCGACATCGGCGGCGGGCGCACGCCCCTCGGCATCAAGCGCGCCAGCCACACGCAGCCCACGGCGGCCAGCGCAGCCACCAGGCCGAAGGCATAACGCCAGCCGAAGGCCTCGCCGATGTAGCTGTGCACCGGCATGCCGATCACGGAGGCCACCGACCAGCCGAGGAAGATGAAGGTGATGGCGCGGCCGCGCTGTTCGGGCGGTGTCATGGCGCCGATGGCGGCGGCCGCCTGCGGCGTGAACAGCGCGGCGCCCAGCACCGACACGCCGCGCAGCAGCGCCAGCGCCGGATAGTCCGGGCTGAAGGCGCAGGCCGCATGCCCGACGCCGTACCAGGCCAGCGCCCACACCAGCACGGTGCGCCGGTCCGCCCGCCCCACCGCGGCGGCCAGCAGCGGCGCGCCGAAGCACATCACCGCCGCGGCAATCGCGATCAGCTGGCCGCCGAGCGCAACGCTGACCTGCAGCGAGCGCGTCAGGTCGTTGAGCGAGCCGGCCACCACCATCACGCCGCAGCCGATGACGAAGTTGCCGTAGAGCAGGGTCCAGCGCAGTGCGGCCGTCGGCGCCGCGGCGCCGGCCGATGCGGGCGGCTCCTGGCGCAGGCCCGCGGGGGCCGCGTCTGCGGCCGCTGGGAGCGGCCCTTGTGTCACCGGATGACTTTCAGCGCTTCCGGGTTGACGATGTTGCTGGGCGTGTTGTTCACGAAGTTGACGACGTTGTCGAACGCGGCGCCGAAGTACAGCTCGTAGCTGTCCTGCTCCACGTAGCCGATGTGCGGCGTGCACACCGCGTTCTCCAGCCGCAGCAGCGGATGGCCCTGCAGGATGGGCTCGCTCTCGAACACGTCCACCGCGGCCATGCCGGGGCGGCCGCGGTTGAGCGCGGACACCAGCGCGTTGTCCTCCACCAGCTCGGCGCGCGAGGTGTTCACGAACAAGGCGGTGGGCTTCATGCGCGAGAGGTCGTCCAGCCGCACGATGCCGCGGGTGCCTTCGTTCAGGCGCAGGTGCATGCTCAGCACGTCGGCCGTCTCGAAGAACGCCTCCTTGCTGTCGGCGGCGGCGTAGCCGTCGGCCAGGGCCTTGTCGCGCGACGAGTCGCTGCCCCACACGAGCACGTCCATGCCAAAGGCCTTGCCGTAGCCGGCCACCAGGCGGCCGATGCGGCCGTAACCCCAGATGCCCAGCGTGCGGCCCTTGAGCACCAGGCCGAGGCCGAAGTTGGGCGGCATGGAAGCGGCTTTCAGCCCTGACTGCTGCCACGCGCCGTGTTTCAGGTTGCCGATGTACTGCGGCAGCCGGCGCATGGCGGCCATGATCAGCGCCCAGGTGAGCTCCGCCGGGGCGATCGGCGAGCCCACGCCTTCGGCCACCGCAATGCCCAGCCGGGTGGCGGCTTCCACGTCGATGTGGGGCCCGACCTTGCCGGTTTGCGCGATGAGCTTGAGCTTGGGCAGCTTTTCCAGCAGCTGGCGCGGGAAGTGGGTGCGTTCGCGGATCAGCACCAGCACGTCGGCGTCACGCAGGCGGATCGACAGCTGGCCGATGCCCTTGACCGTGTTGGTGAACACCTTCGCATTCAGGTGCTCGAGCTTGGTGGCGCACTTGAGCTTGCGCACCGCGTCCTGGTAGTCGTCGAGGATGATGATGTTCACCCGCCTGATTTTGCACCCCGCTCAGCGTGCGCGGCGGTGCCAGCGGGTTTTGCCGCCAGTCGCTAGCATCCGGCACTTCGACCCAACCACAGGAGACACCCCATGGCCATCACCATGCATTCGGCCAGCGTGCCGGTTTTTGTGCGCATGCTCCAGAACATGAACACCTGGCTGGACAAGGCCGTGGCGCACGCCGAGGCGAAGAAGTTCGACCCCTCGGTCTACCTGGCCGCCCGCCTGGCGCCCGACATGCTGCCCTTCAGCCGCCAGATCCAGATCGCCACCGACAACGCCAAAGGCTGCGTCGCCCGGCTGGCCGGCGTGGAGATCCCGAAGTACGAGGACAACGAAGCGACCATCGACGAGCTGCGCGAGCGCATCCGCAAGACGGTGGACTTCATCCAGTCGGTGCCGGCGGACAAGTTCGAAGGCTCCGAAACGCGCGAGGTGGAGATTCCGCGCCGCACCGGCGAGCCGCTGCGCTTCAAGGGCGAGGCCTACCTCAAGCACTTTGCGCTGCCCAACGTGTTCTTTCATGTGACCACCGCCTATGCGCTGCTGCGCCACAACGGGGTGGACCTGGGCAAGGCGGACTACATCGGCCCGGCGGCGTAAAGGTTCTTTCAGTCCAGCGGGACAAAGCCCGAACGCGGCGAGCGGGTCGGGAAATGCCGGTTCAGCGCGGCCATGCGGCGTTCGGCCTCGGCCTGGGTGTGGCGGGTGGCGATCAGCCCGTACATCTCCGAGCGCGCATGCCACAGCTCGCGCATGGAGCGGATGTGGCGGATGCGGTGCTGCAGGAACTCGGCGTGCTGGCTGCCGATGTCGTCCAGCGCCTGGGCAAACTCCTCCCGCACCGTTTGCAGCTGCTGCGTGCCAGTGTCGCCGGCCGGCTGCTGCGGCGGGGCCAGCCAGCGCAGGGCGCGCCGGTAGGCGGGCTCCGGCTCGCTCAGCAGGGCGGGCGGGCAGACCTCCAGCCGCATGCGGGTGGACGGCGGCGGCGCGAAGTCGCGCCGGGTGGGTCGGGGCAGCAGCAGGGACAGCATATGACTGTGACTTTCGACCGGTTTGCCGGAAACTTGAGACATTGTTGGCGGCCGGCCGCCAGGCCAAAGCCCGGAAAAGGGCGTGCAAACCGCACAGTTCATCGGATGGGAGGGCGTGATGAGGGGAATCCGTTACCTGCTGTGGGCGCTGCTGGCCCTGGCGCTGTTGCTGGCGGGCGCGTTCTGGCTGTACAGCCGGGCGGTGCTGCCGGTGACCGACGGCACGCTGGACCTGCCCGGTGCCGGGGGCGAGATCCGCATCGAGCGTGATGCCGATGGCGTGCCCACCATCCGGGCGGGCAACCTGCAGGACCTGATGTTCGGCCTGGGCGTGGCCCATGCGCAGGACCGGCTCTGGCAGATGGAAACCCACCGCCGCATCGGCGCCGGCCGGCTGTCCGAGGCCTTCGGCGAGGGCGCGCTGGACACCGACCGCTTCCTGCGCGCCCTGGGCGTGCGCCGGGCTGCGGCGGCCCAGTGGGAGCGCACCCAGGGCGAGTCGCGCGAGGTGCTGCTGGCCTACACCCGCGGGGTGAACGCCGTGCTGCAGCGCCAGGCCAAGGTGCTGCCGCCGGAGTTCCTGATCCTCGGCGTGAAGCCCCAGGCCTGGGATCCGGTGGACAGCCTGGCCTGGGGCGTGATGATGGCGTGGGACCTGGGCGGCAACTGGGGCACCGAGCTGTTGCGGGCGCGCCTGGCGCTCAAGCTGCCGGTGAACCGCATCAACGAGCTGCTGCCGCCCTACCCGGGCGACCAGCCGCTGGCCACCGCCGACTATGCCGCGTTGTTCCGCGAGTTGAAGCTGGGCGATCCGGGCGGCCGGCAGGCCAGGCTGGCCGCGCCGCCCTCTGGCGTGGAAGGCGTGGGCTCCAACAACTGGGTGGTGGCCGGCTCACGCAGCCAGTCGGGCAAGCCGCTGCTGGCCAACGACCCGCACCTGAAGCTGTCGGCGCCCGCGCTGTGGTACTTCGCCCGCCTGGAAGCGCCGGGCTTCAAGATGGCCGGCGCCACCATGCCGGGCCTGCCGCTGGTGGTGCTGGGCCAGAGCCAGCACATCGCCTGGGGCTTCACCAATACCGGCCCGGACGTGCAGGACCTGTACCTGGAGAAGATCAACCCGGACGATCCATCGCAATACCAGACCCCCGACGGGTGGGCCGCCTTCGACGCCGTGGACGAAGTCATCCGCGTCAAGGGCAAGCCGGATGTCAAGCTGCAGGTGCGCCGCACCCGCCACGGCCCGGTGATCTCCGACGCGGGCGTGGCGGACGACCTCATCGGCCCGGCCGGGCGGCCGGCGTATGCGATTGCCATGCGCTGGACCGCGCTGGACGCCGACGCCGAGCCCATCGGCGCCAACCTGGCCACCACCCGGGCCACCAGCGTGGAGCAGTACATCGCGGCATCGAGCGCGTGGGTGGCGCCGATGCAGAACATGGTGGTGGCCGACACCGCCGGCCACATCGGCTTCGTGGCGGCAGGGCGCGTGCCGCTGCGCCACCCGGACAACGACCTGCATGGCGTGGTGCCGGTGCCGGGCTGGGACGCCCGCTACGACTGGACGGGTTTTGTGCCGGCGCAGGCCACGCCGCGGGAGACCGACCCGCCGCGCGGCTTCATCGCCACCGCCAACCAGCGCATCCACGCAAAGGACTATCCGTATTTCCTCGGCAACGACTGGGCCCTGCCGTACCGGCAGCAGCGCATCGAACACCTGCTGCAGGCGCGCCCGCAGCACACGGCCGACAGCTTTGCCGCGATGCAGGCGGACGTGCAGTCCCTCGCGGCCGCACCGCTGCTGCCATGGCTGATGAAGGCCCAGGCCACGCACCCGCTGGCCGCGGCGGCCCGCACGCACCTGCAGGGCTTCGACGGCACCATGGCCGCCGACCGCGCGGCGCCGCTCATCTTCTGGGCCTGGGCGCGCCACCTCACGCAACGTGTGTTCGCCGACGAGCTCGGCTCGATCTATGAGCGCAGCCTGTCCAGCCGCAGCTACCGCGATGCGCTGGAGGGGGTGCTGGCGCGCAACGATGGCTGGTGGTGCGACGACAAGGCCACGCCGGCCGCGGAAACCTGCGCGGCCCAGGCCGACGCGGCCTTGAACGAGGCCCTCGCGGAGCTCCAGGCCCGGCTGGGCGACGACGTGGCGCAATGGCGCTGGGGCGACGTGCACCAGGCTCGTTCGGAGCACCGGCCGTTCAGCAAGGTGAAGGCGCTGTCGCGCTGGTTCGAGCTGCGCACGCCGGTGGGCGGTGACACCTACACGGTCAACGTCTCACGGGTGGCGCTGCGGCCCGACACCACCACCGGCGAGCTCTACCTCGACGAGCACGGCCCGTCGCTGCGCGCCATCTACGACCTGGCGGATCCGGCGCAGTCGCGGTTCATGCATTCCAGCGGACAGTCCGGCATCGTGAGCTCGCCGCTGTACCGCAACTTCGCCGAACGCTGGGCCCGGGTGGAATACCTGCCGTTGTGGGGGCGGGGCGCGCCGGCGCACACGCTGCTGGTCAGGCCCGCGGCCGCGGGCCCGGCCGGTGGCCCCGCGGCGAGTGCGCCGTGAGGGGTGGTGCATGCTGAAGGGAAGGGAGACAGCGCAAGGAGTCGGCATGACGGCACCGTGCACTGCGCGATTGATCCTGCCTCGCCGCAGCCTGGCGTCGTGCGTGCGGGCGTACGTGGTCCGCGACACCACCGGCCTGCCGCCGCTGCCCGCCGGGCAGCGCTTCAACCACTTTCCTGCGACGACCTTGTGCAGCCTGAACTGGTTCATCGAAGGCCGGGCGCAGATGCTGCTCGAGAACCGGGGCGTGCTCGGTCCCCTGCAGGACCCGCTGCTGTTCCGCGGGCCGCAGACCCGGCCGACGATCAGCCACAACCCGGGGCCGGTGCGGGCCTTCAAGCTGCTGCTCTTTCCGCAGGCGCTGCATGCCTTGACCGGCATGCCCATCGCGGCTTTCGTCGATCGCATCGTGCCGCTGGCGTCGGCACTGGACGGTGCTTGGCTCACGCTGGCCGACGCGGTGCTGCAGTCGAATGACGACGAGAGCCGTGTGGCGCTGATCGAGGACTTTCTGGAGCCGCGGTGGCACGCCGCGCGCCACCGCGGCGGGGTGCCGGCCGGCAAGGTGGGCGACTGGACGCAGGCGCTGCTGTTGCAGGCCGCGACCAGCGGCTGGGGCCGCAGCGCACGCAGTGTCGAGCGCCGTGTCCGGCTGTGGGCCGGCCAGCCGCTGCGCCGATTGAAGCGCCTGGTGCGCGCCGAGGCATCGTGGCGACTGCGCCGTGCCGACGGCCCGTCGGCTGGCTGGGCGGACTTTGCGCAAGGTGCCGGATATGCCGACCAGGCCCACCTGTGCCGGGAGGTGCGCGACATCACCGGCCACAGCCCGGCCGAGTTGTGGGCCAAGGCACAGCACGACGAGCGCTACTGGGCCTACCGCATCTGGGGCTGAGACGGGAGGGGCACGAACAGCAGAAGCAGCGCGAGCAGCAACGCCAGCGGCAGCGGCGACTTCGGAAACGCCGCGACGCCAATGCCCGCGCACACCAGCAGGTAGGCGCCGACCAGCCGCAGCAGGGCCGGCTGCCCGTGCGAGACCGCATGCAAGGCCACCTGCCCGGCCAGCATGAGCTGCGGCCCGGCCATCAGGAACCAGAACGCGGTGCGCCGGGATTCATGCGCTGCGAACTGGCCGATGAAGCCGTCGGCCAGCGCGCCCAGCAACGGCTCCTTGAAGCGAACGAAACCGAAGACGATGTGCGCGATGCCGAGCGCAAACAACGACCATGCCAGCGTGGCAGCCATGAGGGGACTCCTGCGAGGGTGAAGGGGAGGGCGATGCAACGAACCGGACTGTGCGTGGTGCGGCCGCGCCCGTATTGAACGGTTCCGACAGGACGGTTCCCCCCAGGTGCTGAAGCACGCCGCCGGGCGCGCCAGCATTGTTCAAGCCGTGTCAGACCTGCCCGTACAGCGCCTTGCGTTGTGCGGTGTAGTTCCACCAGGGCGCCGGGGCTGCGCCGCGCATGAAGTCGGTGGCCGCCATGAAGGTGTCCAGCACGCATGGGTCCTGGCGCTGGCCGGTCTTGGCGCACAGCGATTGGTACAGCACGAAGGCATCGCGGTTGGCCAGCTCCCTGGGATGGGCAATGCCCAGCAGGCGCAGGTCAGCGGCCAGCGAGGGGCCGATGTTGGGCAACTGTTCCAGCACCTGGCACTCCTCGGCGGAGCGCGCCTTCGGCGTTTTGACGGCGGTTTTCATCACATCAGCATGGTGTTGCGGATGAGGCCGACGGCAATGCCTTCCAGCTCGAAACCCGGCTCATCCGGCGTGACGACGATGGTCTTGAAGTCAGGGTTCTCGGGCAGCAGCTCGATGGTGCTGCGGGTGCGGCGAAAGCGCTTCACTGTCACCTCGTCGCCAAGGCGGGCCACCACGATCTGGCCGTTCTTGGCGTCCCTGGCCTTTTGCACCGCCAGCAGGTCGCCATCGAGGATGCCGGCGTCGCGCATGCTCATGCCACGCACCTTCAGCAGGTAGTCCGGGCGGCGCGCGAACATGCTGGCTTCCATCAGGTAGGTCTGGTCCACATGTTCCTGCGCCAGGATGGGGCTGCCCGCGGCCACGCGGCCCACCAGCGGCAGGCTCAGTTGCGCCAGGCTGGGCAGCGGCAGGCTGAACTGCTTGCCGCGGGCCTCGTTGAGCGCGCGTAAAGTCTCGGACTTCAGGCGGATGCCGCGCGAGGTGCCACCCACCAGCTCGATCACACCCTTGCGGGCCAACGCCTGCAGATGCTCTTCGGCTGCGTTGGCGGAGCGAAAGCCCAGCTCGGCCGCAATTTCAGCCCGGGTGGGTGGTGCGCCGGTGCGCTCGATCGCGCTTTGCACCAGATCGAGGATCTGCTGCTGGCGCTCGGTGAGTTTCGGGCGTTCGTCCATGGGGTCTCTCGTGGCGCTGGTGGTTTATCCAGTGGCTGTATTTTTATCCAGAGTCCAAATAAATGCAAAACAAGCAGCGGGTGGTGATCCTCGGCACCGGCGGCACGATCGCCGGGCGCTCGGCGCAGGCGGGCGACAACGTCGGCTACACCGCCGGCCAGATCGGCGTGGATGCGCTGGTGGCCGCGGTGCCCGCGCTGGCCGGCGAGGCGCTGGAAGCGCAGCAGGTGGCACAGCTGGACAGCAAGGACATGGACCACGCCACCTGGCTGCTGCTGGCCCAGCATCTGGCCTACCAGCTGGCGCGGCCGGAGGTGCAAGGCGTGGTGATCACGCACGGCACCGACACGCTGGAAGAAACCGCCTACTTCCTGCACCGCCTGCTGGCGCCGCCCAAGCCGGTGGTGTTGACGGCGGCCATGCGGCCGGCCACCGCGCTGCTGGCCGATGGCCCGCAGAACCTGCTGGACGCCGTGCGCGTCGCGCGTTGTGCCGGCGCACGCGGCGTGGTGACGGTGCTCAACGGCCAGGTGCTGGCCGCCGAGGACGTGCGCAAGGTGCACAGCTACCGCGTCGAGGCCTTCAGCGCCGGTGACGCCGGGCCGCTGGCCGTGATGGAAGAAGGGCGGCTGCGCCTGTTCCGCGATTGGCCGCAGGGCCAGGCGCTGGGGCTGGCCTGGTTGCCGAGCGACGTGGCCCGGTGGCCGCGCGTGGAGGTGCTGCTCAGCCACGCCGGCGCATCGGGCGGGCTGGTGGAGGCGCTGGTGGCCCAGGGCGTGCGCGGCATCGTGGTGGCCGGCACTGGAAACGGCACGGTGCACCGGGACATGCAGGCGGCACTGCAGCGCGCCCAGCTCGCCGGCGTGAGGGTGCTGCGCAGTTCGCGCTGCGTGAACGGCGCGGTGGTGGGGGACGGCCTGCTGGATTCGGCAGGCGCCTTGCCCCCGGTGAAGGCGCGCATCGAGCTGATGCTGCAGCTGATGGCGCCTTCGGCGGCCTGACCGGCAGGCCGGCCGCTCAGCGAACAGGCCTTCAGGCGGCGATGTTCAGCTTGACGTCGATGTTGCCGCGCGTGGCGTTGGAGTACGGGCACACCTGGTGGGCAGCCTGCACCAGCTGCTCGGCCTGTTCCTTCGACAGGCCCGGCACCTTGATGTTCATTTCCACGGCAATGCCATAACCCACGGCGCCACCGGCCAGGGGGCCGAAGCTCACCGCAGCGTCGATGCTCACGTCGTTGGGCACCTTCAGTTGAAGCTTGGGTGCCACTGCCTTCATCGCGCCGATGAAGCACGCGGAATAACCGGCCGCGAACAGCTGCTCGGGATTCGTGCCTGCGCCGCCGGCGCCGCCCATTTCCTTGGGCGTGGCCAGTTGCACGTCCAACACGCCGTCCGAGCTGCGGGACGTGCCTTGGCGGCCTCCGGTGGAGGTGGCGTGGGCGGTGTAGAGCACTTTGTCGAGAGCCATGGTGGGTCCTTTCGGGTTGCGGAGAAGCTGCGGCCGGTCAGGCCGCGGGGGAAACGGTCGCCTGCACGATCTGGTCGCGCAGGGTCTTCAGCCGCGCGGTGAGCGCAGCCAGTTCATCGAGCGGGCAGCCGGCCGCGCAGGCCACTTCGGGCGGCACCTTGGCGGCACGCTGCTTCAAGTGGCGGCCCGCGGCGGTCAGGCGCAGCAGCACGCGGCGTTCGTCGGCGCTGTCGCGCAGGCGCTGCACCAGGCCGGCGGCCTCCAGGCGCTTGAGCAGCGGGGTCAGCGTGCCCGAGTCAAGCTGCAGGCGCTGGCCGAGGTCGGACACGGTGAGGCCGTCGCCCTCCCACAGCACCAACATCACCAGATACTGCGGATAGGTCAGCCCCAGCGGCTCCAGCAGCGGCTTGTAGAGCTTGGTCATCGCGAGCGACGAGGAGTACAGCGCAAAACACAGCTGGTGGTCCAGCTGCAGCCATTGCTCCTGGGTGCTCTTGGATGGAAGGGTGCGGGCCATGGCGGCAATTGTATTGCGTGCAATTGAATTGTGCTTGACCATGTTCGTCGGTGGGTCTTGGAACACGGGTATGCGGCTTGCCCAAAAGCCCCCATGACCCCCCCGATACCGGCAGCAGTACGCCGTTCGCTGCGAGAGACGTTTGGCCTCACGGAGCTGCGCAGCGGCCAGCAGGAAGTGATAGGTCGTGTGCTCAAGGGCAAGGACACGCTGGCCGTGATGCCCACCGGCGCAGGCAAGTCCCTGTGTTACCAACTGCCGGCCTTGCACCTGGACGGCACCACCGTCGTGGTGTCGCCGCTGATCTCGCTGATGAAGGACCAGGCGGAGAAGCTGGAGGAAGCCGGCGTCGCCGCCGAGCAACTCAACAGCGCCCAGCCGCGGCGCGAGCAGGGTGCCTCGATGGAACGCATTGCCGAGGCCGAGAGTGACATCGTCTTCGCCACGCCGGAGCGCCTGGCGGATGCGGAGTTCCTGCAGGCGCTGGCGGCCCAGCGCGTGGCGCTGCTGGTGGTGGACGAGGCGCACTGCATCTCGCAGTGGGGCCACGATTTCCGGCCGGCCTACCTGGAGATCGGCACCGCCCTGGAAGCCCTGGGGCAGCCGCCGGTGCTGGCCCTCACGGCCACGGCCACGCCCGCGGTGGTGGAGGACATCCGCCACAAGCTCAAGCGGCCCGAGCTGCACCTGGTGAACACCGGCATCTACCGCGACAACCTGCGCCTGCAGGTGGTGCAGGTGACCAACGAAGCGGAAAAATTCGACCGCCTGCTGCAAGCCGTGCGCAAGGCGCAGGGTGGGGGCATCGTCTACACCGCCACGGTGAAGGCCTGCATCGAAGTGCACGAGCGCCTCGCGTCCGCCGGCGAGTCGGTCACGCTCTATCACGGGCGCCTGCCCGCCGCCGAGCGGCATGCCAACCAGGACCGCTTCATGAGTGGCGAGGCGCGCATCATGGTGGCCACCAACGCGTTCGGCATGGGCATCGACAAGCCGGACATCCGCTTCGTGCTGCATTGGCAGATGCCCGGCAGCCCGGAGGCCTACTACCAGGAGGCCGGGCGCGCGGGCCGCGACGGAGAGCCGGCCGATTGCGCGCTGGTGTTCTTCCGCAAGGACCGGCAGGTGCAGCAGTTCTTCCTGGCGCGCCGCTACCCCACCGCGGAGGAGCTGCGCCAGGTGGTCGACGTGCTGGAGCGCGCAGAGGCCGGCTTGGCCGTGGGGGACATCGATGGCCGCCTGCCCGCCGTGCCCGCCAACCGGATTGCGGTGGCACTGAACCTGCTGCGCGACGGTGGCGTCGTGTCCTGCGACCGCAACCGGGTGTGGCACCGGCGCCGCGAGCGGCCAGCGGGCCACACCGTGCTGGCCGAGCTGGCGTCGGCCTACGAACACAAGGCCGAGCGCGACCAGGAGGCGCTGGAGCGCATGGTCTTCTATGCGCAGACGGGGTTCTGCCGCTGGCGCGTGCTGCTGGAGTACTTCGACGAGCCCATGCCCTTCGAGCAGCGCTGCGGCCATTGCGACAACTGCCTGCGCCCGCCGGTGCAGCCGGCGGTGGCCAAGGAGGATGCCTTCCATCGGCCCAAGAAGGCGCCGATGCCGGTGGCCGCCTTCCAGCCGGGCGACAACGTGCGGGTGCCGCGCTATGGCGAAGGCAAGGTGGCGCAGGTAGCGGGTGAGGAGGTGACGGTGGTCTTCCCCGACCGGGCCCGGCGCAGCTTCGTGGCGGCCTACGTGCAGCGGCAGTGAGCGGCCGCGCATGGCGGAACGCCGTGCGCACCCCCTTGATGGAGAGTGCGGTGGCTGGACCCCGCCACGCGGTCCGGGGCGCGTCTTGACAACTATCAAATAAGAATTGTTCGCATTCGTGTTAGAGTTCGCGCCGCTTCGATCTCCAACACGCCATGTTCGCCACACCGTTTGCCTTTGCCCGCCCGCCCGGCACGCCCGAGCGCCGGCAACGCATCATCGTGGTGGGGGCGATCCTGCTGGTGCATGCAGTGGTCGCTTCCGCCCTGCTGCAGGGTGGGCGGCTCCGTATCGCCGTGCCGCCGCCGTCTCCGCTGACCGTCAACCTGGTGTCCGCGCCGCCGCCGCCAGCCGCGCCGGACCGGCCGGTGCACATGCCCGAGCGGCTGCCCCTGCCGCCGATCGACATTCCGCCCCCGCCCGTGCCGCAGGCAGCGCCGGTGGAAGCGGCGGTGATGCATGCGCCCGCGGCCCCGGCGCCAGCCATCACGGTGGCCGCGGCGCCGGCACCGCCTGCCTCGGCAGCGCCTGAGCCGGTGTCGGCCACGCGCATGCTGCCCGCCTCGGCGCTGCAGTACCTGCAGCCCCCGGTGCCAGTTTACCCGCGTGCCTCGCGCCGCGCCGGGGAGGCCGGCCGCGTGGTGGTGCGGGTGTTCGTCGATGAGGCCGGCCTGCCGCGCAACGTGCAGGTGAGCCAGTCCTGCGGCCATGCCCGCCTGGACGAGGCGGCTGTGCAGGCCGTGCAGAACGCTCGCTTCAAACCCGCCACGCACAACGGCGCGCCGCTGTCGGGCTGGGCCCTGATTCCCTTGACCTTTGACCTGGAGACCTGACCTGTGAACCCCACCGCCGTCCCGCTCAGCCTGCGCGCTGCCGCCCTGGCCCTGGCCTTTGGCACCGCGCACGCCCAGCAGGCGCCCAAGAAGGACGAGCCCGAGGCGGCGCTGCCGGAGATCAAGGCCAGCGCCACCCGCGAACGGGACAACGGCGTGGCGGCCACCGGCGCCAAGTTCGAGACGCCGCTGCGCGACGTGCCCCAGTCGGTGACGGTCATCGACCGCAAGATGCTCGATTCCCAGGCCGCCGCCTCCCTGAAGGACTCCCTGCGCAACGTGCCCGGCATCACGCTGGGCGCGGGCGAGGGCGGTGTGATCGGCGACAACATCAACCTGCGCGGCTTCTCGGCGCGCACCGACATCTACCTCGACGGCCTGCGTGACCGCGGCCAGTACAGCCGCGACGTGTTCTCGCTGGAGGCGATCGAGGTGCTCAAGGGCCCGTCGTCCATGCTGTTCGGGCGCGGCTCCACCGGCGGCGTGATCAACCAGATCACCAAGAAGCCCGACCTGCGCGAGCGCGGCGAAGTGGGCGTGACGGTCGGCACGGACGACTACTACCGGGTCAGCGCGGACGTGAACCACCAGCTGTCGGACACATCGGCCGCGCGCCTGTCGGTGTTCGGGCAGGACGTGCAGTCCACCCGCGACGTCACCCGCAACCGCGACTGGGGCGTGGCGCCCTCGGTGCGCTTGGGCATCAACACGCCCACCGAGGTGACGGTGTCGGCGCTGATCCAGCGCAACCGTGACCTGCCGGACTACGGCTTTCCCTTCGTCAGCCGCAATGGCGCCGGCACGGTGCGCGAGCCGATCCATGCGCCTGCGGACCGCTTCTACGGCTACGCCGACGACCATTTCAACCAGTCGGTGAACCTGCTCACGGCGGTGGTGCAGCACAAGCTGAGTGCCAGCACCACGCTGCGCAACCGCACGCTGGTGAGCCACAACACCACCGAGGCCTCGCCGTCGCCGCTGGGCACGGTCAGCCGCATCGGCGGCGGAGTGCCGTCGCTGAACGATCCGCTGGAGCAGTTGCAGGCGCCGCGGCAGGACCGCGACCGCGTGCTCAAGGACAAGACGATCGCCAACCAGACCGACCTGAACATCAAGTTCAACGCGGGCGGCATGGCGCACACGCTGACCACCGGCGTGGAGATCGCGCGCGACGAAAACCGCGAGGACCGGTACGTGTGGAACACCGCGACGGCCAACGCGACCGTAAACCTCGGCAACCCTTCCCTGGGCGAACGCAGTGGCGAACGGGCCCTGTCCCGCACGCTGGTCACCACAGCCGACACGCTGGCGCTGTACGTGAACGACCAGGTGGAGATCACGCCGCAGTGGAAGCTGGTGGTGGGTGTGCGCGGCGAGCGCTTCAAGGCGAGCTCGCAGCTGGACCTGGCTGTATTGCCGACGGCGACGCCGCCATTCCCGGCCGATACCACCTTGCCGGCCACGCCGAAATCGGAGACCGCCTGGACGCCGCGCGCCGGCGTGATCTACCAGCCGAATGACGCGCAATCCTGGTACCTCTCCTACGGCACGTCCTTCAACCCGTCGGCCGAAGCGGTGACACAAAGCGCGAGCACCGGCGCCCTGGACGCGGAGAAGAACCGCTCGGTGGAAACGGGCGTCAAGTGGGACCTGCTGGACGGCGAACTCACGCTCACCGGCGCACTCTTCCGCACTGAAAAGACGAATGCCCGCACCCGTGATGGCACTGGCAATGTGCAGGTGACGGCAGGCCGCCTGCGCGTGCAGGGCCTGGAGTTCACCGCCGCCGGCCGCATCACGCCGGCGTGGCAGGTGTTCGGTGGCTACACCTTCCTGCAAGGCCGCATCGTGAAGTCGCCGGAGCAGGGTACCGGTGTGGACTTGAACATCCCCGCCCAAGGCAAGTCGACGCCCAACACCCCGCGCCACCAGGCGACGGTGTGGACCACCTACCGCGTGACGCCGCAGTGGGAAGTGGGCGGCGGCGTGCTGTATTCGGCCGAGCGCTGGCTCAACAACTTCGAGACCGCGCAGTTGCCCGGCTTCACCCGCTACGACGCCACCGTGGCCTACCTGCAGAAGAACTACGAGCTGCGCCTGAACCTGCAGAACCTGAGCGACAAGGCGTACTTCGAAGCCGCCAGCGCCGGCCGGGCCACGCCGGTGCGTGGGCGCACCGCGCTGTTGAGCGCGCTGGTCCGCTTCTGAGCGAAAGGCTGACGATGATCGTCCAGATCCCCGACGTGCTCACCGCCGAACAGGTGCAGTTCGCGCGCTTTCGCCTGCTTGCCGCCGAGTGGGTGGACGGCCTGGCCACCGCCGGCCACCAGGGCGCGCAGGTCAAGCGCAACCGCCAGCTGCCCGAGGGCTCTCCGGTCGCGCGGGAGCTGGGCGACATCATCCTCGGCGCACTGGAGCGGCATCCGCTGTTCATCAGCGCCGCGCTGCCGGGCCGGGTGTACCCGCCGATGTTCAACCGATACGAAAGCGGCGAGACCTTCGGCACGCATGTGGACAACGCGCTGCGGCTCATCCCCGGCAGCGCCGAGCGCCTGCGCACCGACCTGTCGGCCACGCTGTTCCTGGCCGACCCGGCGGACTACGACGGCGGCGAGCTGCTGATCGAAGACACCTACGGCGTGCACTCGATCAAGCTGCCCGCCGGCCACCTGGTGCTGTATGCCTCCAGCAGCCTGCACCGGGTGGAGCCGGTCACGCGCGGCGCACGGCTGGCGTCCTTCTTCTGGGTGCAGAGCATGGTGCGCGACGAAGGCCAGCGCACCTTGTTGTTCGACCTGGACACGTGCCTCCAGCGCCTGGCGCAAACGAGGGCCGACGAAGCGACCCGGGTGCAGCTCACCGGCTGTTATCACAACCTGCTGCGCATGTGGAGCCAGCCATGAGCGCCACCCGGCCGCCCGAAGGCGCTGGCACCGCAGTGCGAAGCACGGAGGTTACGCGATGAGTGCCGTACTGGACCGGCCGGCGGCGGCCCCCACGCCCGCACAGCGCGCGCACCGGCGCAGCGCCTTGTTCGTGCGCTGGCTGCGCAAGATCCACCTCTATGTGGGCCTGTGGGGTGCGGCGCTGGGCCTGCTGTTCGGCGCCACCGGCATCCTGATGAACCACCGCGCGGTCATGAAGATCCCGGTGGAGAAGATGGTGCAGAGCACCGCGCAGCTGCGCACGCCGGAACATGGCTTCGAGCGCGCGGACCAGATGGCCGCCTGGCTGCAGTCGCAAGTGGCCTTCGACACACCGCCGGCCCGGGTGAAGGTGGACCCGCCGCGGGGTGTGGTGTGGGGCGACCAGACCGTGCAGCAGCCCGAACGCTGGACCTTCAACTGGCACGCGCCGCACCGGACGGTGATGGCGGAGTACTACATCGGCAACCGGTTCGTGAAGCTGGAAACCCAGGATGCCACGGCCATCGGCGTGCTCACACGGCTGCACACCGCCAGCGGCGTGACGGCCTTCTGGGTGCTGCTGGCCGACACCATCGCCGGCGGCATGATCGTGTTGTCGGTCACCGGCCTGCTGCTGTGGAGCCGGCTGCATCCGGTGAAGCTGGCCACGGTGGCGGTGGCCTGCGCGGCGCTGCTGGGGACGGTGGGCTTTCTCTGGAGCGCCACCAGTTAGCCTCGGCGTTCAGGCGGGTGGCTGCCCCAGCTGCTCCAGCGCTTCGCTGATCTCCAGCCAGCGCGCCTCCAGCGCCTCGATCTCGTCCTCCAGCGCCTTCAGGCGCTTGCCGTGGTCGGCGCGTTCGGACGCCAGCAGGCCGGCACTGGACAACAAACCCAGCACGGTGGTGCGCTCGGCCGCCGCGGCCGCCATGCGCTGGTCCACCTTCTTCAGCTCGCTCTTGAGCGGCTTCACCTGGTCGGCCAGCTTCTGCCGCTGCGCGGCCTGGGCCTTGCGGTCGTCACGCTGGCCCGAGCCCTTGGCGACCGGGGCTGCCGCCTGGCGCACTTCCTTGGCCTCGCGCGTGGCGGCTCGCGCCGCTTCACGCGCCTGCTCCAGCAGCCAGCGTTGGTAGTCGTCCAGGTCGCCATCGAAGGGTTGCACGCCGCCACCGGCCACCAGCCAGAACTCGTCGCACACCTCGCGCAGCAGGGCGCGGTCGTGGCTCACCAGCATCACCGTGCCTTCGAACTCGTTGAGCGCCATCGACAGCGCCTCGCGGGTGGTGAGGTCCAGGTGGTTGGTCGGCTCGTCCAGCAGCAGCAGGTTGGGCTTCTGCCAGACGATGGTGGCCAGCACCAGGCGCGCCTTCTCACCGCCCGACAGCGAGCCGATCGGCTGGTGCACCATGTCGCCCACGAAGCGGAACTGGCCGAGGAAGTCGCGCAGCTCCTGCTCGCGCGCCTGCGGGCTCACCTCCTTGGCCAGCCGCACCATCTGCTGCAGCGGTGTGTCGTCACCGTGCAGCACGTCCATCTCCTGCTGCGCGAAATAGCCGATCGCCAGGCCCTTGCCCTCGGTGAGGGTGCCGGCCAGCGGCGGCAGCATGTGGGCGATGGTCTTCACCAGCGTGGACTTGCCCTGGCCGTTGGCACCCAGCACGCCGATGCGCTGGCCGGCCAGCACGCTGCGGCTGACGTCGCGCACGATCACCGTTTTGTCATAGCCGCATGACAAGTCGCGGAACGAGAGCATCGGGTTCGGCAGGTTCGCCGGTTCGCGGAACTCGAAGGAGAAGTCGCTGGCGGTGAGCACCGGCGCGATCTTTTCCATGCGGGCCAGTGCCTTCACCCGGCTTTGCGCCTGCTTGGCCTTGCTGGCCTTGGCCTTGAAGCGGTCGATGAAGCGCTGCAGCTGCGCGATCTTGTCCTGCTGGCGCGAGAAGGCGCTGGCCTGCTGGCTCAGCCGCTCGGAGCGCATCTCCTCGAAGGTGGAGTAGTTGCCGCCATAGCGCATGAGCTGGGCGTCGTCCAGGTGCAAGGTGACCTTGGTGATCGCGTCCAGGAACTCGCGGTCGTGGCTGATGATGAACAGCGTGCCGGCGTAGCGCTGCAACCAGGCCTCCAGCCACACCAGTGCGTCCAGGTCCAGGTGGTTGGTGGGTTCGTCCAGCAGCAGCAGGTCGGCCGGGCACATCAGCGCCCTCGCGAGTTGCAGCCGCATGCGCCAGCCGCCGGAGAAGCTGTTCACCGGCGCGTCCAGCTGCAGCGGCTTGAAACCCAGGCCGAGCAGCAGCGCCTGCGCGCGGGCGCGGGCATCGAACACGCCGGCTTCTTCGAGCAGCACGTGCGCGTCGGCGATCGCATGGCCGTCGCCGAAGGCTTCGGCCGCCGCCAGCGCCTGCTGCGCCTCCTGCAGCGGGATGTCGCCCTGCAGCACGAAGTCGGTGGCGCCGTCCTCGGTTTCGGGCATGTTCTGCGCCACTTCGCCGATGCGCCAGCGTGCCGGGATGTCGAAGTCGCCGGCGTCGGCATGCAGCCGGCCGGTGAGCAGCGCGAAGAGGGAGGACTTGCCGGCGCCATTGCGGCCCACCAGGCCGATCTTCTCGCCGGGGTTGAGTGTCACGCTGGTGTTCTGCAGCACGACCTTGGTGCCGCGGCGCAGCGTGATGTTCTTGAGCGTGATCATGGAGTGTTCGAGCCCCCACGCTCCCTTTGGTCGCTGCCCCCCGAGGGGGCCCTTGCTGCGGACCGGCGGAGCCGGATCCGCGCAAGACCTGGGCTGCGGCCGCTGGACGCGGCGCAAGAAGGGCTGGAGGGACGCGCAGAGGAAGGTGCAGAGGAAGGTGCAGAGGAGGGTGCAGCCCGGGCGAAGGGGGGATTATCGTGTGGGACTACTTCTTCCGGACGTACTTGCCGTCGAAGGCGACGTCCCAGCTCTTGCCGTCGTCGGCCGAGGTTTGCCACAACTGGCGCACGCTGCCGTCGGTTTGCGGGGTCCAGCTGATGCGTTGCTTCACCAGCCGGCCCGGCTGCTTGTCGTCCGGCAGGGTGCCTTCGAGCACCATCTGGCTGCCGGACCAGCCGCCGGTGAGGCTGAGGCGGCCACCGGCGGCGTCCACCCATTCCTGGTGCCAGCGCTGGTCGGTGGCGTCGTAGGTGTTGAGGCTCTTGCCGGAGAAGCCGCCGCGGCCTTCCCAGTGTTCCAGCAGGGCGCAGCCCTGGGCGATGGATTCGATGCGGTTGGTGCCGGCGGGCTTGCCGTCGGGCGTCGTCACGTCCCATTGGCCGACCCAGAAGTCGAACTGGCGGTGTGGTGTGTCGGTGCAGCCGAGCTTGGGTTGCGCGGGGCAGGCCAGCGCTGTCAGCGACAGGGCCAGCCCGGTGGCCAGAACGTGCAAACGCATCATGAGGTCTCCAGCGGCAGCAACTCACCACGATGCTGCTGCAGGGCCTGCAACACCAGGGGGTGCAACCCGCTCTCGGCGGCTTGGTCGATGTGTTGGAACATCGCGCGCCGCATGCGCGGATCCCAGAACTTCCGGATGTGGGTGGCGATGCCGTTGCGGGCTTCGTCGGCATCGGGCATGGCGGCAAAGAAGTCGCCGATGCTGTTGGCCATGTGGATCAGGCGGTCAGGGTTCATGGGCTCAGGTGGTCGGTGTGGCTGTAGGCCACCCAGTCGTCGCCGCGGGCAAAACCGACCAGGCACAGCCCGGCCTGCTCGGCGCTGCGGACCGCCAGCGCGGTGGGGGCGGAGATGGCGGCCAGCAGGCCCACGCCGGCACGCGCGGCCTTCTGCACCATCTCGAAACTTGCACGGCTGGTCACGGCGATGAAACCGGTGCTTGCCGGTGCACCGGCACGGGCGAGCGCGCCGATCAGCTTGTCCAGCGCATTGTGGCGGCCCACGTCTTCCCGCAGCAGGGCCAGGTCGCCCTCAGGCGTGCACCAGGCAGCGGCATGGGTGGCGCCAGTGGCGGCCTGCAGGGTTTGCGAGCCGCGCAGCGCCTGCATCGCGCGTCCCACCGCGGCGGCTTGGATGCGAAAGGCCTGCACCGGCTGGCCCATGGCGGGCAGCGCCTGCGCCAGGCTCTCGGTGCCGCACAGGCCGCAGCCGGTACGCCCGGCCAGGGTGCGGCGGCGGTCCTTCAGGCGCGCCAGGCAGCGGCTGGTGATCTCGATCTCCAGCACCAGGCCTTCCGGCGTGTGCTGCAGATCCACGCCATGCACATCGGCCGGGGTGTCCACCAGGCCTTCGCTGAGCGAAAAGCCGTAGGCAAAGTCTTCCAGGTCCAGCGGCGAGGCCAGCATCACCGCATGCGAGATGCCGTTGTACTGCAGCGCCACCGGCACTTCGTCGGCCACCCAGTCGTGCGTGGACTCCACGCTGCCGGCATGACAGCCGCGCACCTGCACGGCCACCGCGCCGGGTACCGGGTCGCGTGTCATGCCCGCGGGCTCATTTCGCCGGCACGTCGCCGTGCGGTGCGTGGTGCCGCTGCCGGAGCAGATCCAGCTGCTGGCGGTTGAAGCGGCTGTAGCGCTGCTGCCAGTCCGAGGGCTGGGCCACCTTCATCACCTGCACCGCGGTCACCTTGTATTCGGGGCAGTTGGTGGCCCAGTCGGAGGCGTCGGTGGTGATCACGTTGGCGCCGCTTTCCGGGAAATGGAAGGTTGTATAGACAACCCCGGGCGCCACCCGCTCGGTGACCATGGCGCGCTGCACCGTGTCGCCGGCGCGGCTGGTGATGCCCACCCAGTCGCCGTCGCGGATGCCGCGCTCCTCGGCGTCATGCGGATGGATCTCCAGCTTGTCCTCGTCGTGCCACAGGTTGTTGGGCGTGCGGCGGGTCTGCGCGCCCACGTTGTACTGGCTGAGGATGCGGCCGGTGGTCAGCAGCAGCGGGTACTTGCGGTTGACCTTTTCTTCACTCGCCACGTACTGGGTGATGATGAAACGGCCCTTGCCGCGCACGAAGTGGCCCATGTGCATGATGGCCGTGCCGGCTTCGTCGGTGCTGTCGTTGCAGGGCCACTGCACGCTGCCCAGGCGGTCGATCTTCTCGTAGTTCACGCCACGGAAGGTGGGCGTGAGCGCCGCGATCTCGGCCATCACCTGCGAGGGGTGCTCGTAGTGCATCGGGTAGCCCAGCGCCTCGGCAAGCCTGAGCGTCACCTCCCAGTCGGCCAGGCCGGCCAGCGGCGCCATCACCTTGCGCACGCGCGAGATGCGGCGCTCCGCGTTGGTGAAGGTGCCGTCTTTTTCCAGGAAGGACGATCCGGGCAGGAACACGTGCGCGTACTTGGCGGTCTCGTTGAGGAAGATGTCCTGCACCACCAGGCATTCCATCGCGCTCAATGCGCTGGCCACGTGCTGGATGTTGGGGTCCGACTGCACGATGTCCTCGCCCTGGCAGTACAGGCCCTTGAAGCTGCCGTCCAGGGCCGCGTCGAACATGTTGGGGATGCGCAGCCCGGGCTCCGGGTCCAGCGTCACGCCCCAGGCGGCTTCGAAGTCGGCGCGCACCGTGCTGTCGCTGATGTGGCGGTAGCCCGGCAGCTCATGCGGGAACGAACCCATGTCGCAGGAGCCCTGCACGTTGTTCTGGCCGCGCAGCGGATTCACGCCCACGCCCTCGCGGCCCACGTTGCCGGTGGCCATGGCGAGGTTCGCGATGGCCATCACGGCGGTGGAGCCTTGGGCATGTTCGGTCACGCCCAGGCCGTAGTAGATGGCAGCGTTCCCACCGGTGGCGTACAGCCGCGCCGCGCCGCGCAGCTCGGCCGCCGGCACGCCGGTAACGGCCTCCATCGCCTCGGGCGAGTTGTCCGGCCGGGCCACGAACTCGCGCCACTGCTGGAACGACTTGTCGTCGCAGCGCTCGGCGATGTAGTCGGCCGCGAGCAGCCCTTCGGTGACCACCACATGCGCCATCGCGGTGATCACGGCCACGTTGGTGCCCGGCTGCAGCTGCAGGTGGAAGTCGGCCCGCACATGGGGCGACTTCACCAGGTCAATGCGGCGCGGGTCCACCACGATCAGCCGGGCGCCCTGGCGCAGCCGCCGCTTCATGCGCGAGGCGAAGACCGGGTGGGCGTCGGTCGGGTTGGCGCCGATCACCAGGATCACGTCGGCCTTTTCCACCGACTTGAAGGTCTGCGTGCCGGCGGAGGTGCCGTAGGTCTGGCCGAGGCCATAGCCAGTGGGGGAATGGCAGACGCGGGCGCAGGTGTCCACGTTGTTGTTGCCGAAAGCCGCACGCACCAGCTTCTGCACCAGGTAGGTTTCTTCGTTGGTGCAGCGTGACGAGGTGATGCCGCCCACCGCGCCGCGCCCGTGCTGGGCCTGGATGCGCTTGAATTCGCCGGCCGCATAGGCAATGGCTTCGTCCCAGCTGACTTCGGTCCACGGGTCGGTGATCTTCTTGCGGATCATCGGCGTGGTGATGCGGTCGGCATGGGTGGCGTAGCCCCAGGCGAAGCGGCCCTTCACACAGGCATGGCCTTCGTTGGCCTTGCCGTCCTTCCAGGGCGTCATGCGGATGACTTGCTCCCCTTTGACTTCGGCCTTGAAGCCACAGCCGACGCCGCAATAGGCACAGGTGGTGACCACGCTCTTGCTCGGCATGCCGAGGCTGATGACGCTCTTTTCCAGCAGCGAGCCGGTGGGGCAGGCCTGCACACAGGCGCCGCAGCTCACGCACTCGCTGTCGATGAAGGACTCATGCTGGCTGGCCGACACGCGCGACTCGAAACCGCGGCCTTCGATCGTGAGCGCGAACGTGCCCTGCGTTTCCTCGCAGGCGCGCACGCAACGGTTGCACACGATGCACTTGGCGGGGTCGTAGGCGAAGTAGGGGTTGGATTCGTCCTTCTGCGCATCCAGGTGGTTGGCGCCGGCAAAGCCATAGCGCACCTCCTGCACGCCGATCTTCTGCACCATGTCGTGCATCTCGTTGGCCGCGCCTTCGAGCGAATCGACCGGATGGTCCGACAGGTACAGCTCCATCACGTTCTGGCGCAGTGACTGCAGCTTGTCGCTCTGGGTGCGCACCTTCATGCCGGCTTCGGCCGGCGTGGTGCAGGACGCCGGGTAACCCTTGCGGCCCTCGATCTCCACCAGGCACAACCGGCAGGAGCCCCAGGCATCCAGGCTGTCGGTGGCGCAGAGCTTGGGCACACCCTGGCCGGCCTCGATGGCCGCGCGCATCACCGAGGTGCCGGCCGGCACGGTGATGCTGCGGCCGTCGACCTCCAGGGTGACCGTGTCGGCCGAGTCGCGCCGCGGTGTGCCGTAGTCGATGTCGTGGTCCAGGCTCATGGGGCTATTCCGAAATCTTGGGCGTAATGGTCCAGCGCCGACAGCACCGGATAGGGCGTCATGCCCCCCATGGCGCACAGGCTGCCGTGCAGCATGGTGTCGCACAGTTCGCGCAGCAGCTGCACCTGTTGGAGTTGCTCAGGGCGCTGCCGGTTCACCACGATACGGTCGATGACTTCCGTGCCGCGCACCGAGCCGATGCGGCAGGGCGTGCACTTGCCGCAGCTCTCGGCCGCGCAGAACTCCATCGCATAGCGCGCCAAGCCCGCCATGTCGGCCGTGTCGTCATGCACCACCACGCCGCCGTGGCCCAGCACCGCGCCGATGGCGGTGTAGGCCTCGTAGTCCAGCGGCACGTCCCACTGGTGCGGCGGCACATAGCTGCCCAGCGGGCCGCCCACCTGGATGGCCTTCACCGGCCGGCCGCTGGCGGTGCCGCCGCCGATGTCGAACACCAGCTCGCGCAGCGTCACGCCGAAGGGCAGCTCGAAGAGGCCACCGCGCCGCACGTTGCCCGCCAGCTGAAAGGGCAGGGTGCCACGTGAGCGCCCGGTGCCGAAGCCGGCGTAGAACTCCGCACCCCGGGCCAGGATGGTGGGCACCGCGGCGAAGGTGAGCACGTTGTTGATGACGGTCGGCTGCCCGAACAGGCCGCTGATCGCCGGCAGCGGCGGCTTGGCGCGCACCACGCCCCGTTTGCCCTCCAGGCTTTCCAGCATGGCGGTTTCTTCGCCGCACACGTAGGAGCCGGCGCCCACACGCACCTCGATGTCGAAGCTGGCGCCCAGCGCACCGGCCTCGCGCGCGCGCTGCAGCGCCTGCTCCAGCGTGGCGATGGCATGCGGGTATTCCGAGCGCAGGTAGACAAAGCCTTTGCTGGCGCCCACCGCCAGCGCGGCGATCGCCATGCCCTCGATCAGCAGGAAAGGGTCCCCCTCGATCAGCATGCGGTCGGCGAAGGTGCCGGAGTCGCCTTCGTCGGCATTGCAGACCACGTACTTCTGCGCCGCGGCCGCCTGCGCCACGGTGCGCCACTTGATGCCGGCCGGAAAGGCGGCTCCGCCGCGCCCGCGCAGGCCGGAGTCCAGCACCTGCTGCACGATCTGCGGCGGCGCCAGCGAGCGGGCACGCGCCAGGCCTTGCCAGCCGCCATGCGCCTGGTAGTCGGCCAGCGACAGCGGGTCGGTGAGGCCGACACGCTCGAAGCTCAAGCGCTGCTGGCGCGCCAGCAGCGGAATGCTGTCGGTGTGGCCCAGGGCCAGCGGATGTGCGCCGCCGCCGAGGAAACCCGCCTCGAACAGCGAGGCCACGTCGCCCACACTGACCGGCCCGTAGGCCACGCGGCCGGCGGGTGTTTCCACCTCGACCAGCGGCTCCAGCCACATCAGCCCGCGCGACCCGTTGCGGCGCAGCTGCACTGCCAGCCCGCGCGCCGCGGCCTGGGCCGCGATGCTGTCGGCCACCTCGTCGGCACCGACCGCGAGCGCGGCGGCGTCCCGTGGCACCCACACCGTCACGACACCGGTCATGCTGCACTCCCCGCCTGCGCCAGCAGCACATCCAGCCGCTCCGGCGTGACGCGCGCATGAGGCCGGCCATCGAGCATGACCGCCGGCGACTGCGCACACAGACCGAGGCAGTACACCGGCTCCACGGTGCAGCGCCCGGCCGCGCGGGCATGCGCCAGCAGCGCCTCCCCGCCCATCGCCCGGCACGATTCCGCCCGGCACACCTGCAGCACCGGCCCGGCCACCGGCCGCTGGCGGAAGTGGTGGTAGTAGGTGACCACGCCATGCACTTCAGCACGCGACAGGTTGAGCGCCTGTGCGATCTCGGGCACCGCCTCGGGCGGCACGAAGCCCAGAGCGTCCTGCACGCCGTGCAGGATGGGCAGCAACGCGCCGTCGAGGTGGCGGCGTTCGGCGATCACACGCCGCACGGTGGCCAGCGTTTCGGGGGGCAGCAAGGTGGTGGAGGTCACGCGGAAAAAAAGAAGGTTGCGTCAGTGGAAGAACTTGGCAGCGCTCAAGAGTGTGCGCCACACACCCCAGGCCAGCGGAATGCCCACGGCGGCCCAGGCGGCAAGCACCAGCAGCGGGCTGCTGGCGGCAGCCGTCGCGGTGCCGGCCATGCCGGTGTCCGTGGCCAGCGAGCGCTCGTGGGCAAGGCGTTTTTCCTCCGCCAGCTCGGCGTCGCTCATGAACCATTTGTCCGCCACCGGCCGCACCATCAGATTGCACAGCAGGCCCACCACCAGCATGCCGACCAGGATGAACATGGTCTGGTTGTAGACCTGCTCGCGCGGGATGCCCATGCCGAGCTGGTATTCGCGCATGTAGTTCACCACCACCGGCCCCAGGATGCCGGCAGTGGCCCAGGCGGTGAGCAGCCGGCCGTGGATGGCGCCCACCATCTGGGTGCCGAACAGGTCCGCCAGGTAGGCCGGCACGGTGGCAAAACCGCCGCCGTACATGCTGAGGATGATGCAGAAGGCCGCCACGAACAGCAGCTTGGAGCCGGCCATCGCGCTGCCCGGCACGCTGGCATAGAGCAGCCCGCCCAGCACGAAGAACACCACGTAGGTGAGCTTGCGGCCCAGCTTGTCCGACAGGCTGGCCCAGAAGAAGCGGCCGGCGATGTTGAACAAGCTCAGCAGCGCCGCGAAACCGGCGGCCACGCCGGCGATCGCGGCCAACTGCGCCTTGTCCAGATCGGCAAATCGCTGCGGCACGCCGATCAGGCTGCCGCCGAACACCTCCTGCAGCATCGGGCTGGCCATGCCGATCACGCCGATGCCGGCGCTGACGTTCATGCACAGCGCCATCCACACCAGCCAGAACTGCGGAATGCCCCAGACCTTTTTCACATGCACATGGCGCTGGGTGATCATCGCGTTGGCCTGCGTGGCCTTGGGCGTCCAGCCGGCCGGCTTCCAGCCCGAGGGCGGCACGCGATAGCCGAGGGCACCGCCCATCATGAACACGAAGTACAGCGCCGCCATCACCAGGAAGGTGGGCATCACGCCCACGTCGGTGGGGCCGGCAAAGTGCTTCATCAGCTCGGCAGCCAGCGGCGAGCCGATCATCGCGCCGCCGCCAAAGCCCATGATCGCCATGCCGGTGGCCATGCCGCGGCGGTCGGGGAACCACTTGATCAAGGTGCTCACCGGGCTGATGTAGCCCAGGCCGAGGCCGATGCCGCCGATGACGCCGGAGCCCAGGATCATCAGCCAGAACTGGTGCAGCTGAATGCCGATGGCCGACAGCACCATGCCGCCGCACCAGCACAGCGCACTCACCACGCCGGCCTTGCGCGGACCCGCCCGTTCCAGCCAGCCGCCCCAGATGGCGGCGGCGCAGCCGAGGAACACGAAGAACAGCGTGTACATCCAGCCCAGCGTGGAGATCTTCCAGTCGCAGTGGGTGGTGAACAGCTCGGTGAGGAAGCCCGCGTCCTTGGGGCAGGCGATGGCTTCCTTGATGCCCAGCGCCTTGCTCAGCGGCAGCCAGAACACCGAGAAGCCATAGGCCATGCCGATGCACAGGTGGATGGCCAGGGCGCAGGGCGGCACCAGCCATCGGCTGAAGCCGGGCGCCGCGATCGTGCGCTCCTTGTCGAGGAAACCGGAGCCGCCGGGCGCAGGCGCCAGGGCAGGGTTGGCCATCACGCTGGACATCGGTCTTGTCTCCTGTTCATGGGTCAGGCGCTTGGTATATGCGCCGAGTGACATAAAGGGCTCTGGCGGCCCATACTCAATCTATCGGGCAACGGCCCTGGGCTCAATATGAGCCGGCGGGCCCAGGCCATATGCTGTTTCCAGCCTATATACCGGTGCAGACGCATGAGACACGCCGTCACGATCAAGCCGCAGTGGACGATCCGGCATCCCACTGGCGGCACCCTCGTGCCGCGGCTGGTGGACCTGCTGGTGCAGGTGCATGAAGATGGCAGCCTGCTGTCGGCCTGCCAGCACGCGGGCACCTCCTATCGCCATGCCTGGGGGCTGGTGCGCCAGGGCGAGGCGCTGTTCGGTGCGCCGCTGCTGCGCATGGAGCGAGGCAAGGGCTCCACGTTGACGCCGTTGGCCGAGAAGCTGGTGTGGGCCGACCGGCGCATCGCCGCCCGCCTGTCGCCCATGCTGGACAGCCTGGCCTCGGAGCTCGAAGTGGAGATCGAGAAGGTGCTGTCCGCGGTCCCCGCGCTGCTGCGCATCCAGGCCAACCATGGCTTCGCGGTGGAAAAGCTGCATGAGCTGCTCACCAAGGCGCAGGTGCCGGTGGACCTGAAGTACGTGGGCAGCCAGGAGGCGGTGGTGGCGCTGCATGCCGGCGAGTGCGACGTGTCGGGCTTTCCGGTGCCCATTGGCAACTACGAACAGCCGGTGGTGGAGTACTACCGCCGCTGGCTGGACCGGCGCGAGCACTGCGTCATCCACGTAGCCACCCGCCGCCAGGGCCTGATGCTGGCGCCCGGCAACCCCAAGCGCATCTACAGCCTGAAGGACCTGGCGCGGCCCGGCGTGCGCTACATCAACCGCCAGCAGGGCTCCGGCACCCGGCTGCTGCTGGACCTGATGCTGGCGCACGAGGCGGTGGACCGCTCGCGCATCACCGGCTACACGCAATGCGAATACACGCACGCGGCAGTGGCGGCCTACGTGGCCAGCGGCATGGCCGATGCCGGGCTGGGGGTGGAAACACCGGCGCGGCGCTTCCGCCTGGAGTTCCTGCCGCTGCAGACGGAGAACTATTTTTTGCTGTGCCGGCGGCCTGCGCTGGAGTCGCCCCTGGTGCAGGACCTGCTGCGCGTGTTGCGCGACCCCGCCTTCAGCAAGGCGGTGAACGAGCTGCCCGGCTACGATGCGGCCCGCGCGGGCGAGGTGAAGGCGGTGGACGCCGAACTGCCCGGGCTGAAACACCGCCCGCGTGCGGGCAAACGCATCGACAAGCCTGCCCATCCCAAGACATGACGGTTCTGTTTCGACTTCTCCTCGCCGCGGCCTGTGGCCTGCCGGCGGCCGCCGCCGCGCAGCTCGCGGAAAAGCCGTCGGTGTTCAGCGCGCAGCGGCGTGGCGCGGCCATGGTGCCCGCCAGCCGGGGCGTGCGGCAGCCAGCTTTTGCGGAGCAGGTGCGCAGCCGGGCGGAATTCGAGCGCATGGCCCGGGTCTACAACCCAGGCACCGAGCGGGCGATCGTGCACACGCTGTTCGTGATCGACCGTGCGCGGGCCAACCGGCTGTACATCGTCAACGGCCAGCGCTACGGCCTGCATGAGGACTTTCTGCGCGCGCAGTACCTGGCGCCCAACCTCGACCACTCCACGCTCGCGGGCTACTACACCCGGCCCGAACGCCGCTTCGTGCTGGGCACCCTCGGCTGGCAGCCCGATCTGCGCCAGTGGACCTTCGAGTTCTGGGAGGGCGACCAGACCACGCCGCAGATCCTGCAGCTGGTGCAGGACACGCTGGCTCCCCGATTTTTTGCGCCGCTGGTGTTCAAGGCCAACTCCGCCCAGCAGGAGAGCGTGGCCCTGTCGGCCGCCGTGCCGGCGATCACCGAAGCCCAACTGCTGGCTGGCCGCAGCTTCTTGCCGCTGAACACCGGCAGCACCACCGGCCGCCTGCGCCTGGTGGCCGACATCGACAGCGACACCGAGGACGACATCGAGCCCACCGACATCGTGGTGCTGCGCGAGGTGCCGCTGTCGATTCCGCCGGTGGCCGGCGTGCTGACCGAAAAACCGTCCACCGTGCTGTCGCATGTGAACCTGCTGGTCAAGGGCTGGGGCATACCCAACGCCTATGTGAAGGACGCCTCCGCGCGCCTGCAGGGCCTGGAGGGCCAGTGGGTGACGCTGAAGGTCACCGACACCGGCTACAGCGTGGAGCCGGCTGTGCGCCAGGCCGGCCCGGCGCCACGCGGTGCACCGCGCTCGGCGGTGCTGCGACAGCCCGACCTCGCCACCACCGGCTTGCTGCCGCTGGCGGCGCTGCGCGCGGGCAGCACCAGCGCCTGCGGCAGCAAGGCGGCCCGGCTGGGTGTGATCGACGCCGCGCGCCGTGCGGGCCGGCTCACCGGGGTGGCGCCGGTGCCCGACGGCTACTGCATTCCCTTTGCCCACTACGCTGCCTTCATGCGCCAGCCGGTGGTGACCCAGCGCATTGCCGCAGCGTTGGCCACCGATCGTTTCGAACGCAGCCGGGCCGTGCGGCGCCAGGCCCTGGAACAGCTGCGCCAGGACTTGCTGGCCCTGCCGGTGGACAGCGCTGCCGCCGCGGCCTGGGCGGCCCAGTGGCAGCAGCAACTGGGCGGCGCGGGCGTGTTCGTGCGCAGCTCGTCGAATTCCGAAGACCTGGCCCGCTTCAGCGGTGCCGGACTGTATTCCACCGTGCCCAACGTCACCCGCGCAGAGGACATCGCCCAGGCCGTCAAGACCGTGTGGGCCTCGGTGTTCAACTTCGAGGCCTTCGAGGCGCGGCGCCAGGCCGGCATCGGCTGGGACCAGGTCGTGATGGGCGTGTTCGTGCAGCGGGCGGTCGATTCGGTGAGCTCCGGCGTGATGGTGACGCGCGACCCGTTCGATGCCACGCACCGGGGCGCGGTGGTGGTCTCGGCCAAGCGCGGCATCGGCATCAAGGTGGTGGAAGGCCGGCGGGTGGCTGAACAATCGATGTTCGACGCCCGCAGCGGCGCCGTGCGGCGCCTGTCGCGGTCGGGCGAAGACGCGGAGCTCAAGCTGGACGGCGCCGGCGGCGTGGTGGAGCGGGCGGTGGCGCCGGGCCACGACGTGCTGAGCGAAGCGGCGGTGCGCTCGCTCGCCGGCGTGGGCCTCCAGCTCAAGTCGCTGCTGGGCGGCGTGGACCAGGACATCGAATGGGCGATCGACGGCGCGGGCCGGGTCGTGCTGCTGCAGGCGCGGCCCTACATCGAGCGGAAGGTGCTGTGACCATGAAACGCTGGTGGCTGGGGCTGCTGCTTGCGCTGCCCATCGTGGCGGCGGCGCAGAGCCTGGCATTGACCTTCGACGACGGCCTGGACCCGCGCACCCAGCCGCAGGCGGCGCAGTGGAACGCCGCCATCCTGCAGGCGCTGGACGAGGCCAGGGTGCAGGCCATGCTGTTCCCCGCCGGCAAGGTGGTGGACAGCCCCGAGGGCATGGCGCTGGTGGCGGCCTGGAGCGAGCGGGGCCATGGGATCGGCAACCACACCTATTCGCACCGCAGCCTCGCGTCGCCGCGTGTCAGCCTGCCCGCCTTCACGGCCGATGTGCAGGCCGCCGAGGCGCTGCTGGGGCACCTGCCCGGCTGGACCAGGCGCCTGCGCTTTCCGTACCTCAAGGAAGGCGACACCGCGGACAAGCGCGACGGCGTGCGCGACTGGATGGCGCTGCACGGCTACCAGAGCGCGCCGGTGAGCGTGGACACCAGCGACTGGTACTACAACGAGCGCTTCGTCGCCTGGCGCGCGCGCCATCCCAAGGCCGACATCGGGAAGTTCCGCGAGGCCTACCTGGCGCACCTGTGGGGCCGGGCGCTGTACTACGACGCGCTGGCGCAGCGTTTGCTGGGCCGCAGCCCCAGGCATGTGATGCTGCTGCACACCAGCGAGATCAACGCCACTTTCCTGCCGGACGTGATCCGCATGTTCCGCCAGCGCGGCTGGACCATCGTGACTCCGGAGGAGGCCTTCGACGACCCCCTGTACCGCCGCCACATCGACAGCCTGCCCGCGGGCGAAAGCGTGATCTGGGCCGTGGCCAAGCGGGCCAAGCGCCCGGGCCTGCGCTACCCTGCCGAGGACGCCGTCTACGAAAAACCCAAACTCGACCGACTGGGGCTTTGAACATGACCATCACGAGACGCTTTTCCCTCATCGCCGCCCTGCTGATCGCCGCCGGTGTGCACGCCGCCGAGCTGCCCTACAACGAAGCCGCCGATGCCAAGGTCGAGCTCAAGCGGGCGCTGGCCAGGGGCCAGGCCGCGAAGAAGCCGGTGCTGGTGATCTTTGGCGCCAACTGGTGCCAGGACTGCCGCGCGCTGGACACGGCAGTGAAGTCGGGCAAGAACGCCGAGCTGCTGGCGCAGGAATTCGAGGTGGTGAAGGTGGACGTGGGCAACTTCAACCGCAACCTCGACCTGGCGGCGCAATACGGCAACCCGATCAAGAAGGGCATCCCGGCCGCGGTGATCGTGTCGCCCGACAACAAGGTGCTGTACGCCACCCGCGCCGGTGAGCTGGCCGATGCCCGCAGCATGAACGAGGGCGACGTGTACGCCTTCTTCGCCAAGGCGGCGAAGACCGCCAAGCCTTAAGACACCAGCGCCTCGCGCGTGACCAGCAGCACCTGGTCGTCGCCCGCGCTGGTGGGCAGCCACACCACCTCCAGTCGCGGGAACGCGCGGTCGAAGTGCTCGCGCTCGTGGCCGATCTCCAGCACCAGCACGGCCTGTTCGCTCATGCGGGACGGTGCGTCGCGCAGCAGGGTGCGGATGAAGTCCATGCCGTCCGCGCCACCCGCCAGCGCCATCTCGGGTTCAGCCTGGAACTCCAGCGGCAGCGCGGCCATGGACTCCGCGTTCACGTAGGGCGGGTTGCACAGGATCAGGTCGTAGCGGCCTTGCACCGCAGCGAGGCCATCGCCCTGGTGCAGCCGGATGCGCTCGGCCAGCGCGTGCTTGTCCACATTGATGCGGGCCACCGCCAGTGCGTCGGCCGACAGGTCGGCCGCATCCACCGTCACCTCCGGCCAGGCGAGCGCCGCCAGGACGGCCAGGCTGCCGTTGCCGGTGCACAGGTCCAGCACACGCTGGGTGCGCTCGGACAGCCAGGCGTCCAGGGTGCCATCGGCCAGCGGTTCGGCGATCAGGCTGCGCGGCACGATGGCGCGCTCGTCCACGTAGAAGGGCACCCCTTGCAGCCACGCCTCGCGCGTCAGGTAGGCAGCGGGCCGGCGGGTGGCGATGCGCTGCTCGACCAGCGCGGCCACCGCCTGCTGCTGGGCCGCATCCAGCGCACGCTCGGCCACCGTGTCCAGGTCGTCCAGCGGCAGTCCCAGCTGCCACAGCACCAGCCACGCGGCTTCGTCGAAGGCGTTGGTGGTGCCATGGCCGAAGGACACGCCGGCTTCGTCCAGACGGGCCGCCATGGCGTTGATGAGCTCGATCACGCTCATCACACGCTCCAGGAGCGGACGCCGCTCATGCGAGCAGCGCCTCCAGCGTGCGGCGGTAGATGTTCTTCAGCGGCTCGATCGCGTCCACCGCCACATGCTCGTCGATCTTGTGGATGCTGGCGTTCACCGGCCCGAACTCCACCACCTGCGGGCAGAGCTTGGCGATGAAACGGCCGTCGGAGGTGCCGCCGGTGGTGGACAGGGTGGGTGTGACGCCGGTTTCCGCGCGGATCGCTGCGCTCAGGGCTTCGCTGAGCGTGCCCACCGGCGTGAGGAAAGGCTCGCCGCCCAGGGTCCACGCAAGCGTGTACTCCAGGCCGTGCCTGTCCAGCACCGCATGCACCCGGCGCTTGAGCTCGTCGGGCGTGGACTCGGTGCAGAAGCGGAAGTTGAAATCCACCACCACCTCGCCCGGGATCACATTGCCCGCGCCGGTGCCTGCATGGATGTTGGACACCTGCCAGCTGGTGGGTGGGAAGTAGCTGTTGCCCTGGTCCCATTCCGTGGCCACCAGTTGGGCCAGCGCAGGCGCCAGCTGGTGGATGGGGTTGCGCGCCAGCTGCGGGTAGGCGATGTGGCCCTGGATGCCCTTGACCGCCAGCTTGCCCGACAAGGTGCCGCGGCGGCCGTTCTTGATCATGTCGCCCAGCTGGTCCACCGAGGTGGGCTCGCCGACGATGCAGGCGTGCAGGCGCTCGCCGCGCGATTGCAGCAGCTCGCACAGCCGCACGGTGCCGTCCACCGACGGGCCTTCTTCGTCGCTGGTGAGCAGGAAGGCCACCGCGCCAGCATGCTGCGGATGGCGCTGCGCGAACTCTTCCGCGGCCACCACCATCGCCGCGACGGAGGTCTTCATGTCGGCCGCGCCGCGGCCGTACAAGCGGCCACCGCGATGCGAAGGCACGAAGGGATCGCTGTGCCACTCGGCCAGCGGGCCGGTGGGCACCACGTCGGTGTGGCCCGCAAAAGCCACGGTGGGGCCGGGCCGTGTGCCCCGACGGATCGCCCAGAGGTTGGTGACACGGAAATCGTCCGGTCCGCAGACCAGCGTTTCGCAGTGGAAGCCGGCGGCCTGCAGGCGCTCGGTGATCAGCGCCAGGCAGCCTGCATCGTCGGGGGTGATGGAGCGGCGCGCGATCAGCGCCTCCACCAGCTGCAAGGTGCCGGGGCTCACTGGCGCACACGCCCCGGCTGCCCCAGGCCGCCCGGCTGGGTGAGGCGGCCGGCGCGGGTGGAGCGTGGGTCTTCGGACGGCACGTCCAGCGTGATCTCGGTGAAGGAGGCCGGATCGGGCTCTTCCTTCTTGGGCGGCACGCGCGAGGCGGGTGTCATGTCGTTCTGCAGGCGCCACATCAGGTTGGTGGGCGAATCAGCGAAGGCCAGGCCTTCCTCGCGGGTGATGAGGCCGGCGGTGATCAGGCGAGCCAGGTCCTGCTCGAAGGTTTGCGAGCCTTCGGCCAGCGACTTCTCCATCGCCTCCTTGATGCCGCTGAAATCGCTCTGCTCGATCATCTCGGCGATCAGCTTGGTGTTGAGCAGCACCTCGGCCGCCGGAATGCGCCCGCCGGAGGCCGAGCGCACCAGGCGCTGCGAGATCACCGCGCGCAGGCCGGAGGACAGGTCCGACAGCAGCGCGGGCCGCGATTCCGGCGTGTAGAACGACAGGATGCGGCCGAGCGCGTGGTAGCTGTTGTTGGCGTGCAGGGTGGCCAGCACCAGGTGGCCCGACAGCGAGTAGGAGATCGCCGAGGTCATGGTCTCGCGGTCGCGGATCTCGCCGATGAGGATGGCGTCGGGCGCCTGGCGCAGCGCGTTTTTCAATGCGATCTGCAGGCTCTGTGTGTCGCGGCCGACCTCGCGCTGGTTGATCACCGACTTCTTGTTGGTGAAGAGGAACTCGATCGGATCCTCGATCGTGAGGATGTGGCCGCCCATCTGCTGGTTGCGCTGCTCCAGCATGGCCGCCAGCGTGGTGCTCTTGCCGGTGCCGGTGGCGCCCACCATCAGGATGAGGCCGCGCTTTTCGAGCACCAGGGTGCTCAGGATCTGCGGCAGGTTCAGCGACTCCAGCGTGGGGATCTGGAAAGGGATGCAGCGGAACACCGCGGCGATGGAGCCGCGCTGCTTGAAGGCCGACAAGCGGAAGCTGCCCACCTTGGGAATGCCCACGCCGACGTTGAGCTCGCCGGTGTCGTCCAGCTCTTCCAGCTGGGTGGGCGTGAGCAGCTCGGCCAGCAGCTGGCGTGGCTGCGCGTTCGTGAGCGGCTGATCGGTGACCTGCAGGATCTGGCCATTGATCTTGATCAGGATCGGCGTGTTGACCGACAGGTAGACGTCCGAGGCGTTCTTCTCGGCCATCATGCGCAGCACGCGCTCCATGTTGCCAGTGCTCATCTCATTTCCCTTTTCATAAGCTCCCGAACACACTGTACCGGTTCCCCGAGCCGCTCTTGGAGTGGTACATCGCTTCGTCGGCGCGCTGCATCAGCGAGCTGACGTCCGTGCCATCGTCGGGAAACATGCTGATGCCGATCGACAGGCCGATGCGGATCGCAATGTCGCCCACCATGATCGGCTCGTTGAATTGCTCGATCAGCGCCTGGGCCACGCGGCCGGCATCACGCTCGTCGGTGAGGCTGTCCAGCAGGATCACGAACTCGTCGCCACCCAGCCGGCTCACCGTGTCGGCCTCGCGCACCGTGGCCTTCATCAGGCGCGCCGCGTGCACCAGCGCCCGGTCGCCCACGGCATGGCCGTGCTGGTCGTTCACCAGCTTGAAGCGGTCCAGGTCCACGAACAGCAGCGCCAGCGCGTGGCGGTTGCGGCGGGCGCCGGCGATGGCGTATTCCAGGCGCTCGATGAAGGACACCCGGTTGTGCAGCCCGGTGAGGGGGTCGCGTCGGGCCTGGTCGGCCAGGCGCTCCCGGCTGGCCTGCAGCTCCGCCATCGAGGCCCGCACGTTCTGCTGCATCTGGTGGAAGCCGCGCGCGAGTTCGCCGATCTCGTCGCCACGCTGCACCGGCAGATCGCCCACCAGCCGCTCGCTGGAAAAGCGCTGCATCTCGCGTGTCATCTGCTTGAGCGGGCGCGTCACCAGGCGGGCCGCCAGCATGGCCAGCAGCACCGCCACCGCGCTCAAGGCCAGCACGATCTGCACCGTGGTGCGGGCCAGCACGTGCGTGGACTGCAGGATCTCGCCCAGCGGCTCGGCAATGCCCAGCAGCGCATGGCCGCCGCGTGCATCGGGCGCGAGCCGGAAGCGCACGAAGGCGCCCAGCACGTCCTGCGCGTCGCTGCCTTCGCCCAGGGTGGCCTGCGCCAGCAGGGGCGCCCCGCCAGCGCGCAGCAGCGGAGCCACCTCGGGGAAGGTGTCCTGCATCAGCACCCGCCGGCCCTGGTCGAAGGCAAAGGCCTGCGAGGCGTCGGGATGGATGAGGAAGTCGCCCCATTCATTGGCCAGGAAGAGCTTGAGGTACGCCGGCAGGTCGGTGCGCAGGTCCGCGAAGATGCGGCTGACGTCGGTGCCGATCACCACGATGCCGAGCTTGGTGCCGTCCGGCGCCACCACCGGGCTGGCCACGTGAAGGGTGGGCTGGTTCAGCGCGGCATGCGAGCCGGCCTCGTGGTGGATGCCGATCTTGGAAAGGAAGACCTCGCCTTCGGCCAGCTGCAGGGTATTGAACACATAGGGGTAGTGCGCCTTCTCCTGCAGCGCTTCGCCCTGCACGCGCACCGTGCCGGCGCCATCGCGGTCCACCCGCACCAGCTCCAGGCCGTGGTGGCCGGCGGCGATCAACCGCACCTGCAAGTAGCGCGGGTTGGTGGCCAGCATGGCGCGGAAGTTGTCGGCCAGGCGAGCGCTGAGCTCGGTGCTGCTGGCGGGCTGCAGCGCAATCTCGTGCGTCAGCTGCAGGCCCGCCGCCTCGCGTGCGTCGGCCCCGATGCGGTTGAACACACCGGCCAGGCGGTGGCTGAACATCTGCGTGGTGGTGAGCAGGTCGCGCTCGGCGGCCTGCACGAGCAGCGCGCGCGCCTGCCGGTAGGCATACAGCCCCGTGAGCCCGCTGGCGAGCACGCCGAACGCGGCCAGCAGCAGCGCCAGGCGGGCACGCAGGCCGAGCTTCATCGTTTGCCGTTCACCAGTGTTTCGGGGCGGGCGCCGGACATGATGCGCGTCCACAGCGCCGTGCGGCGCTCGGCGTTTTCCACCGGCTCCAGCCAGAGGATCTTGCTGTTGCGGTCCTCCCCGGCCGGCGCCACCACGGTGTTGGCCAGGCCCTGGCGTTCGGTGAGCGCTTCGCCCACCGAACGCTCCAGCATGTGGTTGATCCAGGCTTCGGCCAGCACCTTGTCGCGTGCGCCGCGCGTGATGGTCCAGCAGTCCAGCCACGCCAGCGCACCTTCCTGCGGAATCACATAGCCAATGTCGGCGCCCGCCTTGCGCAGCTGCTGCACCTGCTGGGTGCCGTAGTTGGCGAACAGCAGCGCCACGTGCTGGCCGACAAACAGTTCCACCGCTTCTTCCGGCAGGCTGTAGAAGGTGAGCACGTTGCGGCGCAGGGCGACGAGATGGCGCACCACCTCGTCGTAGCTCGCATCGTCGATCTGGAACGGGTTGGGCCGGCCCAGCGCCAGCGCGGCGATGGAGAAGTTGTGGCTGCCGGTGTCGAAGGCCAGCACCTTGCCGCGGTAGCGCGGATCCCAGAGCGCGCTGATCGAGGTGGGTGGCGTGGCCACCTGCTTGCGGTCGTAGATCAGCCCCATCTCCGAATAGGTGTAGGGCAGGGCGTACACCCGTCCCTGATGGGTGAGATTGGGAATGGCCGCCAGGTTGCGAAAGCGCGGCAGCTGCGCCTGGGCGTTCGGGATGTTGCCCAGGTTCAGCGGCACCACCAACCCGCCATCCACGTAGCGCTTGAGCTCGGCGGTGTTCACCGCGAACACATCCACGTCCCCACCACCGTTGGCGTTCACCCGCTCCCACAGGCTCTCGTCCGAGCTGACGATGGACACCTGCACCTTGACCTTGTGCCGCTCTTCGAAGCGCTTGACGATGTCCGGGTCGGCGTAGCCGGGCCACGCCAGCACGCGCAGCACCGGGGCGGCTTGCGCCGCACAGGCGAATAGCGTCGCCAAGAACGCCGCTAGCACCCCGCGAACCACCCCGGCCGCCAGGCCGGCTTCGTGATTCACGCTGGAGCCCCCGCTTGGCGGGGGCTGGGGGAGCCCACTGAACCCCCGAAGGGGCTCCAGGCCCTTGGCCTGGAGCCCCCGCTTGGAGGGGGCTTGGGGGAGCGAAACATACGGCGCGAGCTGCTGCGGGGCTGAGGCGGCGGCGCCTCAGTCCCGCAGCAACTCGTTGATGCTCGTCTTGGAACGTGTCTGCGCGTCCACGCGCTTGACGATGACCGCCGCGGCCAGGTTGTACTTGCCGCCATCGCGCGGCAGGGAGCCGGCCACCACCACCGAGCCGGCCGGCACGCGGCCGTAGCTGATGGTGCCGCTGGCGCGGTCGTAGATCGGGGTGCTCTGGCTGATGAACACGCCCATCGCGATGACGGAGTTCTCTTCCACGATCACGCCTTCCACCACTTCCGAACGCGCGCCGATGAAGCAGTTGTCCTCGATGATGGTCGGGTTGGCCTGCAGCGGCTCCAGCACGCCGCCGATGCCCACGCCGCCGGACAGGTGCACGTTCTTGCCGATCTGCGCGCAGGAGCCCACGGTGGACCAGGTGTCCACCATGGTGCCTTCGTCGACATAGGCGCCGATGTTCACGTAGGAGGGCATCAGCACCGCGCCCTTGGCGATGAAGCTGCCATGGCGGGCCACGGCCGGCGGCACCACGCGCACGCCGGTCTCGCGCAGCTGCGCCTCGCTCAGGTGGCTGAACTTCAGCGGCACCTTGTCGAAGAACTGGGCGTACTCGCCGCCCTTCATCAACTTGTTGTCGTGCAGGCGGAAGTAAAGCAGCACCGCCTTCTTGAGCCACTGGTGCGTCACCCACTCGCCGTTGATCTTCTCCGCCACGCGCAGGCGGCCGGCGTTGAGCTCCGACACCGCGTCTTCCACGGCTTCGAGCACCTTGGGCGAGGAGGCGGGCGAGATCTGGCCGCGGTTGTCCCAGGCAAGGTCGATGGTGGACTGGAGTAGCTGCAGGTCGGTGGGCATGGTGGGTGCGGTGAAGTCAGCGGGAGGATTGCACGAAGGACACGATGCGCTGGGCGGCTTCCAGGCATTCGGCGGCACCGGCCACCAGGGCCATGCGGATGCGGCCGGCGCCCGGGTTGATGCCGTGAGCCTCTCGGGCGAGGTAACTGCCGGGCAGGACCGTGACATTGTATTGAGCGAGCAGTTGGCGGGCGAACTCGGTGTCCGAGCCGCCGCACGCCGTTTTCGGTACTTTGGCCCAAAGGTAGAAGCCGGCATCGGGCAGCTGCACGTCCAGCACCGGCGCCAGCAGCGGCGTCACCTCGGCGAACTTGCGCCGGTACAGCGCCCGGTTCTCCGCCACATGCGCTTCGTCGTTCCAGGCCGCGATGCTGGCGCGCTGGGTGGCCGGCGGCATGGCGCTGCCGTGGTAGGTGCGGTAGAGCAAAAAGCGCTTGAGCAGCCGGGCGTCGCCGGCAGCAAAACCGGAACGCATGCCGGGCACGTTGGAGCGCTTGGACAGGCTGGTCAGCAGCACCAGGTTGCGGAAGTCGTTGCGCCCCAGCTTCCAGGCCGCCTCCAAACCGCCCATCGGGGGCTCGTCGCGGAAGTAGATCTCCGAATAACACTCGTCGGAGGCGATCACGAAACCGAAGCGGTCCGACAGCTCGAACAGCCGGGCCCATTCCTGCAGCGGCATCACCGCCCCGGCCGGATTGCCGGGCGAGCACACATACAGCAGCTGGCAGCGCGCCCAGGTGGCGTCGTCGATCTGCGACCAGTCGGCCGCGAAGTTGCGCGCCGGGTTGCTGTTGGCAAAGGCCGGCGTGGCGCCGGCCAGCAGGGCCGCGCCTTCGTAAATTTGATAGAACGGATTCGGGCACACGACCACCGGCCCGCCCCAGGCGCCATCGCGGGTGGGGTCGATCAGCGTCTGGGCCAGCGCGAACAGCGCTTCGCGCGAGCCGTTCACCGGCAGCACCTGCGTCGCCGGATCCACCGCCACGCCGTAGCGGCGTTGCAGCCAGCCGGCGCACGCTTCGCGCAGGGCAGACTCGCCGGCGGTGGCGGGATAGTTGGCCAGGCCGTCCAGCGCGCCCACCAGGGCTTGTTTGATGAGCTCGGGCGTGGGGTGTTTGGGCTCGCCCATGCCCAGGCTGATGGGGCGGTGGGCCGGGGCGGGCGTGACGTCGTGCAGCAGCTCCCGCAGCCGCTCGAAGGGGTAGGGCTGCAGGCGCGAAAGCAGGGGGTTCATGGCGCCGATTATCGGCGCGGGCGCTCCGTCGGCGGGCGGGTGCCGAAGCCGGTGGCGCGGGGGCGCGGCCGCGGTGCCTCCCAGCCGGCCGGCCAGGTCGGCACGCCTTTCAGGCCCAGCGGGCTGGGCAGCCCGAGCTTGCGCGCCAGCGTGGCGGCGTCATAGGGCGCATGCACCTTCACGTCGTTGTCGAAGTAGCAGTAGATGTCGCGCCGGGCCCGCCGCGGTGCGGCCTTGGGCGAGGCCAGGCGGGCGTCCGCCACCTGCCGCCCCTGGCTCCAGGCCTGCATGCGCTCGGCCCAGCGCTGCAGCGCCTCGTCGCTGTAGCCGCTGGCATAGAGCTCCTTGTCGCCGTGCAGCCGCACGTACACGAAGTCGGCGGTCAGGTCTTCCAGCAGCGGCCACTTGCCGGCGGTGTCGGCCACCACCAGCGCGATGTTGTGCCGCCTCAGCATGGCGACGAAGGCTTCATCGACGAAGCTGGGATGGCGGATCTCCACCGCATGCCGCAGCGGACGCTTCTTGTCGATATCGAGGCTGTTGCGCCTCTCCAGGCGCGCGTCGTGGTGCCGGGCGAGCGCGGCTGCCGCTTCGGTGTCGCGCGGCAGCATCTCGAAGAAGGCCTCGAAGCGCTCGGGCTTGAAGGCCATCATCGGCGGGAACTGCCAGAGGATGGGCCCGAACTTGGCCTTCAGCTCGAACACGCCGGAGGCGAAGAAGTTGGCCAGCGGCGTCTCGAAGCGCGTGAGCCGCAGCATGTGGGTGATGTACTTCGGGCCCTTGACCGCGAACACGAAGTCCCCGGGCGTGGCGTCGTGCCACTCGGCGTAGAACTCCGGCCGCTGCAGCGAATAGAACGAGCCGTTGATCTCGATCGTGGGCACCATGCGCGAGGCGTATTCCAGCTCGCGGCGCTGGGGCAGGCCGTCCGGATAGAACACACCGCGCCAGGGCTCGTAGCGCCAGCCGGAGATGCCGATGCGCAACTGTGCTTGTCTTGCGGTGGCCATGCCAGCGCTGCGGCAATCGCGGTGCCGGCCGCGCCAAGGGCCGGCCCGGGGGTGTTACTTCATCTCGTAGGCACCGATGTCGATCGCGCCGGCCTGCGGCCGCGCGGTGCCGACGATGTCCTTGGGCGGCGCCGACACGCCGTTCAGCGTGGCCACGCCCTTGTTGCGCGCCACGGATCCGGTGGACAAGGTGTAGTCGCCGGCGGACGGGTTGGTGAACAGCGCGCTGGTGGTGCTGCTCTGGGTGGCGCCGTCCTGCCCGGTCTTGCTGCGCCAGGTCGACAGCGACACGGTGGTGGACTCGTTGTCGTAGGAGAACACCGAGGTGACCACGTTGCTGTTGGACACCAGCCCGGTGGTGGTGCCCACGCTCAGGCTGCCGCTGGAGCCCGCCAGGATGTTGTTGAAGATTACATGGCCGCCCGCGTCCTCGCTGAGCTTGACCGCCCAGCCGCCCGTGGCGACCAGGGTGTTGTTCACGATGCGCAGGCGCGCGGCACCGGCGGCGGCGTCGATCTGGTAGTCGCGGATCGCATGGCGGGCATTGCCATACACCAGGTTGTTCTGCAGGGTGGAGTCCTGCACACCATCCATGTTGATGCCGCTCTGGCCGTTGCCGTAGATCGTGTTGCCTTCGATCACGACGTTGCGGATCAGCCCGCTGCCCCCGATCGAGAGGTCGCCGTTGGCATGGATGCCGTTTCCTTCGGCATTCTTGTTGTCGAAGATACGGTTGCCGCGGATGGTGGTGTTGTTGCTGCCGGCATTGGCGAGGTACAGGCCGTGCATGCGGGCCTGGCCGTTCTGTCCGGCCCTGGAAATCGTGTTGCCCTCCACCAGGCCGTCTGCAAACTGCGACAGGTAGACCCCTTCGGCGTTTGCCAGTGTGCAGGTGTTGTTGCGGACAACGTTGCCGTGCATCGGGCTGGTGGGGGTGGCGCCGCGGGCGGAGATGCAGCGGTTGATGCGCGGGCTGCTGGTGCTGTCGTTGCGGATCGTGAAGCCCTCGATCTGCACGTAGCTGACGTTGTTCAGCCGCACGCCGTCGTACTCGGAGTTGCCGCCGCGGTTGATGACCACGTCGCTCGCGTTGGCGATGAAGCGGATCGGCTGCGTGGCGGTGCCGGACGTGCTGACTGTGAAGCCGGCGTAGTTGCCGCTGTGCACCAGCACCACGTTGCCCGGCTTGGCCGCGGAAGCGGCGGCCTGGATGGTGGCGTAGCGCTGGGTGGCGCCAGCGGTGTCGTCCACGCACAGCACGTTGGCGTCCGTGCAGCTGTAGCCGCTGGAGGGCGGAGGCGCCGGAGCCGGGGGCGGCGGCGCAGGGGGTGGCGGAGGCGGCGGTGTCGTCGCGCTGCGGGTCACCGTCACCGTCTTCTGGGTGGCATTGCCGGCGGCATCGTAGGCCGTCACCGTGAGGTTGTTCGTGCCGGTCTGCAAGGCCACCGCGTCCACCGTCCACAGGCTGAGGCGGCTGCCGGCCCTGAACGAGGCTGAACCGCTGCCGCCGCGGTCATTGCGCCAGTCCACCCGGCTCACGCCGACGTCGTCCGACACATTGCCGTTCATCGACGTGCTGGTGCCCGTGGTGGTGGCGCCGGGCGAAGGGGCGTTGAGGTTCAGGGTCGGCTTGACCGTGTCGGCGGCATGTGCGCCCACAGCGCAGGTGGCGGCCACCGACAAGACCAGCAGGTCGATGCGAACGAGGGACAAGCGGGAACAGCGGTGGGACGTCATGGGCGGGGGGTGTTGGTGCGCAAAGGCGGGGTGTGCCCGCGCGGGTTGCGACAGGAGAAGGAAGAAAAGCGGGAAGCCTGGTGAAGGCGGCGTGGGCCGCGAGCCGGTCGACGATCTGCAAGGCTAAGGGCAACCGGTGCGGCACTGGTGAGCGGGTGCAGTGTTGTGTAACCGGGGCCGGCCACCGTGCTGGTTGCCCCGGCGTGAACCGCTTCACGGTGGCCGCACGGCTCCCCCTGGGCCGGCCGGGCACGCACGGACCCAGGCCTGGAAACAGCTCACCCGCTCGAAGTTACGTTGCCTCACCAAGAGACGCTGGAGGCTGTCAATCCCTAGTTCGATTGCGGGTTGTTGTCCGACCCGGTGCCGCCCCAGTGTCCGGAACGGCGTGGGCCAGCGCTGGAGGTAGGCTCGGGCCCATGACTTGCTCCTTGCTTCCCATGGCAACCCGTTCCATGCACCGCCGGACACCTTGGCTGGCCGCACTGTGGTGCGGTGCGATGTTGGCCGGTTGCGGCGGAGGGGGCGATTCGCCAGCCGAGCCGACGCCCGGCAATCCGAACCAGCCGCCCACCGCCAGCGCCACCTGTGGCTTCAGCGACTTTGCCGCCACCGCGCTGGCTCGCGTCAACCAGTGGCGCGCCAGCGGCGCCAACTGCGGTGACCATGGCCAGTTCGGGCCGGCGCCGGCCATCGCCTGGAGTGATCGCCTCACGCAGGCGGCCACCGCCCATTCGCAGGACATGCAGGCGAACAACTTCTTCTCCCACACCGGCTCCAACCAGAGCACGCTGGCCCAGCGCGTGGACGCCACCGGCTACGGCTGGAGCAGCATCGCGGAGAACATCGCCGCCGGGCAGACCTCCATCCAGGGCGTGGTGGACGGCTGGATGGCCAGCCCGGGGCATTGCGCCAACATCATGAACCCGAGCTTCCAGCACATGGGGCTGGCGTGTGTCCCCGGCACCTCGGGCAACACCTATCCGACCTACTGGACGATGGATCTCGGTCGGCCCGGCTGAATCAAGCCCGCCGGGGCGGCCCGCAACAGCCCCGTGAAGCTCAGAGCCGGCCTACGCAGCCCGCTGCGCCGCAGCGGCAGGCCAGGCGCCCTTCATGGTGCGTCTCGCCATAGTTCACGGTGATCTCCTCGCCCACCGCAATCGCGCGCAGCGCATAGAACTCGATGCGCCCATCGCGGATGGACAGGCGCGCGTTCGGCTGGCAGGAGTGGTTGGTGAAGCGCATCGGGTCGCTGGACTTGGACGCGTCGATCGCCCGCTTGCTGGAGATCTCCACGATCATGATGCGCTGCTGGCTGGCGGCACGGCGCCGCGCTTCGGCGATCGTGATGGACTCGCCGCGGATCTCGCCGATCTTCAGCCGCGGGGGCACGCTTTCCGCGGCAAACACGCCGAAGCCATCGATCGCGCTGCGCGCCACCCGCACGGCGAACTTCTGGTAGTGGGGGTGGTCCGCCAGCGCGCTCATGCCAAGGCGCTCACAGCAGCCCGGTCTGCGCGCCGTGCTGCGGCAGCTGCACCACCGGCTGGGGCGTCCAGCCCTTTTTGCGGTGCTCGGCCACCACGTTGGTGTAGATGCCGCCGCGCACATACCACCTGGCCGCGATGCGGATGTAGCGCGGGTCGGTGGCCTGCACGATGTCGTCCAGGATGGTGTTGGTGACCTTCTCGTGGAACGCACCCTCGTTGCGGTAGCTCCAGAAGTACATCTTCAGGCTCTTCAACTCCACGCAGAGTTCGTCGCAGATCATGTCGATCGTGAAGTGCGCGAAGTCCGGCTGGCCGGTGAGCGGGCAGTGGCAGGTGAATTCCGGCACCTGGAACTGGATGACGTAGTCGCGCTCGGGGGCCGGGTTGGGGAACACATGCAGTTCCTTGCTGGGCGCCGAGGGCGGGTTGGGCGGCATTTCGCGCTGCTGGATCGCGCGTTGTGAGGGGCGCTTGGCGGCGGCCTTGGAGGCCGTTTTGTGGGGGGTCTTGACCATGGGGCGATGGTATCATCCGCGCCACTTCCGGCGCTGTGCAAGCGCCGGTTTTCCTTGGTAAATCAATGGGTTAGCTGCATAGCAGCTCGCCGCTCCCCATGCGCCTGAACTCCATCAAGCTCTCGGGCTTCAAGTCGTTTGCCGAGCCCACCACCTTTCACCTGCCGGGCCAGCTGGTGGGTGTGGTGGGCCCCAACGGCTGCGGCAAGTCCAACATCATGGACGCGGTGCGCTGGGTGCTGGGTGAGAGCAAGGCGTCCGAGCTGCGTGGCGAATCCATGCAGGACGTGATCTTCAACGGCTCCGGCAACCGCAAGCCGGCCAGCCGGGCGAGCGTGGAGCTGGTGTTCGACAACTCGGACGCGCGCGCCGGCGGCCAGTGGAACCAGTTCGGCGAGATCGCGGTGAAACGCGTGCTCACCCGCGACGGCACCTCCAGTTACTACATCAACAACCAGCCGGTGCGCCGCCGCGACGTGCAGGACGTGTTCTTGGGCACCGGCCTGGGGCCGCGCGCCTACGCCATCATCGGCCAGGGCACCATCAGCCGCATCATCGAATCCAAGCCCGAGGAACTGCGCATGTTTCTCGAGGAAGCCGCGGGTGTGTCCAAGTACAAGGAGCGCCGGCGCGAGACCGAAAACCGGCTGAAGGACACGCGCGAAAACCTGGTCCGTGTGGAAGACATCCTGCGCGAGCTGAACAACAACCTCGACAAGCTGGAGAAGCAGGCCGAGGTGGCCACGCAGTACCGCCAGCTGCAGGAGCAGGGCACGCTCAAGCTGCACCAGCTCTGGTTCCTCAAGCACCGCGACGCCGCCAGCGAGGAACAGCGGGTGAAGACGGCCATCGGCGAAGCCACCAACGCGCTGGAAGCCCGTTTGGCCGAGCTTCGCCATGTGGAGGCTGAGCTGGAAACGGTGCGCCAGGCGCACTACGCCGCCAGCGACGAGCTGCATGCCAAACAAGGCTCGCTGGCCGAGGCGGCGCTGGAAGTGAGCCGGCTGGAAGAGCGCATCCGCTATGTGGTGGAAGGCCGCCAGCGCGCCGAAGCCCGGCTGGCCGAACTGAAAGCTCAGAGCGACCAGTGGACCGAGCGGCGCGAGCAGGCGGCCGAGGAGCTGGAGCGCATCGCCGAGCAGATCTCCGCCGCCGAGGAGCAGGCCGAGATCCTGGCGGCGCAAGCCGAGGAGCAGGCCGGGCAACTGCCCACGTTCGAGGACGCGGTGCGCGCTGCGCAAGGCAAGGCCAACGAACAGCGCAACGTGGTGGCGCAGGTGCAGCAGCAGATCCAGCTGCTGGCCGCCGAGAGCCGCAACATCGACGAGCAGAGCCGCCAGCTCAAGGGCCGGCGCGAGCGCCTGGCCAGCGAACGCCAGGGCTTGGCCGCGCCCGACACCCAGCGCCTGGCGGAGCTGAAGGCGCAGGCCGAGTCGGCCAGCGAAGCGCAGGCCGTGGCCGACGAACGCCTGCATGAGCTGGGCGAGCAGGTGCCGGCCCTGGACGAGCAGCGCCGCAACCAGCAGGACGCGGTGAACCGCGAAAGCGGGAAGCAGGCCGAGCTCAGCGCCCGCCTGGACGCGCTGCGTGCCTTGCAGGAGAAGGTGCAGACGGAAGGCAAGCTCAAGCCTTGGCTGGCCAAACACGGCCTGGACAGCCTGCAGGGCCTGTGGACCCGCATCCACATCGAAAACGGCTGGGAGACCGCGCTGGAATCGGCGCTGCGTGAACGCCTCAATGCGCTGGAGGTGGGCCGCATCGAGACCGTGCGCGCCTTTGCTGCCGATGCGCCGCCCGCCAAGCTGGCTTTCTACACGCCGCCTACTGCGGCGATCCCCAACACCCACCAGACCCTGCCGCGCCTGAGCGACCTGCTACAGCTCGGCGATGCCGGCCTGAAGGCGCTGCTCAACGACTGGCTCGAAGGCGTGTACACCGCGGCCAGCATCGACGAGGCGCTGGCCAACCGCGGCAAGCTCACGCACGGGGAGGTCATCATGACCCGCGAGGGCCATGCGGTGTCGCAGTACGCGGTGGCCTTTTACGCGCCCGACAGCGAGCAGGCCGGCATGCTGCAGCGCGCGCAGGAGATCGAGAACCTGGAGCGCCAGCTGCGTGCCCAGGTGCTCATCGCTGAAGAAGCGAAGAGTGCGCTGATCCGTGGTGAAGCCGCCTACACCGAGGCCTCCACGCGCCTGGTGAGCGTGCGCCGCGAGGCGGCCGAAACGCAGACCCGGGCCCACCAGCTGCAAGTGGAGCTGCTGCGCCTGAGCCAGCAGGCCGAAGCCACCAGCAGCCGGCGCAACCAGCTGGAAGAAGAGCTGGCCGAGATCGATGGCCAGCTCGAGGAGCTGAACGAACGCCGTGTCACCGGCGAGGGCCGCTTCGAAGAGCTGGACATGCAGCTCGCCACCACGCAGGAGCGCCACGCCGAGCTGGACGAGGCCGTGATCAACGCCGAGCGCAAGCTGGCCGACGCACGCGAGCAGCTGCGCGCGCTGGAGCGCCAGGCGCAGGAAGCGCAGTTTTCCGCCCGCTCGCTGGCCGCACGACGCGGCGAGCTGCAGCGCGCCATCGAAACCGCGGTGCAGCAGGTGGCGGCCAACGAACAGTCGGTGGCCCAGCTGGAGCAGGAGCTGTCCGGTTTCAACGACGCCGCTGCGCAGGCCGGGCTGCAGGAGGCCCTGGCCCTGCGGCTGGAGCGCGAGCAGGCGCTGGCGGCCACGCGCTCTGCCTACGACGACCTGTCCGCCAAGCTGCGCCAGGCCGACGAGCAGCGCCTGAGCTTCGAGCGCAGCCTGGAGCCGCTGCGCGAGAAGATCACCAAGCTGCAACTGGAAGAGCAGGCGGCGGCCCTGGGTGGCGCCCAGTACATGGAGCAGTTGACCGCCGCCGAGGTCAACCTCGAAGCGCTGGCCCAGGGCATCGCCGACAACAACGTGAAGCTGTGGGGCCTGCAGGGCGAGATCGACCGCATCAACCGCGAGGTGGCCGCGCTGGGCGCGGTGAACCTGGCCGCGCTGGACGAGCTGACCACCGCCCGCGAGCGCAAGACCTTCCTCGATGCGCAGAACGCCGACCTCAACGACGCGATCAACACGCTGGAGGACGCCATCCACAAGATCGACCTGGAAACCCGCGACCTGCTGGGCCAGACCTTCAACCAGGTCAACGAGCACTTCGGCCGCATGTTCCCCACCTTGTTCGGCGGCGGCAATGCCAGGCTGGTGATGACCGGCGACGAGATCCTGGACGCCGGCGTGCAGGTGATGGCCCAGCCGCCCGGCAAGAAGAACAGCACCATCCACCTGCTGTCCGGCGGGGAGAAGGCGCTGACCGCGATCGCGCTGGTGTTCGCCATCTTCATGCTGAATCCGGCGCCTTTCTGCCTGCTGGACGAGGTGGACGCGCCGCTGGACGACGCCAACACCGAGCGCTACGCCAAGCTGGTGACCGAGATGTCCAGCAAGGGCACGCAGTTCCTCTTCATCTCGCACAACAAGATCGCGATGGAGATGGCACGCCAGCTGATCGGCGTGACCATGCAGGAGCAGGGCGTGTCGCGCATCGTGGCGGTGGACATGGAAGCCGCGCTCAGCATGGCGGAGGCCTGATGACGCTGACAGTGGCACTCGCGGTGCTGGCGGGCTTGGTGCTGGCGGCGGTGGTGGCGCATGGCGCCTGGTCGGCGCGCAGGGCGAGCCCGCGCCGTGCCGAGCCCGAAGGCGCCCTGCCGGCCACCGGCCGAGTGGAGCCGTCGATGGACGGGGCTGCTGCACCTGCTGCCGAGGCGACCGGGGCCGAACCAGCGTCCGCCACCGAAGCCGCGCTGGACCTGCCCCTGCCCGAGCTGCGTCTCGCGGCCCAGCGCCGCAGCGCCCGGTTGGACGCGCTGATCGATGCCATCGCACCGCTCACCCTGGAGGCGCCGGTCACCGGCGAGCTGGCGCTGATGCACCTGCCGCCGTCGCGGCGTGCGGGCACCAAGCCCTTCATCATCGAGGGCCTGAATGCGGAAACCGGCGAGTGGGAGCAGCCTCTTCCGGGCCAGCGCTATGGCGAGTTCCAGGCCGGCGTGCAACTGGCCAACCGCCACGGTGCGCTGAACCAGATCGAATATTCCGAGTTCGTGCAGAAGGTGGAGGCCTTTGCCGAGAGCATCGGCGCGATGGCCGACTTTCCCGACATGATCGACGTGGTGGCGCGTGCGCGCGAGCTCGACGGTTTTGCCAGCCCGCACGACGCACACCTCACCGTGCACCTGCGTGCCGCCTCGGTGGCCTGGTCGGTGGGCTACATCCAGCAGTGCGCGGCGCGCCACGGCTTCGTGCCGGGCGCGGTGCCGGGCCGGCTGGTGCTGCCGGCGGCGGAAGAGGGCGCGCCGCCGGTGCTCATCCTCGGCTTCGATCCGCAGGCGGCACTTGCCGACGACCCGAACCAGGCCGCCGTGCGCGACCTGACGCTCAGCCTGGACGTGCCGCAGACCGAAGAAAGCGCGGAGCCCTTTGCCGCCTGGCAGGAGGCCGCGCGGGCGCTGGCCGGCGACATGGAGGCCGAACTGGTCGACGAGCAGGGCCTGCCCATCACCCTGCATGCCTTCGCCGCCATCGGCGAAGAGCTGAAGCAGCTGTACCGGGCGCTGGAGGAGCGCGACCTCGCGGCCGGATCCGCCGCCGCGCGCCGCCTGTTCAGCTGAAGTCCCCAGGCACTAGGGAAAGCGGCCCCCCTAGTTCGTAGTGCCCAAACGCCCGCAACCCCTCAAGTCTCACGATGATCGTGCCCTTCGCTGCCACTCCGTGGCCGGCGAAGGGAGTTCATTCCTCCGATTCGGCGTCAACCGCCGCGGAAGGAATGCCCACAGATCATCGTCTGACCCAACTTCTTGAGGTGATTGCATGGTGAAGCAGAGTGGATCGCGACGGGCCGCCACGGCCATCGCGGCAGCAGCACTGGCCCTGGCGGCTCCGATCGCGCAAGCCGCGGTGGCAAACCTGGATTTCGAGGCGGCCGAAGCGCGGCTGTATTTCAGCGGCGAAGCGGTGCTGGACAGCGGCTTCCAGCTCAGCGTGCTCAACGAATTTGGCGCGGTGGACACGGCCGCAGGCTGCTTCATCGCGGTGTGCCCCACGGGCAACGACACGCAGTTCTTCCAGGGCTTCAACGACGGCCACGTGGCGCTGACCTACGGCAACCACCAGACCTTCCAGCTGCTCGGCTTCGATGCCGGCTTCATCGCGCCTTTCCCCCTGCCGGACACGGCCGCCGGGTCCATCCAGCTGCGGGCCATCACCGAGGCTGGCGACACCATCTACAAGTCCTTCCAGTTCGCGCCCAGCGGCGCAGAAGGCAGCTTTGCTTTCAAGACCTATGGCAGCGGCACCGCGCCCCTGAGCGGCCTGGGCTGGCTGCGCTCGGTGGAGTTTTTTGCCTGCACCTGGGACGAAGACGGCGCCTGCTCCAACCCCAACCAGAACCTCGGCCAGTTCGCGCTGGACAACATCCACCTGCAGCCGATTCCCGAGCCCTCGACGATCGCGCTCATGGCCCTTGGCATCGCCGGGCTGATCGCCCGCTCGCGCCGCCCGGCCCGCTGAACAGGAGACATACCATGTCCTTCCATCGACTGGCCCTCGCGCTCGGGCTGGCGGCAATGGCCGCCACCGCCGGTGCGCAGCAGGCCGCCCGCAAACCCTACATCGTGCAGCTGGCCGACGCGCCGGTGGCCACCTACGCCGGTGGCGTGAGCGGTTATGCACCCACCAAGCCTGCGCCGGGCACCAAGCTCAACGTCAATGCCACGGCCGCGCAGGCCTACATCGGCTACCTGGACGCCCAGCGCAGCAACGCGCTGGCCCAGGTGGCCGGCGCGCCGGTGCTGCACCGCTACAACGTGGTGTTCAACGGCTTCTCCGCACTGCTGACGCCCGCTGAAGTGCAGAAGCTGCAAGCCACTCAGGGCGTGGTGGCCGTCACCGCCGACGAGCCGCGCAGCGTCGACACCAGCCGCACACCGGCCTTCCTGGGCCTGAGCGCCCCGGGCGGCTTGTGGTCGCAGCTGGACGCCGCCAGCCGGCCGGTCAAAGGCGAAGACATCATCGTCGGCATCGTGGACACCGGCATCTGGCCGGAGAACCTGTCCTACGCCGACAAGGTGGACGCCAACGGCAAGCCCGCCGCGACCGGCACGCCGGCCTATGGCCCGCCGCCGGCCAAGTGGAAAGGCACCTGCCAGACCGGCCAGGGTTTCTCGTCCTCGCATTGCAACAACAAGCTGATCGGTGCACGCTACTTCGACGCGAGCTTCAAGTCGTCGGGCAACGTGCTGTACCCCAGCGACTACGTGTCGCCGCGCGACCAGGACGGCCACGGCGACCACACCGCGTCCACCGCGGCCGGCAACTCCGATGTGAACGCCATCGTCAACGGCATCTCGGCCGGCAGCATCTCCGGCATGGCGCCGCGCGCGCGCCTGGCCGCCTACAAGGTCTGCTGGACCTTCGTGGCACCGGCCGAGCCGGGCGGTTTCAAGAACTCCTGCTTCAACGGCGACAGCGTCAAGGCGATCGACACCGCGGTGGCCGATGGCGTGGACGTCATCAACTACTCGATCAGCGGCACACGCACCAACTTCCTCGATCCGGTGGAAGTGGCCTTCCTCAACGCCTCGGCGGCCGGCGTGTTCGTCGCGACGTCCGCGGGCAACAGCGGCCCGGGCAACACCGTCGCGCACATGAGCCCATGGCTCACCACGGTGGCTGCGTCCACGCACGACCGGCTCTACACCGCCACGGTGACGCTGGGCAACGGCAGCAAGTTCACCGGGCCCTCGCAGTCGCAGGGTCTGCCGGCGGCACCGCTGGTGAATGCGGTGGCTGTGGCGGCTGCCGGCGCGCCGGTGGCTGACGCGCAGCGCTGCTTCCTCAACACGCTGGATCCCTCGCGGGTGGCGGGCAAGATCGTGGTCTGTGACCGCGGCAGCAATGCCCGGGTGGAAAAGAGCCAGGAGGTCAAGCGCGCCGGCGGCGTGGGCATGATCCTGGTGAACACGCCGACCGGGGCCACCGACGTGGCCGACGACGCGCACTTCGTGCCCACCGTTCACCTCACGTCCGCGGCCTACACGGCGGTGCACGACTACGCCGCGCTGGCAGGCGCCACCGCCTCCATCGGCGTGGCGGCGCAGACGCCGGGCGTGGTGGCGCCGGTGATGGCGGACTTCTCCTCGCGTGGGCCCAACCTGGCCAACCCGAACATCCTGAAGCCGGACATCAGCGCGCCTGGCGTGGCGATCCTCGCCGCCTACGCCTACCAGCCCACCTCGCAGGCCGAGCACGACGCCATCGCCGCCGGCGCCCTGGTGCCGCCCGGTGCCGCGGCGTACCTGCAGGGCACCTCCATGGCGAGCCCGCACGTGGCCGGCATTGGCGCGCTGCTGAAGCAGCTGCATCCCACGTGGTCGCCGGCCGCCATCAAGTCGGCCATCATGACGACCGCTGGCACGATCAAGCTGCCCAGCGGCGCGGCGGACCCCGATCGCTGGGGCTACGGCGCCGGGCACGTCAACCCGAACGGCGCGGCCTACCCGGGCCTGGTGTACGACGCCGACACGCCCGACTACCTGCGCTTCCTGTGTGGCGTGGGCGCGCTGGCCGCCAACTCCAGCACCTGCGTGACCTATGGCTCCATCCCGGCGTACAACCTGAACCTGCCCTCGCTCACGGCCGAGGTGCTGGGCAAGGCCACGCTGCACCGCGCGGTGACCAACGTCGGCAACGCCACGACCACCTATGTGGCCAGTGCCAGCCTGCCGGGCTACACAGTGAGCGTGGTGCCCAGCAGCCTCACGCTGGCACCGGGCCAGACCGGGCAGTTCGACGTGAAGCTCGCCCGCGGCTCCGCGGCCGTGGGGGACTGGGTCTTCGGCAACCTGGTGTGGACCAGCGGCAGCACCCAGGTGCGCAGCCCGCTCAGCGCCAAGGGCACCTTGTTCAGCGGCCCGTCGATCATTACCGACACCCGGGCGGCTGGCGGCAAGAGCTTCACCATCGGCACCGGCTATGACGGCACGCTGAAGGTGCTGCCTGCCGGGCTGGTGCCCGCCAGCGTGAAGACGGGCACGGTGGCCCAGGACGCCACCACCTGCTTCCCGTTCAACGTGCCGGCAGGGGCCTTGCACGCACGCTTTGCGCTGTTCGACAGCGACACCTCGGGCGCCGGGCAGGACGATCTCGACCTCGAGATCTACAACGGCAGCACCCTGGTGGGCAGCAGCGGCGGCCCCACCGCCAACGAGAACGTGGACCTGCGCCAGCCGGCAGCCGGCTCGTACCAGGCTTGCGTGATCGGGTATGCGCCGAAGAATGGCGTGTCGACCTTCAAGCTGTCCGCCTGGGTCGTGAACCCGGGTGACCAGGGCGGCAACCTGCGTGCGGCCGGGCCGTCCAAGGTGTTCCTGGGCGGCACGGCCACGGTGGCCACCAGCTGGTCGGCCGCGGCCGGCCAGCGCTACCTGGGCGTGCTGCAGTACAAGGACGGCAGCAACGCGGCCATCGGCAGCAGCCTGGTGTCCATCGACACCGTCGCAGTGGGCACCACCGAGGCTGGCAGCCCGGCCGGGCGCAAGGCACTGGCAGCCGCCAGGCGCTGAGCGTTCCCGCGCATGAAAAACGGCCGCACCCACGGCCGTTTTTTCTTTTGGTGCAGCGTGCTTATTGCGCGGCGGCGGCGCCCCTGCCCCGCAGCACGCAGCGCTGGGCCACGCACCGTGCGCCCGGATCGCTTTCCATCATGCAGTTGGACACCATCCCGGAACGCGCGTTCCGGGCGCTTTCCGCCTTGGCATGCTCACGGGCCAGCCGCTCCAGCAAGGCGCCGTCGCTCTGGGTGGCAGACCACGCGATGTAGCCGGACGGCCCACCACAGGCCTTGGCGCCCACCGGCAGCGTGCGGCATTCGGCGTCCTCCTTGCAGGCGGCGGTGCCGACGGCCTGTTGCAGCTGGGTCAAGAGCGCCGCAGCGCTGGTGCCCGCAGCGGTGTTGCCGGCGGGGCTGGACGCCGCCGGCTGGCTGGCGTCCCCCGCCGCGGTGGACGCCGTGGTGGCGGTGCAGGCGCCAGCCAGCAGCAGGCTGGACACCGCAAAGGCTTGAAGGCAGCGAAGCAATGTCATGGAGCACCTCGAGCAGAAAAGCATCTTCGATCCACCGGCACATGGCATGCTGGCGCGATGAACAACTGCACGCCCGCCTGGCACCTGCGCCCCGCCGGCGAGGCCGACGTGCCGGCACTGGCCGCACTGTATGCCGATACCGCCCGCGCACTGGGTTCATGGTGCTACACGCCGCAACAGGTGGCGGCCTGGGCCCGGTTCGCGGCCGATGGGCCGGGCTTCCACGACTACGTGGCAGGTGCAAGCACCTGGATCGCACAGCAGGACCATGGCGCCGCGGTGCTCGGCTTCTGCGGCGTGGACGACAGCGGCGAAGTGCGCTCGCTCTACGTGGCCGCGGCCGCCACCCGCCAGGGCATCGGCAGCGCCTTGTTGCGCCATGCACTCGGCGCTGCGCAGCAGCGCGGCCTGCAGCGCTTTTGTGCCTGGGCCACGCCTTTCAGCGTGCCGGTGTTCCAGCGCGCCGGCTTCGTGCTCGCGCGCGTGGTGACCGAGCCGTTCCAGGGCGTGGTGTTCGACCGCTTCCGCATGGAGCGATGAGGCTCTCAGCCTCGCGAGCTGTCACGCCGCCGTGCACGGCCAGCCGCGCACGTAGTCCGGCGTCTCGCGCGCGATGTCGCCATCAGGTTGCGGCGTGCCGCGGCCCATGGTGATCGGCAGCACGCCCGCCCACACCGGGATGGCCATGTCGGCCTCGTCGTCCTTCGGGCCGCCACTGCGCACCTTGGCGGACGACTCGTCCAGGGGCATGCGCAGGATCGTGGTCGCGGCCAGCTCGCTCGCGTCGCCGGGGCGCACCTGCAGCTTGCGGCCGGGAGCGATGCGGTCCATGAAACGGTCCAGGGAGGCAGGCTTGTGCTCGGCCGGCACCACATCGAAGCGGCCGTACACCACCACCGACCGATAGTTCATCGAGTGGTGGAAGGCCGAGCGCGCCAGCACCAGCCCGTCGAGGTGGGTGATCGTCACGCACGCCTGGCCACCCTCGGCCAGCGCACGCAGCATGCGGCTGCCGTTGGAGCCGTGGACGTAGAGATGGTCGTCTTCGCGCCAGCAGGCGGTGGGGATGCAGTGCACGCCGTGCGCGTCGGTGAACGCGACGTGGCACAGGTAGGCCGCATCGACGATGGCGTGCACGGTCTCGCGGTCGTAGTGGCCCCGCTGCGGGACACGGCGGACACGGGTGCGATCGGAGGGCGGCAGGTGCTCTGGCATGGCGTGGGCCTTCTGGGCGATGAGGGAAACGGCACGCAAGGCTAACGGCGCTGTGGCTCCTCTCAAAGAGCCACAATCACCGGTTTTGGGGGAGCCAGGGATGATCGACACGATGCTGCTGCTGCGCCACCAGCTTGCGCAGCGCCCGGCCGGGCAGACCGTGCGCCGGCGCCTGGCCGAGGTGGTGCGCGCGGCCGTGATCGACGGCACGCTGGAAGCCGGAGCGGTGCTGCCGGCTTCGCGCGTGCTGGCGCGCGAGCTGGGGTTGGGGCGCAACACCGTGCTGCATGCCTATGAGCAGCTGACGACCGAGGGCTACCTCACTGCCGACCGGCAGGGCACGGTGGTCTGCCACCTCGGGCCGCGCCCGGGCGCGGCGCCAACGCAGGCATCCGTGGCTTCGCCGCCCAGCCTGCCGCCGCTGGCGCGGCGTGCGCTGCCGAGCACGCTGCCACCGGGCGAAGACGAGACACCGCTGCCGTTCCTGCCCGGCATTCCGGCGCTGGACCAGTTTCCGCTCGAGCGCTGGCGCCGGCGTGTCGCGCAGGCCTGGCGGGTGGTGAACTCGGCCACGCTGGCCGGCCGCGACGTCTGCGGCGAGCCGGTGCTGCGCGCGGCGATCGCCGGCTACCTGCGTGCTTCGCGGGGTGTTCGATGCGAGCCGGAGCAGGTGGTGGTGACCAGCGGCACGCAGGAGAGCCTGGCGCTATGCGCGCAGCTGCTGGCCGACCCTGGTGAGCGGGTGTGGATGGAACATCCCGGCTACATGGGCGCCAGCACGGCGTTTGTGAGCGCCGGGCTGCAGCTCGTGCCCGTGCCCGTGGACAGCGAGGGCCTGGCGCCCACGGCCGCGCTGTGGCGGCGCCAACCGCCGCGGCTGGTGTACACCACGCCGTCGCACCAGTACCCGCTGGGTGTGCCCTTGTCGTTGCCGCGGCGGCTCGCGCTGATCGAGCAGGCACGGCGCACCGGCAGCTGGATCCTGGAGGACGATTACGACAGCGAGTTCTGCCGCGGCGTGCCGCTGGCCGCGATGCAGGGGCTCGCGCCGGACGCGCCGGTGGTCTACCTGGGCACCTTCAGCAAGACGCTCTACCCGGCGCTGCGGCTGGCCTACGCCGTGCTGCCGGAGGCGGCGGTGAACGCCGTGATGCCGGCGCTGGCGCGGCGGCTGGCGCCGGGGCGGGTGGCGGAGCAGGAGGCACTGGCCGCCTTCATCCACGACGGCGAATTCACCGCGCACCTGCGCCGCATGCGGCGGCTCTATGCCGAGCGGCAGGCTGCGTTGCGCCAGGCATTGCAGCAGGCCTGGCCGATGCCGCCGGCGCTGTCGCCTGGCGAGGGCGGCATGCATCTCGCCCTGGCGCTGCCGCCCACGGTGGACGACCGCGAGGTCGTGCGCCATGCCCAGGCACGCGGGCTGGAGCCGCGCGCCCTGTCCACCTACACAGTGGGCGGCGGCACGCCGCTCAACGGGCTGGTGCTGGGCTATGCCAATGTGCCGGCGGAGCAGGTGAACGCGTACGTGCGCACGCTGGCCTGGGCCGTGCGGCAGGCCCTGCGGTGCGAGTGACAATCTCGCCATGACCGAGCAGAAGATCGCCGACCGCGCCGCTGAGTTGCGCCGCGAACTGCACCACCACGCCCACCGCTACTACGTGCTCGACGACCCGGAGATCCCGGACGCGGAGTACGACCGGCTGTTCCGCGAACTGCAGGCGCTGGAGGAGGCGCATCCCGAGCTGCGCACGCCGGACTCGCCCACACAACGCGTCGGCGGCGCGGTGCTGCCGTCGCTCACGCCGGTGCGGCACACCGTTCCGATGCTCAGCATCCGCACCGAGACGGACACCGAGGACAGCGGCGCGCTGAACTTCGACGCCAGGGTGCGGCGCGAGCTGCGCCTGACCGAGGCGGACGCGCCCGTGGAGTACGCGGCCGAACTGAAGTTCGACGGCCTGGCGATCAACCTGCGCTACGAGGAGGGCGTGCTGGTGCAGGCCGCCACCCGCGGCGACGGCGAGGTGGGCGAGGACGTCACGCACAACATCCGCAAGATCCCGCAGATCCCGCTGCGGCTGCACGGCGTGGACGTGCCGGTGCTCGAAGTGCGCGGCGAGGTGTACATGCGGCGCGACCGCTTCGAGCAGATGAACGCCCGGCTGCGCGACAAGGGGGAACGCACCTTCGTCAACCCGCGCAATACCGCGGCCGGTGCCGTGCGCCAGCTGGACCCGGCGGCACTCGACGGCAAGCCGCTCAACTTCTTTGCCTACGGGCTGGGCGACGTGCAGGGCTGGGACGTGCCGGCCACGCACTCCGCCATGCTGGACGCGCTGCACCGCATGGGCCTGCCGGTGGACAAGGAACGCACGGTCACCCAGGGCGCTGCCGGGCTGATCGCGTTCCACCAGCGCATCGGCGCCAAGCGCGACGCGCTGCCCTTCGACATCGACGGCGTGGTCTACAAGGTCAACTCGCGCGCGCTGCAGCAGCGCCTGGGCTTCGTGAGCCGCGAGCCGCGCTGGGCCGTGGCCCACAAGTACCCGGCGCAGGAGCAGATGACGGTGGTCAACGGCATCGATGTGCAGGTGGGCCGCACCGGCAAGCTCACGCCGGTGGCCAAGCTGCAGCCGGTGTTCGTGGGCGGCACCACGGTGAGCAACGCCACCTTGCACAACCTGTTCGAGCTGCGCCGCAAGCGCGTGCGGGTGGGTGATACGGTGATCGTGCGGCGCGCGGGCGACGTGATTCCCGAGGTGGTGGGTGTGGTGCCGGGCAAACGCAGCGGCTATGTGCCGAACTTCCGCATGCCACGCCAGTGCCCGGTGTGCGGCAGCGACGTGCTGCGGGAGAAGGGCGGCGTGGACCATCGCTGCACTGGCGGCCTGTTCTGCGCGGCGCAGCGCAAGCAGGCGATCCTGCACTTCGCCGGCCGGCGCGCCATGGACATCGAAGGCCTGGGCGAGAAGATCGTCGACCAGCTGATCGAAGGCGGCATCGTGCGCACCCTCCCGGACCTGTACAAGCTCGGCGTGGCGAAGCTGGCCGCGCTGGAGCGCATGGCCGACAAGAGCGCGCAGAACCTGGTGGCCGCGCTGGACAAGAGCAAGCGCACCACGCTGGGCCGCTTCCTCTATGCGCTCGGTATTCGCCAGGTGGGCGAAACCACTGCCAAGGACCTGGCCAAGCACTTCGGCTCGCTTGACCGCATCATGGACGCCAGCCTGGAGCAACTGCTGCAGGTGAAGGACGTGGGCCCGGTGGTGGCCCAGAGCATCCGCGCTTTTTTTGACCAGCCGCACAACCGCGAGGTGGCAGAGCAGTTGCGTGCCGCTGGCATCAGCTGGGACGAACACGCCGGCGTGGAGGCCGACACCACCCCCAAGCCGCTGGCGGGCAAGACCTTTGTGCTCACCGGCACGCTGCCCACGCTGAGCCGCGACGATGCCAAGGACCTGATCGAGGCGGCCGGGGGCAAGGTGTCCGGCTCGGTGTCCAAGAAGACGCACTTCGTCGTGGCCGGCTCGGAAGCGGGCAGCAAGCTCGACAAGGCCAACGAGCTGGGCGTGGCGGTGTTGGACGAAGCAGGGCTGCTGGCCCTGCTGCGCTCCGCGGAATAACGCGCTGTTCCGGCGCCAAAGCGGCCCTTCAGAACCGGGAACCCCCGTCGATATCCAGTGACAACCTGTGTGCGTGGCGTGGGCGGCGCACACCGGTTCGTGACTTTTTCCACTGGAGACATCGATGGATTGGTTCAGGCGCATCACGGTCGGCCAGCGGCTGGCCCTGGGTTTCGGCACCTCGCTGGCGCTGCTGCTGCTCATGGCGGGCGGTGCGTGGTGGGTGTTGAGCTCGGTGAAGCAGGGCGTCGACGTGATCGTCGGCGAGAACAACAAGAAGACCGACCTGGCCTGGCGCATGCGCGCGGAGCTGGACGGCATCGCGCAGTCGGTGCGCACGCTGATCGTCACACGCAACACCGACGTGCAGAACGCCCAGAAGGACGCCCAGGCCGCGTCGCGCAAGCGGTTCGACGACAGCTATGCCGCGCTCGGCAAGCTGATCGCCAACGACCCGGAGGAAAAGAAGCTTTACGCCACCATCGGCCAGATGCGCACGGTGGTGCTGCCGCTGTTCGACGAATCCATCGAGCAGGCCCAGCGTGGCATGAAGGAAACCGCGGCCGAGACCCTGATCGACAAGGTGCAGAAGCCGCAGACCGAATGGTTTGCCGCGATGCAGGCGCTGATCGACCTGCAGACCAAACGCACCGCTGACCGGGTGTCCGGCATGAATGCCGGTTATGCGGCCGCGGCCGTCGGCCTGGCCGGTGGTGCGCTGCTGGCCGTGGCGCTGGCTGCGGCGCTGGGCGCGGCGATCACCCGCTCGCTCACGCGCCAGCTCGGTGGTGAACCCACCTATGCCCGCGAAGTGGCCCGCCGCATTGCCGCCGGCGACCTGGGTGAGCAGATCCGCCTGCGCAGCCATGACAACTCCAGCCTGCTGGCCGCGATGCACGAGATGCAGCAGGGCCTGCGTTCGATGGTGCGCGACATCCAGCAGTCGGCTGAATCTGTGGCGACCGCCAGCCAGGAGATCGCTCGCGGCAACCTGGACCTGAGCTCACGCACCGAGCAGCAGGCCAGCAGCCTGCAGGAAACCAGCGCCTCCATGACCCAGCTCACCGGCACGGTGCGGCAGAACACCTCGTCGGCACGCCAGGCGAGCGAACTCGCGGCCTCCGCGTCCGAAGTGGCGGCCCAGGGCGGCGAGGCGGTCAATGAAGTGGTGCGCCGCATGGAGGAGATCCAGGCCTCCAGCAAGCGCATCACCGAGATCATCGGCGTGATCGATGGCATCGCCTTCCAGACCAACATCCTCGCGCTGAACGCGGCGGTGGAAGCCGCGCGGGCCGGCGAGCAGGGCCGCGGCTTTGCCGTGGTGGCCGGCGAGGTGCGCAACCTGGCCCAGCGCAGCGCACAGGCGGCCAAGGAGATCAAGACGCTGATCTCCGACAGCGTGGAGCGCGTGGAAGGCGGCAGCAAGCTGGTGAGCGAAGCGGGCAGCACCATGCAGGACATCGTGCAGCGCGTGCGCCAGGTGTCGACCCTGGTCAACGAGATCACCCATGCGTCGGTGGAGCAGGAGTCGGGCATCGGCCAGATCGGCACCGCGGTGACCGACCTGGACAACATGACGCAGCAGAACGCCGCGCTGGTGGAGCAGAGCACCGCGGCCGCCGAGAGCCTGAAGTCCCAGGCGGCGCGGTTGACGGATACGGTTTCGCAATTCCGCATTGCCGCGTGACGTGAAGCGGGCGGCCATAATTTGCCGATGGCCGTTCGCGAAATCCTCAAGATGGGCGACCCGCGCTTGCTGCGCGTGGCGCCCCCGGTGACCGAGTTCGACACGCCCGAGCTGCATGCGCTGATCGCCGACATGTTCGACACCATGGCGGCGGCCAACGGTGCCGGCCTGGCCGCGCCGCAGATCGGCGTGGACCTGCAGCTGGTGATCTTTGGTTTCACCCGCAACGAGCGCTACCCCGACGCGCCGCCGGTGCCACGCACCGTGCTGATCAATCCGGTGATCACGCCCTTGTCGGCCGATGAAGAAGAGGGCTGGGAGGGCTGCCTGTCGGTGCCCGGCCTGCGCGGACGGGTGCCGCGTTACACCCGCATCCGCTACACGGGTTTCGGCCCCAAGGGCGAGCGCATCGAGCGCGAGGCCGACGGTTTCCACGCCCGGGTGGTGCAGCATGAGTGCGACCACCTGATCGGCCGGCTCTACCCCACCCGCATGCGCGACCTGACACAGCTGGGTTACATCAGCGTGCTGTTCCCCGAGCTCGATCCGGGCGCCGACGACGAGTAAAGCCGGTCGGCTGGGCCTTGTGTTCGCGCGTTGTACCTCCAGGTTCTTGCTGCGAGGTGTTCAATGCGGCCGTTCGCGAGCGGTGTGCAGCGTGTTGCTGCCCTGTTGCTGACTCTGGTTTTGTGCGGTGCCGCATGGGCGGACCCGCCCGGCCGCGTGGGCCGGCTGGCGCAATTCCACGGCACGGTGTGGATGTATGACACCGACCAGGGTGAGTGGGTGGCCGCCGAGCGCAATCGGCCGCTGACCACCGGCGACCGGCTGGCCACCGACCGCGACGGCCAGGCCGAGCTGCGCATCGGCTCGACCACCGTGCGCGTGGCGGCCGACACCGAACTGGCGCTGGTGCAACTGGACGACCAGCGCATGCGCCTGCAGCTGGAGCGTGGCAGTGTCGCGGCCCGGCTGCGCAGCCGGGAAACCGCAGCCGAGTTCCAGTTGCTCACCGCCGAGGGCAGCTTCACGCCGCAGCGCCCCGGCCACTACCGCATCGACCGTGACGACACCCTGAGCGCCGCCAACGTATGGGACGGCGAGCTGCGCTTCGAAGCGCCCGACAGCACCCTGGTGGTGCCGCGAGGCCAACGTGCCGAGTTCTGGAAGGAAGGCAGCGTCACCCACTACACCTGGGCCGGCATGCCGCAGGACAGCTTCACCGACTGGGTGCAGGCGGAAGACCGCCGCGACGAGCGCAATGCCACCGCGCGGTATGTGTCGCCCGAGATGACGGGCTACGAGGACCTGGACCGCTACGGCCGCTGGGACCGCCATCCGGAATACGGAACGATCTGGGTGCCGGTGCAGGTGGCACCGAGCTGGGCACCGTACCGCCATGGCCGCTGGGCCTGGGTGCGGCCCTGGGGCTGGACCTGGGTCGACGAGGCGCCGTGGGGATTTGCGCCCTTCCACTATGGACGCTGGTTCTGGTGGGGCGGCCGCTGGGCCTGGGCGCCCGGCAGTTACGTCGCGCGGCCGGTGTATGCGCCGGCCCTGGTGGGCTGGGTCGGCGGGCCGCAGGTGAGCGTGTCCATCCACATCGGCTCGCCGCCGCTGGTGGGCTGGGTGCCGCTGGCGCCGCGCGAGGTGTACTACCCCGCCTATCCGGTGGGCCCGGGCTACTGGCGCCACTTGAACCCGCACGCGCCCGATCGCTTCTACCGCCCCGGCCAGCCACCGCGGGGGCCGGTGATGTACACCAACCGCGGCGTGCCGGGTGGTGTCACCGTGGTGCCTTCGGACGTGCTGAAGCAGCGCCAGCCGGTGGCCAACGTGGCGCGCACCGTGGATCCGCGCATGGCGCAGCAGCTGGCGTCGCAGAAGGCCACGGTGCCGCTGCCGCCGCCACCGCCCGCGGGGGCCCGGCCCGCGCCCACCATGCCGGGCACCACCACCGCGGTTGCCCCCGCACAGGGGCACGCGCCGCAGCCCACCGCTTATGTGCCTCCGCCCCCGGGGCGCAGCGGCGAAGCACAAGGGCGGCCAGCGGATGGGCGTCGCAGCCATGGGGTCGTGGTGGCGCCGTCGCGCCGCGAGGCACCTGCCTCGGGCATGGCGAACGCGCCCGCTGCAGCGCCAGCTGCCGCTGCCCCGCCCGGCGCGACACCGGCGCCCGCGGCCGCGGCCGCGACGCCCGCACCTGCAGCCGCCCGGCCGACGCCAGCGCAGCTGGCTGAGCCGCGCATGGTGCCACCGCCGCCGTCGCGCCACGACGTCCCCGTCCGCCGCGGCGACGGGCCGCCCGCTGCACGTGCCATGCCGCCGCCTGCGCAGCCCCAGCCACCCGCAGCCCAGCGCGAGCTGGCGCGCCCACCGACACCACCGCCTGCAGCGGCGCCGCACGCGCAGCCGCCGCGTGAAACCCAGGCGCGGGACGAGGGCGAAGGCCGCGGCCAGCGCCCGCGCGAGGGTGGCCACGGGCGGCCGGGTGGGCCGCGCACCCAGGTGGAGTGAGCCCTGAAGGGCTTCAGGACGCCAGCAGCGGCCTGAGCCCGGTCCAGACGTTGTTCAGCATCACCGGGTGCGCTTCTGCGCGCGGGTGCATGCGGTCGGCCTGGAACAGCGCGTCGGCATTCGGTGCGTCGGCCACGTCCTTCAGCAGGAAGGGCACCAACTGAGCGCCTTGCTGGCGCGCCACCTCGCCGTACAGCGCCACGAACTCGTCGCTGTACTTGCGCCCATAGTTGGGCGGCATGCGCATGCCCACCAGCAGCACGCGCGCGCCCGATGCCTTGCAGGCCGCCACCATGTCGTCCAGGTTCTTGCGGGTGGTGGCCAGCGGCAGGCCGCGCAGTGCGTCGTTGGCGCCCAGCTCCAGCACCACATGGGTGGGCTTGTGGGTGACCAGCAGCGCGGGCAGCCGTGAACGGCCGCCGGCGGTGGTGTCGCCACTGATGCTCGCGTTCACCACGCTGGCGGCAATGCGCTCCTGTGCCAGCTTGCGCTCCAGCAGCGCCACCCAGCCGGTGCCGCGCGCCAGGCCGTATTCGGCCGAGAGGCTGTCGCCCACGACAAGGATGCGCTTCGGCTGTGTGGCTGCAGGGGCCGCCGACGTGCCCGCCAGCCACAGCGCGCTACAGTGCAGCAGCCATGCCCGCCGTGTTGCCCGGTGCGGTTCAACCTTCCCACTTGTCATGTCACAACCCATCATTGCGGTAGAGCGCGTCAGCAAACAGGTCTCCGATTCCACCGGCGTGCTGACCATTCTCCATGAGATCAGTTTCGAGCTGCGCGCCCGGGAATCGGCCGCCATCGTGGGCGCGTCGGGCTCCGGCAAGAGCACGCTGCTGTCGCTGATCGCGGGCCTGGACGTGCCCAGCGCGGGCACGGTGCGCCTGGCGGGGCAGGACCTCTTTGCGCTGGACGAAGACGACCGCGCCGCGATGCGGGCACGCACCCTGGGCTTCGTGTTCCAGAGCTTCCAGCTGCTGGGCAACCTGACCGCGCTGGAGAACGTGATGCTGCCGCTGGAGCTGCTGGGCCAGCGAGATGCCCGTGCGCAGGCCACCGACATGCTGCGGCGTGTGGGCCTGGGCGAGCGCCTGCAGCACTATCCGAAGGTGCTGTCCGGCGGCGAGCAGCAGCGTGTGGCGCTGGCGCGGGCCTTCGTGGTGCGACCGGCGGTGCTGCTGGCCGACGAGCCCACCGGCAGCCTGGACTTCGCCACTGGCGAGCGCGTGATGGCCCTGATGTTCGAGCTGAACCGCGAAGCCGGCACGACGCTGGTGCTGGTGACGCACGACCGCGAGATCGCGGCCCGCTGCGAGCGCCAGCTGCACATCGAGGCCGGGCGGCTGCTGCCCTGAAGCCGGCGCACCAACGACAAGGGGCGCCGAAGCGCCCCTTGCGGTCCGCCGTGCCGCGTGCTTACTGCTGCGGGGTGGAGAACTTGTAGTCGGTCTTGGCCTTGGCGCGCAGGTCCTCCTGGAACTTCTGCAGCTTCATCTGGCCCAGGCGCTGTTCGATCTGCGGCTTCACTTCCTCGAACTTCGGAAACTGGGCCTGGCGCGTGTCTTCCAGCTTGATGATGTGGAAGCCGAACTGGCTCTTCACCGGCTCGGGCGTCACTTCACCCTTCTTGAGCTTGGTCATGGCCTGGCTGAACTCCGGCACATAGCTGCCCGGGTTGGCCCAGTCGAGGTCGCCGCCGTTTTCGGCCGAGCCCGGGTCCTTGGAGTTCTTCTTTGCCAGCTCCTCGAACTTCGCACCCTTCTGGATGTCGGCGATGAGCTTCTTGGCGTCGTCTTCCTTTTCCACCAGGATGTGGCGGGCGTGGTATTCCATGCCGGTGCCGGCTTCGGCCTTCACCTTGTCGTACTCGGCCTTGGCCTCGGCTTCGGTGACCGGGTTCTTCTTCTCGAAGTCGGCGCGCAGCTGGTCGAGCAGCACGCGGGTGCGGGCCAGTTCCATCTGGGCCTTGTAATCCGGCGTGGCGGCCAGGCCGCGGCGCTCGGCTTCCTGCGCGAAGATCTCCTGCATCACCACCACGTCGCGGGCACGCGACTCCAGTTCCGGCGGCACCGGCTGGCCGGGCTTGGTGGCCGACTTGATGAGGGCGTCCACACGCGACTTCGGAATCGCCTTGCCGTTGACCACGGCAATGTTCTGGGCCTGTGCGGCCAGCGGAGCCAGCAGTGCGAGGGCAGCGGCGGCCACGGCGACGCGCAGGCCAGAGGAATGGATGTTCATGGCGGGAAAGCCTTTCAGGGAAACAATCAGATACGCGACACGGACGCGCCGCACCAGCCTCTGACGCTCAAGCGGTCATTCGGTTCAAAAGCTGGGAACGGAAGGCGCTTCAGGACGGATCGGGGACGTGAGCCTCGATGGCCAAGGCGTGGATGCCCTGGGGGATCAAGTCGCGCAGGGCATGATACACGAGGCGATGTTGCGCGATACGGGACAAACCAGTGAACTGCGCGCAGTGGATGCGCACCGTGAAATGGCGTCCTTCGCGTGCGCCGGCGTGGCCGGCATGCAGGTGGCTGTCGTCGATGACTTCCAGCTGCTGTGGCTGCAGCGCGGCCACCAGGGCCAGGCGGATCTGCTCCTCGGTCACCGCGCTCATGGCTGGCCTTCCGAGGGCTTGGCCGGCTCGCCCGAAGCCTCTTCCACATAGCGGCCGAGGTACAGGCCCTGCGCCACCGTGAACACCAGCATCAGCGCCGTGGCGCCAAAGGCCTTGAAGTTGACCCAGGCATCGGTGGAGAAGTGAAACGCCACCCAGAGGTTGAGCACGCCCATCAAGGCAAAGAAGCTCACCCAGGCCACGTTGAGCCTGCGCCACACGAACTCAGGCAGCTGCAGCTGCTCCCCGAGCAGCACGCGCAGCAGGTTCTTGCCGAACACCCATTGCCCCACCGCGAAGGCGCCGCCCATCACCCAGTACAGCAGCGTGGGTTTCCACTTGATGAAGGTCTCGTTGTGGAACCACACCGTGGCGCCGCCCAGCACCACCACCAGCCCCAGGCTCACCCACAGCATGAGGTCGATCTTCTTGCCACGTGCCAGCAGCACCGCCACCTGCGTGAGGGTGGCCACGATGACCACCAGGGTGGCCAGCAGCACCGGGGCTTCGTTGGGGCCCACCGTGCCACCGGAGACCAGGGCAGAGAAGTGCTCGTTGGCAAAGGCGGTCGCCCACTCCTTGTGGCCCTCGGCGTACTTGAAGGAGCCGAAGAACAGGATGATGGGCAGGAAGTCGAACAGCAGCTTCATTTGGGCGCGAAGTTTATCGCCGCGCTGTTGATGCAGAAGCGCTCGCCGGTGGGCTCCGGCCCGTCCTCGAACACATGGCCGAGGTGCGAGCCGCACTTGTTGCAGCGCACCTCCACCCGCACCATGCCGTGGGTGGTGTCCACCACGCGTTCCACCACTTCGCTGTTGATCGGCTGGTAGTAGCTCGGCCAGCCGCAGCCGGCGTCGAACTTGGTGCCGGCGTCGAACAGCGGCGTGCCGCAGCCCACGCAGTTGTACTTGCCGGCTTCCCAGTGGTCCCAGTACTTGCCGGTGAAGGGCCGTTCAGTGGCGGCGTGGCGGGCGACCTGGTACTGCATCGGGTCAAGTTCCGCGCGCCACTGTTCGTCGCTCTTGTGCACCGGGTAGCGCGGGTCGTCGTGGTCGTGGGGTTCGGTGTCGCGGGTCATGATGAACAGGAAACCTCGAGGTGCTGGGCCCAGTCGGGCGGGAAGTCGGCGTACGCCGCTTGCTCGGGTTGTTCGTCGAACGGACGCTGCAGAACTTTCAGCAGGCGCATGGTCTCCGTGAAGTCGCCATCCCGCGCCGCCCGGATGGCCGCTTCGGCGAGGTGGTTGCGCAGCACGAACTTCGGATTCACCGCGTCCATGCGGGCGGCGCGCTCCGCGTCGTGGCTGTTTTCGCGGCGCAGGCGCTCGGCATAGCGGCTGGCCCAGGCGTCGAAGGCCTCGCGGTCCAGGAAGAGGTCGCGCACCGCGCTGTTGTCGGCGGCCGGGGCGGTGGAAAAGCGGCCCAGCCGGCGGAAGGTGATGGTGAAGTCGGCCCGGTCCGCCGCCATGCGCTGCAGCAGGCCGTCGACCAGCTCGTTGTCCGCCGCTTCCGTGGTGCGCAAGCCCAGCTTGGCGCGCATGCGGGCCAGCAGGGCCTCCGGGAAGGTGGTCTTGTAGGCCTCCAGCGCGGCCAGTGCCGCATCCTGCTCGCCGATCAACGGCAGCAGCGCGGTGGCCAGCGCGTGCAGGTTCCAGTAGCCCACATTGGGCTGGCGGGCGTAGGCGTAACGCCCGCTGTGGTCGGAATGGTTGCAGATGTGGCCGGGGTCAAAGGCGTCCAGGAAACCAAAGGGGCCGTAGTCGATGGTCAGGCCCAGGATGGACATGTTGTCGGTGTTCATCACCCCGTGGCAGAAGCCCACGGCCTGCCAGTCGGCCATCAGCGTGGCGGTGCGGCGTGTCACTTCCTCCAGCAGCGCGGCGTAAGGAGACGGGTCGTCGCGCAGCGCCGGGTAATGGGCATCGATCACGAAGTCCGCCAGCGCGCGCAGCGCTTGTTCGTCCGGCTCGGTGTGGGTGAAGTGCTCGAAGTGGCCGAAGCGGATGAAGCTGGGCGACACCCGGGTCACGATGGCGGCGGTTTCGATCTCCTCCCGCCGCACCGGCAGCGCGGAGCCGGTCATGCACAGTGCGCGCGTGGTGGGCACGCCCAGCGCCGCCATGGCTTCGGAGCACAGGAATTCGCGGATGGTGGAGCGGAGCACGGCCCGGCCATCGCCCATGCGGGAGTAGGGTGTCTTGCCGCCGCCTTTGAGCTGCAGTTCGCGCGGGCCGCTCGGCGTGTCCAACTCACCCAGCCACAGCGCCCGGCCGTCGCCCAGCTGGCCGGCCCACACGCCGAACTGGTGGCCGCTGTACACGCTGGCCAGCGGCCGCATGCCCGGCCACACGCCGTTGCCGCTGAAGACCTGGAGCGCGTCAGGGCTTTGCCACCAGTCGGGCGGCAGGCCCAGCTCCGCGGCGCAGGGCTCGCTCACCGCCACCCAGTGCGCCTGGGGCAGGCCGGCGGCGGGCAGCTCAGTGAAGAAACGATCGCCGAGCGCTGCGAAACGGTTGCGCCAGCGCAGCTGAGCACTCGCAGGCGGCGGGCGAAGCGGTACATCCAGGTCCATCGATCGAGTGTAGCCAGCACCATGCCCAGCTTGCCGGGGTGGTTGTCGCCTGAGCGACAAGCCGGCAGGACTTGCCCCCTTGCCAGCCCCGATGGCTGCTTCCATCATGGGCCGATTCGTTTGTTGAAGGAGCTGTTCATGGCGCTCATGGGCCAGATGATGCAAATGCCGCTGCTGATCTCGTCGCTGATCAAGCATGCCGCCCGCCATTCGGGCGACACCGAAATCGTGTCCAAGCGGGTCGAGGGGGACATCCACCGCTACACCTGGGCCGACGCGGAACGTCGCTCGCGCCAGGTGGCCCAGGCGCTGGCTGCGCTGGGCCTGCAGGCCGGCGACCGAGTGGCCACGCTGGCCTGGAACGGCTACCGCCACCTGGAGATCTACTACGGCGCCTCCGGCTCGGGCCTGGTATGCCACACGATCAACCCGCGCCTGTTTCCGGAGCAGATCGCCTGGATCGCCAACGATGCGGCCGACGCCGTGCTGTGTTTCGACTGCACCTTCCTGCCGCTGGTGGAAAAGCTATGCGAGCACATGAAGTCGGTGCGCCACTTCGTGCTGATGACAGACCGCGCCCACATGCCGGCGCAGACCGGCATCCCGAACCTGCTGTGTTACGAGGAGCTGGTGGAAGCACAGGACGGCGACTTCATCTGGCCGGAGTTCGACGAGAACACCGCGTCCAGCATCTGCTACACCTCCGGCACCACCGGCCACCCCAAGGGGGCGGTGTACAGCCATCGCTCCACCGTGCTGCACGCGTTTGCTTCCGCCATGCCGGACGCGATGGCCATGTCCGCCAAGGACGTGGTGCTGCCGGTGGTGCCCATGTTCCACGTCAATGCCTGGGGCCTGCCGTATTCCGGCGCGCTGGTGGGCTGCAAGCTGGTGCTGCCCGGGCCGCACCTGGACGGCAAGTCGCTGTACGAGCTGTTCGAGAACGAGCAGGTGAACTACAGCGCGGGCGTGCCCACCGTCTGGCTGGGGCTGCTCACCTACGTGAAGCAGAACGAGCTGAAGTTCAGCAGCTTCAAGCGCACGGTGATCGGCGGTTCGGCCTGCCCGCCGGCGATGATGCGCACGCTGGAGGACGACTACGGCGTGGAGGTGATCCACGCCTGGGGCATGACCGAGCTGTCGCCGCTGGGCACCTTGTCCAAGCTGAAGGCCAAGCACCTGCAACTGCCGCCTGAAGCGCAGCACCGGCTGCTGGAAAAGCAGGGCAAGGTGATCTACGGCATCGACATGGAGATCGTGGATGACGACGGCCATCCGCTGCCCTGGGACGGGCAGGCCTCCGGCAACCTGGTGGTGCGCGGGCCGTGGGTGATCCAGAGCTACTTCGGCCAGGCCCAGTCGCCGCTGCTGCAGATCCCCGGCAAGGGGGAATGGTTCCCTACCGGCGACGTGGCCACCATCGATGCGGACGCCTTCATGCAGATCACCGACCGCAGCAAGGACGTGATCAAGTCCGGCGGCGAGTGGATCAGCTCGATCGACCTGGAGAACATTGCCATGGCGCACCCTGCGGTGCACGAGGCGGCCGCCATCGCCATCGCCCACCCGAAGTGGGACGAGCGGCCGCTGCTGGTGGTGGTGAAGAAGCCCGGTGCCGAGGTCACCCGCGAGGCGCTGCTGGCCTTCTACGAGGGCCGCATCGCCAAATGGCAGATCCCCGACGACGTGGCCTTCGTCACCGAGATTCCGCACACCGCCACCGGCAAGATCCAGAAGCTGAAGTTGCGCGAGCAGTTCAGCGGCTACAAGCTCCCCGCGGCCGTGTCCGGTTGAGCCAATCTGTCTCACGCGTGACAGGCTGTCGGGGGAAGTCCCTGAAACCTGAACGTGCCCGCATCCGTTAACTTTCGACCATTCACTGGAACGCTGGAGACAAGCATGAAATTCACGCGCAGATCGTTCAACGTATCGGTTGCTGCAGCGCTCGCCCTCAACGCCGGCATGGCGTTCGCGCAAAAGGGCGAGACGGTCAAGATCGCCTGGATCGACCCGCTGACCGGGCTGATGGCGCCGGTGGGGCAGAACCAGCTGAAGAGCTTCCAGTTCTTCGCCGAGAAGTTCAACAACGACCCGAAGATCAATCCGGCCGGCGTGAAATTCGAAGTCGTCGGCATCGACAACAAGCTGAGCCCGTCGGAGAGCACCAACGCGGTGAAGTCGGCGGTGGACCAAGGCATCCGCTACGTGGCCCAGGGCAACGGCTCGGGCGCGGCGCTGGCGATCGTGGACGCGGTGCAGAAGCACAACGAACGCAACCCGGGCAAGGAGGTGCTCTACCTCAACTACGCTGCGGTGGACCCTGACCTCACCAACAGCAAGTGCTCGTACTGGCACTACCGCTTCGACGCCGACACCTCCATGAAGATGGAGGCCCTGACCACGTTCCTGAAGGACCAGAAGGACGTGCACAAGGTCTACATCATCGGCCAGAACTATTCGCACGGCCACCAGGTCGCCAAGTACGCGAAGGAAACCCTCGCACGCAAGCGCCCCGACGTGCAGATCGTGGGCGAGGACCTGCATCCGCTGGCCCAGGTGCGTGACTTCGCGCCCTACATCGCCAAGATCAAGGCCTCCGGCGCCGACACCGTGATCACCGGCAACTGGGGCTCGGACCTCACGCTGCTGGTCAAGTCCGCCAACGACGCCGGCTTGAACGTCAAGTTCTATACCTACTACGCCACGGTCTCGGGCACGCCCACCGCGCTGGGCCCCGATGCGGCGGGCCGGGTGTTCATGGTGTCCTACGGCCACAACGCCCTGGGCGGCGACGCCGGCAAGTACGCCGACGAGTTCAAGGCCAAGTTCAACGACGACTGGTACACGCTGGACGTCTACAACGTGTTTGCCGCCCTGTCCAAGGCGATGGCGCAGGCGAAGTCCACCGACCCGGTGAAGGTGGCCGCCACCATGGAAGGCATGCGCTTCAAGGGCTTCAACGGCGATGTGGAGCTGCGCAAGAACGACCATCAGCTGCAGCAGCCGGTGTACATCGCGGTCTGGAAGAAGGCCGACGCCAAGGCACCTTACAGCGTGGAGAACACCGGCTTCAACTTCCAGCCGGTGAAGGCGTACGACGCTTATGTGGCGAGCACGCCCACGTCCTGCCAGATGAAGCGGCCCTGACCTGCTTAGCGCTGTGGAACGGGCCCGCGGGAGCATCCCGACGGGCCCGTTGTCTTCATCGAGGAAGGTGCCTTGGACCAAGTCGTCATCAACATCCTGAACGGCATCAGCTCCGGGCTGCTGCTGTTCATGCTGAGTTCCGGCCTCACGCTGATCTTCAGCATGATGGGCGTGCTGAACTTCGCGCACGCCAGCTTCTACATGATCGGCGCGTACTTCGCGTACACGCTCACCGGGCTGATCGGCTTCTGGCCGTCGCTGTTCATCGCGCCGCTGGCGGTGGGCGGCCTGGGCGCGCTGTTCGAGCGCCTGGCGCTGCGCCGGGTGCACAAGTTCGGCCATGTGGCGGAACTGCTCATCACCTTCGGTCTGTCCTATGTGGTGCTCGAACTGGTGCAACTCATCTGGGGCCGCTCGGCCGTGCCGTTCACACCGCCCAAGTCCCTGCAAGGGCCGGCGTTCACGCTCGTGCAGTCGTCGGCCGATGGGCTGCGCGTGGTGCTGGGCGCGGCGCCGGAGGCCATGTGCCGTGGCGCGGCTGACGTGGTGGTGGCGTGCTCGCGCTTCCCGCTCACCCGCAGCTTCATGATGATGGTGGCCCTGCTGATGCTCGTGGCCTTGTGGCTGCTGCTCACCCGCACCCGCATCGGCCTCGTGATCCAGGCCGCGCTCACCCATCCCGACATGGCGGAGGCCCTCGGCCACAACGTGCCGCGGGTGTTCATGCTGGTGTTCGGCAGCGGCTGCGCGCTGGCCGGCCTGGCCGGCGTGATCGGCGGCATCACCTTCGTGACTGAGCCGTCCATGGCAGCCATCGTCGGCTCCATCATCTTCGTGGTGGTGGTGGTCGGCGGCATGGGCTCGCTGGCGGGCGCCTTCGTGGGATCGCTGCTCATCGGTCTGTTGCAGACGGTGCCCGTGACGATCGACGCCTCGCTGGGCACGCTGATCAATTCGTTCGGCGGGCGCATCGGCCCGGACACGCCGGGCTGGCCGCTGCTGCGCATCACCATGGCCCAGGCGGCGCCCATCCTGCCGTACCTGCTGCTGGTGCTGATCCTGATCTTCCGGCCCAAGGGCCTGCTCGGCACGCGGGAGGACTAGAGATGCAAGCCACCACCACCCTCGCTGCTCCGGCGGCCTCCGGCACGCCGCCCACGGCGCCCCGCCGCTACGTCCACTTCCGCCCCTACAACGTGGGCCGCTGGGTCCTTTGGACCTTATATGCGCTGGTGCTGCTGATCGCCCCGCTGGTGTGGACCAGCAGCCTGGCGCAGACCATGCTCACGCAGATCGGCATCGCGATCATCGCCTGCCTGGCCTACAACATCCTGCTGGGGCAGGGCGGCATGCTGAGCTTCGGGCATGCGGTGTACAGCGGGCTGGGCGCCTTCCTGGCCATCCACACGCTCAACCTGGCGAGCGCTGGCGCCTTCAACATCCCGGTGAGCCTGGTGCCGCTGGTGGGCGGCCTGGGCGGGCTGGTGTTTGCCGCGCTGATCGGCTACGTGACGACCAAGAAGTCCGGCACCACCTTCGCGATGATCACCTTGGGCATCGGCGAGCTGGTGTGGTCCATGTCGCTGATGTTGCCCGAGTTCTTTGGCGGCGAAGGCGGCGTGTCGGGCAATCGCGTGGTCGGCAAGGCCGTGATGGGCATCACCTTCGGCCCGCAGATCCAGGTGTACTACCTGATCGCGCTGTACTGCTTCGTGTCCACCGCGCTGATGTTCATGCTCACCCGCACGCCGCTGGGCCGCATCCTCAACGCGGTGCGCGACAACCCGGAACGGGTGGAGTTCATCGGCTACGACACGCAGCGCGTGCGCTACCTGGCGTTCATGATCTCGGGCTTCTTCGCCGGCATCGCGGGCGGGCTGGGTGCGCTGAACTTCGAGATCGTCACCGCCGAGGTGGTGGGCGCGGCGCGCTCGGGCGCCTACCTGCTGTTCGTGTTCCTCGGCGGTGCCACCTTCTTCTTCGGGCCGATCATCGGCGCGGTGCTGTTGGTGGTGGCGCTGGTGCTGCTGTCCGAGCTCACCAAGGCCTGGCTGCTGTACCTGGGACTGGTGTTCCTGTTCATGGTGATGTATGCGCCCGGCGGCATCGCCAGCCTGATCATGATGAACCTGCGCGTGGCGGCCTTCGGCAAGCTCAAGCGGCTGTGGACCTCGTACCTGGCGCTGGCGGGCACGGGCTTGGTCATCCTCGTGGGCGCGGCCGCGATGATCGAGATGCTCTACCACCTGCAGCTCAACGCGGCATTGGGGCCCAGGCTCACCTTCCTGGGCGCCTCACTGAACGCGCAGGCGCTGGACAGCTGGTTCGGTGCCGGTTTCCTCATCGTCACGGGCTTGGCGCTGTTCGAGCTGACGCGGCGCCATTTCAAGCGCCAGTGGGACGAGATACAGCAAGAGATCGAAAAAGAGATCAAGCGCCGGGAGCTGCTATGAGCTATGCGGTGGAACTGAAGGACGTCCGCAAGAGCTTCGGCAAGACGGAGATCATTCGCGGCGCCAGCCTGTGCGTGAAGCCGGGTGAGCGGGTGGCCATCATCGGCCCCAACGGCGCGGGCAAGTCCACGCTGTTCAACCTGATCAGCGGCCGTTTCGGCCTCACCAGCGGGGAGATCCTGCTCAACGGCGAGCGCATCGACCAGCTCAAGCCGTACGAGATCAACCGGCGTGGCCTGTCACGCAGCTTCCAGGTGAGCAACCTGTTCGTGCGCCTGAGCGTGTTCGAGAACATCCGATGCGCCGTGCTGTGGAGCATGGGCTACCGCTACGCCTTCTGGAAGTTCCTGGCCGACCTGCGGGACGCCAATGAGCGCACCGAGGAAGTGCTGGAGATGATCAAGCTGCACAAGAAGCGCGACGTGCTGGCGATGAACCTCACCTATGCCGAACAGCGCGCGCTGGAGATCGGCATCACCATTGCCGGCGGCGCCAGCGTGGTGCTGCTGGATGAGCCCACCGCCGGCATGAGCAAGAGCGAAACCAAGCGCTTCGTGCAGTTGATCCGCGACGTCACCCAGGGCAAGACCCTGCTCACCGTGGAGCACGACATGGGCGTGGTGTTCGGCCTGGCCGACAAGATCGCCGTGCTGGTGTACGGGGAGGTCATCGCCTTCGATGTGCCGGAGGCGGTGCGTGCCAACCCGCGCGTGCAGGAGGCATATCTCGGCTCGGTGCTGGCGGATGCGCAGGCGGCGGAAGCGAGCGCCTGAACCGTATGCTCAAACTCGACAACCTGCATGCCTTCTACGGCAAGAGCCATGTGCTGCATGGCGTTCACTTCGAGGTCAAGCCCGGCGAGATCGTGGCGCTGCTCGGGCGCAACGGCTCGGGCCGCTCCACCACGGTCAAGACCATCATGGGCCTGGTCAACGGCACCGGCTCCATCCGCTGGCGCGACACCGAGGTGCTGGGCAGGAAGGCCTTTGAAATCGCGCATCTGGGCATTGGCTACGTGCCGGAGAACCGCGACATCTTTCCCAAGCTGACGGTGCAGCAGAACCTGCTGCTGGGCGAAAAGCGCGGCGCGAAGAACCCCCGCTGGAAGCTCGACGACATGTATGCACTGTTCCCGCGGCTGAAGGAACGACAGCACACCGAGGCTGGCGTTCTCTCCGGCGGTGAGCAGCAGATGCTCACGCTGTGCCGCACGCTGATGGGCGACCCGGAGCTCATCATGATCGACGAGCCCACCGAGGGCCTGGCGCCCAAGATCGTGGAACTCGTTGCCGAGTACCTGCGGGAGCTCAAGCGGCGCGGCGTGTCGGTGCTGCTGGTGGAGCAGAAGCTCACGATCGCGCTGGAGGTGGCGGACCGTTGCCTCGTCATGGGGCATGGGCAGATCGTGTTCGAGGGGACGCCTTCTCAGCTGAGGGGGGATGCTTACGTGCGCAAGGAGTGGTTGGAGGTTTAGAGGTTCTTTTTGCGCCTGCGGCGCTGGCTGGGTTTGCGCTTTGCGTGAGAGCCCGCCGGTCGCGCCCGGCCGGCGGTCACTTCTCTTGCTGGCTCAAGAGAAGTAACCAAGAGAAGAGCCTTGGAAAACCGAACATCCGATTTCGCTCCCTCACGCCGGTAGGGGGCCCGGTTTTCTGGAGAGCCGCTCGGTCGGCAGAGACCCGAGGCCACTTGTGGCGAGTGCCTTGGCTTGTGTGCACCGCGCGCTGGACGCCTTTCCAGCCTCCGTGTGCGGGCGCTTCGCTGCGCTCGCTCGGACATGGCATGCGGAGGCTGGTTCGTGGTCGAGTGACAGGTCGGGTCGATGTGCCTGGCAGGTGCGAAGTGGCCTCGGGTCTGCGGCAATGTCAGCGTGCTCCCCGAAAACCGGGCCCCGATTCGGCGTCAGCGAGCGTGATCGGATGTTGGTATTCGAAGGCACCTTCTTTGGTTACTTTCTTCATGCCAGTGAAGAAAGTGACCGCCGGCCGGGCGCGACCGGCGGGCTGCACGCGAGTGGCCAGAAACCCCCCCAGGCCGAAGACCAAGCACCACACCCCCGCCGAAGGCCAAACAAAGAACCCACCCCCTGTCACGGGAGAGACAAACACCCACCCCCCACAGTCATAGAATCGAACGATCGTTCTATTTCGAACGACGGGTTCATAGTGACCCATCGTCAAACCGCCGCAGCAACAAGGGGGCCCCATGAGCGCCAGCTACGAAGTCCACGGCAATGTCGCCGTCATCACCCTGAACAACCCGCCGGTCAACGGCCTGGGCTTCGAGACCCGCAAGGGTGTCACCGACGGCATCGAACGAGCCAACGCCGATGCCGGCGTGCAGGCGATCGTGATCACCGGTGCCGGCAAGGCGTTTTCCGGCGGTGCCGACATCCGCGAATTCGGCAAGCCGGCCGCGCTGGCCGCGCCCAACCTGGGCGATGTGATCCGCACGGTGGAGCAGAGCGACAAGCCGGTGGTGGCCGCGATCCACACCGTGTGCATGGGCGGCGGCCTGGAGCTGTCCCTCGGCTGCCACTACCGCGTGACCGCGCCGGGCGCGCAGATCGCGCTGCCGGAAGTCAAGCTGGGCCTGTTGCCCGGCGCCGGCGGCACGCAGCGCCTGCCGCGCGTGCTGGGCCTGGAGACCGCGATGAACATCATTGTCAGCGGCGAGCCGGTGAAGAGCGAACTGCTGGCTTCGCTGCCGGGCCAGAAGCTGTTCGACAAGGTGATCGAGGGCAACCTGCTCGAAGGTGCGATTGCCTTCGCCAAGGAAGTGGCGGACAAGCGGCCGCTGCCCAAGGTGCGCGACCTGAAGGTGTCGCATCCGAACCCCGAGGCGTATGTGCAGTTCGTGCGCAACACCGTGGGCGCGATGAGCAAGAACTTCCCCGCGCCGCTGAAGTGCGTGGAGACGGTGGCTGCTTCGCTCACCAAGAAGTTCGACGATGGCATCACCTTCGAGCGCGAGCTGTTCGTCAACCTGATGCTCACGCCGGAGTCGAAGGCGCTGCGCCATGCCTTCTTCGGCGAGCGCGCTGCCAGCAAGATCCCTGACGTGCCGGAAGACACGCCGGTGCGCAAGATCGAGAAGGTGGCCGTCATCGGCGCCGGCACCATGGGTGGCGGCATCAGCATGAACTTCCTCAACGCCGGCATTCCGGTGACCATCCTCGAGATGAAGCAGGAGGCGCTGGACCGTGGCATCGCCACCATCCGCAAGAACTACGAAGGCCAGGTCAAGAAGGGCAAGCTGAAGCAGGACAAGTACGAGCAGCGCATGAGCCTGCTGAGCACCACCCTGCAATACGGCGACCTGAAGGACGCCGACCTCATCATCGAAGCGGTGTTCGAGGAGCTGGGTGTCAAGGAGTCGGTGTTCAAGGCGCTGGATGAAGTGGCCAAGCCGGGCGCCATCCTCGCCTCCAACACCTCCACCTTGGACGTGAACAAGATCGCGTCGTTCACCAAGCGTCCGCAGGACGTGGTGGGCATGCACTTCTTCAGCCCGGCCAATGTGATGAAGCTGCTGGAGGTGGTGCGTGGCGAGAAGACCGCCAAGGACGTGCTGGCCACCGTGATGCAGCTGGGCAAGAAGATCAAGAAGACGGCGGTGGTGTCCGGCGTGTGCGACGGCTTCATCGGCAACCGCATGATCGAGCAGTACTCTCGCCAGGCCGGTTTCCTGCTGGAAGAGGGCTGCACGCCCGAGCAGGTGGACAAGGCGGTGGAGAAGTTCGGCTTCGCGATGGGCCCGTTCCGGATGGGTGACCTGGCCGGCAATGACATCGGCTGGGCGATCCGCAAGCGCCGCTACCAGGAAAAGCCCAACATGCGCTACAGCAAGACGGCCGACCTGCTGTGCGAGATGGGCCGCTATGGCCAGAAGACGCAGGCCGGCTGGTACGACTACCAGGCGGGCAAGCGCGACGCGATTCCGTCAGCCGCGGTGGTGGAGATGATCGAGAAGCATCGCAAGGACCTCGGCATCACGCCGCGCAAGATCAGCGACGAGGAGATCGTGCAGCGGCTGGTGTTCTCGCTGGTCAACGAAGGCGCCAAGATCCTCGACGAAGGCATCGCCAGCAAGGCGAGCGACATCGACATGGTGTACCTCACCGGCTACGGCTTCCCGCTGTGGCGCGGCGGCCCCATGTGTTATGCCGACCAGGTCGGCCTGTGGAACGTGCTGCAGACGATGAAGCGCTTCCAGAAGAACCCGCACGACGACGCGAGCTTCTGGGAACCGGCGCCGCTGCTGAAGAAGCTGGTTGAAGAAGGCCGCAGCCTCACCTGATCGCGCTCCACGCTGAACACCGAATCGAGGACCACACCATGACCAACGCCGTCATCGTCTCCACCGCCCGCACGCCCCTGGCCAAGAGCTGGAAGGGCGCTTTCAACATGACCCATGGCGCCACCCTCGGCGGCCACGCCGTCAAGGCTGCCGTCGAACGGGCCGGCATCGATGGCGCTCACGTCGAGGACGTGCTGATGGGCTGCGCCACGCCGGAAGGCGCCACCGGCTCCAACATCGCGCGCCAGATCGCGCTGCGCGCCGGCCTGCCCATCACCGCCAGCGGCGTCACCATCAACCGCTTCTGCTCCAGCGGCCTGCAGACGATTGCAATGGCCGCACAGCGCATCATCGCGGGCGAAGGCGACGTGTACGTCGCCGGCGGCGTGGAGAGCATCTCCTGCGTGCAGAACGAAGCCAACAAGCACATGATCGTGGAGACCTGGCTGAAGGAGAACAAGCCGGAGATCTACTGGAGCATGCTGCAGACCGCCGAGCAGGTGGCCAAGCGCTACAAGATCAGCCGCGAGCGCATGGACCAGTACGGTGCGGCCAGCCAGCAGCGCGCCACCGCTGCCCTGGAAGCCGGCAAGTTCAAGGACGAGATCGTGCCGATCACCGTGACGGCCGGCGTGGCCGATCCGGTGATGGGCCTGCGCACCAAGGAGGTCACGGTCAGCAACGACGAAGGCATCCGCCCCGGCACCACCTTCGAAGGCGTGTCCGCCATCCGCCCCGCGATGCCGGGCGGCGTGATCGCCGCCGGCAATGCCAGCCAGTTCAGCGATGGCGCGGGTGCCTGCGTGATCGTGGGCGAGGACTATGCGAGCAGGCACAACCTGAAGCCCCTGGGCCGTTTCCTCGGCTTTGCAGTGGCTGGCTGCGAGCCCGACGAGATGGGCATCGGCCCGGTGTTCGCCGTCCCCAAGGTGTTGAAGCGCCTGGGCCTGACCGTGCAGGACATTGACCTGTGGGAGCTGAACGAGGCCTTCGCGGTGCAGGTGCTGTATTGCGCCGACACGCTGGGCATCCCGATGGACCGGCTCAACGTCAACGGCGGGGCCATCGCCGTGGGCCACCCCTATGGCGTGAGCGGCCAGCGCCTGACCGGCCATGCGCTCATCGAAGGCAAGCGCCGCGGCGCGAAGAAGGTGTGTGTCACCATGTGCATCGGGGGCGGCATGGGCGCCGCCGGGGTGTTCGAGGTGCTCTGACCCGCCTGGAGAGACCGCATGCGACAGACGCTCGATTTCTTGTTGAATGACTGGATCGGCGTCGAGTCGCTGACCTCCCGCACCCGCTTCGCCGAGCACTCCAGCGAAACCTTCGCCTCGGTGCTGGACACCTGCGAACGCATCGCACGCGAGAAGTTCGCGCCCTTCAACCGGCTGGCCGACACCGAGGAGCCGCACTTCGACGGCGAGCGGGTGCACCTGCCGAAGGCCACGCACGAGGCGGCGCTGGCCTACGCCGACAGCGGCATGCTGGCCGCCGCACAGGACTACGACGTCGGCGGCATGCAACTGCCTTGCGTGATCGAGATGGCGGGCAATGCCTTCTTCTCCAAGGCCAGCGTGGCGATGGGTGGCTACGCCATGCTCACCAGCGGCAACGCCAGCCTGCTGATGGCGCATGGCACGCCGGTGCAGAAGGACGTGTTCGCGAAGAACGAGTTTGCCGGCCGCTGGTTCGGCACCATGTGCCTGTCGGAGCCGCAGGCGGGCTCGTCGCTGAGCGACGTGGCCACCCGAGCAGTGCCCGATGGCGCGGAGTACGAAAGTGATCCGCTGGGCCCGCGCTACCGGCTCAAGGGCAACAAGATGTGGATCTCGGCCGGCGAGCACGAGATCACCGAGAACATCGTGCACCTGGTGCTGGCCAAGATCCCCGGGCCCGACGGCAAGCTGCCTCCTGGCGTGAAGGGCATTTCGCTGTTCATCGTGCCGAAGAAGCTGGTGAACGAAGCCGGCGAACTCACTGGCGAACGCAACGACGTGGCCTTGGCGGGGCTGAACCACAAGCTGGGTTATCGCGGCACCACCAACACGCTGCTCAACTTCGGCGAAGGCCGGTTCCCGGTGAGGGGCGAGGCGGGCGCCATCGGCTACCTGGTGGGCAAGCCCGGCGAGGGCCTGCGCTGCATGTTCCACATGATGAACGAGGCCCGCATCGGCGTCGGCCTGGGCGCGGTGATGCTGGGGTATGCGGGCTACGAGGCCAGCCTCGACTACGCACGCAACCGGCCGCAGGGCCGGCCGATGGGGCCGGCCGGCAAGGACCCGTCGCAACCGCCGGTGCGCATCATCGAGCACAGCGACGTCAAGCGCATGCTGCTGGCGCAGAAGGCATATGTGGAAGGTGGCCTGGCACTGGAGCTGTATTGCGCGCGCCTGGTGGACGAGCAGCACAGCGCCGATCAGCCCGCCGCCGGTGAGGCCGGCCTGTTGCTGGAAGTGCTGACGCCCATTGCCAAGAGCTGGCCCAGCGAATGGTGCCTGGAAGCCAACAGCCTGGCCATCCAGGTGCTGGGCGGCTACGGCTACACCCGGGACTTTCCGGTGGAGCAGTACTGGCGCGACAACCGCCTGAACATGATCCACGAAGGCACGCATGGCATCCAGGCCATGGACCTGCTGGGCCGCAAGGTGGTGATGGACGGCGGCGCCGGCCTGAAGCTGCTGGCCACCCGCATCAGCGACACCATTCAACGCGCCGGCCAGGTGAGCGGCCTGGCCGAACACGCCACGGCGCTCGCCCGTGCGCTGGAGCGCGTGGGCGCCAGCACCAAGGCCGCCTGGGCCACCGGCGTGCCGGAAGAGGCGCTGGCCAATGCCACGCCCTACCTGCAGGCCTTCGGGCACCTGGTGATGGCCTGGATATGGCTGGACGTGGCCATTGCCGCGCAGGCGGCGGCCCCCAGCGATTTCCATCAGGGCAAGCTCGCCGCGATGCGCTACTTCTTCCGTTTCGAGCTGCCCAAGCTGGACGCGTGGCTGTCGGTGGTAGCGTCGCGCGATGCGACCTGCCGCGAGATGCAGGACGCCTGGTTCTGATCTCTCCTCGTCTGATGAAAACATCCACCCTCGAAACCTTGATCTGGGTGCTGATCTACGGCGGCCTGCTGGTCCTGTCGCTCAGCCTCTTCGTCTCCGAGCGCAGCATGCCGCTCGGCATCGCATTCGGCATTGTGGGCGCCGTGGCCACCGCCGCGGGCGCCGCGCTGATCGTGGTGCGCTCGCGCATCAAGCAGCCGCGCTGACCCCCTCACCAAAGGACTTCTCCATGGGCACACCCATCCAGCAACTCTTCGACCTCACGGGCAAGACGGCCCTGGTCACCGGCGGCTCTCGCGGCCTGGGCCTGCAGATCGCCGAGGCCCTTGGCGAAGCGGGTGCCAAGATCCTGCTCACCTCGCGCAAGGCGGCCGATCTCGAGGAGGCCTCCGCCGAGCTGCAGTCCAAGGGCATCGACACCCGCTGGATCGCCGCCGACGCCAGCGACCCGGAGCAGATCCAGCGCGTGGCCAGCGAGGCCATGGAGCGCCTGGGCCAGATCGACATCCTGGTGAACAACGCCGGGGCGACCTGGGGTGCTCCGGCGGAAGACCATCCGCTGGAAGCCTGGGACAAGGTGATGAACCTGAACATCCGCAGCATCTTCCTCATGAGCCAGGCCGTGGGAAAGCTGAGCATGATCCCGCGCAAGGGTGGCCGCATCATCAACGTGGCCTCGATTGCCGGGCTGTCGGGTGCCTCGTCGGAAATGAAGTTCATCGCCTACGGCACCAGCAAGGGCGCGGTGGTGAACTTCACCCGCACGCTAGCCGGCGAATGGGGCCCGTACGGCATCACCGTGAACGCACTCGCCCCGGGCATGTTCCCGAGCAAGATGACCAAGGACACCTTGGAGGCCGTGGGCGCAGACAAGATTGCCGCCCATGCACCGCTGCGCCGCATCGGCGACGACGACGACCTGAAGGGTGCGGCGCTGCTGTTCGCCTCGCAGGCGGGCAAGCACATCACGGGGCAGATCCTGGCGGTGGACGGTGGTGTGAGCGCCGTGCACGGCTAGAGCCGGCGGCACAGACCGATGGATTTCCTGGTTCGCATCCCCTTTGTCGACCTCCTCGGCATGAAGCTCGAGCGCTTCGAACCCGGCGAGGCCGAGATCCTGCTCCCACTGCGCGACGAACTCACCAACAGCTGGAGCGTCGCCCACGGCGGCGTCACCATGACCCTGCTGGACGTGGTGATGGCGCATGCTGCCCGCAGCCCCGACCCGAAGACGGGCGACATCCCGCCCGGCGTGGTGACGGTGGAGATGAAAACCAGCTTCATGCGCCCCGGCCTGGGCCACCTGAGGGGCGTGGGCAAGCTGCTGCATCGCACCGCTTCCATGGCGTTTTGCGAAGGCTCGGTGCTGGACCAGGAGGGCGAGCTGCTGGCGCATGCCACCGGCACCTTCAAGTACATGAAAGGCCTGCCTGCGGGCGGGCGCAAGATCCAGCGGCTGAACGCCTCGGATTGAACAACAGGAGCACACCATGACGACCAACAAGCAGATCCACCTCGTCTCCCGCCCCAGCGGCGAGCCCACCACCGGCAACTTCAAGCTGGTGGAGGCGCCGGTGCCCACGCTGCAGGACGGCCAGGTGCTGGTGCGCAACCACTTCCTGAGCCTGGACCCGTACATGCGCGGTCGCATGAACGACGCCAAGAGCTATGCGCAGCCGCAGCCGCTCAATGAAGTGATGGGCGGGGGTACGGTGGGCGAGGTGGTCGAGTCCCGCAACCCGGCCTTCAAGGTGGGCGACAAGGTCGTCGGCATGGGCGGCTGGCAGCAATACCACGTGGTGTCGGCGGAGCAGCGTGGCGCGCTGCGGGTGGTGGACACCACGCACATCCCGCTGTCGGCCTACCTGGGCGCGGTGGGCATGCCGGGTGTCACGGCGTGGTATGGCCTGGTGAAGATCATCGAGCCCAAGGCCGGCCAGACGGTGGTGGTGAGCGCTGCCAGTGGCGCCGTGGGTACCGCGGTGGGCCAGCTGGCCAAGGTGCGCGGTGCGCGCGCGGTCGGCATCGCGGGCGGGCCGGACAAGTGCGCCTATGTGGTCAATGAGCTGGGTTTCGATGCCTGCATCGACTACAAGCAGCACAAGGATGCAAAGTCGCTGTCGGCCGCGCTGAAGGAAGCCTGCCCCGACGGCGTCGACGGCTACTTCGAGAACGTGGGCGGCATGGTGCTGGACGCGGTGATGCTGCGCGCCAATGCCTTCAGCCGCATCGCCCTGTGCGGCATGATCTCCGGCTACAACGGCGAGCCGATCCCCATGGCCGCGCCGCAGCTGCTGCTCACCAACCGCATGCGGCTCGAAGGCTTCATCGTCAGCGAGCACATGGAGGTCTGGCCCGAGGCGCTGAAGGAGCTGGGCACGCTCGTGGCCACCGGCAAGCTGAAGTACCGCGAAAGCGTGGCGCAGGGCATCGAGGCCGCGCCTGAGGCCTTCCTCGGCCTGCTCAAGGGCCGCAACTTCGGCAAGCAACTGGTCAAGCTGATCTGATGGACCTGCACTGGCGCTGGGCGCGCTTCGAGGAACTTGACCTCGACGCCTTGTACGACGCGCTGGCCTTGCGCCAGCGTGTCTTCAACAGCGAGCAGAACTGCGCCTACGTGGACGCCGACGGCCTGGACCGCCGGGCCTGGCACCTCCTGGGCCGCGATGGCCAGGGCCGGCTGGTGGCCTACCTGCGCATCGTGGACCCGGGCCTGAAGTACCCCGAGCCGTCGATCGGCCGCGTGGTCACCGACCCGTCGGTGCGCGGCAGCGGCGCCGGCCGGCTGCTCATGGCCGAGGGCGTGGCCGGCTGCGATCGGCTCTGGCCGGGGCAGGCCGTGCGCATCAGCGCCCAGGCGCACCTGCAACGCTACTACCAGCACGTCGGCTTCGAGGCCGTGGGCGACACCTACCTCGAGGACGGCATTCCGCACATCGAGATGCTGAGGAGAGCGCCATGAGCCTTGCCGCACCCGACATCACGCATGAGGTGTTCAACCAGGCGAGCCCCTTCGCCGACGTGAACCTGTTCAGCGCCAACAAGCCGCTGCAGGATGCGCTGGCCTTCCACCACGCCGGCTACGACCGCGAGCACCTGCATGCGCTCGGGGCGGAAGCCGGCTCGGCCACGATGCAGCAGCACGCGCGCCTGGCCAATGTGCACAAGCCCAGCCTGCACAGCCATGACCGCTTCGGCCGGCGGGTGGACCAGGTGGAGTTCCATCCCAGCTATCACGCGCTGCTGGGCAGCGCGTTGCGCCATGGCCTGCACGGCACGCCGTGGGCCCGGCCGGCGGGTGGCCACATCGAGCGCGCGGCGGCCTTCATGATCTTCACCGAGGCCGAGCCCTCGGTGCTGTGCCCGGTGTCCATGACGTATGCGGTCACGCCCGCGCTGCGCGGCAACCCGGCGATCGCGCAGGCCTGGATGCCCCGGATCACCAGCACCCAGTACGACGCCCGCTTCCTGCCCTTCGAACAGAAGACGGCCGTGACGCTGGGCATGGGCATGACGGAAAAACAGGGCGGCTCGGACGTGCGCGCCAACACCACGCGGGCGGAGTTCGATGCGGACACCCCCTGGGGCGCGGCCTACCGCATCACCGGCCACAAGTGGTTCTTCTCCGCGCCGATGTGCGATGCCTTCCTGGTGCTGGCACAAACCGGCGCGGGCCTGAGCTGCTTCTTCCTGCCGCGCCTGCTGCCCGACGGCCAGGTGAACGCGCTGCGCATCCAGCGCCTGAAGGACAAGCTGGGCAATGCCGCCAACGCCAGCTCCGAAGTGGAGTTCCATGGCGCCACCGCCTGGCTGGTCGGCGAGGAAGGCCGCGGCGTGCCGCAGATCCTGGCCATGGGCGCGCTCACCCGGCTGGACTGCGCGCTGGGCACCGCCGGGCTGATGCGCCAGTCGCTGTCGATCGCGTTGCACCACTGCGCCGAGCGCAGCGCCTTCGGCAAGCCGCTGCTCGAGCAGCCGCTGATGCGCAACGTGCTGGCCGACCTGGCATTGGAAAGCGAAGCTGCCAGCCTGCTCGCGCTGCGCCTGGCTGCCTGCATCGACCGCACCGAAAACGGCCAGGACGCCAGCGGCTTCGAAGCCGTGATGCGGCGCCTGCTCACGCCGGTGGCCAAGTTCTGGGTCTGCAAGCGCGGCAGCGCCTTCGCGCAGGAGACCATGGAGTGCCTGGGCGGCAACGGTTATGTGGAAGAGGGCGGCGAGGGCGTGATGGCACGCATCTACCGCGAGATGCCGCTCAATTCCATCTGGGAAGGCGCCGGCAACATCATGGCGCTGGACCTGCTGCGCGCGCTGCGCGGCGCCAAGGTGGTCGACGCACTGGTGCACGAGCTGCAGCCCGCGCGCGGCGTGCATGCCGCCTTCGATGCCGAACTCGCCGAGGTGCTGCACTCGGTGGACGGCGTGGCCGACGAAGCGCAAGCACGCCGCCTGGCGCGGTCACTGGCCTTGCTGCTGCAGGCCGCCCAGCTCAAGCGCATCAGCCCGGACTTCGTGTTCGACGCCTTCTGCGCCTCGCGTTTTGCCGGTGATCGCGCTGCCGCCTTCGGCCTGCTGCCGGCCACCACCGATTTCGATTCCATCGTGTCGCGTGCGATGCCGCACTGAACCCACGGACTGCCCATGCCCCAGCTCATCCTGCATCACTACGCCTCGTCGCCGTTTTCCGAGAAGATCCGCCTGATCCTCGGCTACAAGCGGCTGGACTGGGCCTCGGTCACCGTGCCGGTGATCGCGCCCAAGCCGGACGTGGTGGCGCTCACCGGCGGCTACCGCAAGACGCCCTTCCTGCAGATCGGCGCGGACATCTACTGCGACACCGCCTTGATGGCGCGGGTGATCGAGCAGCACACGCCGCGGCCCACGCTCTACCCGGCGAGCGCGCCGCTGGCGCCCATGCTGGCGCAGTGGGCTGACAGCACGCTGTTCTGGACCATGATTCCTTACGTGATGCAGCAGCCGGCGGGCGTGGCGGCCATCTTCGGCAATGCGCCAGCCGAAGCGCTCAAGGCCTTCCGAACCGACCGCGCGGCCTTTGCAGCCAGCGTGCACCGGCCCACCCTGGCCGACGCGAGCGCGCAGTTCAGCACCTATCTCGGCTGGCTGGACGCGCAGCTGGCAGATGGCCGGCCGTTCCTGGGCGGCAACGAGGCGTCGATTGCGGACTTCTCGGTGGCCCACATCCTCTGGTACGTGCGGCGTGCGCCCCCGGTGGCCCAGATCCTGGAGCCGCATGCGCGGCTGAACGCGTGGCACCAGCGGGTGCAGAGCTTTGGCGCGGGCCGCAGCGAGCCGATGAGCAGCGCCCAGGCCATAGCGGTCGCGGCCGCCGCGTCCAGCCACGCGCCGGCCAGCGTGGCATCAGGCCAAGGCTTCGAGCCCGGCGAGCGCGTGACCGTGGCCGCCACCGACTACGGCACCGACGCGGTGGCCGGCACGCTGGTGGGCCTGGGCACCGACGAGGTGGTGATCCAGCGCGCCGACGAACGCGCGGGCACCGTGCACGTCCACTTTCCCCGCATCGGATTCCAAGTCAAGAAAGAGAGCAGTCCCACATGAAGAGCTTCAAGGGCCGCACCGCGGTCATCACCGGCGCCGCGTCGGGCTTCGGCCTCGAAACCTCGCGCATCGCCGCGCGCGAGGGCATGAACATCGTGATGGCCGACGTGCAGCAGGATGCGCTGGACCGCGCGGCCGCCGAGATCGAGGCCCTGGGCGCACAGGTGCTGCCGTTCCGGCTGGACGTGTCGAAGGCGGACGAGGTGGAGGCGCTGGGCGCGGCAGCGAAGCAGCGCTTCGGCGCGCCGCACTTCGTGTTCAACAACGCCGGCGTCGGCGCCGGCGGCCTGATCTGGGAGCACACGCTCAAGGACTGGGAGTGGGTGGTGGGTGTCAACCTGATGGGCGTGGCCCATGGCGTGCGCGTGTTCACCCCGATGATGCTGGAAGCGGCCGCGGCCGACCCGGGCTACGAGGGCCACATCACCAACACCGCCTCCATGGCGGGCCTGCTGAACGCGCCCAACATGGGCGTGTACAACGTCACCAAGCACGCGGTGGTGGCGATGAGCGAAACGCTCTACCAGGACCTGTCGCTGGTCACCGACCAGATCAGCGCCTCGGTGCTGTGCCCCTTCTTCGTGCCCACCGGCATCCACCAGAGCCATCGCAACCGGCCGGCGGAGCTGAAGGAGCAGAAGGCCACGCAAAGCCAGCTCATCGCGCAGGCCATGAGCGACAAGGCTGTCACCTCGGGCAAGGTCACGGCCGAACAGGTGGCGCAGATGGTGTTCAGCGCGATGGCCGAGCGCCGCTTCTACATCTACAGCCATCCGCATGCGCTCAAGAGCGTGCAGACCCGGCTGGAGGACGTGATGCTGGGCCGCAACCCGACCGACCCGTTTGCCGACAAGCCGCACCTGGGCCAGCAGCTGCGCGACGCCCTGCGCGCCAAGGCCTGAGCTTGTGCTTCAGGCGGGGGCGCACACCACCCGGTTGCGCCCCTGGTCCTTGGCGGCGTAGAGCGCGCGGTCGGCGCGCTCCATCAGCGTGCCCAGCGTGTCACCCGGCAGCAGCACCGCCACGCCGAAGCTCGCGCTCAGGTGGCCCGCGCCGCTGAAGGGCGTGCGCTCCAGCGAGCGGCGCAGCACCTCGGCAAAGGCGGCGGCCGCTTCCAGGTCGGTGTGCGGCAGCAGCAGCGCGAACTCCTCGCCACCCAGGCGATACAGGCAATCGCGCCGCTTGCTCGTCTGCAGCATGCGCTGCGCAAACTCCTTCAGCACCGCGTCGCCCACGGCGTGGCCGAAGCTGTCGTTGATGCGCTTGAAGTGGTCCACGTCCACCGCCACCAGCGCCAGCGGTGCGCCGCTGCGCGCACAGGCGCCCATCAGCGCCTGGGCCTGCTCGTCGAAGCTGCGTCGGTTCAAGGCACCGGTGAGCGCGTCCTTGGTGGCCAGCTCACGCCAGGCGCTGCTGCGCGTTTCGATGGGCGCGATGATGGTGCGGCTCAGCATGCGGTTGAGCACGATGAAGAGGGCACCGAACACGGTGACGGTGGCCGCCACGTGCCAGCCCCAGGCCTCGCGCGCCTGCCGCACGGCGTGTGCCGTGGGCACCGACACGATCTGCGCACCCACCGTGTCACCCACCTTCCAGTCGAAGCCGGCTTTGCCATAACGCTGCAGCAGGTCGGCCGGGGCGTGGGCGGCGGCGCCGTGGCAGGCCATGCAGTCCGGCGTAGGGCGCACCGGCCGCAGCACATGCATCACCTGGCCGGCGGGCCCGTCGGTGAAGTGCGTCAGCTGGGTGCGCGCGGGCTCCGCGCGAAAGGATTCGATCGCGTCCACCTGCCAGCCCGTGGCGCGGTTGGCCGGGTTGGTGGGGTTGAGCGCCACCTCCTGGTAGCGGTACTGCGGATGGTCGTTCTCCAGCAGTGCCATCGACCGGTTGGCGGCGTACGCCGGAATTGCGGGCGGGTGATAGGTGTGGCCGCTGGCCTGCAGCAGCGGGCGCACGTCCTCGATGGTGTACTTGCGCACCGCCAGCGCCATCTCCATGCGCAGCTGCGACTCGCGGCGCACCTCGCTGAGCGCGCCGTCCATCAGCAGCCGGTACAGCACGAAGCTGCTGATGCAGAACACCAGCAGGAAGGTGCAGGCCAGGTAGAGGTTCAGGCGGGCGCGGGTGTCCATTGCGGAGGGCGAGGGGGCCGATCACTGTAACGAGCTGTTCGCTCGTGCGCCGCTGGCCGCCGCGGGCAGCCGCCAGCGGCGTGGTGCTGTGCGCGGCACAAAGTCACGTGCCCGGCTTGCTTTGCGCTGCCGCGCTCCATGGATCGCCCGTTTGGGTGCGCGAATCTACTGGCTCGCCCCATGATCCACCGCCTTACACTCGTTTTGCCGTGCAGCCCCTGGACACCTCGACGCCCCGCTTGCCGCCTCGGCGGGCGACATGGGTGTTCGTGGTGGGCGCCGGCCTGCTCATCCTGGCCACCTGGGCCGCCTCCGGCTTTGCCATCTGGCGCGGGCGGGCAGACGCCCTGAACGACTGGCGCCTGTTCCTGTCCAACATGTCCAACGTGGCGGCGCAGCATGCAGACCAGACGGTGGCGGCCGCCGATGCGGTGCTGCAGCACGTGGTCACCGCGGTGAACGAGCCCAGGCCGGTGGACGGGCCGCAGCTGCGCCAGCGGCTGGCCAGCGAGGCCATGTTCCGCCTCATCCGCGAACGCCAGCTCGAGCTGCCGCAGATCGATGTGGTGAGCTTGGTGGCGGCCGACGGCGAGCTGCTCAATTTCTCGCGCCGCCATCCGCCGCCGCCCATCCGGGTGGCCGACCGTGACTACTTCCAGGCCCATGTGCAAGACCCCGCGCTGGAGGTGATGGTGTCGAAGCCGGTGTCCAACCGCGGCACCGGGGCGTGGACCTTCTATCTCGCGCGCAAGCTCAAGGACACACAAGGCCATATGGTGGGGCTGGCGCTGGTGGGCATTGAAAGCGCCTACTTTGCGCAGTTCTACGCGTCGGTCGATGTGGGCGCGGCCGACGGCGATTTTTCGATCGAGCTGTCGCGCCTGGACGGCACCGTGCTGGCCCATCACCCGAAGGCCACCTATCGCGACGACCGCGGCATGCACCTGGTCACGCGCAGCGAGTCCCATGCCTTCCCACTGCGGGTGACCAGCATGGTCAACGAAGAGGTGGCCTTGAAGCATTGGCGCCGCACCGCATGGCTGATCGGCGGCCTGACGGCCTTGACCGACGCTGCGCTGGTGGGCATCACCATCTGGATCTTCGTGCTCACGCGTCGGCGCCACCAGGTGATGGTGCAGCTGGACCAGGCGCGCGTGGCCGCCGAGGTGGCCAACCGGGCCAAGACCGTGTTCCTCGCCAACATGAGCCACGAGATCCGCACGCCCATGAACGGCGTGCTCGGCATGACGGAGCTGCTGCTGCGCGATGCGCGCGACCCGCGCCAGCGCGAGCGCGCCTCCGCAGCCCATCGCAGCGGCCAGGCCATGATGCAGGTGCTGGACAACGTGCTCGATGTATCGTCCATCCAGGCCGGCAAGCTGGAGCTCGCGTCGGTGCCCCTGGCCTTGCGCGCGCTGGTCGACGACGCGGTCACGCGCGTGGGGCCCGCAGCGCAGGCCAAGGCCTTGCGCCTGGTGAGCCGGGTGGATGACACCATCGCCGACCGGCTGCGTGGCGACCCGCAGCGCCTGCGGCAGATGCTGGACCACCTGCTCGGCAACGCGGTGAAGTTCACCGAGTGGGGCGAGGTGTCGCTGCAGGTGGCCGATGGCGGGCGCGAGGGAGCTCACCAGCGTTTGCGCATCGAGGTGCGCGACAGCGGCGTGGGCATTCCGGCCGGGGCGCGCGCGCGCTTGTTCGAGCCGTTCCACCAGGCAGACGAATCCGTCACCCGCCGCCACGGCGGCACCGGCCTGGGCCTGGCCCTCACGCGCCAGCTGGTGCTGATGATGGGCGGAACGATTGAAGTGAAGAGCGAGCCGGGGCAGGGCTCCTTGTTCACGGTGGAGCTGGCCTTGGACATGGCCTGAGCCGAGCGCGCCAGCCCCGTGTGGCACACTGCGCGCCTTCGAAATTGCAGTGCCTTCGAACTTGGACAAGATCCTTCTGCAGCTGGCCGCCGAACTGAAGGTTCGGCCCGCCCAGGTGAATGCCGCTGTCGAGCTGCTGGATGGGGGCGCCACGGTGCCTTTCATCGCGCGCTACCGCAAGGAGGCGACCGACGGCCTCGACGATACGCAACTGCGCGACCTGGAGGCCCGCCTGGGCTACCTGCGCGAGCTGGAGGAGCGCCGCGCGGCGGTGCTCAAGAGCATCGAGGAGCAGGGCAAGCTCACGCCCGAGCTGCGCGCCGCGATCGAAGCGGTGCCCACCAAGCAGGAGCTGGAAGACCTGTACCTGCCGTTCAAGCCCAAGCGCCGCACCAAGGGGATGATTGCCCGCGAGGCGGGGCTGGAGCCGCTGGCCGACAAGCTGTTCGGCGACCCGTCGCTGGACCCGCTGGCCGAGGCGGCCGCCTTCATCAATGCCGACGGTGGCTTTGCCGATGCGTTCGCTGTGCTGGACGGCGTGCGCGACATCCTGTCCGAGCGCTGGGCCGAGGACGCGGCGCTGGTGGGCAAGCTGCGCGAATGGCTGTGGGAAGAGGGCCTGTTCAAGTCCAAGCTGATGGACGGCAAGGACGAGAACAACCCCGACGTCGCCAAGTTCCGCGACTACTTCGACTACGACGAGCCGATCCGCGCCGTGCCCTCGCACCGCGCGCTCGCGGTGTTCCGCGGCCGCACGCAGGAGATCCTGGATGCCAAGCTGGTGCTGGACGAAGAAGTGGTTGCCGGGCAACCGGGCCTGGCGGAAGGCCGCATCGCGCGCCACCTCGGCTGGGGCCATGCCAAGCGCCCCGGCGACGACCTGATCCGCAAGACCGTCGCCTGGACCTGGAAGGTCAAGCTCTCGCTGAGCCTGGAGCGCGACCTGTTCTCGCGCCTTCGGGAGGAGGCCGAGAAGGTGGCCATCAAGGTGTTCGCCGAGAACCTGCGCGACCTGCTGCTGGCCGCGCCGGCCGGCAAGCGTGTGGTGATGGGCCTGGACCCGGGCATTCGCACCGGCGTGAAGGTGGCCGTGGTCAGCGACACCGGCAAGGTGCTGGACACCTCGACGGTGTATCCGCACGAGCCTCGCAAGGACTGGGAAGGTTCCATCCACACGCTGGGCCGGCTGTGCGCCACCCATGGCGTGAACCTCATCGCCATCGGCAACGGCACCGCCAGCCGCGAGACCGACAAGCTCGCCGCTGATCTCATCAAGCGCATCCAGCAGCTCGCGCCCGGCACCCACATCGAGAAGGTGGTGGTCAGCGAAGCCGGCGCCTCGGTGTACTCCGCGTCGGAGTTCGCCAGCAAGGAGCTGCCGGAGCTGGATGTGAGCCTGCGCGGCGCCGTGTCCATCGCACGCCGCCTGCAGGACCCGCTGGCCGAGCTGGTGAAGATCGACCCCAAGAGCATCGGCGTGGGCCAGTACCAGCACGACGTGAACCAGAGCGAGCTGGCGCGCACGCTGGATGCGGTGGTGGAGGACTGCGTCAACTCGGTGGGCGTGGACCTGAATACCGCATCGGCGCCGCTGCTGGCGCGCGTGTCGGGCCTGAGCAATGCGGTCGCCTCCAGCATCGTGCGCTGGCGCGATGCCAATGGCGCGTTCAAGAACCGCCAGCAGCTCACGCAGGTGGCCGGGCTGGGCGCCAAGACCTTCGAGCAGGCAGCCGGCTTCCTGCGCATCCGGGATGGTGACAACCCGCTGGATGTGTCGGGCGTGCACCCGGAAACCTACCCGGTGGTGCAGAAGATGATGGCCGCCACCGGCAAGCCGATCGCCGAGCTGATCGGCCGCTCCGACGTGCTGCGTGCGCTGAAGCCGGAAGCCTTCGCGGACGAGAAGTTCGGCGCCATCACGGTCAAGGACATCCTGGCCGAGCTGGAAAAGCCGGGCCGCGACCCGCGCCCGGACTTCAAGGTGGCGCGCTTCAACGATGGCGTGGAAGACATCAAGGACCTGCAGCCCGGCATGGTGCTGGAGGGCACCGTGAGCAACGTGGCCCAGTTCGGCGCTTTCGTCGATCTGGGTGTGCACCAGGACGGCCTGGTGCATGTGAGCCAGCTCGCCAACAAGTTCGTCACCGATGCGCGCGAAGTGGTGAAGACCGGCGACATCGTGAAGGTGAAGGTGCTGGAAGTGGACCTGGCGCGCAACCGTATCTCGCTGACCATGAAGCTGGATGCTGCGGCACCGGCCAAGGGGCAGGGCGCGCGCGGCGACAACAGCTTCAGGCCGCCCGCGCGCCACGGGCGCAATGGCGGCACCCCACGGGGCGGCCAGGCCGCCTCGCCGGCGCAAAGTGCGATGGCGGCTGCCTTCGCCAAGCTGCAGGGCAAGCGCTGATCACGGGCCGCGGTGCATCCCGCCGCGGACCTCCTCCGTATGTCGAGCGTCTCTACATTCGCCTTTTCAAGGAGGATTCCATGCGAGCTGTCACTCTTGTAGCGTGCACCATGGCCGCCGTTGCGCTGGCCGGCTGCGCCAGCCAGGCCGGCCCCCACGGCGCGATGATGGGCAAACCGATGGCGGTGGCCACCCTGTCGCCCACGCAGGGCAACACCGCGACCGGCCTGGTGATGTTCCACGAGGTCGACGGCCATGTGATGGCCCGCGCGCACATCACCGGCCTGAAGCCCAATGGCGAACACGGCTTCCACCTGCATGAGAAAGGCGATTGCGCCAGCACCGACGGCACAAGCGCCGGCGGTCACTTCAATCCCGGTGGCGCACCGCATGGCCCGCAGGATGCTGCCCACCACGCAGGCGACATGCCTGCGCTGAAGGCCGACGCTGACGGCGTGGCGGACCTGAAGTTCATGCTGCATGGCGTGACCATCGGCGGCGGCCCGGCCGACATCACCAACCGGGCGGTGGTGGTGCACGCCAACCCCGACGACTACAAGACCCAGCCGACCGGCAACTCTGGCGCCCGCATTGCCTGCGGCGTGGTGGCGAGGCACCCCTGAAGCGTCGCCGCGGCTAGCATGGAGGGCTTATGCAAGCCCTCCAGATCTACGCCGGCCCCCAAGCGCGGCAGCACCTGCTCGAACACGGCCTGCGTCCGCGGGACGTCGCGCTCCTGCCTGGCGCGGCCGGCGGCCCGAAGTGCTTTGCACTCAACCCGCTGGACCGCTTCATCTTCGGCCACTGGCTGAAGGACAGCCGCCACACCGTGCACCTGCTGGGCGCGTCGGTAGGCGCCTGGCGCATGGCCTGCGCCTGCATGCCGGATCCCGACGCCGCGCTGGCGCGCATGGCGCGTGACTACATCCACCAGCGCTATGAACACCGGCCGGGAAAATCACCGACCGCACGCCATGTGAGCGAGGTGTTTTCCGCCTGCCTGGCCGAGCACTTTGCCGGTCACGAGGCCACCTTGCTGCAGCATCCCCGCTACCGGCTGCATGTGTTCACCAGCCGTGGCCGCCATGCGCTGCTGCGGCGTGAAGGCAAGCTGCGCACGCCGCTGGGCTACCTCGGTGCGTTTACGGCCAATGCGGTGAGCCGCACTGCAATGGGCGGCTGGCTCGAGCGCGTGATCTTCTCCGACCCGCGTGACCCCTTGCCCCTGCACTTGAAGGACTACCGCACCCACCAGGTGCCGCTGGACGAGCGCAACCTGCGGCTAAGCATCCTGGCGAGCTGCACCGTGCCCTTGTGGCTGCAGGCCGTGCACGACATCCCGGGCGCCCCCGCCGGCGCCTATTGGGACGGTGGCATCACCGACTACCACCTGCACCTGGACTACGCCACGATGGATGGCGGCTTGGTGCTGTACCCGCACTTCCAGAACACGGTGATCCCCGGCTGGCTCGACAAGGGCCTACGCCGCCGTCACCGCGCCACCGAGCGCCTGGCGAACGTGGTGCTGCTGTCGCCGAACCCCGACTGGGTGAAGACCCTGCCCAACGCCAAGCTGCCCGACCGCGCCGACTTCAAGGGCTATGGGGAGGACATCGACGGCCGCATCCGTGACTGGCAGCGTGCCCTGGCCGAAAGCCAGCGCCTGGCCGATGAGTTCGAAGCCCTGGTGTCGCGCCCGGGCACGGTGCAGGCGCTCCCCCTCTGAGCTGCGGCGCATCCGTTTTTCGAGCCGCCGCGTATCTCGCCCCCAGACCCCGCACGCCGCTGGTGTGCCGGGTCCAGGGGGCGGCACCCACAGGTCCGCCGAATTCGAGGATCTGCCAGGAGATACGCATGACAACCCGTTCACTGCAGGCTCATCGCCTGCTTCCCATGGTGGCCGCGCTGATGGCGGCGGGCACCGCCTTGCTGGCCGCAGCGCCGGTGCAAGCCTCCAGCCACCGCGAGGCGCCCTTCATTTCGTCGCGTCCCAAGGTGGACGCGACCGACTTCTACATGTTCGCGAGCTACGAACCCGGCCGCGACGGCTACGTGACGCTGCTGGCCAACTACCAGCCGCTGCAGGATCCGTATGGCGGCCCGAACTACTTCTCCATGGACGAGAACGCGCTCTACGAGATCCACATCGACAACAACGGCGATGCCAAGGAAGACATCAGCTTCCAGTTCCGCTTCAAGAACAAGCTCAACGGCGTGACCCTGCCCATCGGTGGCAAGAACGTGGCGATCCCGCTGATCCAGGCCGGTACCGTGTCCAACGTGAAGGACGCGGCGCTGAACGTGAACGAGAGCTACACCGTGGACGTGGTGCGCGGTGACCGCCGCGCCGGCATGCGCAGCGCCGTCACCAACGCGACCGGCGGCAGCGCCACCTTCGACAAGCCGGTGGACAACATCGGCACCAAGACGATCGCGGACTACGCGGGCTACGCCGCCAAGCATGTCTACAACGTCAACATCCCGGGCTGCACGCAGCCGGGCCGGTTGTTCGTCGGCCAGCGGAAGGATCCGTTTGCGGTGAACCTGGGTGCGGTGTTTGACCTGGTGAATGCGCCGCTGGGCGTGATCACCGACCCGAGCAAGATCAATGCGGCGCCCAACACCATCGACGACAAGAACGTCACGACGCTGGCGCTCGAGGTGCACAAAAGCTGCCTCGTTCAAGGCAGCGATCCGGTGATCGGCGGCTGGACCACGGCCAGCATGCGCCAGGGCAGCCTGCTCAACCCGGCGCCGGGCAAGGGCCACAGCACCACCGCCAAGGTGGGCGGCGCATGGACCCAGGTGTCGCGCCTGGGCATGCCGCTGGTCAATGAAGTGGTGATCGGCCTGCCCGACAAGGACCGTTTCAACAGCAGCAAGCCCAAGGACGATGCGCAGTTTGCGGACTACGTGACGAACCCGACCTTGCCCGCGCTGCTGGAGATCGCGCTCAACATCCCAGGCACCGCGCCCAAGAACCTGCCGCGCACCGACCTGGTGACCACCTTCCTCACCGGCATCAAGGGCCTGAACCAGCCGGCCAGCGCCACGCCGTCGGAGATGCTGCGCCTGAACACCGGCATTGCCGCCACGCCGGCCGCCAGCCAGCATCGCCTTGGCGTGGCCGGTGGCGACAACGCCGGCTTCCCGAATGGCCGCCGTCCGAAGGACGACGTGGTCGACGTGTCGCTGGTGGCCGTGATGGGTGGGCTGTGCATGCTCAACGGCAACAACAACGCGCTGCAACTGGGGACCGACTGCAAACCGGCCAATGTGCCGCTGGGTGACACCTCGCTCAAGCTGCACGATGCGGTGGACCAGGCCGTGGTGCCGCTGATGGGCGGTTTCCCCTACCTCAGCGCGCCCACCCCCGGCGCGCAATGAAGGAGATCTCGATGAACAAGCGCATTTTCTGGCTCGCCCAGGCGTTCGCTGCAGCGGCCCTGGTGAGCGCCTGCGGTGGCGGTGGCGATTCCCCGGCACCGGCTCCCGCTCCGCCCGGTCCGCTGGAGGCGGTGCCACCCAGCGCCAGCGAGTCCACCGCCGGCATGGCGAGCTACCTCGCCACGCTGAACACCCTGACGCCGGAGGACAAGGAGCCGGTGGACGTGAGCAGCTTCAATCCGCCGTCGCCGGACAACACCGAGCCCGATCCGGTGTCGTGATCTACAATTCCGGCTCCACCACCCACAAGAGCGAGAAAGGCACGCCGGTTATGACACCGCGAACTACGTCCACTGTCACCGTCGAGGTTCAGTCGGCCGCGTAGTCACGCCAGAGATTTTTCTCGTTCACAAGGAAAGCGCGGCACCCACCGCGCTTTTTTGTTTTTGGAGTTCCAGATGATCAAGATCCAGTTGCCCGATGGTTCCCAGCGCGAATTCGCGCAGCCGCCCACGGTGGCCGACGTGGCCGCCTCCATCGGCACCGGGCTGGCCAAGGCCGCGCTGGCCGGGCGCATCGGCCATGGCAAGGAAGCCAAGGTGGTGGACACCAGCTACCGCCTGGAACGCGACACGCCGCTGGCGATCGTGACGGAAAAGGACCCGGACGGCCTGGATGTCATCCGCCACTCCACGGCTCACCTGCTGGCTTATGCGGTGAAGGACCTCTTCCCCGAGGCGCAGGTCACCATCGGCCCGGTGATCGAAAACGGCTTCTACTACGACTTTGCGTACAAGCGTCCGTTCACGCCCGAGGACCTGGCCGCCATCGAAGCCAAGATGACGGAGCTGGCGAAGAAGGACGAGAAGGTGGAGCGCCGCGTGCTGCCGCGCGATGAGGCCGTCGCCTACTTCAAAAGCCTCGGCGAGCACTACAAGGCGGAGATCATCGAGAGCATTCCGCAGGGCGAGGATGTGTCGCTCTATCGCGAAGGCCAGTTCGAGGACTTGTGCCGCGGCCCGCACGTGCCCAGCACGGGCAAGCTCAAGCACTTCAAGCTGATGAAGGTGGCCGGCGCCTACTGGCGCGGCGACCACCGCAACGAGCAACTGCAGCGCATCTACGGCACGGCCTGGGCCACCAAGGACGAGCTGCAACAGTACCTGCGCATGCTGGAGGAAGCCGAGAAGCGCGACCACCGCAAGCTGGGCAAGGAACTGGACCTGTTCCACATCGACGAGCACTCGCCCGGCACGGTCTTCTGGCACCCCAAGGGCTGGACGGTGTGGCAGGAGGTGGAGCAGTACATGCGCCGTGTGTACCGCGACAACGGCTACCTGGAGGTCAAGGGCCCGCAACTGCTGGACCAGGGCCTGTGGGAGAAGACGGGCCACTGGCAGAAGTACCGCGAGAACATGTTCACCACGGAGTCGGAGAAGCGCGACTACGCGCTCAAGCCGATGAACTGCCCCGGCCACATCCTGATCTTCAAGCAGGGCATCAAGAGCTACCGCGACCTGCCGCTGCGCTACGGCGAATTCGGCCAGTGCCACCGCAACGAGCCCACGGGCGGGCTGCACGGCATCATGCGCGTGCGGGGCTTCACGCAGGACGACGGCCACATCTTCTGCACCGAAGACCAGATCCTGCCGGAGTGCACTGTCTACACGGCCCTGCTGCAGAAGGTCTACCAGGACTTCGGCTTCACCGACATCATCTACAAGGTTGCCACACGACCGGAGGCCCGCATCGGCTCCGACGAGGCCTGGGACAAGGCAGAGCACGCGCTGATGGAAAGCCTGCGGCGCAGTGGCGTGCAGTTCGAGATCGCCCCCGGCGACGGTGCGTTCTACGGCCCGAAGATCGAATACACACTGAAGGACGCGCTCGGCCGGCCCTGGCAGGTGGGCACCATGCAGGTGGATTTCTTCATGGCCGAGCGGCTGGGCGCCGAATACGTGGCCGAAAGCGGGGAGCGCCGCACTCCGGTGATGCTGCACCGCGCCATCGTGGGCAGCCTGGAGCGCTTCATCGGCATCCTGATCGAGCAGCACGCCGGCGCGCTGCCGGTCTGGCTGGCGCCCACGCAGGTGGTGGTGACCAGCATCACGGACGCCCAGCACGACTATGTATCCGAAATCGTGAAAACGCTTCTAAAACAAGGAGTTAGAGCGCAGGCCGATTTGCGCCACGAGAAAATTACGTATAAAATACGGGAGCATTCAATGCAAAAGGTCCCGTTCATCCTTGTCGTGGGCGACAAGGAGAAGGCAAGCGGGGCCGTTGCGGTGCGCGCCCGAGGCAACCAGGATCTCGGCGTGATGTCCCTCGATTCCTTCGTCCAGAAGCTCGCAGCGGATATCGCGGCCAAGGTCTGAACGGCCTTTTGTGGCGCGCAGTCGTTTTTACGTGGGACTGTTGCCTTGGTTCCGTTGAAAGGTTTGCACCATCGCTACTTTTGCTGACCGCCGCACTCCCAACGTGGAGCGCAAGCACCGCTTGAACCGCGAGATCACCGCGCCGGAAGTCCGGCTGAACGGCCCCGACAACGAGCCCCTGGGCATCGTGAGCTTGCAGGAAGCGCTGCACATGGCGGGCGAACGGGACGTCGATCTCGTGGAGATCGTTGCCCAGGCCGATCCGCCGGTGTGCCGGCTGATGGACTACGGCAAGTTCAAGTACCTGGAGCAGAAGAAGGCGGCGGAAGCCAAGGCGAAGCAGAAGATCATCGAGGTCAAGGAAGTCAAGTTCCGCCCGGGCACGGACGAAGGCGACTACCAGATCAAGATGCGGAACCTGCGCCGCTTCATTGCCGAGGACGGCGACAAGGGCAAGGTCACGCTGCGCTACCGTGGCCGCGAGATCACCCACCAGGACATCGGCATGCGGCTGCTGGAGCGCATCCGCGATGAACTGGCCGACGTGGCGGTGGTGGAAAACATGCCGAAGCTCGAGGGCCGGCAGATGATCATGGTGCTGGCGCCCAAGAAGCGCTGAGCACGGTTGGAGTTACAGCACCGGGGCTGGTCGCCACGGTGCTGCACAGAAGCCCTTTCAGGCCAACAAGGGCGCGGGACCTTTCCGCGCACGCCTGACGGGGCAGCGAAAAAGGAGCAGTCATGCCCAAAATGAAGACCAAGAGCAGCGCGAAGAAGCGCTTCCGCGTGCGTCCGGGTGGTACCGTCAAGCGCGGTCAGGCGTTCAAGCGCCACATCCTGACCAAGAAGTCCACGAAGAACAAGCGCCAGCTTCGCGGCGCGGTCACCGTGCACGAGACCAACATGGGACACATCGCTCAGATGCTGCCCTTTGCTGGCCTGTAATCACCACTGAACAAGGAGCAATCACATGCCTCGCGTCAAACGTGGTGTTACCGCACGTGCCCGTCACAAGAAGGTGCTGGCCCTCGCCAAGGGCTATCGTGGTCGTCGCAAGAACGTCTTCCGCATCGCCAAACAGGCGGTGATGAAGGCGGGGCAATACGCCTACCGCGACCGTCGCACCAAGAAGCGGGTGTTCCGTCAGCTGTGGATCGCCCGTATCAACGCGGCGTCCCGTGGCCTGGGGATCACATACAGCAAATTCATGGCTGGCCTGAAGAAAGCCCAGATCGACATCGACCGCAAGGTCCTTGCCGACATGGCCGTCAACGACCCGGCTGCTTTTGGCAGCATCGTCGACAAGGTGAAGGCCCAGCTCGCTTGAGCGTGAACCGCGGGCAACCGCGGTGTCACGGCCCCGGCTGAAAGGCCGGGCAAGACTTCAAAGGCCGGCACCGGGTGTTCGGCCTTTTTTATTTCTCGTTGAAACCACCGCGATGAACGATCTCGATCAACTCGTGCAGGCCGCGCAAGCCGATTTCGGCGTTGCGACGTCGCCGGCCGAGCTGGAAAACGCCAAGGCACGCTATCTCGGCAAGGCCGGCCGCGTGACCGAGCTGCTCAAGGGGCTGGCTGCGTTGGCGCCTGAGGAGAAGAAGGCGCGCGGCGCCGAGATCAACGCCACCAAGCAGCGGGTGGAAGCGGCGCTGCAGGCACGACGCCAGGCGTTGGCCGATGCCGAACTCGAAGCGCAACTGAAGGCCGAGTCGCTGGACGTCACCCTGCCGGGCCGCGCGCGTGGCGTGGGCGGCCTGCATCCGGTATCGCGCACCCTGGAGCGCATCGAGCAGATCTTCGGCTCCATGGGCTTCGACGTGGCCGACGGCCCCGAGATCGAAACCGACTGGATGAGCTTCACCGCACTGAATAACCCGGAGAACCACCCGGCGCGTTCGATGCAGGACACCTTCTACGTCGACATGAAGGACGCCGAAGGCCGCTGGCTCAACCTGCGCCCGCACACCTCGCCCATGCAGGTGCGTTACGCCCGCATGCATGCTGCCAAGTACGCGGGGCAGGAGCACATGCCCGAGATCCGGGTGATCGCGCCGGGCCGCACCTACCGCGTGGACAGTGACGCCACCCACTCGCCGATGTTCCACCAGTGCGAAGGCCTGTGGATCGGCGAGAACGTGAGCTTCAAGGACCTGAAGTCGGTGTTCATCGACTTCTTCCGCACCTTCTTCGAAACCGACGACCTGCAGCTGCGCTTCCGGCCGTCGTTCTTTCCGTTCACCGAGCCCTCGGCGGAGGTGGACATCGCCTTCAACAGCGGGCCGCTCAAGGGCCGCTGGCTGGAGGTGGCCGGCTCGGGCCAGGTGCACCCGAACGTGGTGCGCAACTTCGGTCTGGACCCGGAGAAGTACATCGGCTTCGCGTTCGGCATGGGGCCGGACCGGCTGACCATGCTGCGTTATGGCGTGAACGACCTGCGCCTGTTCTTCGACGGCGACCTGCGCTTCCTGTCGCAGTTCAAGTCCTGATCATCCAAGAAGCCGAAGATGCAATTTCCTGAAAGTTGGTTGCGCGAATTCTGCAACCCGCCGATCACCACCGAGCAGCTGGCAGACACGCTCACCATGGCCGGCATGGAGGTGGAAGAGATGCGCCCGGTGGCGCCGCCCTTCAGCCGCGTGGTGGTGGGTGAGATCGTCGAATGCGCGCAGCACCCGAATGCCGACCGCCTGCGTGTGTGCAAGGTGAATGCGGGTGAGCACTCCAAGGAGGGTCTGCTGCAGATCGTGTGTGGTGCGCCCAACGCGCGTGCCGGCATCAAGGTGCCGCTGGCGCTGGTGGGTGCCGAGCTTCCGCCCGGTGAGGACGGCAAGCCGTTCAAGATCGGCACCGGCAAGCTGCGCGGCGTGGAAAGCTTCGGCATGCTGTGCTCCGCCCGTGAGCTGAAGCTGTCGGACGACCATGGCGGGCTGCTGGAGCTCGGTGACGATGCGCCGGTGGGCCAGGACGTGCGCGAGGCGCTGAAGCTCGATGACACGCTGTTCACCCTGAAGCTCACGCCCAACCTTGGCCATGCGCTCAGCGTGTTCGGCATCGCACGCGAGCTGTCCGCCCTCACGGGCGCGCCGTTGAAGCAACCGAGCATCCAGCCGGTGCCACCGCGCCACGACCAGCGCCTGCCGGTGCAGATCGAGGCGCCCGAGCTGTGCGGCCGCTTCTCCGGCCGCGTCGTGCGCAACGTCGACACCAAGGCCAGGACACCCGCCTGGATGGTGGAGCGGCTGGCCCGCTGCGGCCAGCGTTCGGTGACTGCGCTGGTGGACATCTCGAACTATGTGATGTTCGAGGTCGGCCGCCCGTCCCACATCTTCGACCTGGACAAGATCGACCAGAAGCTGGTGGTGCGCTGGGGCCGCAAAGGTGAGACGCTCAAGCTGCTCAACGGCAGCACCATCGAGGTGGACGAGACCGTGGGCGTGATCTCCGATGCGCGCGGGGTGGAGTCGCTGGCCGGCATCATGGGGGGCGACCACACGGCCGTGTCGGACGACACCCGCAACGTCTACGTCGAGGCCGCGTTCTGGTGGCCGGAATCCGTGGCCGGCCGGTCGCGTCGCTTCAATTTCAGCACTGACGCGGGCCATCGTTTCGAGCGCGGCGTGGACCCGGCGCTCACGGTGGAACACATCGAGCGCATCACGCAGCTGATCATCGACATCTGCGGCGGCGAAGCCGGCCCGATGGACGACCAGGTGGCGCGCCTGCCCGAGCGCAAGCCGGTGCGCCTGCGCGTGGCGCGCGCGGCCAAGGTCATCGGCATGCCGGTCACGCAAGCGCAGTGCGCCGGCGTATTCCAGCGGCTGGGGCTGCCGTTCACGGAAGGCGAGGGCGAGCTGATCGTCACGCCGCCGAGCTGGCGCTTCGATCTCCAGATCGAGGAAGACCTGATCGAGGAAGTGATCCGCGTGCTGGGGTACCCGCTGCTGCCCGAGACGCCGCCGCTCGCGCCGGTGACGGCCAAGGTGCGGCCGGAATCCCTGCGCAGCAGCCATGCGCTGCGGCACCTGATGGCCGACCTGGACTACCAGGAGACGATCAACTTCAGCTTCGTCGAGGACCGCTGGGAGCGCGAGCTGGCGGGCAACGACAACCCCATCCAGGTGCTGAATCCGATCGCAGCGCCGCTGGCGGTGATGCGGTCCAGCCTGCTTGGCAGCCTGGTTTCCGCGCTGCGCTACAACCTCGCCCGCAAGGCGCCGCGCGTGCGTATGTTCGAGATTGGACGCGTGTTCCTGCGCGACGACCGCAACCAGGACGGGCCGCTCAGCGTGGCCGGCATCCACCAGCCGATGCGGCTGGGCGGGCTGGCGTATGGCGCGGCGGACACCTTGCAATGGGGCCGCGCCGACAAGGGCGTGGACTTCTTCGATGTCAAGGGCGACGTGGAGGCGCTGTTCGCCCCGCTGGCGCCACGTTTCGTGCCGGCGCCGCATCCGGCGCTTCACCCTGGCCGCAGCGCCGCCATCGAGATCGACGGCCGGCGTGTGGGGGTGCTGGGCGAGCTGCATCCCAAGTGGCGACAGGCCTATGAGCTGCCGCACGCGCCGGTGCTGTTCGAGATCGACCTGACCGCGCTGCAGCAGCGCCCGCTGCCGCAGTACCAGCCGATCCCGCGCCAGCAGGCGTCCCTGCGTGACCTCGCCATCGTGGTGAACGACCGAGTGAGCCACCAGGCGCTGATCGAGGCGATCGAAGCGGCCGATGCACTCATCCGCCGCGCCCAGCTCTTCGACATCTACCGGCCGGCGCAGCCCACCGCCGACATCGGCGCCGGCGAGCGCAGCATGGCCGTGCGGCTGGAACTGCTGGACGACCAGGCCACCCTGACCGACGAACGCATCGAACCGGTGATCGCCGCCGTGGTGCAACGCCTCAACACCGAATTCGGCGCCCGCCTGCGGGGCTGAACGTCACCATGATGGATCCACGCAGCATGAACAACGCCAGCGACGCCGCCGCCATGGACGACGAGGACACCCACGACCGCGTGATCCTGCCCTCGCTCGAAACGCCCACCCTCACCAAGGCGGAGCTGGCCGAGTTGCTGTTCGAGCGCCTGGGCCTGAACAAGCGCGAGTCGAAAGACATGGTGGAGGCCTTCTTCGAGATCATCCACGCCAGCCTGGTGACCGGGCGGGACGTGAAGCTCTCGGGCTTCGGCAACTTCAACATCCGGCGCAAGGCGCCGCGTCCGGGGCGCAACCCGCGCACCGGCGAGGCGATCCCGATCAAGGCCCGCAACGTGGTCACATTTCACGCAAGTCACAAGCTCAAAGGCATTGTGCAAGGTGACATCCCTGCCGAAGGAGAGTTCGAGTAGAGTCTGAACTTTCCCGCTAGATCTCGTTGATTTCAATGGAGAAAGCGCTCCCCGCCATCCCCGCCAAACGCTACTTCACGATCGGCGAGGTGAGCGAGCTGTGCGGCGTGAAGCCGTACGTGCTGCGTTACTGGGAGCAGGAGTTCACGCAGCTCAAGCCCATGAAGCGCCGCGGCAACCGGCGCTACTACCAGCACCATGAGGTGCTGCTCATCCGGCGCATCCGCGAGCTGCTCTACGAGCAGGGTTTCACCATCAGCGGCGCCCGCAACCGGCTGGCCGACCAGCATGGCGCAGCCCGCCACGAGGCGGTGGAAAGCGTGATCGACGAGAGCGCCTTGCCGCCTGACGCAGGCCTTGAAGCGGAGCCGGAAGCCGCCGATGGCGCGGCCCTGCCGCTGCCGGAGGTGCATGAGATGTCGCTCGCGCAGATGCGCAACGAACTCCTGTCGATCCGCGGCCTGCTCACCATCTGAAGCGGCCTGTTTTGCAGGTATACTGCTTGGCTCAGTCGGGGTGTAGCGCAGCCTGGTAGCGCACTTGCATGGGGTGCAAGGGGTCGCGAGTTCGAATCCCGCCACCCCGACCATTGAACGCAAAAACCCGGTGTCCGCAAGGGCACCGGGTTTTTTGTTGCCGCTTTTTGTCCGCGACCGCTTGGATGCGGTCGTCGCGATCAACGCGTGCTTACTCGAAGCAGAGGGCGGCCCACACCGGGTCGAACACCGGCGTGCCGTTGCCGGCGAGCGGCGTGGACATGTCGAGCACGGTGGAACCGTGGGTCGGCGATATGCCGCCCAGGCGCGGCGTGGCATTCGTGACGAAGATGTGGGAGTTGCCGAACTGGCTGGGGGACGTGTTGTCCACGTTCACAGCGGTGGTCATGGCGCCCAGCCCCAGCGTGGGCCAGATGAGAGACAGCTTCGCGATCGGCACCAGGTCGTCGTCGAGATGGGTGAAGCCGTACTGGCGCACTGCCGGTGTCACATTCGGCAGGCTGACCCAGGCGGCCGGCCCCGACCCGTCCCAGTCCGCAGGAGACGCAAAGTAGACCACCCGGCTCATGGAGAACATCTTGGCCATCAAGCCGGCATGCCCGCCACCTTGGGAGTGGCCGGACATCACGACCTTGGACCAGTCGATTTGCCCGTTGCTCAGCAGGTACTGGCCCCAGCCTTCGTCCGAGAAGTGCTGGTTGAGATATGCCACCGTCTCCGTGAGCCGGGTGACGATGGAGTTGGGCACGTTCACGCTGACAAGGTCGCTCAGAGGTGCACCCGAGATGATTTCGCTGCGCACCTTGAAGAAGCAGTTGGGATCGGAGCTGCCCAAGCAGAGCTCACCCACCGCCGTGGGATTGGGGTAGTTGAGTCCCAGCGTGTGGAAGCCACGCCGAGCGCCGCTGCGCAGGATGAGCCGGTACATCTCCGGCGTGCCGCTGGTGCCGGGGAGAAACACGAACAGCTTGTGCGCGGCGGCCACGTCAGGCGACGGGTTGATCGCCACATGCGGCTCCAGCGCCATGTTGACCTGGGCGTCCACTGCGGCAGGCGATATCTCGCGCTCCACCGACGCCGGCCCGCCGGTCGTCGGAGGGGGAGACGAGGTGGAATCGCTGCCCCCGCCCCCGCAACCCCCCAACAACAGGCTGCACGAGAGGAGCGCGGGCGCCAGGGCAAGGGCGAGGCGGCGACGAAAGAGGTTCACGTTGGCGGTCCTTCAAGTAGATGCAGGGCCGCATCGGCGTTGACTGGACACGCCAAGCTGATACGGCATCAAGACGACGCCCGCCGAGCGGGTGACATTCAAACGTTACACCATGCCGGACGGCTGACGTGAAAGCGGATCGCGCAACAAAGTGTGGGACGGCGCTGACACGCGGCCCCGGGGGCCGAAGCGCCCGGTCGTCGGCTACAGCGTCGTGTTGAACACGCCGTGCGGCACGCGCTCGTTGGGGGACCACAGGTCCTGCTTCACCAGCGCCGCGAACGCCAGCTGGATCTGGCGCTGCGAGGCCAGGCAAGGCAGAAAGTCCAGCTGCAACTGCGCCCGGTGTTCGCGCAGGCGGTTCACGCGTGACAGGCGGTCCACGGCCACCACCAGCCGGCCGTCGTGCCACATCAGCGGCAAGGCGCGCAACTCGGCCACGCGGGCCATGGGCAGGCGCCGCGCTGCAGCGGGGTCGACCGGGAAACGCGTGAGGTCCACGATGGGATAGCCCATCTTGTGGGCCAGCGCGGTCTGCAGGTCCGCAGCGGACAGCAAACCTTCGCTCACCAGGCGCTCGCCGAGCGGGCGGCGGTCGTCGCGGGCGGCCAGCGCGCGGGACAGCTGTCCCCGAGTGAGCAGGCCCAGTTGCAGGAGCGAGTCGCCCAGCGGCAGCACCGGCATGTGCGACTGGCGCTCCAGTGCAGCGACCAGCTCCGAAGGGCTGGCGATCCATCGCTCCGCCGCCGTGTCCACCGCCGTCGGCCCGAATTCGGCCTGCGTGTACGCGCTTCGCGGCACGAACGCGCGCTGCACCGAGCGGTCCTCGTTGACTGGCGTGAAGAGGAAGAGCCCGTGCTCGGTCTCCACATGGCCGAGCGTGATGCCGGCGAGCGGCGGGCCGCCGGCCGGCGTGGTGAGGCGGTATGCACGTTCCTCCTCGGCGGCCGGCACGCGCCACACCGGTACACCGATCGGCCGCGGCACCGCGGTGAGCGGCGTGGTCAGCGTCAGGCGCCTGAAACGATCGAACGGCAGCGCCAGAGGTGGGCCGTCCGCACTCATGCGAAACCTCACCGTCCGCTGGCCCGGGTCGATGCGCACGATCTGGCCTTCGGTCGTGGTGCCAGCCAGCGTTTCGATGAGGCAGGGCTGCTCGCTGTCGCAGCGGGGCACGACGACGTGCAGTGAGATGAACCCCGGCAGCGGCCATTCCCACGGCTCATGGCCGATCTCGTCCAGGACCGGGAAGGGAGTGAGGGGCGGGTGCACGATCAATACTGCCGCGACGGCAAGGCCGATGGGCTTTGTACCCCGCGGCCCGCCAGGGCAGAAGAGGGTCTGCCCAGCGCGCCATGAAAAAAGGGCCACCGCAGTGGCCCTTGTCACGCCGCAGCGGCCGGCTCAGGGCGCGGATGCAGCGGAAGAGGCGGGCAGCGCCGCCGCTTCGGCGGACGACGCCGGCATGCTGGTGGCCGGGGCGGTCTGCGCGGCGGGCGCGGTGTCGGCGTGCGTGGACGCGGGCACCACCGCTGGCAGCAGCGGCACGATGAGCAGGGCCACGATGTTGATGATCTTGATCAGCGGGTTCACGGCAGGGCCTGCGGTGTCCTTGTACGGGTCGCCCACCGTGTCGCCGGTCACCGCGGCCTTGTGGGCTTCGCTGCCCTTGCCGCCATGGTGGCCATCCTCGATGTACTTCTTGGCGTTGTCCCAGGCGCCACCGCCGGTGCACATGGAGATGGCGACGAAGAGGCCGGTGATGATGGTGCCCATCAGCAGGCCGCCCAGTGCGGCCGGCCCGAGCAGCAGGCCCACCAGGATCGGCACCACCACCGGCAGCAGCGAGGGCACGATCATTTCCTTGATCGCCGCGGTGGTGAGCATGTCCACCGCCTTGCCGTATTCGGGCTTGCCGGTGCCTTCCATGATGCCCTTGATGTCGCGGAACTGGCGCCGCACTTCTTCCACCACGGCACCGGCCGCGCGGCCCACGGCTTCCATCGCCATGGCACCGAACAGGTAGGGGATCAGGCCGCCGATGAACAGGCCGATGATCACCATGTGGTCCGACAGGTCGAAGCGCAGGTGCATGCCGCGGCCTTCGAGCGCGTGGGTGTAGTCGGCAAACAGCACCAGCGCGGCCAGGCCGGCCGAGCCGATCGCATAGCCCTTGGTCACCGCCTTGGTGGTGTTGCCCACCGCGTCCAGCGGGTCGGTGATGTCGCGCACGCTGGCCGGCAGGTCCGCCATCTCGGCGATGCCACCGGCGTTGTCCGTGATCGGGCCGTAGGCGTCCAGCGCCACCACGATGCCGGCCATGCTCAGCATGGACGTGGCAGCGACGGCGATGCCGTAGAGCCCACCCAGCCAGAACGACACGCCGATCGCGATGCAGACAAAGATCACCGGCCAGGCGGTGGACTTCATCGACACGCCCAGGCCGGCGATGATGTTGGTGCCATGCCCGGTGGTGGAGGCCTGTGCCACATGCTGCACCGGCCCGTACTGCGTGCCGGTGTAGTACTCGGTCACCCACACCAGCAGCGCCGTGAGCGCCAGGCCCACGAAGCAGGCACCGAAGAGCGCCATCGCGCTCACCGTCTTGCCCGCCACGGTGACCGCCTGCGGGAACATGGCGCTGGTGACGAAGTAGAAGGCGATCAGCGACAGCACGCCGGCCACCGCGAGGCCGCGGTAGAGCGCCGGCATCACGTTCTTCATGCCGGGCGAGGCTTTCACGAAGCTGCAGCCGATGATGGAGGCGATGATGGACACGCCGCCCAGCACCAGCGGATAGATCACCGCGTTGAGCGCCGCGCCGGTGACCATCAAGGCGCCCAGCGTCATGGTGGCGATCAAGGTGACCGCGTAGGTCTCGAACAGGTCGGCGGCCATGCCGGCGCAGTCACCGACGTTGTCGCCCACGTTGTCGGCAATCACTGCCGGGTTGCGCGGGTCATCCTCCGGGATGCCCGCTTCCACCTTGCCCACCAGGTCGGCGCCCACGTCGGCGCCCTTGGTGAAGATGCCGCCGCCCAGGCGCGCGAAGATGGAGATGAGGGACGAGCCGAACGCCAGGCCGAGCAGCGGCTTCAAGGTGGCGGCGTCCACGTTGGTGCCGCCGCTGAGCCACCAGAAGAACAGGCTCACGCCCAGCAGGCCCAGGCCCACCACCAGCATGCCGGTGATCGCGCCGCCCTTGAACGCGACGTTCAGCGCCGGGCCGATGCCCAGGGTGGCGGCCTGCGCGGTGCGCACATTGGCGCGCACCGAGACGTTCATGCCGATGAATCCACAGGCGCCCGACAACACCGCGCCCACGACGAATCCCACCGCCGTGGTGCGATCCAGAAAGACCGCGATCAGGATGGCGAGCACCACGCCCACGATGGCGATCGTCTTGTACTGCCGTGCCAGGTAGGCGGCAGCGCCCTGCTGCACCGCGCCCGCAATCTCCTGCATCCGGGCGTTGCCGGCATCCTGTCGCAGGATCCAGCTTCGTTGTATGAATCCGTACAAGACGGCGGCCAGGCCGCACGCCAGCGCCACATAAAGCGCCATAGTTGTCGACATCAAGGCAACTCCTTCTGGTTTTGAACCCTGTGGATTGGATGTGCCCGCTCTTCGCCTGCGCTGCAGGAGGCAGGGGACGGGTCGCGGGCCATGCTAAGTGAAGGGCATGACACTGACAACGTGGCGGAAACACCTGTTTTTGACCGCGCGTCATCGGCGTGTCATGCCCGCGTGCCGTCAGGGCAAAGCAAGTGCCACCCGTAGAATCCGGGTTTTCCCTCGCGATTCACCACATCATTTGGCAATCACCATGAGCCTGCACAACGTGACCCCCGGCGCCAAGGCACCTGACGAGTTCAACGTGATCATCGAGATCCCGATGAACGCCGACCCGATCAAGTACGAGGTCGATGAAGAGACCGGTGCGCTGTTCGTCGACCGCTTCATGGGCACGGCCATGCACTACCCGTGCAACTACGGCTACATCCCGCAGACGCTCGCCGACGACGGCGACCCGGTGGATGTGCTGGTGATCACGCCGTATCCGCTGATCCCTGGCGTGGTGGTCACCTGCCGCCCGATCGGCATCCTGAAGATGGAAGACGAAGCGGGCGGCGACAGCAAGCTGCTGGCCGTGCCCATCGACAAGATCCTGCCGATCTACACCCACTGGCAGAAGCCCGAGGACATGAACGACCTGCGCCTGCAGCAGATCCAGCACTTCTTCGAGCACTACAAGGACCTGGAGAAGGGCAAGTGGGTCAAGGTGCTGGGCTGGGAAGGCCCCGAAGGCGCACGCGCCGAAGTGCGCACCGGCATGGCGGCCTGGGCCAAGAAGCACGGCGCCTGAACTCGCAGCCTCGGTTTGCGTCGAAGGGAGCCCGCACGGGCTCCCTTTTGTTTTGTTGCCTACACTGCCGGTCTTTGCCGAAGGATGGTCGAACCGATGCTGCTCCGCCTGCTCACTGCCTGCCTCGTTGCCACGACCCTGTTGCCCGCCCATGCGGCCACCGCGGCGGCGACTGATCCCAAGCCGGTGCAGTCGGTGGAGGGCATCACCGAATACCGGCTGCCCAACGGCCTGCAGGTGCTGCTGGCGCCGGACGACTCCAAGCCCACCACCACGGTGAACGTGACCTACCGCGTGGGCTCGCGCCACGAGAGCTACGGCGAAACCGGCATGGCCCACCTGCTGGAGCACTTGCTGTTCAAGGGCACACCCACGCACCGCAACGTGTGGGCCGAGTTCACCAAGCGTGGCCTGCGGGCCAACGGCAGCACCTGGCTGGACCGCACCAACTACTTCGCCAGCTTCGCCGCCAACGACGAGAACCTGAAGTGGTATCTCGACTGGCAGGCCGACGCCATGGTCAACAGCTTCATCGCGCGCAAGGACCTGGACAGCGAGATGACGGTGGTGCGCAACGAGATGGAGATGGGCGAGAACAGCCCCAGCCGCATCCTCTTCGAGAAGACGCTGGCCGCCATGTACCAGTGGCACAACTACGGCAAGACGACGATAGGCGCACGGGCCGACGTGGAGAACGTGGACATCGGCCGGCTGCAGGCGTTCTACCGGCTGTACTACCAGCCGGACAACGCCACGCTGATCGTGTCGGGCAAGTTCGATCCCGCCAAGGTGTTGGGCTGGGTCCAGGGCAGCTTCGGCAAGATCCCGCGCTCCAGGCAGCAGCGCCCGCAGCTGTACACCCTGGATCCCGCGCAGGACGGTGAACGCAGCGTCACCCTGCGGCGTGTGGGCGGTGCCACCTTGATGATGGCGGGCTACCACGTGCCCCCTGGCGCGCACCCCGACTTTGCCGCGGTGGAACTGCTCGCGCTCATCCTGGGCGACACGCCTTCAGGCCGCATCCACAAGCGCCTGGTGGAAAAGGGGCTCGCCGCCAGCGCCTTCAGCGAAACCCTGGCCATGCACGACCCGGGCGTGGGTCTGTGGGGTGTGCAGCTGGCGCCTGGACAGGACGTCGACAAGGCGCGCGACGCACTGCTCGCGGTGGTGGAGGGCCTGGGCAGCGAGCCGATCACGGCCGACGAACTCAAGCGTGCGCAGGCCAAGTGGCTCAAGAGCTGGGACCTGCAGTACACGAATCCGGAGGCGGTGGGCGTGGCGCTGTCGGAATCGATCGCGCTCGGCGACTGGCGCCTGTTCTTCCTCCTGCGTGACCGCGTGCGCGATGCCAAGCTGGCCGACGTGCAGCGGGTCGCGCAGGAGCGCCTGCTGCAGGCCAACCGCACGCTCGCGCTCTACCTGCCCACCGAGAAGCCGGTGCGTGCGCCGGCGCCAGCGATGGTGGACGTGGCGCAGCAGATCAAGGAGTTCAAGCCGCAGGCGGGCGTGGCCGCGGTGGCGGCCTTCGATCCCACCCCGGCCAACATCGACGCCCGCACCCAACGCTTCAGCCTGCCCAGCGGCCTGAAGGCGGCGCTGCTGCCCAAGCCCAGCCGCGGCAACACCGTGCGCGCCACGCTCACCCTGCGCTACGGCGACGAGAAGAGCCTGTTCGGCCAGGGCGAGGTCGCCTCCATGGTGGCCAGCATGCTGGACCGTGGCACCACGCAGCTGAGCCGCGAGCAGATCCAGGACCGCCTGGACCAGCTGCGCAGCGAGGTGGCCATCGGCGGCGGCGCGGGCGCGGTGTCGGTGAACATCACCTCCCAGCGCGAGACCATCGCCGACACGATTGCGCTGGTCGGCCAGCTGCTGCGCCAACCGAGCTTCCCGGCCAGCGCGCTCGATGAATTGCAGCGCCAGGGCATCACCTCGGTGCAGCAGCAGCGCGACGACCCGCAGGCCATCGTGGCCAACGCGGTCGCGCGCCATGGCAACCCCTATCCGCGCGGTGACGTGCGTTATGCGCGCAGCTTCGACGAGATCGTGGCCGAGATCAAGGCGGTCAACGTCGAGCAGCTGAAGGACTTCCACCGCCGCTTCTATGGTGCGTCCAACGCGCAGTTCGGTGCGGTGGGCGACTTCGACGTCGCCACCGTGCGGCAGGCGCTGGACCAGGCCTTCGGCGACTGGAAGAGCCCGTCGCCCTTTGCGCGCGTGCCCAACCCGCTGTACAACCCGCCGGCCAGCCGGCTGGAGTTCAAGACGCCGGACAAGCAGAACGCGGTGCTCAGCGTGCAACAGCACGTGCCGCTGAACGACCTGGACCCGGACTACCCGGCCTTTATGCTGGGGAACTTCATGCTGGGTTCGGGCGGCGACTCGCGCCTGTGGAAGCGCATCCGCGAGCGCGAGGGCCTGTCCTACAGCACCTACAGCTATGTCAGCTGGAACAACTTCGAGCCGAACTCGGTGTGGCAGGGCGGGGCGATCTTCGCGCCGCAGAACCGGGACAAGGTGGAGCAGGGCTTCCGCGAGGAAGTGGCGCGCGCATTGAAGGAGGGCTTCATGCCGGAAGAAGTGGCATCGGCCAAGACCGCGCTGCTCAACTTCCGACGCCTGAGCCGCGCGCAGGACGCGCAGCTGGCGGGGTCGCTGTCAGCCAACCTGTTCCTCGAGCGCACCTTCGCGATCACGCAGAGGGTGGACGAAGCGCTGGCCGCCTTGACCGCCGACCAGGTGAATGCCGTGATGCGGAAACACCTGCAGCCCCAGGCGTTCGTCATTGGCGTCGGCGGGGACTTCAAGCAGCCTTGAGCGGTGCCCCCGGTCGCCGGAGACGGCGACCACCCCCGCGGGGGTCAAGCCGCGCTTGGGAGCGGCCCGGCGCCCCGCTTGAACGGATTCCGCTCCTGCAACTCGTCCACATAGGCGTCGATGCCGGCGCCTTCGCGCTGCAGGAAATCGGCCACCGCGCTGGCGAAGCGGGGAGCGCTCAGCCAGTGCGCTGAATGCGTGCGCACCGGCAGCAGGCCGCGCGCCATCTTGTGCTCGCCCTGGGCGCCGCCCTCGAAGCGCTGGTAGCCGTTGGCGATGCACCAGGCCAGCGGCTGGTAGTAGCAGGCCTCGAAGTGCAGCAGCGGCACATGCTCGGTGGCGCCCCAGTAGCGCCCGTAGGCGACCCGTTGCTCAGGGTCCAGCGCGATCAGCGATGCGGCGATGTGCCGGCCTTCGCGCTCGGCAATGAAGAGCAACCAGTTGTCCGGCATCCGCTCGGCCATGCGGTGGAAGAAGTCGCGTGTCAGGTACGGCGTGGAGCGGTGTTCGCGGTAAGTGCGGGTGTAGCAGCGGTAGAAAAAGTCCCACAGGTCCGTGTCGATGTCGGGACCGTGGTGCACTGAAAAGCGCACACCCGCTTCGGCGACGCGGCGGCGTTCCTGCTGAATCTTCTTGCGCTTTTCGCGTTGCAGGCTGGCCAGGAAGTCGGTGAAGTCCGCGAACGGTGCATCCACGCGGTTGTGCCAGTGGAACTGCACCGTGCTGCGCCGCATCCAGCCGTGCGCTTCGGCCGCCGCCATGTCGGCCTCGTCGCCGAACAGCAGGTGGGCCGAGGACAGCTCGCTGTTGCGGGCGAGTTGCGTGATCGCCTGCAACAGCAGGCCCCGAGCCTCGGCATCGACGGCCAGCAGGCGGGTGCCGGGCACGGGCGTGAAGGGCACGGCGCTGAGCAACTTCGGGTAGTAGTTCAGGCCGTGGCGTTCGTAGGCGTCCGCCCAGGCCCAGTCGAAGACGTATTCGCCATAGGAATGGCTCTTGAGGTACAGGGCGCAACCGGCTCTCAAGGCGCGGCCACGCCACAGCGTGATGAAGCAGGGCGCCCAGCCGGTGTCGGCCGCTGCGCTGGCGGACGCATGCAGTGCGCTCAGGAATTCATGGCGCATGAAGGGCGTGGGTTTTGCCTGCTGTGCCAGCAGTGCATTCCACGCCGCCGAGTCCACGGCCGCAGGGGTGTCGTCGATGCGCAGGGTGTCCTTCAAAGGGGGCTCTGATCGAGGGCAAAACCGGGTTCTGGCAGTGTCCCATGGGCCAGAAGTTCCGTGCTTAAATGCGCCCAATCCCTTGTTTTCGCACCGTTGGAGCGCGCCATGAAACAGATCACCGCCGTCATCAAGCCCTTCAAGCTCGAAGAGGTGCGCGAGGCGCTGGCAGACGTCGGCGTGTCCGGCCTCACCGTCACCGAAGTGAAAGGGTTCGGCCGCCAGAAGGGCCACACCGAGCTCTACCGGGGCGCTGAATACGTGGTCGACTTCCTGCCGAAGGTGAAGGTCGAAGTGGTGGTGAAGGACGACGACGTGGAGCGCTGCATCGAGTCCATCGTCAAGGCGGCCAAGACGGGCAAGATCGGCGACGGCAAGATCTTCGTCACCCCGGTGGAGCAGGTGGTGCGCATCCGCACCGGCGAAACCGACGAGAACGCGATCTGAGGCGCGTTCAGACGAGGGTGTAATCGTCCGGCTCGGCGGCCGAGCGCGCCAGGGTCGCCAGCCGGTCCAGCAGCGCCACCGGTTCCTCGCCCACCTGCAACACGGCCTGCTGCTCCGCCGACAGGAAACCCTGTTCCACCGACTGCCCGATGAAGCGCATGAAGGCGTCGTAATAACCGCCGCTGTTGAGCAGGCCCACCGGCTTGTCGTGGTAGCCCAGCTGCCGCCAGGTCCACACCTCGAACAGCTCCTCGAACGTGCCGATGCCGCCAGGCAACGCGAGGAACATGTCCGCGTGTTCGGCCATCATCTGCTTGCGCTGGTGCATCGTCGACACCACGTGCAGCTCGGTCAGCCCGTGGTGGCCCACCTCGCGCCGCATCAGTGAATCGGGAATCACACCCAGCACCTGGCCACCCGCGGCCAGCGTGGCATCGGCCACTTCGCCCATCAGGCCCACCTTGCCACCGCCGTAGACCAGGCGCCAGCCCCGTTCGCCGATGAGCCGTCCCACCGTGCGGGCATGTTCGGCATACACCGGGTCGGCGCCGGGGCGGGATCCGCAATACACGCACACGCTGAGCCGCGGCGCGGAGATATCGCGCATGCTCATGCGCCCCAGCGCAGCCACAGCGCGCTGATCCACAACACGGCACAACTGCCGACCGACAGGAAGACCGCTGCGCTGGCAATGTCCTTGGCGCGCTTGGCCAGCGGGTGGATCTCGAATGAAACGCGGTCCACCACGGCTTCGATGCTGGAATTGAGCAGCTCGACAATCATCATCAGCATCACCGAGCCGGCGAGCAATACGGTTTCGGTCCAGCTGCGGCCCACCCAGAAGGCAGCCGGCAACAGCACCACAGCGGTCCAGAACTCCTGTCGGAATGCGCTCTCGCCCACATAGGCGGCGCGCAGGCCTTCTACTGAATACCCCAGCGCGCGCGCCAGGCGGTCCAGGCCGGTGCGGCCCTTGTGCGGATTGGTCATCCGAAGGATTCTGCCGCTAGCGTGGCCGCGCCGGCCGGTGGGTGACCAGCCGGGTGCCGCACACGGCGTCGTGCAGGTATTGCCGCTGCGGGTGCAGGAATGACAACAAGGCGAACACCAGCACTCCGGCCGCCATGGCGGAAAACAGCGCGGGCAGCCCTTGCAACGACGCCGCATGCGCGACCGCCAGGGCCGGCAGAAACCACAGCCAGCTCAGCAGATAGCGTGCTGCGGCACGCCACTGGCTGACTGCGGCCCCCTCGGTGTCCACCAGGCGGATGTGCCAGGTCTTCATGGCCACCGTCTGCCCGCCATGCGACCAGAACCACACGAAGTAAATGCCGAGCACCACGAACAGGAACGCCTGCAGGCCGTGCTGGCCTTGCAACGCGTGGCGTTGCTGGGTGAGGCTGGAGTAGAGGTAACCGGCGATCATGACAACGCCAAACAGCAGCACCCCCTCGTAGAGGAAACACGCCAGGCGGCGCAGCAGCGGCGGCGCTGCCAATGGCTGCTCGCCAGCGGTCACTGCTTGGAGGAGGGCTTGGTGGGCGAGGACGCCGCTGCCGCCGGAGCGCGCGTGCCGGCCGCCTGGGCGCCCTTTTGCGGCAGCAAGGTGGTCTTGTCCACGAAGCCCGGCGTGGCGGCCACTTTCGGCAGGCCCGGCTGCTGGTGCGCGGGAGGTGCCGGCGGGCGAGACATCAGGTTGGTGGTGGCACCCGGCTTGGCCTGCACCACGGTGGGCGCCACCGGCTTGGCGGAGCCCGGAGGCGGCGGCGTCATGCCGACGATGTTGGACTTGGGCGTGGCCGCGCCCGACGCAGGGCGCGGCGCCGGTGCCGAGGAGGCGGCCCGATCAGGGGCCGCTCCCCGCGCGGCCAGCGCGCGACGCTGGTCCGGCGGCAAGGCCTGGTACTGCTCCCAACGGGCCTGGCGCTCGGTAGGGCTCAGCTGGCGCACTTCCTGGTAGTGCAGCCGCGCCTCGCCACGTTCCTTGGGCGACAGCCGGGCCCATTCCGTCATCCGCGCCTGCACGCGCGTGCGCTCGTCGGGCGGCATGTTGGGGAAACGGGCTGCGATCTCCAGCCACTTTTCCTTGCGGTCGGCGTCAATCGACGCCCATTCCCGCTCCAGCGGCGCCAGCGCGGCGCGCTGTGCCGGTGTGAGTGAGCTCCACGCGGGGTTGGCGGGCAGCAGGGCATTCACCGGCGCGGCACCGCCCGCGCCCCCCGCCTTACCGGCGCCTTTGACCGCTTGCGCAGTCGCCGTGGCAGCCGCGCAGCCCGCCAGCGCCAGGAGCACCAGGGAACGGACGAAGGCGGCTCGCGCAGCAACCGGCATGCGGCATCACTCCTGCGAAGTCTTCAGGAACTCGACGAACCCGGCGTCGCGGTAGGCGTCCGGCGGCAGGTCGTCCGCCAGCAGCGCGACGTCGATCTCTGCGGCTGCCGCGATCTGGTTCCGGTCGTGCATTTGTTCGATCAGCGACAAGCCGGCCAGCAGCAGCACCAGCGGTGCAAAGGAGGCGAGCTTGAGCCACCACGGCGAGCGTCCGCCACCGCTCAGCGCGGCCGCGCCGCCCATGGACTGCACGTTGGATGCAGCCTCGACGGCGGCGCTGCGGCGCACTTGGCGCGCGCGTTCCAGTGCGCGCTCGCGCGCAAAGCGCAGGCGCTCGGTCACATCGTGCGGCGTTCGTTCGGCGTGTTGTGCCAGTTGCGCGGTGACGCGCAGTGCAAACCGAGCCTGGAGTACTTCCGGGTCCCGTAAGGTGGTCAGCTTGGTGGTGTTCATAGCGAAATTCCCTTGGCTCTCAGGGCCTTCGCGAGTGCATGCACTGCCCGCGAGCAGTGCGTCTTGACGCTACCCTCGGAACAGCCCATGACGGCGGCGGTTTCGGCGACGTCGAGTTCCTCCCAGTAACGCAACAGAAACGCTTCCCGTTGACGAGTGGGAAGTTGGGCAACTTCGGTGTCGATCCGTAGCAGGATCTGCGCCCGGGCGACCGAGTCGGCCGCGCTTTCCTGTGCCACGCTGCCTTCGGCCGATTCCAGCATCTCGAGCAGGTCGAAGTCGCCATCATCGTCCGCCGACTCGAAATCCGACAGGTTGTGAACGACTGCATTGCGCACTTTTTGGCGCCGGAACCAGTCCATCGTGGCGTTGGACAGGATGCGCTGGAACAGCAGCGGCAATTCCGCCGGCGGGCGGTCCGCGTACTTCTCGGCCAACCGGATCATCGCGTCCTGCACGATGTCCAACGCGGAGTCGTCATCACGCACCGTGTAGGCGGTGCGTTTGAAGGCCCGCTTTTCGACGCTTTTGAGGAAGTCCGAGAGTTCTTTGTCGGTAGCCAAGTGAGGACAGGCGCCAGAACGGGCCCGACTTTTGAAGCGCCGGATTATGGCATTGCACCGGATTGCTTCGGGTTTACGCGCGAACCTGCGGTGCGGGATGCCATAATGTTGCTTCGCACAACGCAGTTTGGGTCTCAAGCAGGCTGCCCTACCGGGGCGCCATCGTTTTTGACCGCGCAGGTTTCAAGTCCGCCTCACGAGGGCGCGAGGAGAAGCACCGATGGTTTTTCGTCAGAGAAAATCACTGAGGTTCGAAATGGACATGTCTGCCGCGGAAGTCAAGCGTGCCGCCTTGGCACAACCGCAAAATTCTTCCCCCTCCTCATCGGGTTCCCAGGAGCTGAACGGCTCCGAGATCCTTGTTCGCTGTCTGCAGGCCGAAGGTGTCAAGCACCTGTGGGGTTACCCCGGCGGCGCAGTGCTCTACATCTACGACGCGCTGTACAAGCAGGAGTCGATCCAGCATGTGCTGGTGCGCCATGAGCAGGCGGCCGTGCATGCGGCCGACGGCTATGCGCGCGCCACCGGCGATGTGGGCGTGGCGCTGGTCACCTCGGGGCCGGGCGTCACGAATGCCGTCACCGGCATCGCGACCGCCTACATGGACTCGATCCCGATGGTGATCATCACCGGCCAGGTGCCCACGCCGGCGATCGGCCTGGACGCCTTCCAGGAATGCGACACCGTCGGCATCACCCGCCCGATCGTCAAGCACAACTTCCTGGTGAAGGACGTGCGCGACCTCGCGCTCACGCTCAAGAAGGCCTTCCACATCGCCCGCACCGGCCGGCCCGGCCCGGTGGTGGTGGACATCCCCAAGGACGTGTCGCTGAACAAGACGACCTTCAGTTACCCCGACAAGGTGGAGATGCGCTCCTACAACCCGGTGCGCAAGGGCCATGGCGGCCAGATCCGCAAGGCGCTGCAGCTGCTGCTGAACGCGAAGCGGCCCTACATCTACACCGGTGGCGGCGTCATCCTGGGCAATGCCTCGGCGGAGCTGCGCGAGCTGAACGAGCTGCTCGGCTACCCGTGCACCAACACGCTGATGGGCCTGGGTGCCAGCGCGGCCAGCGACCCCAAGTTCCTGGGCATGCTCGGCATGCACGGCACCTACGAAGCCAACATGACGATGCAGCACTGCGACGTGCTGATCGCCGTGGGCGCGCGCTTCGACGACCGCGTGATCGGCAACCCGAAGCACTTTGCGTCGGTGGAGCGCAAGATCATCCACGTGGACATCGACCCCTCGTCGATCTCCAAGCGCGTGAAGGTCGACATCCCGATCGTCGGCGATGTGAAGGACGTGCTGCAGGAGCTGATCGCGCAGCTGAAGGAATCGGCGCAGAAGCCGGACAAGCCGGCGCTGTCGCAGTGGTGGGGCCAGATCAACGAGTGGCGCAAGCGCGAGTGCCTGGCCTACAAGCGCAGCAGTGAAGTCATCAAGCCGCAGTACGTGGTAGAGACCCTGTGGGAGCTCACCAAGGACCGCGACACCTACATCACGTCCGACGTCGGCCAGCATCAGATGTGGGCCGCGCAGTTCTACCGCTTCGAGCAGCCGCGCCGCTGGATCAATTCCGGCGGCCTGGGCACCATGGGCGTGGGCCTGCCGTACGCGATGGGCATCAAGCTCGCCAAGCCGGAGAGCGACGTGTTCTGCATCACCGGCGAAGGCTCCATCCAGATGTGCATCCAGGAGCTGTCCACCTGCCAGCAGTACAAGACGCCGGTGAAGGTGGTGTCGCTGAACAACCGCTACCTCGGCATGGTGCGGCAGTGGCAGGAGCTGGACTACGGCAAGCGCTATTCGCACAGCTACATGGACGCGCTGCCCGACTTCGTGAAGCTGGCCGAGGCCTACGGCCACGTCGGCCTGCTGGTCGAGCGCCCGCAGGACGTGGAGCCGGCGCTGCGCGAAGCCATCAAGCTGAAGGACCGCACCGTGTTCCTCGACGTGCGCACCGACCCGGCGGAAAACGTCTGGCCGATGGTGCAGGCCGGGAAGGGCATCTCCGAGATGCTGCTGGGCTCCGAGGACCTGTGAGGCTCGTGAACCCTTGAACGGCCGCGAGCGTTACCGCGCCGCTGCCGGCTTGAGGGGAATCGAACCGAACACCTCGGAAATCTGAGACCGATTTCGAACAGCGTGGCCAAGGGCCGTCGGTTACCGCCGCCGGCCTGAAGAGCGCGAAGGACGAACACCCATGAAACACATCATCGCCCTGCTGCTCGAGAACGAGCCGGGCGCACTGTCGCGCGTCGTTGCCTTGTTCTCGGCACGCGGCTACAACATCGAAAGCCTGACGGTGGCACCGACGGAGGACGCGTCCCTGTCGCGCATGACCATCGTCACCACCGGCTCCGACGACGTGATCGAGCAGATCACCAAGCACCTGAACCGCCTGATCGAAGTGGTGAAGGTGGTCGACCTCACCGAAGGCAGCTTCACTGAACGCGAACTGATGCTCATCAAGGTGCGCGCGGTCGGCAAGGAGCGCGAGGAGATGAAGCGCATGGCGGACATCTTCCGCGGCCGCATCATCGACGTTACCGAAAAGAGCTACACGATCGAGCTGACCGGCGACGGCGCCAAGCTCGATGCCTTCCTGGAGGCGATCGACCGCACGGCGATCCTGGAAACCGTGCGCACCGGCGCCAGCGGCATCGGCCGCGGCGAGCGCATCCTGCGCGTCTGAACTCACTACTTTTCTACCGAAGGACAACCATGAAGGTCTATTACGACAAGGACGCGGATCTGAGCCTGATCAAGGGCAAGAACGTCACGATCATCGGCTACGGCTCGCAGGGCCATGCGCACGCACAGAACCTGAACGAAAGCGGCGTCAAGGTCACCGTCGGCCTGCGCCGCGGCGGCGCCTCGTGGAACAAGGCAGAGCGCGCCGGCCTGAAGGTGGCCGAGATCGCCGACGCGGTGAAGAGCGCCGACGTCGTGATGATCCTGCTGCCCGACGAGCAGATCGCCGCCGTCTACGCCAACGAGGTGGAGCCCAACATCCGCGAAGGCGCGTCGCTGGCCTTCGCGCACGGCTTCAACGTGCATTACGGCCAGGTCGTGCCGCGTGCCGACCTCGACGTGTGGATGGTCGCCCCCAAGGCGCCTGGCCACACCGTGCGCAACACCTACACCCAGGGCGGCGGCGTGCCGCACCTGATCGCGGTGCATGCCGACAAGACCGGCCGCGCACGTGATTTGGCCTTGAGCTATGCCGCGGCCAACGGCGGCGGCAAGGCCGGCATCATCGAGACCAGCTTCCGTGAAGAGACCGAGACCGATCTCTTCGGCGAGCAGGCCGTGCTGTGCGGCGGCACGGTGGAGCTGATCAAGGCGGGCTTCGAGACGTTGGTGGAAGCGGGCTACGCGCCCGAGATGGCCTACTTCGAATGCCTGCATGAGTTGAAGCTCATCGTGGACCTGATCTACGAAGGCGGCATCGCGAACATGAACTACTCGATCTCCAACAACGCGGAGTACGGCGAGTACGTCACCGGCCCGAAGGTCGTGACCGAGGACACCAAGAACGCGATGCGCCAGGCGCTCAAGGACATTCAGACCGGCGAATACGCCAAGAGCTTCATCCTGGAAAACCGTGCTGGTGCCCCGACACTGAGCTCGCGCCGCCGCCTCACCGCGGAGCACCCGATCGAGCAGGTGGGCGAGAAGCTGCGCGCGATGATGCCGTGGATCAAGGCCAACAAGCTGGTCGACAAGAGCCGCAACTGACCACCGCTGGTCGTGTCGCGACAAGGGCCGCCCTCGGGCGGCTCTTTCACTTTCTGTATCCTCCCGCCCGATGAACCCAGCGAATACCCCGGATCCCGACGACGACATGGAAGCGGCCATGCCCTTGGCGCGCCCGCGCCGCAAGGGCATCTACATCCTGCCCAACCTGTTCACTCTGGCCGCCTTGTTCGGTGGTTTCTACGCCATCGTGATGGCGATGAACGGCCGTTTCGATCAGGCCGCGATCGGCATCTTCTGCGCCGCGGTGCTGGACAGCCTGGACGGCCGCGTCGCGCGCATGACCAACACCCAGAGCGCCTTCGGGGAGCAGATGGACAGCCTGTCGGACATGGTCAGCTTCGGCGCGGCGCCGGCGCTCATCGTGTATGAATGGGCGCTCAAGGGCCTGGGCAAGCTCGGTTGGATTGCCGCCTTCGTGTACTGCTCGGGTGCCGCACTGCGACTGGCGCGCTTCAACACCAACATTGCCGTGGTGGACAAGCGTTTCTTCCAGGGCCTGCCCAGCCCGGCGGCGGCGGCCCTGGTAATCGGCTTCATCTGGGTGCTGGACGACGCCGGCTTCAAGGACGTGTTCCAAATCGACTGGCTCGCGTGGGGCACCTTCGCCCTCACGCTCTACGCCGGCCTCACGATGGTGACCAACGTGCCGTTCTACAGCTTCAAGGACGTGAGCTTCAAAAAGACCGTGCCCTTCATCGTGATCGTGGCGATTGCGCTGGGTATCGCGGTGATCAACCTGCATCCGCCCGGCGTGCTGTTTGCGCTGTTCGCGGTGTACGGCCTGTCGGGTTATGCGGTGTACGTCTACAAGAAGATGAAGGGTCGCCCGGTGAGCGTGATCGCTACGTCCACCGAAGAGCCCGACGAAGCGGGACTTCATCACTGACGAACCACAAGACCTGCTTGCACAGCTGCCGCTGCGTGTTATATTGATTCGGTCATGTCGATCCGCCCCGCCTTCATTTCGCTGCTTCTACTAGGAGTGCTTCGGGCGCGCTGATCGTTTTCGTCTCAAGACACCCTTCTCTCGGATCAACGGCCCGCCCAGCGCAACGCAGCGGGCCGTTTCCTTTTGCGGCGTTGCCTTCTCAGAACACCTTCAAGGAGCTTGCAATGTCGATGCTGAAGAATCCCGCCGCGAAATACAAGGCTGTCGCGCCGGTGCGGCTGACGAATCGCACCTGGCCTGACGCCGTGCTGACCCGGGCGCCCATCTGGTGCAGCTCCGACCTGCGCGACGGCAACCAGGCGCTCATCGAGCCGATGAACGCGGAACGCAAGCTGCGCATGTTCGAAACCCTGGTGCGCATCGGCTTCAAGGAGATCGAGGTCGGCTTTCCGTCCGCCTCGCAGACCGAGTTCGACTTCGTGCGCCAGCTGATCGAGCAGGACCTGGTGCCAGACGATGTGACCATCCAGGTGCTCACGCAAGCCCGGGAGCCGCTGATCCAGCGCACCTTCGAGTCGCTGGAAGGCGCCAAGCGCGTGATCGTGCACCTGTACAACGCCACCGCGCCAGTGATGCGCCGGGTGGTATTGGGCGTGGACGTGGACGGCGTGGTGGAGCTGGCTGCAAGCCACGCTCGCCTGATCAAGCAACTGGCTGACGCGCGGCCCGGCACCGACTGGCGCTTCGAGTATTCGCCGGAGACCTTCTCGGACACCGAGCTCGATGTCGCCAAACGCGTGGTGGATGCGGTGACGGCCGAGTGGCAGCCCACGCCCGAGCGCAAGTGCATCATCAACCTGCCGACCACGGTGGAGCACTCCACGCCAAACGTGTTTGCCGACATGATGGAGTGGATGCATCGCCATCTGGCGCGGCGCGACGCGATCGTGTTGTCTGTGCATCCGCACAACGACCGCGGCACCGGCACGGCCGCCGGCGAGCTGGCGCTGATGGCCGGCGCCGAGCGCATCGAGGGCTGCCTCTTCGGCAACGGCGAGCGCACCGGCAACGTGGACCTGGTGAACATCGCGCTGAACCTGTACACGCAGGGTGTCGATCCGGAGCTCGACTTCTCCGATATCGACGAGATCCGCCGCACGGTGGAGTACTGCAACCAGCTGCCCGTGCACCCGCGCCATCCGTACGTGGGCGACCTGGTCTACACCTCGTTCTCCGGTTCGCACCAGGACGCGATCAAGAAGGCCTTCGCCGCGCGCCGCGAGGGGGACATCTGGGAAATGCCGTACCTGCCGATCGACCCCAAGGACCTGGGACGCAGCTATGAAGCGGTGATCCGCGTGAACAGCCAGTCGGGCAAGGGCGGCATCAGCTACCTGCTGGAAACCGAATACGGGCTCGAGCTGCCGCGCCGGCTGCAGATCGAGTTCAGCCAGGCGGTGCAGGCGGTGATGGACGCCCAAGGCAAGGAAGTGAGCGCCGAAGAGATCTGGCAGATCTTCCAGCGCGAATACCGCCTCGGCGACAGCGCCTGTGGCCTTTCGCAACTCAACCAGTCCGAGATGGCGGGCGGCCGGCTGAGGCTGGCGGCGGAGGTGTCCTTCAGTGGCCAGCGCCTTGGCGTGGCCGGGGAGGGGAATGGCCCGGTCGACGCGTTCGTCGAAGGGCTGTCGCGCCAATTGAACCTGCCGGTGAAGGTGCTGGACTACCACGAACATTCCATCGGCGCCGGCGCCCAGGCGCGCGCCGCCGCCTACCTGGAAGTGCGCGTGGGTGATGCACCGGCCGTGTTCGGCGTGGGCATCGATGCCAACATCGTGAATGCATCGCTGCTCGCCGTGCTGTCCGCGGTGAGCCGTGCGCTTGCCACTGCCCCGTCCACCGCACCCGCCGCCGCCAGCGTTTGATCGACAAGGAGAAGCCCATGGGCGACAAGCTCGTCATTTTCGACACCACCTTGCGCGACGGCGAGCAGTCGCCCGGCGCTTCCATGACCCGCGAAGAAAAGCTGCGCATCGCGCGCCAGCTGGAGCGCCTGCGCGTGGACGTCATCGAGGCCGGCTTCGCGGCATCGTCCAACGGTGATTTCGAGGCGGTGAGGGCGATCGCCGATGCGGTGAAGGACAGCACCGTCTGCTCGCTGGCCCGCGCCAACGACCGCGACATCTCGCGTGCGGCCGAAGCGCTGAAGGGCGCGGCTTCGGCACGCATCCACACCTTCATCGCCACCAGTGCGCTGCACATGGAGAAGAAGCTGCGCATGACACCCGACCAGGTGTTCGAGCAGGCGCGGCTGGCCACGCGCTTCGCGCGCAACCTCTGCGGTGACGTGGAGTTCTCGCCGGAAGACGGCTACCGCTCCGACATGGATTTCCTCTGCCGCGTGCTGGAAGCGGTGATCGACGAAGGCGCGACGACGATCAACATCCCCGACACCGTGGGTTACGCCATCCCGGAGCTGTACGGCAACTTCATCAAGACGCTGCGCGAGCGCATTCCCAACGCCGACAAGGCGATCTGGTCGGTGCATTGCCACAACGACCTCGGCATGGCGGTGGCCAATTCGCTGGCCGGGGTGAAGATCGGCGGCGCTCGCCAGGTGGAGTGCACCATCAATGGCCTGGGCGAGCGTGCCGGCAACTGCTCGCTGGAAGAAGTGGTGATGGCCGTGCGAACGCGGCGCGACTACTTCGGGCTGGATCTCAACGTCGACACCACGCAGATCGTGCCCGCCTCGCGCATGGTGTCGCAGACCACCGGCTTCGTGGTGCAACCCAACAAGGCGGTGGTGGGCGCCAATGCATTCGCTCATGCGTCCGGCATCCACCAGGACGGCGTGCTGAAGGCGCGCGACACCTACGAGATCATGCGGGCCGAGGACGTGGGCTGGGCCGCCAACAAGATCGTGCTGGGCAAGCTGTCGGGGCGCAATGCCTTCAAGCAGCGCCTGCAGGAGCTGGGCATCCAGCTGGAGTCCGAGGGGGAGGTCAATGCCGCCTTCGCGCGCTTCAAGGATCTGGCTGACCGCAAGAGCGAGATCTTCGACGAAGACATCATCGCGCTGGTGGGCGACGAAAGCGTGAGCCACGATCACGAGCATTACCGGTTGCTGGCACTGTCGCAGCGTTCCGAAACCGGCGAGCGTCCGCATGCGAAGGTGGCGTTCACCGTTGGCGACACCGAGTACCACACGGAAAGCGTGGGCAACGGCCCGGTGGACGCCAGCCTGCGCGCCATCGAGTCGCAAGTGAAAAGCGGGGCGGAACTCCTGCTTTATTCCGTGAATGCCATCACGTCCGGCAGCACAGAATCGCAAGGCGAAGTCACGGTGCGGTTGCAACACGGGGGCCGGGTGGTCAACGGCGTTGGCGCGGATCCGGACATCGTGGTGGCGTCCGCCAAGGCGTATCTCTCCGCGTTGAACAAGTTACACAGCCAGACCGAGCGCGTGGCAGCACAAGGGTGAGTCGTGCCGTAGGGCTCACTTGAGAAACGCTGCGTAAGCGATTGATATTGCGCGGTTTTCACAAGTCTCCTACACTGCGGCCACGTCGAAAGGTAGTTGTGTCGATGAGCCTACGGTTCCCTCAAGTTGTGTCTGCCTGCGTCGGCCTGCTGGTCGCGCTGGCGCTCGCCCATCCTGCGGCTGCCGAAGCCAAGGGCAAGACGCGCAAGGCCACCAAGGCGCACAGCAGCGTGCGCGTCAAGGCCGCTCCCACCCGCAAGGTGAGCCTCGTCGAACCGGCGCGCCCATCGTTCGGGCAGCTCGCCGGTCTGCATGGCACGGACGCGCCCCTGGACCTGAAGTCCAGTGTCGCCCTGGTGCTGGACCAGGACACCAACGAGGTACTGCTCAGCAAGAACCCCGAAGCGGTGCTGCCGATCGCCTCCATCACCAAGCTGATGACGGCCACCATCGTCACCGAGGCCAAGCAGCCCCTGGACGAGGTGCTCACCATCACCGACGACGACGTCGACACGCAAAAGCACAGCAGCTCGCGCCTGGCGGTGGGCACGCGCCTGACGCGTGGCGAGATGCTGCACCTGGCGCTGATGTCGTCCGAAAACCGCGCCGCGCACGCGCTCGGCCGCAGCTATCCCGGCGGCCTGCAGGCCTTCGTAGCGGCCATGAACCGCAAGGCCCAGGAACTGGGCATGAACGACACACGCTATGTGGAGCCCACCGGCTTGTCGAGCGCCAACCAGTCGAGCGCGCATGACCTGGCGCTGCTGGTGAAGACGGCCTACCAGCACGAACTCATCCGCCAGCTGTCCACGTCGCGTGAATACCAGGTGGCGGTCGGCCGCCGGCAGCTGCAGTTCCACACCACCAACGCCCTGGTGCGCAACCCCACCTGGGACATCGGCCTGCAGAAAACCGGCTACATCTCTGAGGCGGGCCGGTGCATGGTGATGCAGGCCCAACTGGCGGGCCGCAAACTCATCATGGTGCTGCTCGATTCAGCGGGCAAATACTCCCGTATTGGGGATGCCGAGCGCATCCGCAAGTGGCTGACCGAGGCGCAGCCGGCACCCGCCGCCACCACGACCACCGCCAACACCGCTCAGCTCACGTCCTGAGCCGGCTACCCAAGACAAAACGCCCTGGCATGCCAGGGCGTTTTTCATGGTGTCTAGCTGCCGCGGTGTCCGAGGGCGGCCGAGATCTGGGCCGCAGTGGCCTTCACACGCTCCAGCCAGGCTTCTTCCAGCCGGTCCGCCGGTGCGGAGATCGACAGGCCCGCCACCAGCTTGCCTTGGTCGTCGAAGATGCCGGCGGCCATGCAGCGCACGCCGAGCTCCAGCTCTTCGTCATCGCGCGCTGCGGCCGCCTGGCGCACGCTGGCCAGTTCCCGTTCCAGCCGCGCCACTTCGGTGATGCTGTTGCGGGTGTGCCCGGCCAGGCCCGTGCGGGTGGCATAGGCACGCACCCGCTGCGGGTCGTCATGGGCCAGGAAGAGCTTGCCCACCGAGGTGAGGTGCAAGGGCGCCCGGCCACCGACGGCGCGCACCACCTGCATGCCCGAGCGCTCGCTGTAGGTGCGCTCGATGTAGACGATCTCGTCACCCTGGCGAACCGACAGGTTCACCGGCTGGTGGGTGAACTTGTGCAGCTCCCGCATCGGGCCCAGCGCCGCGTCGCGCACATCGAGCCGGGCTTTCACGAGATTGCCCAGCTCCAGCAGGCGCATGCCGAGGCGATAGCTGCCGGCTTCCGGCCGGTCCACCAGGCGGCCGGCCGCCAGGTCGTTGAGAATGCGGTGCGCGGTGGACGGATGCAGTCCGGTGCGGTCGCTGATCTCTTTCAGCGACACCGGATCCTGGTGCGCTGCCAGCACGTCCAGCAGCGAAAACGTCCGCTCCAGTACCTGGATGGTGGGTGTATTGCCCTCTTTCTTCCTCATGGAGGTTGATTGTGAGGGCTTTCATTTATTTTTGCATGGCGAAAAGTAGATTTGTATACCGATATGCCTGGGCTGCAGCCTTCACCATCGCGGCCGCCAGCCCGGCAAGCCCGCAGGGGGCAGGTGCCGCCAGCGATGCCGGGCCGACATGGGTACAGGTGCCCAAAGGCTTGGGACGGATCACCGCCGCCGACATCGGCCTGGTGATCAATACGGCAGATCCCTACTCGGAACAGGTCGGTGCCTACTACATCGACAAGCGCCGGCTGAAGGAGAACCAGGTCTTGCGGCTGGCCTTGCCGGTGCGGGCGACGCTGACGCCGGAAGAGTTTGCGGATCTCAAGCGCCAGATCGACGACCACTTTGGACCCAAGGTCCAGGCCTTGGCGCTGGCCTGGACGCAACCCTACGCGGTGCAATGCAATGCGATCACTGGCGCACTCGCGCTGGGCTTCGACCCGGAGCTCTGCCGCCAGACCTGCGGCCGCTCACGTCCGTCGCCCTATTTCAATGCCGCCACGTCGCGGCCCTACACCGACAAGGGCCTGCGCCTGGCAATGCTGCTCGCCGCGTCGGATGTGGCGCAGGCCAAGGCGCTGGTGGACCGCGGCGTCGCGGCCGATCGCAGCCTGGGCTGGCGTGGTGCGCCGCCGGTCACGGCGTACTACCTGTCCACGCAGGACGCAGCGCGCAACGTGCGGGCGCGGCTGTACCCGCCGGTCGGCCTGATGCGGCGCCAGGGTGTACAGGTGCAGGTGGAGCAGGGCGATGCCTTGACCGAAAAGGACCGGTTGCTGCTGGCCGAGACCGGGCTGGCGAAGGTCGATGGCCTGGAACGCCTGCACTGGGTGGACGGCGCGCTGGCAGACCACCTCACGTCCTTTGGTGGGCAGCTGGATCGGCAAGGCGGGCAGACCACGGCGCTGGCCTGGATCGCCTCCGGTGCAACCGCGAGCTACGGCACCGTGACAGAGCCGTGCAATCACCTGCAGAAGTTCCCCCATCCCCAGCTGCTGCTGCTGCACTACCTGCAGGGCAGCAGCGCGATCGAGGCTTACTGGAAAAGCGTGGCCTGGCCGCAGCAAGGCGTGTTCGTCGGCGAACCGCTTGCGGCACCGTTCGCACGTTGACGGGTGGCTTTCAAGGCGCGAGCTGCCGCGCCGCGGCCAGGCCGGACCTGACGGCCCCTTCCAGCGTGGCAGGGTAGGGCCCCTCGATGTAGTCGCCGGCCGCGATCAGGCCCCGGGCCACCTGCGAGCCAGGGCGTTCGAGCTGCGGCGAACACAGGAATGTGGCGCGCTTTTCGGCCCATGTGGCCACCACCCGGGGTGTCGCGGGCCAGGTGCCGGCCGGAAATGCGGACAGCGCCTGTGCGACGGCGGCTTCGGCACAGGCGGCCAGGCCCTGAGCCACCCACTCCCGCGCACCACTCACGACGCAGGCAAACTGTCCCGCCGGGCCGCCTAGCGCGCCGTGGTCGAACAGGAACTGGGCTGGTGCCTGCGGCCCGGTGCGCAAGGCGGTCATGGGCTGGGGCAGGCGCGCGCCCTCGCAGGCGAGGTACACCGTGACGATCGGCTCGTACTCGAAGCCGCCGGCTGCCGCCGACCACCCGGGGGCGACGGCTGCGGTCAGGCGTGCCGCCTCGGCCGCCGTGCAGGCCAGCACGACGGCATCGAAACAGTGGCCGTTCAGCCGCCACTGCGCGCCGTCCGCCAGCAGGGACTGCACCCGTTCGCCCAGCCGCAGCTCGGCTCCGCGGGACTGCAGCCAAGCGCCGGCCGGCTGCGGCAGCAGGTGGCGCAGCGGCACGCGGGGCAGCAACAGGTCGGCGCACCCGGGGCCGCCAAACAGCGCATCCTTGAGCACGCGTAGGAACACCTGTGCGCTCGCCCGGGCGGCGGGCGTATTCAAGGCCGCCACGCACAAAGGCTCGATGAGTTCGTCGCGCACCACCCGCGGCAGGCGGTGCACCAGGCGTTCAACAGTCAGGTGGGCCGGGCAGCGGAACCCTTGCGCCAGCCATGCGCCAGCCTGCAGGAGCACGGCGCCGCGGGCGGCCCAGGGCCAGCCGCGATAGCGCAACACGCCGCGCACGAAGGCGGGCACCGGCCGCCCTGCGGGCAGGCACAGGCCGCTGCCGTCCGGGTATTGCAATCGCAGGGGCTGGCGCAGCAGGGCGGCATCCACATCCACGCCCACCCGGCGAATCAGCTGCAAGGTGTCGCGGTAGGCCCCGATCAGGATATGTTGCCCGTTGTCGAGCAGGCGGCCGGCCGAATCCACGCTGCGTGCCCGGCCGCCCAGCTGCGCGGCCGTCTCGAACAGGGTGACCTGGTGGCCCTGGCTCACCGCTTCCACCGCGGCGGCCACGCCCGCCCAGCCGCCGCCCACGACGGCGACCCGCCGGCCCGGCGAGCTCACCTTGCTTGCCAGTTCGTGCGCATCGCTATCCACAGCTTGCGCAGCGGCGTGAGCGCGATACGCTGGTGCAGCACCTGAAAGTTCTCGGCTTCGATTTCCCGCAGCAGGGTGCGGTAGATATTGGCCATCATCAGCCCTGGCCGCTGCGCTCGGCGGTCCTGTGGCGGCAACAGCGACAGCGCTTCGTCATAGATGCGATGGGCGCGCTCCGCCTGGAAGCGCATCAGGGCGGTAAAGCGGTCGCTGTAGCCCCAGGGCGCCTCGCGCTTGAGGATCTCATGCGCCTTCACGTCGAACTGCTGCAGCTCGGACACCGGCAGGTAGATGCGGCCGCGGCGGGCGTCCTCGCCCACGTCGCGGATGATGTTGGTGAGCTGCATGGCCAAGCCCAACTGGTGGGCGTAGCGCACCGTCTGCTCCTGGCTGCGGCCGAAGATGCTGGAGGCCACTTCGCCCACCACGCCGGCCACCAGGTGGCAATAGCGCTGCAAGCCGGGGAAGTCGAGGTAGCGCGACTGCGACAGGTCCATTTCGCAACCGTCGATCACCGCAAGCAGATGGGCTGCTTCCATGCGGTGCGCCGGCGCGTGCGGCATCAGCGCTTTCATCACCGGATGGCTAGGCTGGCCGGAAAACGCGCTGCCCACTTCCTTGCGCCACCAGGCTAGCTTGGTGGCCGCCACGCTGGGGTCGCGTACCTCGTCGACCACGTCGTCCACCTCGCGGCAGAAGGCGTAGAAGGCGGTGATGGCGGCGCGCCGCTCCGGTGGCAGGAACAGGAAGGCGTAATAGAAGGACGAGCCACTGCGGGCCGCCTTGTCCTGCACGTACTGTTCGGGGGTCACGCCGTGGCCCTGGCAGCAGGCCCGGTGCCCATGGTGACGGCGCGCAGCAGCAGCAGGGGCGCATCCCAGGCGCTCAGCGTGGGCCGGTGCAGGAGTGTGGCGTGGTGCATCCTGCCAATTCTCTCAAGAACACGCAGGCCCCCCTGCACCACCAGCCGCAGCTCCCAGCCGGCGCGCCCCGGGACACGGTGCACCAGGGCAGCGCCCTCCAGCATCAGCCGCTCGCTCCAGTGGCAAAGATCGCGCAGGAGTGCGCGGGTGGCCGGTGTGTCCATGCCCGGTTGCAGGTGCGCCGGGTCCACGGCATGGCGTTGCGCGTCCGTGCGGGGCACGTAGCAGCGTCCCTTGGCCAGGTCGCGCCCGATGTCCTGCCAGAAGTTGATCAGCTGCAGCGCGGTGCAGATGGCGTCCGACTGGCGCAGGGCGACCGGATCGCTCACCCCGTAGAGCTGCAGCAGCAAGCGGCCCACCGGGTTGGCCGAGCGCCGGCAGTAGTCCAGCAACTCGGCCCTGTCCTGGTAGTGCGGGTTGTGCACGTCCTGCTCGAAGGCGCTCAGCAGGTCCTGCAGCAGGTGCGGATCGAGCCGATGGCGCTGCAGCGTGGCGCGCAAGGGGCCAAACACCTGCGGCCAGCGCTCCTCGGGATCGGGTTGGTCGGCAAGGGCCAGGGCCAGCGCCTGCCGGTAGGAAAAAAGCTGCGCCAGGCGGTGCGCCGGTGCTGCGTTGCCTTCGTCTGCCAGGTCGTCCGCTGTGCGGGCGAACCAGTACAGCGCCTTCACGGCAGGGCGCAGGTGGCGCGGGCAAAGCCATGAGGCAACGGGAAAGTTCTCGTAGTGGTCGACGCTCACCGCGGAATTGTGGCGGACGAGCGATTTGACACCCCGGAGTTCCGGAAATATATTACTGACCAGTCAGTCAGTTAGTCTCGCGACCGTTCAAGGACGCTCCATGCGCAAGCTCAGCCTCGTCATCGCCGCCGCCAGTGTCCTGGTGGCCTGTTCCAAACCTCAACCCGCGCCGGAACCCGTGCGCGCGGTGCGCACGATGACGGTGTCCAGCGACAGCGCTGGCGGCGTGCATGAGTTTGCGGCCGAAGTGCGGGCGCGCACCGAGTCCCGCCTCGGCTTTCGGGTGGGGGGCAAGCTGGTGCGGCGCGCGGTGGACCTGGGCGCCACGGTCAAGGCTGGCCAGATGCTGGCGCAACTGGACCCGCAGGACCTCAAGCTCGGCCAGGACGCCGCCCGCGCCGCGCTCAACTCGGCGCAGGCCAACTTCGACCAGACGGCAGCCGACTACAAGCGCTTCAAGGACCTGCGCGACCAGGGCTTCATCAGCGCCGCCGAACTGGAGCGGCGCGACACCGCCTTGAAGGCCGCCAAGGCGCAGCTGGACCAAGCGCGCGCCCAGGCCGGCGTGCAGGTCAACCAGACGGCCTACGCCACCCTGGTGGCCGACGCGCCCGGCGTGATCACTGGCGTGGACGCAGACCCGGGCACCGTGGTGGGCGCCGGCACGCCGGTGCTGCGGCTGGCGCATGACGGGCCCCGCGACGTGGTGTTCGCCGTGCCGGAAGACCAGATCGCCGGCGTGCGGGCCCTTGCGGGTTCGCCGCAAGCGCTGAAGGTGCGCATGTGGGGGCAGGGCGCTGAAATCTTCCCCGCCACCGTGCGCGAGGTGGCTGCGGCGGCGGACCCCGTGACCCGCACCTTCCTGGTGAAGGCCGACGTCGGCAAGGCGCCGGTGCGCCTGGGCCAGACCGCCGCGGTGCTGATGGAGCTGCCCAAGACGGTGGGCGTGGCCAAGCTGCCCTTGTCCGCGGTGATGGAAGTCCAGGGCAAGACGGCGGTGTGGCTGGTGGACAAGGCCTCGATGACCGTCAAGCCGCAGCCCATCCAGGTGGCCGGTGCCGAGGGCAACAGTGTGCTGGTGAGCGGTGGTCTCGCACCCGGGCAGACCGTGGTGACCGCCGGCGTGCATGTGCTCACGCCTGGCCAGAAGGTCAAGCTCTACGTCGACCCGCGCGGCGGCACGCCGGTGGCAGCCAGCACCCATTGACCTCAAGGCGCGTCCCATGAACCCCTCTCCGTTGGCCGGCGACCCGCCCAGCTCGCGCTTCAACATCTCGCGCTGGGCGCTGGAGCACCAGCCGCTCACCCGCTACCTGATGATCGTGCTGATGGTGCTCGGCGTGGCCGCGTACTTCCAGCTCGGCCAGGACGAAGACCCGCCGTTCACCTTCCGCGCCATGGTCGTGCAGGCCTTCTGGCCCGGCGCCACCGCGCAGCAGGTGGCCGAGCAGGTGACCGACAAGATCGAGAAGACGCTGCAGGAGGTGCCGTATGCGGACAAGATCCGCAGCTACACCAAGCCGGGTGAATCGCTCACCATCTTCCAGATCCGCGACAGCTCGCCACCGGGCGCGGTGCACGACGTCTGGTACCAGGTGCGCAAGAAGATCGGCGATGCGCGCTCCACCCTGCCGCAGGGCGTGATCGGCCCGTTCTACAACGACGAGTTCGGCGACGTCTACGGCTCGATCTATGCGCTTTCCGCCGACGGGTTCACCGACGAGGAACTGCGCGAGCACGCCGACCGGGTGCGCCAGACGCTGCTGAAGGTGCCCGATGTGGCGAAGGTGGAGATCTTCGGCGCGCAACCGGAAAAGATCTTCATCGAGATCTCGCAGAAGCGGCTGGCCCAGCTCGGGCTCGACTTCAACCAGGTGCTGGGGCAACTGGGCGCGCAGAACGCGGTGGAAAGTGCGGGCGTGCTGAACACCGGCACCGACAGCCTGCAGGTGCGCATCGGCGGCCAGTTCAACTCGGTGGAAGAGCTGCGGCGCTTCCCGATCCGGGCCACCAACACCGGCACGGGTGCATCGAGTTCGCTGCGCCTGGGCGACATCGCGGAGATCAAGCGGGCCTACGTGGACCCGCCGGCCGTGAAAGTGCGCCACCAGGGCAAGCCGGTGCTGGCGCTGGGCATCTCCATGGCCAAGGGCGGCGACATCATCCGCCTGGGCGATGCACTGAAGGAGACCACCGGCAAGATCGAGAAGGAGCTGCCGCTGGGCATCAAGCTCGAGCAGGTGCAGGACCAGCCCAAGTCGGTGTCTCGCTCGGTGGGCGAGTTCGTGCACGTGCTCATCGAGGCGGTGGTGATCGTGCTGGCGGTGAGCTTCATCAGCCTGGGCCTGCACACCAAGCCGCTGCGCATCGACATCTGGCCCGGCCTGGTGGTGGGCATCACCATTCCGCTGGTGCTGGCGATCACCTTCGTCACCATGTTCTACTGGGGCGTGGGGCTGCACAAGATCTCGCTCGGCAGCCTGATCATCGCGCTGGGCCTGCTGGTGGACGACGCCATCATTGCGGTGGAGATGATGGTGCGCAAGCTCGAAGAGGGCTACGACAAGATGCGCGCCGCCACCTTCGCCTACGACGTGACGGCCATGCCCATGCTGACCGGCACGCTGATCACCGCCACCGGCTTTCTGCCGATCGGCATGGCCAAGTCCACGGTGGGCGAATACACCTTCGCCATCTTCGCGGTGACCACCGCCGCGCTGCTGATCTCCTGGCTGGTGTCGGTGTACTTCGTGCCTTACCTGGGCGCCAGGCTGCTGCGGGTGCACAGCAAGGTCCAGAGCGACAGCGAGGGCCCGCACGAGCTGTTCGACACGCCGTTCTACACCCGCTTCCGCGGCCTGGTGAACTGGTGCGTCGAGCACCGCTGGATCACGATCGGGCTGACCGTGTTCACCTTCGTGCTGGGCCTGGCTGGCATGGGCAAGGTGCAGCAGCAGTTCTTCCCCGATTCCAGCCGCCCCGAACTCATGGTGGACCTGTGGCTGCCGGAAGGCTCCACCATCACGCAGAGCGAAGAGGTGGCCAAGCACTTCGAGGCCCGCATGAAGAAGGAAGCGGGCGTGGAGGCGGTCACCATGTGGGTGGGCAGCGGCGTGCCGCGCTTCTACCTGCCGCTGGACCAGATCTTCCCGCAGAGCAATGTCACCCAGGCCATCGTGCTGCCCAAGGACCTGAAGGAGCGCGAGGCGCTGCGCCTGCGGCTGCCCACCATCCTGGCCGACGAGTTCCCCGAAGTGCGCGGCCGCGTCAAGCTGCTGCCCAACGGGCCACCGGTGCCCTACCCGGTGCAGTTCCGGGTGGTGGGCGACGACGCCAGGCAGGTACGCCAGTGGGCCGATCAGGCCAAGGAGATCCTGCGCGCCAACCCGAACATGCGCGGCGTGAACGACAACTGGAACGAATCGGTCAAGGTGCTGCGCCTGGACATCGACCAGGACAAGGCGCGGGCGCTGGGGGTGACCAGCCAGTCCATCGCACAGGCCTCCCGCACCATCCTGTCCGGCACCACCGTGGGCCAGTACCGCGAAGGCGACAAGCTGGTGGACATCGTGCTGCGCCAGCCGGCTGACGAACGCAATGCGATCACCGACATCGGCAACGCCTACCTGCCCACCGCCAGCGGCCGCTCCATTCCGCTGACCCAGATCGCCAAGGTCGGCTTCACCTGGGAGCCGGGTGTGATGTGGCGCGAAGGGCGGCACTTCGCCGTCACCGTGCAAGGCGACGTGGTCGAAGGCCTGCAAGGCGCCACCGTCACCAACCAGGTGTGGCCGAAGCTGGCCGAGCTGCAGGCCAAGATGCCGCCGGGCTACCGCATCGAGATCGCGGGCTCGGTGGAGGAGAGCAGCAAGGGCCAGGGCTCGATCGCGGCCGGCGTGCCGGTGATGCTGTTCATCATCTTCACCCTGCTGATGCTGCAGCTGCACAGCTTCTCGCGCGCCATGCTGGTGTTCCTGACCGGGCCGCTGGGCATTGCCGGGGTGGCGGGGGCGCTGCTGCTGCTGAACCGGCCCTTCGGTTTCGTCGCGCTGCTGGGGGTGATCGCGCTCATGGGCATGATCATGCGCAACTCGGTGATCCTGATCGACCAGATCGAGCAGGACCGCTCCCGCGGCGTGCCCACCTGGACGGCGATCGTGGAATCCGCGGTGCGGCGGTTCCGGCCGATCGTGCTCACCGCCGCGGCGGCCGTGCTGGCGATGATCCCGCTGTCGCGCAGTGTGTTCTGGGGCCCGATGGCGGTGGCCATCATGGGTGGCCTGGTGGTGGCCACGGTGCTCACGCTGCTGGCGTTGCCGGCAATGTATGCGGCCTGGTTCCGGGTGCCCCGGCCGACCGAGGAAAAGGCCCGGCCGGCGAATCCGGTGGGAAATCTCGAAATAGGCACCGCAACCAGCTAAAATTCGAGGTTTGCCGGATCGCCAGGATTCCGTAGCAAGGGGCAGGAGCGAAAGCTCCCGCCCCTTGTTTCACTTTTCTTTCCCGTGTGCGCGGGTGGCGAAATTGGTAGACGCACCAGGTTTAGGTCCTGACGCCAGCGATGGTGTGGGGGTTCGAGTCCCCCCCCGCGCACCATGTATCAACCAGAGAGACACGCATATGACGGTCACCGTGGAAACCCTTGAGAAGCTGGAGCGTCGCATCACGCTGACCCTGGCTGCCACCGACATCAGCAACGAAGTCGAATCCCGCCTGAAGCGCCTGTCGCGCACGGTCAAGGCCGATGGTTTCCGCCCGGGCAAGGTGCCCATGAGCGTGGTCGCCCAGCGCTACGGCTATTCGGTGCAATACGAGGTCATGAACGACAAGGTCGGCCAGGCCTTCAACAACGCCGCCACCGAAGCCAAGCTGCGTGTGGCCGGCCAGCCGCGTATCACCCAGAAGGACGAGGCTCCCGAGGGCACCATTGCCTTCGACGCCACCTTCGAGGTTTACCCGGAAGTGAAGATCGGTGACCTGTCCGCCGTGGAGGTGGAGCGTGTGACCGCCGACGTGAGCGACGAGGCGATCGACCGCACGCTGGACATCCTGCGCAAGCAGCGCCGCACCTTCGCCCAGCGTCCGGCCGCGGAAGGCGCCGCGGAAGGCGACCGCGTGACCATCGACTTCGAAGGCAAGATCGACGGCGAGCCTTTCTCCGGCGGCAAGGCTGAGGCCTTCCAGTTTCTGATCGGCGAAGGCCAGATGCTGGAGCAGTTCGACAAAGCCGTGCGCGGCATGAAGACCGGCGAGTCGAAGACCTTTCCGCTGCAGTTCCCGGAGGACTACCACGGCAAGGACGTGGCCGGGAAAGAAGCCGACTTCCTGGTCACCATGAAGAAGATCGAGGCCGCCCACCTGCCCGAGGTGGACGAGGCCTTTGCCAAGTCCCTCGGCATCGCAGAAGGCACGGTGGAAGCCCTGCGCGCGGACATCAAGCGCAACCTCGAGCGCGAAGTGAAATTCCGTGTCCAGGCCCGTAACAAGGCCAATGTGATGGACGCGCTGCTGAAGGCGGCCGAGCTGGAAGTGCCCAACGCGCTGGTGGCCAACGAAGTGGAGCGCATGACCGAGCAGGCACGCGCCGACCTGAAGCAGCGCGGCGTGAAGGATGCCGACAAGGCGCCCATCCCCGCGGAGATCTTCCGGCCCCAGGCCGAGCGCCGCGTGCGCCTGGGCCTGGCCGTGGCGGAGCTGGTGCGCCAGAACAACCTGCAGGCCAAGCCGGACCAGCTGCAGGCCCACATCGAGGAAATGGCGCAGAGCTACGAGAAGCCGGCCGAGGTTGTGCGCTGGTACCTCAGCGACCGCCAGCGCATGTCCGAGGTGGAAGCGGTGGTGATCGAGAACAACGTCACCGAGTACGTGCTCGGCAAGGCCAAGGTGGTGGACAAGTCGCTGCCCTTCGACGAGCTGATGAAGGCCTGACGGTTCCCGTTCCGTGCAGCAGGGCACTCGGCCACCAGGCCGGTGCCCTTTTTGCATCTGGGGTCGGCTCTTGTCACCTCATAATGAAGCCCAATATCGGATGAATCATTCCTCAAGGAACAGCATGAGCGCATTGGAGACGCAGAACCTGGGCATGGTGCCCATCGTCATCGAGCAGTCCGGCCGGGGCGAGCGCGCCTACGACATCTACAGCCGCCTGTTGCGCGAGCGGGTGGTGTTCCTGGTCGGCCCGGTGAATGACCAGACCGCCAACCTGGTGGTGGCGCAATTGCTGTTCCTGGAAAGCGAAAACCCCGACAAGGACATTTCGCTGTACATCAATTCGCCAGGCGGCTCGGTGAGCGCCGGCATGTCGATCTTTGACACCATGCAGTTCATCAAGCCCGACGTGTCCACCCTGTGCATGGGCCTGGCAGCGAGCATGGGCGCCTTCCTGCTGGCAGCGGGCGCCAAGGGCAAGCGGTTTGCCCTGCCGAACTCGCGCATCATGATCCACCAGCCGCTGGGCGGCGCCCAGGGCCAGGCCACGGACATCGAGATCCATGCCAGGGAGATCCTGCGCACCCGCGAGCAGCTGAACCGCATCCTGGCCGAGCGCACCGGCCAGCCGCTAGAAAAGATCCAAAACGATACGGAACGGGACTTTTTCATGTCCGCTCACGAGTCGAAGACCTATGGCCTGATCGACCAGGTGCTGGACAAGCGGGCCTGAGCGCCGCTTGCCGGCCGCAAGCGGCCGGCGGAGCATGGAAAACGGGGCCTTTTCCTGCGAAAGGCCCCGTCTTCACTTGAACTATCATTGATCCGAACACTCTCACGTACCGCGATTCCCTTCGCACGCACCCATGGCCGACAAAAAAGGCGCTTCGAGCGAAAAAGTCCTGTACTGCTCCTTCTGCGGCAAGAGCCAGCACGAGGTGAAGAAGCTCATCGCCGGCCCTTCGGTCTTCATCTGCGACGAGTGCATCGAGCTGTGCAACGACATCATCCGCGACGAGGTGCCCGCTGAAAACGGAGCCTCGCGCGCCGCCAAGTCCGACCTGCCCACGCCGGGCGAGATCAAGGGCATCCTGGACTCGTACGTCATTGGCCAGGATCAGGCCAAGCGCACGCTCTCTGTGGCCGTCTACAACCACTACAAGCGCCTGAAGCACATGGGCAGCTCGAAGGATGAAGTCGAGCTGTCCAAGAGCAACATCCTGCTGATCGGCCCCACCGGCTCCGGCAAGACGCTGCTGGCCCAGACGCTGGCACGCCTGCTCAACGTGCCCTTCGTCATCGCGGACGCCACCACGCTCACCGAAGCGGGCTACGTGGGCGAGGACGTCGAGAACATCATCCAGAAGCTGCTGCAGAACTGCAACTACGACGTCGAGCGGGCGCAGCGCGGCATCGTCTACATCGACGAGATCGACAAGATCTCGCGCAAGGCTGACAACCCGAGCATCACCCGGGACGTGTCCGGCGAAGGCGTGCAGCAGGCGCTGCTCAAGCTCATCGAGGGCACGATGGCGAGCGTGCCGCCGCAGGGCGGGCGCAAGCACCCGAACCAGGACTTCCTGCAGATCGACACGACCAACATCCTGTTCATCTGCGGTGGCGCCTTCGACGGGCTGGAAAAGGTGATCCAGAACCGCACCGAGCGCTCAGGCATCGGCTTCGGCGCCACGGTGCACACCAAGAACGAGCGCAAGGTCTCGGAAGTGTTCCGCGAGGCCGAGCCCGAGGATCTGATCAAGTTCGGTCTCATCCCCGAACTGGTGGGCCGCCTGCCGGTGGTCGCCACCCTGGGCGAGCTGACCGAAGACGCGCTGGTGCAGATCCTCACCGAGCCGAAGAACGCACTGCTCAAGCAGTATCAGAAGCTCTTCGGCATGGACGGAGTCGATCTGGAGATCCGCCCGTCGGCCTTGCAGGCGATTGCCCGCAAGGCGCTGGCCCGCAAGACCGGTGCACGCGGCCTGCGCTCCATCATGGAAGCCGCCCTGATCGACACCATGTTCGATCTGCCCAACCTCGATGGCGTTGCCAAGGTGGTGCTCGATGAGCACAACATCGAAGAGAACGCCAAGCCCCTGCTGGTGTACCGCGAGCAGGCCAAGGCCAGCGCCTGAACGCGCCGATCCGGCATTGCGTTTGCGGTCGCCCACACCAGCAAGCGGTCCGCATGATGCGGCTGCTTGCAAATTCAGCCCCGGCCCCTAAGTAGGCCGGGAAAGAGAGGTTCCCATGTCCGGACATCCCGTATTGCCTGCTGAACCCATCACCTTGCCGCTGCTGCCGCTGCGCGATGTGGTGGTGTTCCCCCACATGGTGATCCCGCTGTTCGTCGGCCGCCCCAAGTCCATCAAGGCACTGGAAGCGGCGATGGAAGCAGGGCGCCAGATCATGCTGGTGGCCCAGAAGGCCGCCGGCAAGGACGAGCCGAAAGCCGACGACATGTTCGATGTCGGCTGCGTGTCCACCATCCTGCAGATGCTGAAGCTGCCCGACGGTACCGTGAAGGTGCTGGTCGAAGGCATCCAGCGCGCCAACACCAATGCGATCTCGGACAACGGCGAGCACTTCGTCGCCGATGTCACCCCAGTGCCGCCGCTGGCCGATACCAAGCCCGAGATCGAGGCGCTGCGCCGCGCGGTCACGCAGCAGTTCGACCAGTACGTCAAGCTCAACAAGAAGATCCCGCCGGAGATCCTGACCTCCATCGCAGGCATCGACGATGCCGGCCGACTGGCCGACACCATCGCCGCACACCTGCCGCTGAAGCTGGAAGCCAAGCAGTCGGTACTCGACCTGTTCGAGGTCGACAAGCGCCTGGAAAAGCTGCTGGAGCTGCTGGAGCACGAGGTCGACATCCTCCAGGTGGAAAAGCGCATCCGTGGCCGCGTCAAGCGCCAGATGGAAAAGAGCCAGCGCGAGTACTACCTGAACGAGCAGGTCAAGGCGATCCAGAAGGAACTGGGCGACGGCGAAGAGGGCGCTGACCTCGAGGACCTCGAGAAGAAGATTGCCGCCGCCCGCATGCCCAAGGAGGCGCGCAAGAAGGCCGATGCCGAGCTGAAGAAGCTCAAGCTGATGTCGCCGATGTCCGCCGAAGCCACGGTGGTGCGCAACTACATCGACACCCTGGTCAACCTGCCCTGGAGCAAGAAGACCAAGATCAAGCACGACCTCAAGAATGCCGAGGACGTGCTGAACGAGGACCACTACGGCCTGGAGAAGGTCAAGGACCGCATCCTCGAGTACCTCGCGGTGCAGCAGCGCGTCGACAAGGTGAAGGCGCCCATCCTGTGCCTGGTGGGCCCCCCGGGCGTGGGCAAGACCTCGCTGGGCCAGAGCGTGGCGCGCGCCACCGGCCGCAAGTTCGTTCGCATGGCGCTGGGCGGCGTGCGCGATGAGGCCGAGATCCGTGGCCACCGCCGCACCTACATCGGCTCCATGCCGGGCAAGGTGCTGCAAAGCCTGTCCAAGGTGGGCACCCGCAATCCGCTGTTCCTGCTGGACGAAATCGACAAGCTGGGAATGGACTTCCGTGGCGACCCGTCGTCGGCCCTGCTCGAAGTGCTGGACCCGGAGCAGAACCACACCTTCAGCGACCACTACGTCGAGGTCGACTTCGACCTGTCGGACGTGATGTTCGTGGCCACGTCGAACTCGATGAACATCCCGCCGGCGCTGCTGGACCGGATGGAAGTGATCCGCCTGTCGGGTTACACCGAGGACGAAAAGCTCAACATCGCCCAGCGTTACCTCCTGCCCAAACAGCAGAAGAACAATGGCGTGAAAGATGAGGAGATGGAAGTCACCGAGGGCGCCATCCGCGGCATCATCCGCTACTACACCCGCGAAGCCGGCGTTCGTTCGCTGGAGCGCGAGATCTCAAAGATCTGCCGCAAGGTGGTCAAGGGCATCCAGCTCAAGACCTACGACGGCAAGGTGGTGGTCACTGAAGACAACCTGCACGACTTCCTGGGCGTGCGGCGCTTCAGCTACGGCCAGGCCGAGAAGCAGAACCAGGTCGGCCAGGTGGTCGGCCTGGCCTGGACCGAAGTGGGCGGCGACCTGCTCACCATCGAGTCGGCCATCATGCCCGGCAAGGGCAACATCATTCGCACCGGCCAGCTGGGCGACGTGATGAAGGAGTCGGTCGAGGCTGCACGCTCGGTGGTGCGTTCACGCTCGCGACGCCTCGGCATCAAGGATGAAGCTTTCGAAAAGCGCGACATCCACATCCACGTGCCGGACGGTGCGACGCCCAAGGACGGCCCCAGCGCGGGCATCGCGATGACCACGGCCTTCGTGTCGGCGCTCACCGGCATCCCGGTGCGGGCGGATGTGGCGATGACCGGCGAGATCACCTTGCGCGGCGAGGTCACGGCGATCGGCGGCCTGAAGGAGAAGCTCCTGGCAGCTCACCGCGGCGGCATCAAGACGGTGCTGATCCCGGAAGAGAACGTCAAGGATCTGCAGGACATTCCCGAGAATGTGAAGAACAAGCTCGAGATCGTGCCGGTGAAGTGGATCGACCACGTGCTGGAAGTGGCGCTGGAAGCCAAGCCGCAACCCCTGCCCGACGACGAAGTGGTGCCCAAGCCGGAAACGCCGGCTGCAGCTGCCACCACACCGGAAGGCGGGCAGGCGACCACTGAAGCGATCAAGCACTGAAAGGGGCTTGCGAAGCTTCTAAAAAGCGGTATATACTGCGAGCTTCGCTGAACAGCAAAAGTTTTGTTGGTCAGCGGAGTGCCCAAGCGGGAATAGCTCAGTTGGTAGAGCGCAACCTTGCCAAGGTTGAGGTCGCGAGTTCGAGTCTCGTTTCCCGCTCCAGAACAGACGAAAAAGGGAAGCTCATGCTTCCCTTTTTTATGCACCCAACGGGTCTTTGATCCTTGTGTGAGAATGCCGCCCAATATCGGTGGCAGCACCGGACAACAAGAACAACAAGGCGCGGTAGCAAAGCGGTTATGCACCGGATTGCAAATCCGTGTAGGTCGGTTCGACTCCGGCCCGCGCCTCCAGACAAAAGGGCCTCGCGTTGCGAGGCCCTTTTCATTGGTGCGCGCCCATAATCGCGCGCGGCCCGGGTGGCGAAACAGGCAGACGCAGCGGACTTAAAATCCGCCGCCCTTGAGAGAGGGCATACGGGTTCGATCCCCGTCCCGGGCACCACGAGCCGCTTATCCCTCCCTCAGGGCGTCCACCAGTTGCCCGAGACCGTGAGCATCACCTGCAGCCGGATGGTGTCGCCGTAGTAGTCGACGGTGCTGCCGTAGTCGCCGCCGTTGATCGACGTCCACAGGTTGTTGAGCCAGGTCTGCCCGGAGCCGCCGCCCAGCATGGCATTCACCGCCATCGGGGCTGTGAAGGCAAGGTCGTCGTAGCTCACATAGGCCCTGCCATTGGTACCGTTCTTCACGTAGTAGCCGGCGCGCACCTTCGTGGGCACGCTGCCGGTGGCCGAGCGAATCCAGGCGGCCTGCTTCTGGAGCGGTGCCAGCATGTCGGTGCGGCCGTTGACGATGTAGGACATGCTCAGGCGCCACGGCGTGCGGCAGGCGTTGTAGTCAAAGTCGCCGTCGTGCGAGCTTTCCAGGTACGTGCCTGACACCGGCAGGAAGTTCGAACTGGAACTGGACTTCACCATGAAGTCCGGCATCAGGCCGGTGTTGCCGCTGCCATGCGTGAACTGGTAGTTCACGATGGACGAGACCTTGTCGTAGATGTTGTTCCACTTGGTCGCGTTCGCGCTGTCGGCCTTGGCGAAAGCGAGGAAGTGGCTGGTCATGAAGTCAGACGGGCGCGTGTGGTTGGCGTCCGAGCCGCTCGCCCAATCGCCGGGCTTGAGCGTCCAGGTCGTCTGGTTCACGTCGTGGGCCAGCACATCGTGCAGCACGGCGAGTGCTTCGCTCTTGTAGTTGATGGTGCCGGTGGAGCCCCATTGCACGTCCGCAAGCAGCAGGCCGTAGGCGATGTCGAGGTCACCATCCGTGGCCGAGTCGGCGCCTTCCACGTTCTTCATCGTACCGCCTGACAGCGTCTGCTTCCAGGCCATCAGGTGTGCGGCGTTGACGCTCGGGTGTGCCTTGAAGTACTTGACCATCGCATCGAAGGTGGTCTTGTCGCCCATGTAGGCGGAAATCACCATGCCGTAGCCGTGCGCCTCGGACACCGTGGAGCTGGTGTCGTCGTACTTCACCCAGGTTCCCTGGCCGCCGGAGGTGCGCAGGTAGGTGCTCTTCCAACTCGCGTAGCGGCTTTGCACGGCGGAGTCCATCGCCGACTGGGAGACGTTGCTCGGCTTGATGACGCCGCTGGTGTAGGTGACGTGGTGCGGGAATGGACGCGCGGCCGCGGTGGCGAGCGCTTGTGCGTCCCACTGGCCGGTCGCGTGCAAGGCGGTCGCCTGGCCACCGTCGGCTTCGGCGATGGCCGCGGCATTGCCCGGCTCGGTTCTGCGGTGCATCGAACGTGTGCCGACTGCGGCGCCCTGCGCTTGCGCACTGCCGGTGTCGCTCTCGTCGTCGGGGCTGGAGCCACCACAGCCGCCCAGCATCAGCAGCGGCAGGGTTGCGGTGAGCAGCCATCGTGCAGGGATGGATCGAATCGTCACGCCGGTTCTCCCGAGGGTTGAAGGAGTCGACCTTATAAACAGCGCCTGGCAAACGGTGCGCACGCGGCCCCCGGAGGATCTACCCGCCCTCTTGGTAGATCTACCGGGTTTGGCAAACGCCCGTTACAGACAGACCCGTTCGGCGGGCTGTTCGATGCCCAGCCAGCGTGCCGCCAGGCGGCTCAGCAGCACCGGCTCACCGGTGGTCTGCAAGCGGGTGGAGACCGGGCCGCTGGGTGCCGTCGCGAGGCCCTGCCACACGGCGGCGGTGCGTTCGGCGACGGCGTCGGCCGTGTCCACCAGCTGCACATCGGGGCCCATCCAGCGACGGATGAGGTCGGCGACAAACGGGTAGTGCGTGCAGCCGAGCACCACGGTGTCCACTTGCGCCGCCTGGAGCGGGGCGCAGAACTCGCCCAGCAGGCCAAACATGCCCTCGTCATCGAGCATGCCGGACTCGATGGCGTCCACCAGGCCGGGGCAGGCCTGCAAGGTCACTTCGCAGGCCGCCGCATGGTCTTGCAGCAGGCGCTGCAACCGTTCGCTGGCGATCGTGCGGCGGGTGGCGAGCACGCCGATGCGGCGGTTGCGCGTGCGCAGCACGGCCGGCTTGACGCCCGGCTCGACGCCCACGATCGGCACCTGCGGCCAACGCGCCCGCAGATCCCCGATCGCCAGCGTGGTCGCCGTGTTGCAGGCGATCACCACCATGCACGCACCCTGCTGCAGCAAGTGCTCGATCACACGGGCCGAGCGCTGGGTCACGTCCTCGACGGTCCGGTCGCCATAAGGCGCGTAGCCGGAGTCGGCCAGGTACAGCAGCGGTGTACCCGGCAGCCGCGCACGCAAGGCGCGCAACACGGACAGGCCGCCCACGCCGGAGTCGAAAACACCGATCAGGCCGGAAGGAGTGGCGGGGCTGTGCATGGCGCCGGGCAGTCTATCTGCTGGCTGTTCAACCGGCCTTGTCGCCTGCACGACAGGGCCGGTTGGGGAGACGCATCTAAAATAGCACGATCGTTCGTTTTATTGTGCTGCCTCGCGGCCGAGGACGTGCGCTCGCCCCTCTAGAATCCCACTTAACGTTTACGTCAATCAGTACAGGAGATAAGCGCAATGAAGGTTCTGGTACCCGTCAAGCGCGTCGTCGATTACAACGTGAAGGTCCGCGTGAAATCCGACGGCACGGGGGTGGACATCGCCAACGTGAAGATGAGCATGAACCCCTTCGACGAGATCGCCGTCGAAGAGGCCGTGCGCCTGAAGGAAAAGGGCGTGGTCACCGAGGTGATCGCCGTTTCCTGCGGCGTCACGCAGTGCCAGGAAACCCTGCGCACCGCCATGGCCATCGGCGCCGACCGCGCCATCCTGGTGGAAACCGCCGAAGAGCTGCAGCCGCTGGCGGTGGCCAAGATCCTCAAGGCGCTGATCGACAAGGAGCAGCCGCAGCTGGTGATCCTCGGCAAGCAGGCCATCGACGACGACTGCAACCAGACCGGCCAGATGCTGGCCGCACTCGCTGAGCTGCCGCAAGCCACTTTCGCCTCCAAGGTCGAGGTGGCCGATGGCTTCGCGAGCGTCACCCGTGAAGTGGACGGTGGCCTGGAGACCGTGAAGGTCAAGTTGCCGGCGGTGATCACCACCGACCTCCGCCTGAACGAGCCGCGCTACGTGACCTTGCCCAACATCATGAAGGCGAAGAAGAAGCCGCTGGAGACGATGAAGCCGGCCGACCTGGGCGTGGACGTCACGCCGCGCATCAAGACGCTGAAGGTCAGCGAGCCCCCGAAGCGCAGCGCCGGCATCAAGGTGCCCGATGTGGCCACGCTGGTCGCGAAGCTGAAGAACGAAGCCAAGGTGATCTGAACATGACCGCACTCGTCATTGCCGAACACGACAACGCGTCCATCAAGGGCGCCACCTTCAACACCGTGACCGCAGCCGCCGCTTGCGGTGGCGAAGTGCACGTCCTGGTGGCCGGCGCGAACGCCGCCGAGGCCGCCAAGCAGGCATCGCAGATCGCCGGCGTCAGCAAGGTGCTGCTGGCCGACTCGCCCGCGCTGGGCGAACAGCTGGCCGAGAACGTGGCGGCGCAGGTGCTGGCCGTTGCCGGCAGCTACAGCCACATCCTCTTTCCCGCCACCGCGCACGGCAAGAACGTGGCGCCGCGCGTCGCGGCCAAGCTCGACGTGGCGCAGATCAGCGAGATCAGCAAGGTGGACTCGCCCGACACCTTCGAGCGTCCGATCTACGCGGGCAACGCGATCGCCACGGTGCAAAGCACCGACAAGGTGAAAGTGATCACGGTGCGCGCCACCGGCTTCGATGCAGCCGCAGCCTCCGGCGGCTCCGCGGCTGTGGAGAACGTGAACGCCGTGGCCGACAGCGGCAGCTCCAGCTTCGTGGGCCGTGAGGTCACCAAGAGCGACCGCCCCGAGCTGACCGCCGCCAAGATCATCGTTTCCGGCGGCCGCGCACTCGGCTCCAGCGACAAGTTCAATGAAGTGCTCACGCCGCTGGCCGACAAGCTGGGCGCTGCGCTCGGCGCCAGCCGAGCCGCCGTGGACGCCGGTTATGCGCCCAACGACTGGCAGGTCGGCCAGACCGGCAAGATCGTCGCGCCGCAGCTGTACATCGCGGCCGGCATCTCGGGCGCCATCCAGCACCTGGCCGGCATGAAGGATTCCAAGGTGATCGTCGCGATCAACAAGGATCCCGAAGCGCCGATCTTCAGCGTGGCTGACTATGGCCTGGAAGCCGACCTGTTCGCGGCCGTGCCCGAGCTCGTGAACGCCCTGTAATTGACAGGACAGCGGGCGCCCGGCGGGCGCCCTTTTCTTTGGATCCGGAGACAGACCATGAGCTACCGCGCCCCCGTGAAGGACATGCTGTTCGGCATGAAGGAGCTGGCCAACATCGACGCCCTGACGAAGCTTCCCGGCTTCGAGGAGGCCGGCGTCGACACGGCACAGGCGGTGCTGGAGGAGTGCGCGCGCTTCAACGAAGGCGTAGTGGCGCCGCTGAACTTCGAAGGCGACAAGAACCCGTCGTCGTGGAAGGACGGCGAGGTCACCACGACGCCTGGTTTCAAGGACGCGTTCCGCCAGTTCGGCGAAGGCGGCTGGCAGGGCCTGCAGCATCCGGGCGAGTTCGGTGGGCAGGGCCTGCCCAAGACGATCGGCGCGGCCTGCATCGAGATGATCAACAGCGCGAACCTGAGCTTCGCCCTGTGCCCGCTGCTGACCGATGGCGCGATCGAGGCGCTGCTCACCGCCGGCAGCGACGAACTGCGCACGATCTACATCCCGAAGATGATCTCCGGCGAGTGGACCGGCACCATGAACCTCACCGAGCCGCAGGCCGGCTCGGACCTGTCGCTGGTGCGCACGCGCGCCGAGCCGCAACCCGATGGCACGTACAAGCTCTTCGGCACCAAGATCTTCATCACCTACGGTGAGCACGACATGGCGGGCAACATCGTCCACCTCGTGCTGGCGCGCGTGACGGGCGCACCGGAAGGCGTGAAGGGCATCTCGCTGTTCGTGGTGCCCAAGTTCATGGTCAATGCGGACGGCTCTTTGGGCGCGCGCAACGACGTGCACTGCGTGAGCATCGAGCACAAGATGGGCATCAAGGCCAGCCCGACCGCGGTGCTGCAGTTCGGCGATCACGGTGGGGCCGTGGGTTACCTCGTGGGCCAGGAGAACCGAGGCCTGGAGTACATGTTCATCATGATGAACGCGGCCCGCTACGCGGTGGGCATGCAGGGCATCGCGGTGGCCGAGCGGGCCTACCAGAAGGCGGTGGCCTATGCGCGCGACCGTGTGCAGTCGCGCCCGGTCGATGGCTCGATGAACACGGCCGCGCCCATCATCCATCACCCTGACGTGAAGCGCATGCTGATGACCATGCGTGCCTTCACCGAAGGCTGTCGTGCGATGGCGCTGGTGGCCGCTTCCGCCTACGACGCGGCGCATGCGCACCCGGACGAACAGGTGCGCAGGCAGAACCAGGCCTTTTATGAATTCATGGTGCCGCTGGTCAAGGGCTTCAGCACCGAGATGAGCCTGGAAGTCACCAGCCTGGGCGTGCAGGTGCACGGCGGCATGGGCTTCATCGAGGAGACCGGGGCGGCGCAGTACTACCGCGACGCCAAGATCCTGACGATCTACGAAGGCACGACGGCCATCCAGGCCAACGATCTGGTGGGCCGCAAGACCGCGCGTGACGGTGGCCAAACCGCGATGGCGATCGCAAGCCAGATCGAGGCCACCGAAGCGCAACTCGCAAAGCGCGACAGCGTCGCCTGCCGCGCGATGCTGAAGCGCCTGGCCGCTGCCCGCCAGGCTTTCCAGCAGACGGTGGATTTCGTCGCCGGCCGCACCAAGGCGCATCCCAACGAGGTGTTTGCCGGCTCGGTGCCGTATCTCATGCTGGCGGGCAACGTGGTGGCCGGCTGGCAGATGGCACGTTCGTTGATGGTGGCGGAAGACCGCCTGGCTGAAGGCAGCGACACCGAGTTCATGAAGGCCAAGATCGCCACCGCGCGCTTCTACGGCGACCACATCCTCAGCCGCGTGCCCGGCCAGCGCGACAGCATTGTCGAAGGCGCCGCCGGCGTCACCGAGATGGCGCTGGACGCCTTCTGAGCCAGCGCAGCCGCTGTCGCTTGTGTGATAGAGCGCGGCCGGAGCGCCGCGCACACTGATCCTGCCTTTGCCCCGAGGAGTCGCCTGTGAGCGTGCCTGCCGTCCTGTCCAAGCTCAGCCTGCCGGTCATCGGCTCGCCGCTGTTCATCATCAGCAACCCCAAGCTCGTGATCGAGCAGTGCAAGGCCGGTATCGTGGGCTCCATGCCCGCGCTCAACGCGCGCCCGGCATCGCAGCTGGAGGACTGGCTGGCGGAGATCACCGAAACGCTGGCCGCGCATGACAGGGCCCACCCCGACCGGCCGGCCGCGCCCTTTGCGATCAACCAGATCGTGCACAAGAGCAACGACCGGCTGGAGCACGACATGGCGCTGTGCGCCAAGTACAAGGTGCCGCTGGTCATCACCTCGCTGGGCGCGCGCACCGACGTGAACGAGGCGGTGCACAGCTGGGGCGGCATCGTGCTGCACGACATCATCAACGACCGCTTCGCGCGCAAGGCGATCGAGAAGGGCGCCGACGGTCTGATCGCGGTGGCCGCCGGCGCCGGTGGCCATGCCGGCACGACCAGCCCCTTTGCGCTGGTGCAGGAAATCCGCCGCTGGTTCGACGGCCCGCTGGCGCTCAGTGGCTCCATCGCCACCGGCGGCGCGGTGCTGGCGGCACAGGCCATGGGCGCCGACTTCGCCTACATCGGCTCGGCCTTCATCGCCACCGACGAAGCCCGCGCGCCGGACAACTACAAGCAGATGATCGTCGAGAGCGCCAGTGCCGACATCGTCTACTCCAGCCTGTTCACCGGCGTGCACGGCAACTACCTGCGTGGTTCCATCGTCAACGCGGGGCTCGACCCGGACAAGCTGCCCGAAAGCGACCCCAGCGCGATGAACTTCGGCGGCGGGGACAGCGCCAAGAAGGCCTGGAAGGATATCTGGGGCTGCGGCCAAGGCATCGGCACCATCGACCAGGTGGTCCCCGCGGCCCAACTGGTGGCTCGCCTGCGGCGCGAATACACCGCTGCTCGCAAGCGCCTGGGCGTGATGCCATCCTCGCCGGCGCTGTCTTTGGAACTGCAGTAAAACCAACCACCGGAACATCGGTGTTACAGTGCCGCCCGTGACTTAAGACTCTGGTCCTTCCCGTCCCCTTGACTGTGCTGACAGCAAGGCGGGTCGCAATCCGCCAACCGGTAGAGCCGGGCCGCGGAAGGTTCTACAACCCATCGAAGCCCTGGAAACCGGGGTGAAAGGTGAGCGAAAGATGATGCAGCAATACAGGTCGAACTCGTACCTGTTCGGGGGCAATGCTCCCTACGTCGAGGAACTCTACGAGGCCTACCTCGACAACCCCGGGTCGGTGCCTGACAACTGGCGCGCCTACTTCGACGCCCTGCAAAACGTGCCGGCGGTCGACGGCTCGGAAGCACGCGACGTGCCGCATGCCCCGGTGGTCGAATCCTTCGCCCAGCGTGCCAAGGCCAATGCCTTCCAGGTCAAGACCAGCAGCACCGAACTCTCGGTCGCGCGCAAGCAGGTCCATGTCCAGTCGTTGATCGCCGCCTACCGGTCGCTGGGCGCCCGCTGGGCCGACCTCGATCCGCTCAAGCGCACCGAGCGCCCCAAGATTCCCGAACTGGAGCCGGCGTTCTATGACCTGTCCGAAGCGGACATGGACATCACGTTCAGCGCCACCAACACCTACTTCACCAAGGCCGAGCACCAGACCCTGCGCGAGATCCTGCAGGCGCTGCGCGAAACCTATTGCGGCTCCATCGGTGCGGAGTTCATGCACATCACCGAGCCGGTGGAAAAGCGCTGGTGGCAGGAGCGGCTGGAAAGCATCCGCAGCAAGCCGACCTTCACCGCGGAGAAGAAGAAGCACATCCTCGACCGCCTGACCGCGGCCGAGGGCCTGGAGCGCTACCTGCATACCAAGTACGTCGGCCAGAAGCGCTTTTCGCTCGAAGGCGGCGAAAGTTTCATCGCCTCGATGGACGAGCTGGTGCAGCGCGGCGGCGAGAAGGGCGTGCAGGAGTTCGTGATCGGCATGGCCCACCGCGGCCGCCTCAACGTGCTGGTGAACACGCTGGGCAAGGCGCCCGCGAACCTGTTCTCCGAGTTCGACCACACCGCCAAGGAAGATCTGCCCGCCGGTGACGTGAAGTACCACCAGGGCTTTTCCAGCGATGTGTCCACCCCGGGCGGCCCGGTGCACCTGAGCCTGGCGTTCAACCCCTCGCACCTGGAGATCGTGAACCCGGTGGTCGAGGGCAGCGTCAAGGCGCGCATGGACCGCCGTGGCGACAAGGAAGGCGACCAGGTGCTGGCCGTGCTGGTGCATGGCGATGCGGCCTTTGCAGGCCAGGGCGTGGTGATGGAAACGCTGGCGCTGGCGCAGACGCGTGGCTACTACACCGGCGGAACCGTGCACCTGGTGATCAACAACCAGATCGGCTTCACCACCAGCGATCCGCGCGATTCGCGCTCCACGCTGTATTGCACCGACGTCGTTAAGATGATCGAGGCCCCGGTGCTGCACGTGAACGGCGACGACCCGGAGGCCGTGGTGCTGGCCACGCAGCTGGCAATGGACTACCGCCAGGAATTCAACAAGGACGTGGTCGTCGACATCATCTGCTTCCGCAAGCTGGGCCACAACGAGCAGGACACGCCCAGCCTGACGCAGCCGCTGATGTACAAGAAGATCGCGCAGCACCCCGGCACGCGCAAGCTGTACGCGGACAAGCTGGTCACCCAGGGCGTGCTGCCCGCCGACGGGCCGGACGAGATGGTCAAGGCCTTCCGCGCCGCCATGGACGCCGGCAAGCACACCGTCGACCCGGTGCTCACCAACTACAAGAGCAAGTACGCCGTCGACTGGACGCCCTTCCTCGGCAAGAAGTGGACCGACGCGGCCGACACCGCGCTGCCGCTGGCCGAGATCAAGCGCCTGGCCGAGCGCATCACCACCATCCCCAGCAGCTTCAAGCTGCACCCGCTGGTCGAAAAGGTGATCGCCGACCGCGCCGCCATGGGCCGTGGCGAGATCAACATCGACTGGGGCATGGGTGAGCACCTGGCGTATGCCTCCCTGGTGGCCAGCGGCTACCCGGTGCGCCTGTCGGGCGAGGACGTGGGCCGCGGCACCTTCGTGCACCGCCACGCCGTGCTGCACGACCAGAACCGCGAGAAGTGGGACGAGGGCACCTACATCCCGTTGCAGAACGTGGCCGACAACCAGGCGCCGTTCGTGGTGATCGACTCCATCCTCTCCGAGGAGGCGGTGCTCGGCTTCGAGTACGGCTATGCGTCGGCCGACCCGAACACGCTGACCATCTGGGAAGCGCAGTTCGGCGACTTCGCCAACGGCGCGCAGGTGGTCATCGACCAGTTCATCGCGTCCGGCGAAGTGAAGTGGGGCCGCGTCAACGGCCTGACGCTGATGCTGCCGCACGGCTACGAGGGCCAGGGCCCCGAGCACTCGTCGGCGCGCCTGGAGCGCTTCATGCAGCTGGCAGCGGACAACAACATGCAGGTGGTGCAGCCCACCACCGCCAGCCAGATCTTCCACCTGCTGCGCCGGCAGATGGTGCGCATGTTCCGCAAGCCGTTGGTCATCATGACGCCGAAGTCGCTGCTGCGGAACAAGGACGCCACCTCGCCGCTGGCCGAGTTCACCAAGGGCGAGTTCAAGACGGTGATCCCGGAGACCAATGCGGAGATCGACGCCGCCAAGGTCAAGCGGGTGATCGCGTGCTCGGGCAAGGTGTACTACGACCTGGTGAAGCGCCGCGACGAGAAGAAGAGCAACGACGTGGCCATCATCCGCGTCGAGCAGCTCTATCCCTTCCCGCACAAGGCGTTCGCGGCCGAGGTCAAGCGCTATCCGAACGCCACCGAGATCGTGTGGTGCCAGGACGAGCCCCAGAACCAGGGGGCCTGGTTCTTCGTGCAGCACTACATCCACGAGAACATGCTCGAGGGGCAGAAGCTGGGTTACGCCGGCCGGCCCGCCTCGGCATCGCCGGCCGTGGGGTATGCACACCTGCACCAGGAGCAGCAGAAGGCGCTGCTCGACCAGGCCTACGGCAAGCTCAAGGGCTTCGTCCTCAGCAAATAACGCTTCGCCGGTGACCACGGGCGCTGCGCGCCGTGGTCACCCTGCGTGCGCTTACCGCCTGCGGCGGCGAGCGCTTCAGCGCGGCGCCACACGAACAAAGAGAGTTTTGAAATGGCAATCGTAGAAGTCAAAGTCCCGCAGCTGTCCGAATCGGTGGCCGAAGCCACCCTGCTGCAGTGGAAGAAGAAGCCCGGCGACGCCGTGGCGATCGACGAGATCCTGATCGAGATCGAGACCGACAAGGTCGTGCTCGAAGTGCCGGCGCCGTCCGCCGGCGTGTTGGCGGAGATCGTTCAGGCCGACGGTGCCACGGTGACCAGTGACCAGGTCATCGCCAAGATCGACAGCGAGGGCAAGGGCGCTGCAGCGGCGCCTGTCGCGGCACCCGCTGCGGCGCCGGCTGCAGCAGCCCCCGCGGCAGCGGCAGCGCCGGCCGCCGCCGGCTCGAAGTCGGACGTCGCCATGCCCGCCGCGGCCAAGCTGATGGCGGACAACAGCCTGAGCGCTGGCCAGGTGAGCGGCACCGGCAAGGACGGCCGCATCACCAAGGGCGACGTGCTGGGTGCGCTGGAAGGCGGCGGCAAGCCGGCACTGGCCGCCGCGCCGGTGGCGGTGCCGCAAGCACCTGCTGTTGCCAAGCCGCTGCCGCCCGTCGCCGCGCCCGTCGCGGCCAACCTGGGTGACCGCCCGGAGCAGCGCGTGCCCATGAGCCGCCTGCGCGCCCGCATCGCCGAGCGCCTGCTGCAATCACAAGCCACCAACGCCATCCTGACCACCTTCAACGAGGTGAACATGGCGCCGCTGATGGAAATGCGCAAGAAGTTCCAGGAGAAGTTCGAGAAGGAACACGGCGTGAAGCTGGGTTTCATGAGCTTCTTCGTCAAGGCAGCGGTGGCCGCGCTCAAGAAGTACCCGGTGCTCAACGCCAGCGTGGACGGCAACGACATCGTCTACCACGGCTACTTCGACATCGGCATCGCGGTGGGTTCGCCGCGCGGGCTGGTGGTGCCGGTGCTGCGCAACTGCGACCAGATGAGCTTCGCCGACATCGAGAAGAAGATCGCCGAGTACGGCGCGAAGGCCAAGGACGGCAAGCTCTCGATCGAAGAGCTGTCCGGCGGCACCTTCTCCATCTCCAACGGCGGCGTGTTCGGCTCCATGCTCTCCACGCCCATCATCAACCCGCCGCAGTCGGCCATCCTGGGCGTGCATGCCACCAAGGACCGCGCGGTGGTGGAGAACGGGCAGGTCGTGGTGCGCCCGATCAATTACCTGGCGATGAGCTATGACCACCGCATCATCGACGGCCGCGAAGCCGTGCTGGGCCTGGTGGCGATGAAGGAAGCGCTGGAAGACCCGGCGCGCCTGCTGTTCGACATCTGACGCCCCGGGAGGCAGCCATGGCCTTGAGCGACGAACTCGGCAAGCTTGACGAACTGCGCCAGCGCGGCGCGTTGACCGACGACGAGTTCGCACGCGCCAAGGCCCGGCTGCTGGACGCACCCCTCCCCGGCACCTCGCCGGCACCCGCGCTTGCAGGCGTGAACGCGCTGCGCCGCAGCCGCACCGACCAATGGCTGGGCGGTGTTTGCGGCGGCATCGCGCGCGCCACCGGCGCGGAGTCGTGGGTGTGGCGCCTGGTCTTCGCGCTGCTCTTCCTGTTCGGCGGCGTCGGCCTGCTGGCCTATGTGCTGCTGTGGATCTTCGTGCCGAGTGAATGACAGCCGGGTGCGGCCCCTGTCGCACTCCACCATCTGCGAAAGTTTCTCATGAGCAAATCCTTCGACGTCGTCGTGATCGGCGGCGGCCCCGGCGGCTACATCGCCGCCATCCGCGCGGCCCAACTGGGCTTCAACACCGCCTGCATCGACGAGTGGAAAAACAGCAAGGGCGGCCCCGCACCCGGCGGCACCTGCACCAACGTCGGCTGCATCCCATCCAAGGCGCTGCTGCAGTCGTCCGAACACGTGGAGCAGGCGCAGCACCACTTCGCCGACCACGGCATCAACCTGTCCGGTGTGCAGGTGGACCTGGCCAAGATGCTGGCCCGCAAGGACACCGTCGTGAAGCAGAACAACGACGGCATCCTCTATCTCTTCAAGAAGAACAAGGTGACGTTCTTCCACGGCCGCGGCTCGTTTGCAGCGGCCAAGGACGGCGCCTACGAGATCAGGGTGGCGGGTGCGGCGGAAGAAACGATCACCGCCAAGCACGTGATCCTGGCCACCGGCTCCAACCCGCGGGCGCTGCCGGGCGCGGCCTTCGATGAAGAGCGCATCCTGTCCAACGACGGTGCCTTGCGCATCGGTGGCGTGCCCAAGAAGCTGGGGGTCATCGGCTCCGGTGTCATCGGCCTCGAAATGGGCTCGGTGTGGCGCCGCCTGGGCGCCGAGGTGGTGGTGCTGGAAGCGCTGCCCACCTTCCTGGGTGCGGTGGACGAGCAGATCGCCAAGGAGGCGGCACGCGCCTTCAAGAAGCAGGGCCTGAAGATCGAGCTCGGCGTGAAGATCGCCGAGGTCAAGGCCAACGCCGACGGCGTGGCGGTCAGCTACACCGACAGCAACGGCGGTGCACAGATCCTGGAGTGCGACCGCCTGATCGTGTCCATCGGCCGCGTGCCCAACACCATCGGCCTGAACGGTGAAGCGGTGGGCCTGAAGCTCGACGACCGCGGCGCCATCGCGGTGGACGACGACTGCAGGACCAACCTGCCCAACGTGTGGGCGGTGGGCGACGTGGTGCGCGGCCCCATGCTCGCGCACAAGGCGGAGGAAGAGGGTGTTGCCGTGGCCGAGCGCATCGCCGGCCAGCATGGGCACGTCAACTTCAACACCATCCCCTGGGTGATCTACACCAGCCCGGAGATCGCCTGGGTGGGCCAGACCGAGCAGCAGCTCAAGGCCGCCGGCCGCGCCTACAAGGCCGGCACCTTCCCGTTCAGCGCCAACGGCCGCGCCCGCGCGCTGGGTGACACCACCGGCATGGTGAAGTTCCTGGCCGACGCCAAGACCGACGAGATCCTGGGTGTTCACATCGTGGGGCCCTATGCCAGCGAGCTGATCTCCGAGGCGGTGGTGGCGATGGAGTTCAAGGCCAGCGCCGAGGACATCGCCCGCATCTGCCATGCGCACCCGAGCCTCAGCGAAGCCACCAAGGAAGCGGCCCTGGCGGTCGACAAGCGCACGCTCAACTTCTGATCGTGCCAGTCCGCCAGCTCTACGCGCAGACGCTCCAGGAGCGCGGCTACCAGAGCGACCCGGCCCAGTTGCGGGCCGTGGACGCGCTGGAGCGCTGCGAGAACGAATGGGCGGACTACAAGGCCCGGCGCAGCAACCCGCTCACCAAGCTGCTGCGCCACCCACCGATACCCCGCGGCGTGTACATGCACGGCGGGGTGGGGCGGGGCAAGAGCTTCCTGATGGACTGCTTCTTCCAGGCCGTGCCGCTCACGCGCAAGACGCGCCTGCATTTCCACGAATTCATGCGCGAGGTGCACCGCGAGCTGCAGGAGCTCAAGGGCACGGTGAACCCGCTGGACGAACTCGGCAAGCGCATCGCCCGGCGCTACCGGCTGATCTGCTTCGACGAATTCCACGTGGCCGACGTCACCGACGCGATGATCCTGCATCGCCTGCTGGAGGCGCTGTTTGCCAACCGGGTGAGCATCGTGACCACGTCGAACTTCCATCCGGACGAGCTGTACCCCAACGGGCTGCATCGCGACCGCATCCTGCCGGCCATCGCGCTGCTGAAGGACAAGCTCGAAGTGATCAGCGTGGACAACGGCACCGACTACCGCCAGCGCACCTTGCAGCAGGTTCAGCTGTACCACACCCCGTTGGGTGCCGAGGCCGACGCCGCCATGACGCAGGCCTTCGAGCGCCTGGCCGAAGCACGTGACGAGGACCGGCTGCTGCACATCGAGCACCGGGAGCTGCGGGCGCAGCGGCGCGCCGGCGGCGTGGTGTGGTTCGACTTCAAGACGCTGTGCGGCGGGCCGCGCTCGCAGAACGACTACCTGGAGCTGGCCACCCAGTTCCATACCGTGCTGCTGTCCGACGTGCCGCAGATGTCTCCACGCCTGGCGTCGGAGGCCCGGCGTTTCACCTGGCTCGTGGACGTGTTGTACGACCGGCGCGTCAAGCTCATCATGTCGGCGGCGGTGCCGGCGGAACAGTTGTATACCGAAGGCCCGCTGGCGCACGAATTCCCGCGTACCGTGTCCCGGCTGCACGAGATGCAGTCAGCCGAGTTCCTGGCCTTGTCCCGCCGCGATGTCGATACCTCTCTCACCTGACGCCCCGCTGCGCGCTGTCGCTGCGCTGCTGCTCGCCGCTTGGACTGCCAATGCGCCCGCGGCCGACGCGCTCGACCAGCGTACCGAGCGCGAGCGCGTGGCGAATGAGCGGCAGCGGGTGGAATCTCAGTATGCGGCGCAGGTCCGGCAATGCGAGTCGCAGTTCATCATCACCTCCTGCATTGAGCAGGCGCGTGCCGATCGGCGCTTGGCGCTGGAGCACCTGGCACAGCAGCAGTCGGTGCTGGACGAGGCGCTGCGTAAGCAACGCGCCGCTGCACAACTCGAGCGCCTGCAGGAGAAACAACGCGAGGCCGCCCTGAAACGCGCGGCGCCGGCCCAGCCGCGTGTCGTGCAGCGCCAGGCGGCGGTTGCCTCGGCGGCGTCTGCGGCTGAGGCTCGTGTGGCGTCGGCGCCCGCCGTGGCGCGACACGAAGAGCCTGGTGCGGCGCATCCGCCAGCTCTTTCGGCCGCGGAACGCGAGCGCAATGAGGCGGCGTATCGGCAGCGGCAGAAGGAGGCCGCTGCGCATCGTGAGGAGCTGGCGCGCCGCAATGCCGCACGGGCGCAGGTGCACAAGCCGGCAGCCTCACTGCCCATCCCGGCCGCCGTGGCAGCCAGCGCCGCCCGCTGACAACCCCTCAGCGCAACGGTTCGACCCGCACCAGGGCCAGCGACAGGTTGTCGCCGCCCCCGCGGGCGCGCTGGCGCGCCTTGCCCACCAGCATCTCGCTCGCTTCACGCGGCGGCAGCGCCTGCACGATGGCACCCAGCTCCTTGGGGGTGAAGTAGTGCCACAGGCCGTCGCTGCAGGCGAGCAGGGTGTCGCCCACCTGCAGCGGCCCGATGCGGCTGAGGGTGACGGGCGGATCCTGGTGGGTGCCCAGGCAGCCGGTGAGCAGGTTGGACTGCGGATGGGTGTTGGCCTCTTCCTCGGTGATCTTGCCTTCTTCGATGAGGCGCTGCACGTAGGAGTGGTCGATGGTGCGGCTGACCATCTCCGCGCCGCGGAAGTGGTACACGCGTGAATCACCGGCGTGCACCACCTCGCACTCGAGCGTCGGGCCGATCATGAAGCCGGCGATGGTGCTGTGCGGCTCTTCTTCCGCGGTGATGGCGGTGAGCTTGATCATCAGGTGCGCCTCCATCACCAGCTGGCGCAAGGTGTCGGTGGGATCGTCCTTTTCCGGCACGTAGCGTTCGAAGATCTGCTGTGCAGTGAGGATCACCTGGTCGGCGGCCTTGCGGCCGCCGCTCTTGCCGCCCATGCCGTCGGCCACGATGGCCAGCGCGCAGCCCGTGACCCGCGGGTGCACGAGGATCTCGACCTGGTCTTGCTGGTAACCGCGGTCGCCGCGATGCAGTGCGGTGGCCGCGGCGAGGCGGTGGCCATGGGGGCTTGGGCTCATGGCGGCAATATAAACTCTCCGCCTGTCCCCTCAGCGCAGTCTTGCCGTGACGGACATGCGTTTTTGCTCGTGGACACGCCCCTTCATCCTCGTCAGCTGCCTTGGCCGGCCGTGCGCCTGGGTGCCTGCTGCCTTCATCGCCTGACCGATCGCCGGCCCGGCCCCCGTTGAACCCCATGGACATCGAAGCACAGCAGGCCGCAGGCGCGCTGGCCACCCAGGTCACTTGGGCGTTCGCGCCCGGCGGCCCGCTGGCCGAGTCGGACCCGTCGTATGTGGAACGGGATGCGCAGCAGCAGCTGGCGTTGGCCGTGGCGCAGGCGATCGAGCGGCGCGAAGCCCTGGTGGTGGAAGCCGGCACGGGCGTCGGCAAGACCTTCGGTTACCTGGTGCCGCTGCTGCTCTCCGGTCAGCGGGCGCTGGTGAGCACGGCCACCAAGAGCCTGCAGGACCAGCTGTTCCTGCGCGACCTGCCGCGTCTGCGCGATGCCTTGCGCATGCCGGTGACACTGGCACTGCTCAAGGGGCGGGCGAGCTACCTCTGCCTGCATCGGCTGGATCAGGCGCGCCAGAGCGCGCAGCTGCCCGACCGCTGGGCCGTGCGCACACTCGCCAAGGTGGAAACCTGGGCCCAGGCCACCACCACCGGGGACCTGGCGGAAATCGAAGGCCTGGACGAGCGTTCGCCGGTCATTCCGCTGGTGACCTCCACCCGCGAGAACTGCCTGGGCGCTGAATGCCCGCAGTACTACAAATGCCATGTGATGAAGGCGCGCCGCGAAGCGATGGCCGCTGACCTGGTGGTGGTGAACCATCACCTCTTCTTCGCCGACATGGCCTTGCGTGACAGCGGCGTGGCCGAACTGCTGCCCACAGTGGACGCCGCGGTGTTCGACGAAGCGCATCAGCTCGCCGAAGCGGGTGTGCAGTTCCTCGGCACCACCTTGGGCAGCGGGCAGGTGATCGACTTTGCACGCGACATGCTGGCCGCGGGCCTGCAGCATGCGCGTGGCCTGGCGCCCTGGTCCGACCTGGCGGCCGGCTGCGACCGCGCCGCGCGTGACCTGCGCCTGGCGGCCGCAGGGCCCATGCGCGACGTGCGGGGCATCGTCAAGCTTCGCTGGGAGGAACGATCCACGCTCGCACTGTTCAAGGACTCGCTGGCCGCCTTGGATGCGATGTGCCGGCAGGCGGCCGAGGCTTTGGACACCGTGAGCGAGATCGCGCCCGACTTCCCCAAGCTGCAGCAGCGCGCCTTGCAGCTCGCCTCCCTGGCCGGCCGCTTCGTTCAGCCGTGTGCCGATGGCCGGGTGCGCTGGATCGACCTCACCCCTTTGCAGCTGCGGCTGGTGGAGTCGCCGCTGGACATTCGCGACATGCTCACCGAGCAGCGCGAGGCCGCGCCCAAGGCCTGGATATTCACCTCGGCCACCCTCGGTGACGACGAGGCGCTGACCTGGTTTACCGCGTCGGCAGGCCTGGAGGATGCACGCACCCTCAAGCTCAACAGCCCCTTCGACTACGCGGCCCACGCCCGCCTGTGGATCCCGCAGCGGTTTCCCAAGCCCAACGACGGCGCACATCCGCCGGCGGTGGCCGCCTTGGCTGCGCGCTGCGCGGTTGCGCTGGGCGGCCGCACCTTCGTGCTCACCACCACGCTGCGGGCGCTGCAGCAGATCGCTGCCACGCTGCGCGAACAGCTGGCCGGGCACGACATCCAGGTGCTGGTGCAGGGCGAAAGCCCCAAGCGCAGCCTGCTGCAGGCCTTCCTGAGCCGGCCGTCGTCCGTGCTGGTGGGATCCCAGAGCTTCTGGGAGGGCATCGACGTGCCCGGTGAAGCGCTGCAGTGCGTGCTCATCGACAAGCTGCCTTTTCCGCCACCCAACGACCCCCTGGTGGAGGCGCGGGTCAAGCAGATCGAAGCCGCCGGTGGCAACGCGTTCATGGCGTACTTCGTGGCCGAAGCCGCCATCTCGCTCAAGCAGGGCGGCGGCCGCCTGATCCGCAGCGAAACGGACCGCGGTTTGCTGGTGGTGTGCGACCCGCGCATGGCGCAGATGCAATACGGCAAGCGCCTGAAGGCGGCGCTGCCGCCGATGACGCCGCTGGCCAGCGAAGACGACGCGCTGGCCTGGCTGGCGGAATTGGCCGCCACGCGGGACGCGCCGTTTTAGCGGCAAGTCCCTCTGGGACAGACCGCAACGCGGTCAGGGGCGCTGGCGATAGAACGGGCGGGTCGCGGACGGGTTGCCCGGCCGCGACTCGAGCCCCCTTGGGGGGCGGCCGCCCAACGGCCGGGGGTCAACGTGTCACCAGAACTGCCACCAGGAGCGGTTAGGCGAGCGGATGCCTTCCACGAGATAGCGGCTGTTCGGGAAGTTCTTCTTCAGCACACGGTCGGCGTCGTCGCGCAGCTGGGTCAGGCCCAGCTTGTCGTAGCTCTGCGCCATGATGTAGAGCGCTTCTTCCGTGGCGGGCGCCTGCTGGAACTCCTGCACCGCCTGCTGGGCGCGGTTGGCAGCCGCCACGAAGGCGCCGCGGCGGAAGTAGTAGCGCGCCACATGCAGCTCATAGTCGGCCAGCGCGTTCACGATGTAGTCCATGCGCAGCCGCGCGTCCGGCGTGTACTTGGAGTTCGGGAACTGTTCCACCAGCTGCTTGAACGACTGGTGCGCGTCCCGCGAAGCCTGCTGGTCGCGCTCGGACATGTCCTGGCCGGCCAGGCTGCCCAGCAGCCCGCGGTTGTCGTTGAAGTTCACGATGCCGCGCAGGTACAGCGCATAGTCCAGCGCCGGGCTGGACGGATGCAGCTTGATGAAGCGGTCCAGCGTGGAGATGGACTGTGCGCGCTCGCCCTGCTTGTAGTACACGTAGGCCAGGTCGAGCGTGGCCTGCTGTGCCAGCAGGGTGCCGGCCGCCCGGCCTTCCACGCGCTCCAGCAGCTTGATCGCCGAGTCGTAGGAGCCGGACGCCATGTCTTCCTTGGCGTCTGCATACAATCGTTCGACCGCCTGCGGCGAGTTGTCGTCGCCTTTCGGGCTCGAACCACAAGCCGCCAGCAGCGCCGCCAGCATCAGCGGCGCCATTGCGCCGCTAAGGCGCCACACACGGGAAACGGTCATCGGTGGGTCCGGCACATCGTGGGCCGGCATCGGTAGTCTGCAAGAACGCACACGATTATATGAACCGCCCCGAGCCGCAGCCGTTGGACCTGCACACGCTGCCCGACGCTGCCGACGAGGCCGAAGCCGACGCGCATGAAGTTCGCCAGGCAGTGGTCGATGCGGCGCAGCACGGCGAGCGCCTGGACAAGGTGCTGGTCGTCCTGGCGCCGGAGTTTTCGCGCAGCCACCTGCAATCGCTGATCGATGGCGGCCATGTCCTCCTGGATGGGGTGGCGGCCGGTGCGGCGTCGCGCCGCGTGCGCGTGGGGCAGGCCGTTCGGCTGGAGCTTGTGCCCACGGCGGAAAGCCGCGCCTTCCGGGCCGAGCCCCTGCCCTTGGACATCGCGTTCGAGGACGAGCACCTGCTGGTCATCCACAAGCCGGCCGGGATGGTGGTGCATCCGGCCGCGGGCAACTGGTCCGGCACCGTGCTCAATGCGCTGCTCGCGCACCATGCGGCGGCCGCGTCCCTGCCGCGCGCGGGCATTGTTCACCGGCTCGACAAGGACACGTCCGGCCTCATGGTGGTGGGCAAGACGCTGCCGGCGGTGACGGCGCTGGTGCGCAGCATCGCCGCGCGCGAGGTGCACCGCCAGTACCTCGCGCTCGCCCACGGCGAAGTGCGCTTCGAGCACGTAAGCATCGACGCGCCCATTGCACGCGACCCGCAGTCGCGCATCCGCATGGCCGTGGTGGCGTCGGGCAAACCTGCGCGCACGGACGTGGAGCGCATCGCCGTGCACGACGGCGTGAGCGCGCTGCGCTGCACCTTGCACACCGGCCGCACGCACCAGATCCGCGTGCACCTCGCGTCGCGCGGCCATCCCCTGCTGGCGGATGCCACCTATGGCGGCCGCCCCGCACTGGGGCTCACACGCCAGGCCCTGCACGCCGAGCGCCTGCGCCTGCGCCATCCGGCCACGGCCCGGGAGCTGGATTTCCAGGCCGACCTGCCGGCGGACCTGCTGCCGGCGTGGCAGCAGGTCGCCGGAGCATCACGATGAGCGGCTACAATCGCGTTCCAGGTCCCCAGGCTTCAGCGCCCTGCGATATCCCTTCGCAGCCTGCTGGTCGGCCTGCCAGACGCTACAGCGGCGCCACCGAGGCACGAGCCTCCAGGTCTGTTTGAGGCCCCAGGCGCTCCGATCGCCACTGCCGGTTCAAGGCCGGCCGCGAGAACCACATCGATGAACACCCAGGATGCAAAGCGCGTCCTCGAAACCGCGCTGATCTGCGCCCAGGCACCGCTCTCGCTGCGCGAGATGCGCGTGCTGTTCGAAGACCAGGTCGGTGCAGACACCCTGCGCAGCCTGCTCGATGAGCTGGCGCGCGAATGGGAAGACCGCGGCGTCGAACTGGTGGCATTGGCCAGCGGCTGGCGTTTCCAAAGCCGGCCGGAAATGCGCGAGTTCCTGGACCGGCTCAATCCCGAGAAGCCGCCGAAGTACTCCCGCGCCGTGATGGAAACGCTGGCGATCGTGGCCTACCGCCAGCCGGTCACCCGGGGCGACATCGAGGACATCCGCGGCGTGACGGTGGGCAGCCAGATCGTCAAGCAGCTGGAGGACCGCGGCTGGATCGAAGCCATCGGCTACCGCGAAGCCCCCGGCCGCCCGGCGCTGTATGCCACCACACGCCAGTTCCTGGACGACCTGGGGCTGGCCAGCCTGGACCAGCTGCCCGCACTGGACGGTGCGCCGCCGCACGCGGCAGCGCTGGTGGATGGCATGTCCGACGGGCAACCCTCCTTGCTCGAGGAAGGGCAGGCCGCACTGCCCCTGGATGCGCAGGCGGCGGCTGCCGAGCCCACCCCGCCCGCCGAACCCGCACCCGCCGCCAGCAGCGATTCGCCTGCATCCGCGGCTCCCGACGAAGAACCTGTCCCTGACGTGCCGGCCGACGATGCGGCACCTGTAGAACCACACACATGAACGCCAACGACTCCGACTCGCTCCCCTCCGATGCCCCGGCCGACCCGGCCGCCGGCTCCCCCGACGCGCCAGCGCCCAAGCCGCGACGCCGACGCACGGTGAAAAAGAGCGAGACCGCCGAGGCGGTGGCAGAGGCCATCAGCGATGCCGGTGGCCACACCGTGGAGCCGGCGCCCTTGACGGTGCCGGAGACCGTGGTGGCGGCGATTCCTGCGCAGGCCGAGCCCGCCGTGGCGGCCGGGGTGGAAGCGGAGCCTGCCGGATCGGACGATGGGGCCGGTGCAGCCGCCCCCGCGGGCGACGCCCCGCGCAGTGGGCGCAACCGCCGGCGCGGCCGGCGTGACCGCGGCCCGCGCGAGGCGGGCCCGGATGGCGTGGTGGCCGAAGGCGGCGCTGGCGCTGAAGGGGCTGCTGCCGAAGCCCGCGAAGCGCGCGAACCGCGCGAGCCGCGGCCACCCAGGGAGCCGCGCCCGCCCAAGGAGCCGCGCCCGGTGCCGCCCACGCCCAGCACCGGCGAGGTGTTCGCCCAGCTGTTGTCCGGCGAGTTCGATGCCGAACCCCCGGCCGCTGAAGCCGAGCCCGAAGCGGCCGTCGAGGAGGCCCAGACCAAGCGGGTGCTGGCTGCGGATGCCGACGCGCCCAAGCTGCACAAGGTGCTCGCGCAGGCCGGCGTCGGCTCCCGGCGCGACCTGGAGCAGATGATCGTCGAGGGCCGTGTCACGGTGAACGGCGAGCCGGCGCACATCGGCCAGCGCATCTCCTTTGGGGATCAGGTCAAGGTCAATGGCAAGCCGGTGCGCTACCGCATCTCGCCGCCCCCGCCGCGCGTGATCGCCTATCACAAGCCGGCCGGCGAAGTGGTGACGCATGACGATCCGCAGCAGCGGCCCACGGTGTTCCGCAAGCTGCCGCGGCTGCAGCAGGGCAAGTGGCAGTCCGTGGGGCGGCTGGACATCAACACCGAAGGCCTGCTGCTGTTCACCAACTCGGGCGAGCTCGCCAACCAGCTGATGCATCCGCGCTTCGGCGTGGAGCGGGAATACGCCGTGCGGGTGCTGGGCACCCTGGACGACGAGTCGCGCGCCCGCCTGCTGGAGGGTGTGGACATCGAGGGCCAGAAGGCCGCATTCAAGGCCATCGAGGACGGTGGCGGCGAGGGTGTGAACCGCTGGTACCGCGTGGTCATCACCGAAGGCCGCAACCGCGAGGTGCGCAAGCTTTTCGACGCGGTGGGCCTCACCGTGAGCCGCCTCATCCGCGTGCGTTATGGCACCGTGGTGCTGCCGCGCGGGCTCAAGCGCGGCGTGTGGGTGGACCTGGACGACAACGACGTGCGCACCATCCGCCGCCTGGCCGGTGGTGGTGAGGGCCGGCCGCAGAGCGCCGAGGCAGAAGGCGGCGAAGGCAAGCCGGGCCGCGGCCGCCGGGGCGGCAAGCGTGGCCGTGGCGGCCGCCGTGAAGAGGGCGGCCGGCGCGAAGAGACGGGCCAGCGCGGCCCGGGCCCGCGCGAGGGTGGCGGCAACATTCCCAACCCGTTGCAGCAGACCTTCGACAAGCGCGGCCGCCAGGCCGAACGGCGCGAGCCCCGTGCGGCCGATGATCGCGACGAGAACACCGGCCCGATCCCGAATCCGCTGCAGCAGACCTACGACAAGCGGGCGCTGATGCAGGACCGCCAGGCCAATCGCCGCCAGCACCATGACGGGGACGATGACAACACCGGCCCGATCCCGAATCCGCTGCAGCAGACCTACGACAAGCGTTTTGTCCAGAAGCCGCGCGGGCCAGGGGGTGCCGGCGGCCCCGGCGGCGGCCGCAAGAAGGGCGGTGGCGGCGGTGGTGGCGGCGGCGTGAAGCAGCCCGACCCGATGCAGACCTCGGTGGGCTACATCGGTGCCGACGCCTTCCTGCGCAACAAGGGTGGTGGCGGCGGTGGTGGTGGCCGGGGTGGCCCGCGGGGCGGGCGGCGCGGGCGCTGACCCCACGCCAAGCAGGCCCCGCGTGCAGTGCCCGGACATGTTCGCGGGCTACAATGCAAGGCTTTGCCAAGTTATTGATTCAGGAGAAGAAACATGGCCATCGAACGCACCCTGTCCATCATCAAGCCCGACGCCGTGGCGAAGAACGTGATCGGACAGATCTACGCCCGCTTCGAAGGCGCTGGCCTCAAGATCGTTGCCGCCAAGATGGCGCATCTGTCGCGCGGTGAAGCCGAGGCGTTCTACGCCGTTCACAAGGCGCGTCCGTTCTTCAACGACCTCGTCAACTTCATGATCTCCGGCCCGGTGATGATCCAGGTGCTCGAAGGCGAAAACGCCATCGCGAAGAACCGTGAACTGATGGGCGCCACCGACCCGAAGAAGGCCGAGAAAGGCACGATCCGCGCCGATTTCGCCGATAGCATCGACGCCAACGCGGTGCACGGCTCGGACGCGCCGGAAACTGCAGCGGTGGAAGTCGGTTTCTTCTTCCCCGGCATGAACGTCTACTCGCGCTGAAAGCGCGTGCCCCTGGAGGGGCGTCATGACAGCCAATCTGCTTGAATTCGATCTCGACGGCTTGGCTGCCTACTGCGAGCAGCTGGGGGAAAAGCGCTTTCGCGCCACCCAGCTGTTTCGCTGGATCCATCAAAAAGGGGCATCTGACTTTGCGCAGATGTCCGACCTGGCGAAGTCCCTGCGTGAAAAGCTGGCCGGCAGCGCCGAAGTGCGCGCGCTGCAGGTGATCAGCGAGCAGGCCTCCGCCGACGGCACGATCAAGTGGCTGTTCGACGTGGGCGGCGGCAACGCGGTGGAGTCGGTGTTCATCCCCGAAGACGACCGCGGCACCTTGTGCGTGTCGTCCCAGGCCGGTTGTGCGGTGGGCTGCCGTTTCTGCTCCACCGGCCATCAGGGCTTCAGCCGCAACCTCAGCACCGGTGAGATCATCGCCCAGCTGTGGTTTGCCGAGCACCAGCTTCGCCGCCGCTTGCAGCTTGCCGAAGGCGAACGCGCCATCACCAACGTGGTGATGATGGGCATGGGCGAGCCGCTGCAGAACTACAGCGCGCTGGTGCCGGCGCTGCGCATGATGCTCGACGACCACGGCTACGGCCTGTCGCGCCGCCGTGTCACCGTGTCCACCTCCGGCGTGGTGCCGATGATGGACCGGCTGCGCAGCGATTGCCCGGTCGCGCTGGCGGTGTCCCTGCATGCGCCCAACGATCCGCTGCGCGACAACCTCGTCCCGCTCAACCGCAAGTACCCGCTGCATGAGCTGATGGCGGCATGCCAGCGCTACCTGGAAGCGGCGCCGCGCGACTTCATCACCTTCGAGTACTGCATGCTGGACGGGGTGAACGACACGCCCGAGCTGGCGCGCGAACTGGTGGCCCTGGTGCGCGGCGAGCACTCGGCCACGCGGGCGATCGGCCCGGTGTCGTGCAAGCTGAATCTCATTCCGTTCAATCCCTTCCCGGAGTCCGGCCTCATCCGATCGCCGCGCGAGCGCGTGCAGGCTTTTGCCAAGGTGCTGCAGGACGCGGGCGTGGTCACCACGGTGCGCAAGACACGGGGCGACGACATCGCCGCCGCCTGCGGCCAGCTGGCCGGCGAAGTGCAGGATCGCACGCACGCCCGCGAACGCATGAGCCGCGCGCCCATCCGGCTGCAGCCAGTGAGCTCGCCACGCAATCCGGGGCACCATTGACCTTTTGAGCCGCTCACCTGCTGAGCCGAGGAGACGACGCTTGTTGATGAGGCACTGCCTACGCCGATGGCCATCGCCGACCGCCCTGCGCTGGATGGCCGGCGTGGCCTGCGCGCTCGCGCTCACCGGCTGCACCACCACCAGCTCCAGCACCAGCACGGATGGCAGCCGCACTTCGGGCGCTTCGTCGGAGCAAGGCGACAACGACCGGCGGGCCCGCGTGCGGCTGGAACTGGCGTCCGCCTACTTCGCGCGCGGCCAGACCGACACCGCGCTCGACGAGGTGAGGCAGGCGTTGGCTGCCGACCCGCAGTTCGGCGATGCCTACAACCTGCGCGGGCTGATCTACGGCAGCATGGGTAACGCGCCGCTGGCGGAGGAAAGCTTCCGCCGCGCGTTGCAGCTGAACGCGCATGACGCCGATGCCATGCACAACTATGGCTGGTTCCTGTGCCAGCAGCGCCGGTTCGACGAGGCGCAGGCGCAGTTCGGGCAGGCGGTGGCCCAGCCGCAGTACCGCGGCCAGCCGCGCACCCTGCTGGCGCAGGGTGTGTGCCAGGCACGCGCCGGCCAGTTGGCAGAAGCCGAACGCACCCTGTTGCGGGCCTATGAGTTCGACCCGAGCAACCCCACGACCGCAGTGAACCTCGCCGAGGTCCTGTACCAGCGCGCCGAGTACGAGCGTGCCCGTTTCTACATCGGCCGCGTCAATGCGCAGCCCGAGCAGTCCAGCGCCCAGACCTTGTGGCTGGCAGCGCGGGTCGAGAACAAGCTCGGCAACCGGCAGGGGGTGCAGCAGTTCGGCACCGAGCTGCGCAACCGCTTCCCGCAGGCGCCTGAAACCCTGGCGCTGGAGAGAGGGCGGTTCGATGAGTGAGGTGGGTGAAGAGCAGGCCGGCCTGACCGCGGGCGCCATGCTGCGCGAGGCCCGCATGGCGCAGGGCATGCACATCGCGGCCCTGGCCGCTGCGATCAAGGTCACTCCGCGCAAGCTGGAGGCGCTGGAAGCCGACCGCTACGAAGAACTCTCCGACACCACCTTCACCCGGGCGCTGGCCCAGGCGGTGTGCCGCGCGCTCAAGATCCCTGCCGAGCCGGTGCTTGCCAAATTGCCCCAGGCACCCGGCAAGGGCCTGGAAAAGGTGAGCGAGGGCATCAATGCGCCGTTCCGTGAACGGGGCAGCCGGCGAGACAGCAGCGACTGGCCAGCATTCAACCGGCCGGTGGTGTGGGGCTCTGCCATGCTGGTGGCGGCCGCCGTGGCGGTGTACTTCCTGCCGCCGGGCTGGCTGAACCTGCCGCGTGGCGCCGCGCCCGCCGAAGCGCCGGCCGCCTCGGCGGTGGCCGATGCCGCCAGTACCACAGCGATCGCAGCGCCGGCACCCATGCCGACCCTCGCTGCTCCTGTGGCCGTGCCGGCATCCGCGTCCACGGCCGCGCCCACGGTGGCCGCCTCGGCGGCGGCGTCCGCACCCACGGCTGCACCGGCACTGGTGCCGGCTGCGTCCACGGTGGCCTCGCGGTCTCCCGTGGTGGCCTCGCCGGCCAGCATGGCCTTGCCGCTGACCCCGCCGCCGACCGCACCGGGGGCCGGCAACACGGCCGAGCCGCAACTCACCGTCAAGGCCACCAGCGGGCCGTCGTGGCTGGAGGTACAGGACGCGACCGGCAAGGTGCTGATCTCGCGCACCGTGCAGACCGGAGAGTCCGTGTCGCTGGCAGGGCCGGTGCCCTTGCGCGTGAAAATCGGCAATGCCGCGGTCACGCAGCTCAGCTTCCGCGGCCAGCCGGTGCCGCTGTCCACCCGCGACAACGTGGCACGCCTTGAACTGAAGTAGCGGCCGCAAGCCGGACGCCGAAAGACGCATGACCGACCTGAACGCCTTCTCCTTCGAACCGATTGCCGCCGCCGCGCCGGCGCAGCGCCGTTCGCGCCAGGCGCGCGTGGCGTGGGGCGACCGTGTGGTCACGGTGGGCGGCGATGCACCGGTGCGTGTGCAGTCCATGACCAACACCGACACGGTGGACGTCATCGGCACCGCCATCCAGGTGAAGGAGCTGGCCGTGGCCGGCTCGGAGATGGTGCGCATCACGGTCAATACGCCGGAGGCCGCGCAGGCGGTGCCGCACATCCGCGAGCAACTGGACCGCATGGGCATAGCCGTGCCGCTGGTGGGCGACTTCCACTACAACGGTCATCGGCTGCTGACCGAGTTTCCCGCGTGCGCCGAGGCGCTGTCCAAGTACCGCATCAACCCGGGCAACGTCGGCAAGGGCGACAAGCGCGACCGCCAGTTCGCCCAGATGATCGAAGCGGCCTGCCGCTGGAACAAGGCGGTGCGCATCGGCGTCAACTGGGGCAGCCTGGACCAGGAACTGCTCGCGTCGCTGATGGACGACAACGCGAAGCGCGCCCAACCCTGGGACGCCAAGCAGGTGATGTACCAGGCGCTGGTGAGCTCGGCGCTGCAGTCGGCGGCCTACGCGAGCGAGCTGGGCCTGGACCCGAACCAGATCATCATCAGCTGCAAGGTCAGCGGCGTGCAGGACCTGATCAGCGTGTACCGCGCGCTCAGCCAGCGCTGCGACTATGCGTTGCACCTGGGCCTCACCGAAGCCGGCATGGGCACCAAGGGCACGGTGGCCTCGGCGGCGGCGCTGTCGGTGCTGCTGCAGGAAGGCATCGGCGACACCATCCGCGTGTCGCTCACGCCCCAGCCCGGCGAAGCACGCACCCAGGAGGTGGTGGTGGCGCTGGAGATCCTGCAGGCGCTGGGCCTGCGCCACTTCAACCCCAGCGTCACCGCCTGCCCCGGGTGCGGCCGCACCACCAGCACCACCTTCCAGGAGCTGGCCAAGCAGATCGACGACTACCTGCGCCTGCAGATGCCGGTGTGGCGCGCGCGCTATCCCGGTGTGGAGAACATGAAGGTCGCGGTGATGGGCTGCATCGTCAACGGCCCCGGCGAGAGCAAGCATGCCGACATCGGCATCAGCCTGCCGGGCACTGGCGAGGCCCCCGCGGCTCCGGTGTTCATTGACGGCGAGAAGGCTTTGACGCTGCGCGGCGAAGGCATCGCCCGCGACTTCCAGAAGATCGTCGAGGACTACATCGAGCGCCGCTTCGGCGCTGCCACGGCCGCGCATTGAAGCGGCTGTCGTCCTCGCACCGCCTTCCTCCTCATCCCACGCGGCCAAGAGGCCGCTTTTTGCACTCCAGACATGGCTGACATCCTGCGTGCCGTCAAAGGCATGAACGACATCCTGCCGGCGAGCGTGCCGCGCACCGAGAAGCTGCCCGATTCCGGCTTGTGGCAGTGGTTCGACACCACGGTGCGCACAGTGCTCGGCCGCTATGGCTACCAGTACCTGCTGACGCCCATCGTGGAGCCCACCGCCTTGTTCGTGCGCGGCCTGGGCGAGGTGACCGACATCGTGGAAAAGGAGATGTACTCCTTTGTCGATGCGATGAACGGCGACCGGCTCACCCTTCGGCCCGAAGCCACTGCCGGCATCGTGCGCGCGATGGTGGAGCACAACGCGCTCTACAACGGCCCGCTGCGCGTGTGGACCATGGGTGCGATGTTCCGCCACGAGAAGCCGCAGAAGGGCCGCTATCGCCAGTTCCACCAGCTCGACGTGGAGGCACTGGGCTTTGCCGGGCCGGACGTTGATGCGGAGATGATCCTCATGGCGCGCAGCCTCTGGCGCGAGCTCGGCCTGGTGGAAGGCCAGCAGGTGCGGCTGGAGCTCAACAGCCTGGGCCAGCCCGCCGAGCGGCGCGCCCACCGCGATGCGCTGGTGGCCTACTTCCAGCAGCATGCCGACGCGCTGGACGCGGACTCCCAGCGTCGCCTGCACAGCAACCCGCTGCGCATCCTGGACAGCAAGAACCCGGCGATGCAGACGCTGATCGAAGGCGCGCCGCAGCTGATGGACTTCCTCGGCGAGGCCTCGCTTGCGCACTTCAATGCAGTACGCGCGGTGCTGGATGCCGCGGGCCTGGCCTACCGCGTGAATCCGCGCCTGGTGCGCGGCATGGACTACTACAACCTCACGGTGTTCGAGTGGGTGACCGACCAGCTCGGCTCCCAGGGCACGGTGTGTGGTGGCGGCCGCTACGACGGCCTGATCGAGCAACTGGGCGGCAAGCCGACACCTGCGGTCGGCTTCGGGCTGGGCATCGAGCGCCTGCTGCTGCTGATCCAGGAGCTGGCCCTGCCGGTGCCGGGCGCCGTGCCGCTGGCCTATGCGGTGCTGCCGTCGGCGGCCGCCGTGCCGCAAGCCATGGCGGCGCTGGAATCCCTGCGTGCCGCTGGCGTGGCGGTGCTCATGCACGCCGGCGGCGGCAGCATGAAGGCGCAGTTCAAGAAGGCGGATGCCAGCGGCGCACGCTACGCGCTGATCTTCGGTGACGACGAACTTGCGCGCGGTGAAGTCGCGGTCAAGTCCTTGCGGGATGCGGGTGCCGGGCAACGCAGCGTGCCGATCGGTCAGCTGGCCTCCCTGGCCCGCGAATGGCTCGGCGCATAAGCGCCGCACCGGCCGAAGCCATAATCCTCCCTTTTCCAACGCAGCGCCTGGCGAAGGCGCGGGCACCATGGCGACTCAACTCGACCTGCAAGAACAAGAACAGCTCGACGAACTCAAGGCGTTCTGGAAGCAATACGGCAACCTGATCACCTGGGTGCTGATCCTCGTGCTCGGCGCGTTCGCCGCGTGGAACGGCTGGAACTGGTACCAGCGCGAGCAGGCCGGCAAGGCCAGCGCGATGTTCGATGAGCTCGAGCGCGCAGCGCAGGCTGGCGATGCGGAGAAGGCTGGCAAGGTCTTCTCCGACCTGAAGGCCCGCTATCCGCGCACGGCCTTCGCTGAGCAGGGCGGCCTGCTCGCGGCCAAGGTGCAGTACGAAAAAGGCCAGGCCGACGGCGCGAAAGCCACCTTGGCCTGGGTGGCTGACAACGCCACCGAGAACGAATACAAGACCATCGCGCGGCTGCGCCTGGCCGGTGTGCTGCTCGACCAGAAGCAGTACGACGAAGCGCTGAAGCAACTCGCCTCGGCCAGCGGCAAGGAGTTTGAAGCCCTGGTGGCCGACCGGCGCGGCGACGTGCTGCTGGCGCAGGGCAAGAAGGACGACGCCAAGGCGGCCTACCAGGCTGCATGGAAGGCCATGGACGAGAAGCTCGAATACCGGCGCCTGGTGGATGCCAAGCTCACGGCGCTGGGTGCCCCGCCGGAGCCCGCGGCCGGTGCTTCGGCACCTGCAGGAGCCAAACAATGATGGCCGGCGCCATGGTGCGCAGGGCCGCCTGTGCGACGGCGGTGCTGTCGCTCAGCATGCTGGCCGGTTGCGGCAGCCTGAGCGGCTTGAACCCGATGAGCTGGTTCTCCGACAAGCCCAAGCCTGCGGAGCTGGAAGCCGTGACGCCCAAGATCGCGGGCCGGCAGGTGTGGGCCGCGCGGGTGGACAGCGTGCAGTTCCCGATGGCGGTCGCCGTGAGCGGCGCCTCCTTCACCGCGGCCGGCACCGACGGCACGGTGGTGGCGCTGAACGCGGACGACGGCCGCGAACTCTGGCGCGGCAATGTCGGCGAACGCCTGTCCGCCGGCGTGGGCAGCGATGGTCGCTTTGCCGCGGTGGTGACCCGCAACAACGAGCTGGTGGTGATGGAAGCCGGTGCGCTCAAGTGGCGCCAGGCGCTCAGCTCGCGCGTCGTCGCCGCGCCGCTGGTGGCCGGCGAACGTGTCTTCGTGATGGGCGTGGACCGGGCGGTGCATGCCTTCGACGTGCTGGACGGCCGGCGCATCTGGTCGCTGCAACGCCCTGGCGACGCGCTCACGCTGGCCCAGCCGGGCGTCGTGGCCGCCTTCAAGGACACCTTGCTGGTGGGCCAGGGCGCTCGCCTGACCGGGGTGGATCCGGTGCGCGGCACCGTCCGCTGGGAGGTGCCGCTGGCATCGCCGCGCGGCACCAACGAAGTCGAGCGCCTGGCCGACCTGGTGGGCCCGGTGGTGCGGACAGGAGACACCGTGTGCGCCCGCGCCTTCCAGTCGGCGGTGGCCTGTGCCAATGCCGAGCGCGCCAGCCTGCTGTGGAGCAAGAACGTGGGCGGCATCAACGCGGTCGGCGGGGATGCCGAGTTCCTCTTCGGCGGCGATGCCAGCGATCGGGTGACCGCCTGGCGCACCGCCAGCGGCGATGTTGCCTGGACCCATGAGCGTTTCCTCAACCGCGGCTTGAGCGGCCCGCTCAGCGTGGGCAAGACCGTGGTGTTCGGCGATTTCGAAGGTTATGTGCACTTCCTGGCCCGCGAGACCGGCGAGACGCTGCTGCGCCTGCCCACCGACGGCTCGGCGGTGGTCGGCACCCCCGTGCGATCGGGCACCACCTTGCTGGTGACCACGCGCAACGGCGGCCTGTTCGCTTTCCGGCCGGAATGAACCCCGTCTTCCACCTGCCGTGAAACCTGTCATCGCCCTGGTCGGCCGCCCCAACGTGGGCAAGTCCACCCTTTTCAACCGGCTCACCAAGAGCCGGGATGCGATCGTCGCGGATTTCGCCGGCCTCACGCGCGACCGCCACTACGGCGACGGCCGCCTCGGGGACCGCGAGTTCATCGTCATCGACACCGGCGGTTTCGAACCCGAAAAGCCCACCGGCGTGGTCGCCGAAATGGCCAAGCAGACCAAGCAGGCGGTCGCCGAAGCCGACGCCGTGGTCTTCGTGGTGGACGTGCGCAACGGGCTGTCGCCGCAGGACCATGACATCGCGCGCTACCTGCGCCAGGCCAACAAACGCGTGCTGCTGGCTGTGAACAAGGCCGAAGGCATGGCGGAGTCGCCCTTGCTGGCCGAGTTCCATGAGCTCGGCATGGGTGATCCGCATCCCATCTCCGCCGCACACGGCCAGGGCATCCGCAGCCTGCTCGAAGCCATCCTCGACCAGTTCGAGTTCGAGGAGGAGCCGGAGGAGGAAGACGAGGAGGGCGCGCCCATCCGCCTGGCGGTGGCGGGCCGGCCCAACGTGGGCAAGTCCACGCTCATCAACACCTGGCTGGGCGAAGAGCGCCTGATCGCCTTCGACATGCCGGGCACCACGCGCGACGCGATCAGCGTGCCCTTCGAGCGCCACGGCCGCAAGTTCCAGCTGATCGACACCGCCGGCCTGCGCCGCAAGGGCCGGGTGTTCGAGGCGATCGAGAAGTTCTCCGTCGTGAAGACGCTGCAGGCGATCGCCGACGCCAACGTGGTGGTGCTGCTGATCGATGCGGCCGAAGGCGTGAGCGACCAGGATGCCCACATCGCGGGCTACATCCTCGACGCAGGCCGGGCGGTGGTGATCGCCATCAACAAGTGGGATGCGGTGGACAGCTACCAGCGCGAAATGCTGGCGCGTTCGATCGAGACCCGGCTTGCCTTCCTGAAGTTCGCCCCCATCCTGCATATCTCGGCGCTGAAGCGGCAAGGCCTGGGGCCACTGTGGTCAGCGATCGCGGATGCGCATGCATCGGCCACCAAGAAGATGTCCACGCCGGTGCTCACCCGCTTGCTCCACGAAGCGGTGGAACACCAGGCGCCCAAGCGGGCAGGCATGTTCCGGCCGAAGCTGCGGTATGCCCACCAGGGCGGCATGAACCCGCCGGTGATCGTGATCCATGGCAACTCGCTGGAGCACGTGACCGACGCGTACAAGCGGTACCTTGAAGGGCGCTTCCGGGCGCACTTCCAGCTGGTGGGTACGCCGTTGCGCATCGAGATGAAATCGTCCCGCAATCCGTTCGACGAAAAGAGCGGTTGAGGGCCAATCCACCCGGTGTCGCGAACGCACCCCCTGTGTGTTAACGTGGCATTCTCCAGAACTTCGAACACGGAGCTATATCGTGAGCAATAAGGGCCAACTCCTACAAGACCCGTTTCTGAACCTGCTGCGCAAAGAGCATGTGCCGGTGTCGATCTACCTCGTCAACGGCATCAAGCTGCAGGGCCACATCGAATCCTTCGATCAATATGTGGTGCTGCTGCGCAATACCGTCACCCAGATGGTCTACAAGCACGCGATCTCCACCGTCGTGCCTGGCCGTGCGGTGAACTTCCACGCGTCAGACGCTCCTGAGCAGCCCTGACGCTCGCCGGTTGCGGCCGGCGGCTACCCTGCAGTCGTCCCCCATCTTGAATCCTCACGAGCCTCCGGTCCCGCCCCACCAGGGTGAGACCGCGCGTGCCGTCCTGGTTGGTGTCGAGATCGGCACCGACGCCTCCTTCGATCCCACCCTCGACGAGCTGGCGCTGCTGGCCGAATCGGCCGGCGACGAGGCGGTGGCGCGTGTGATCGCCCGCCGCAAGGCGCCGGATGCAGCCCTCTTCGTGGGCTCCGGCAAGGCCGATGAGATCAAGGCGCTGGTGCAGGAGCACCAGGCCCACGGTGTCATCTTCGACCAGGCCCTGTCGCCGGCGCAGCAGCGCAACCTGGAGCGCCACCTGGGTGTCCCCGTGGCCGACCGCACCGCGCTCATCCTCGAGATCTTTGCCGCCCGCGCCAAAAGCCACGAGGGCAAGCTGCAGGTGGAACTGGCCCGCCTGCAGTACCTGGCCACCCGCCTGGTGCGGCGATGGAGCCACCTGGAGCGCCAGCAGGGCGGCATTGGCACGCGCGGCGGCCCGGGGGAGGCGCAGATCGAGCTTGACCGCCGCATGATCGGTGAGCGCATCAAGACGGTGAAGCAGCGCCTGGAACGTGTGAAGCGCCAGCGCAACACGCAGCGCAAGGCGCGCGAGCGCAGCGGCGCCTACCGCGTGTCCCTGGTGGGCTACACCAATGCCGGCAAGTCCACGCTGTTCAATGCGCTGGTCAAGGCGCGCGCCTATGCGGCCAACCAGCTCTTTGCCACCCTGGACACCACCACCCGCTCGATGTACCTGGAGCAGGCGGGACGTTCGGTGTCGCTGTCGGACACCGTGGGTTTCATCCGCGACCTGCCGCACAAGCTGGTGGAGGCCTTTCGTGCCACCTTGCAGGAGGCGGCCGAGGCCGACCTGCTGCTGCACGTGGTGGACGCCTCCAGCCCGGCGTTGGCCGAGCAGCAGCAGGAGGTGGAACGCGTGCTGGCCGAGATCGACGCAGCCGAGGTGCCGCAGGTGCTGGTGTACAACAAGCTGGACCAGGTGCCGGCCGGGCAACGGCCGCGCGCCATGATCGACTGGGTGGAGCGCCCCTCGGGTGTGCGCGTGCCGCGCGTATGGGTGAGCGCGCTCGATGGCACCGGCCTCGATGTGTTGCGCGAGTGCATCGCCCAGCTCGCTTCCAGCGAAGGCTTGGCCGAACCGGCCGCCCAACATGACAACATAACGCCCGGCCACGGCGGCGACGAACTGCCGCGGCCCGACGAACACCTACCTCCACCTCTTCAGGCATGAGCACGCCCTTGCAAAAGAACCGCTTGCACACGCTGCTGCGTGGCCTCTGGCCGCGTCGCGCGACCGCCATCTACAACAACGGCGGCCGCAATGAAGGCCCGCCCGACCTGGATGAACTCTGGCGCGACTTCAACCGCAAGCTGAGCGGCCTGTTCGGCGGCCGCGGCGGCGGGCGCTCTGGTGGGGACGGTGGGGGCGGGCCGAGCTTCCAGCCCGACATGCGCAGTGCGGGCCTCGGCATCGGCCTGATCGCCGGCGTGGTGCTGCTGATCTGGCTGGGCAGCGGCTTCTTCATCGTGCAGGAAGGTCAGCAGGCTGTGGTCACCTCCTTCGGCCGCTACGCCTACACCTCGGACGCTGGTTTCCAGTGGCGCTTTCCGTATCCGTTCCAGCAGCATGAAACGGTGGCCGTGACGCAGCTGCGTTCCAAGGAGATCGGCAAGAACGCGGTGGTGCAGGCCACCGGGCTGCGCGACTCGTCCATGCTCACGCAGGACGAGAACATCGTCGACATCCGGTTCACGGTGCAGTTCAGGCTGAAGGATGCGCGTGCCTACCTGTTCGAGAACCGCAACCCGGACGATGCCATCGTGGAGCAGGCGGCCGAGTCGGCGGTGCGCGAAATCGTGGGCCGCAACAAGGTGGACTCGGTGCTCTATGAGCAGCGCGACGCACTGGCCGCGGACCTCAGCAAGTCCATCCAGGCCCAGCTCGACCGGCTGCGCGCCGGCATCATCGTGGTGAACGTGAACGTGCAGAACGTCCAGGTGCCCGAGCAGGTGCAGGCTGCGTTCAACGAGGCCTTCAAGGCCGGTGCCGACCGCGACCGTTTCAAGAACGAAGGCCAGGCCTACGCAAGCGACGTGATTCCCAAGGCACAGGGCACCGCTTCGCGGCTGCGCTCCGAGGCCGAGGCCTATCGCGCGCGGGTGGTGTCGCAGGCCGAAGGTGATGCCGAACGCTTCCGCTCGGTGCTCACCGAATACCAGAAGGCGCCGGGCGTGACGCGCGACCGCCTGTACATCGACACCATGCAGCAGGTCTACAGCAACGTCACCAAGGTGATGGTGGACACGCGCAACGGGTCCAATCTGCTCTACCTGCCGCTGGACAAGCTGCTCCAGCAAGGCGGTGCAACGGTCGCGCCGAGTGCGCCGGCCACCAGCGTGAACGACTCGGTGCCCGCTTCGGCCTCATCAGTGGACGTGCGCTCACGCGACAACCAGCGTGGCCGCGATCGTGAAGGCCGCTGAACTGCGACACGGAAAAACAAACACATGAACCGCATCGGATTCATCGTCGCCAGCGCGCTCATCGTGCTGATGCTGCTGGCCTCCACGCTCTTCATCGTCGACCAGCGCCAGGTGGCGGTGGTGTACGCGCTCGGCGAAATCAAGGAAGTGATCACCGAGCCCGGCCTGAAGGTGAAGTGGCCGCCGCCGTTCCAGAACGTCGTGTTCCTGGACAAGCGGGTGCAGACGCTGGACAGCCCGGAAACCCGCCCCATCTTCACCGCCGAGAAGCGCAGCCTGATCATCGACTGGCTGGTCAAGTGGCGCATCACCGAACCCCGGCAGTTCATCCGCAACAACGGCGTGGACATCCGCAACCTGGAAAGCCGGCTCAGCCCGGTGATCCAGGCCGCGTTCAACGAGGAGGTCACCCGCCGCACCGTGCGCAGCGTGCTGGCCACCGAGCGCGAGAAGGTGATGCAGGGCGTGCTGGCCCGCCTGGCCGATGAAGCCAAGTCGTTCGGTATCGAGATCGTCGACGTTCGCATCAAGCGCGTGGACTTCGTCGCCGACATCACCGATGCGGTGTATCGCCGCATGGAATCCGAGCGCAAGCAGGTGGCCAACGAACTGCGTTCCACCGGCCAGGCCGAGGGCGAGAAGATCCGCGCCGACGCCGACCGCCAGCGCGAGGTGATCATCGCCGAGGCCTACCGGGACGCGCAGAAGATCAAGGGCGAGGGTGATGCCAAGGCCTCCGCGCTGTACGCTGATTCCTTCGGGCGCGACCCCTCGTTCGCCAGGTTCTACCGCAGCCTGGAGGCCTACCGCGCCTCCTTCCGCAGCAAGTCCGATGTGATGGTGATGGACTCGAACAGCGATTTCCTGCGCGCCATGCGCGGCAGCGAGGCTGGCGCGGCGGCACCGGCAGGCCGCAAGTAGCCGCCGCTCGCCATGCTGGGATCCGCGGCGCTCACCGCGCTGGCGCTGATGCTCATCTTCGAAGGCGTGACGCCCTTCTTCACGCCGCGCGGATGGCGCGCGGTGCTGGAGCGGGTGTTGCGCCTGTCGGATGGCCAGATCCGCTTTCTCGGCCTGTGTAGCATGCTGATCGGGCTGGCGCTCCTGCTGCTGTTCGCCTGAGCCCGGCGGGGGCGGGTTTGCCCGCATCAGGCCGGTACAATGCCGTTTTCAATCCCCGGTGCATTTTCCATGTCGTCTGCTTGGCTGCTGCCCGAGCACATTGCCGATGTCCTGCCCGCCGAGGCGCGCCGCATCGAGGAGCTCCGTCGCAGCCTGCTCGATGTCGCGCGCGGCTACGGCTTCGAGCTGGTGATGCCGCCGCTGCTGGAGCACCTGGAGTCCCTGCTGTCCGGCACCGGGCATGAACTGGACCTCAAGACTTTCAAGCTGGTGGACCAGCTGAGCGGCCGCACGCTGGGCGTGCGGGCCGACACCACGCCACAGGTGGCGCGCATCGATGCGCACCTGCTCAATCGTGTCGGCGTGACGCGCCTGTGCTATTGCGGCCCGGTGCTGCACACCCGCCCGGACGGCCTGCACGCGACGCGCGAGCCGCTGCAGCTGGGTGCCGAAATCTACGGCCATGCCGGCCTGGAAGCAGACCTGGAGGTGCTGGAGTTGGCACTGGACAGCCTCAAGGCCGCCGGTGTGGGTGACGTGGTGCTGGATCTCGGTGATGCCCGCATCGTGCGCGGTGTGATGGCGAGCGTGCCGCTGGCGGGTGCACGGCTGGCGGAGCTGGTGGCTGCCCTGAGCAGCAAGGACGCCAGCGCGCTCGACGAGCTGTCGCGCGGTTTGCCTGAAGCCACCCGCGGCGCGCTCAAGCGCCTGCTGTCGCTGTATGGCGGGGATGATGTGCTCACCGCCGCGCGCCAGCAGCTGCCGCCCGATCCGCAGATTGCCGCCGCGCTGGATGACCTGGCATGGCTGCGCAGCCACCTTCAACGCGCCTACCCCGGCCTGAAGGTCGGTTTCGACCTGTCCGACCTCACCGGCTACGCCTACTACAGCGGCGCCCGTTTCGCGGTGTATGACACGCGTTCGTCCGATGCCCTGCTGCGGGGTGGCCGATACGACGAGGTGGGCGCGGTGTTCGGCCGCAAGCGGCCCGCCGTCGGGTTCAGCCTGGACTTGAAGGCACTGTCGGGCAGCGCCCCGGCCTGGCCGCTGCGCGCAGCGGTGCGCGCGCCTTGGGGCGAGCAGGCGGAACTGCGTTCGGCGGTGCGGCGCCTGCGCGAGCAGGGTGAAACCGTGGTCTGCATCCTGCCGGGCCATGAACACGAGGGCGACGAGTTCGCCTGCGACCGTGAACTGGTGGCCGACAACGGCCAATGGGTGGTGCGCGCCCTTTGAGCGCCGCACACCCGCAATTCTTTCCTTCAGGTTTACGCGACATGCAACAAGGCAACTCTTCTGCGCCCGGCCGCAATGTGGTCGTTGTGGGCACCCAATGGGGTGACGAAGGCAAAGGCAAGGTGGTCGACTGGCTGACCGACCACGCCCAGGGCGTGGTGCGCTTCCAGGGCGGCCACAACGCCGGCCACACGCTGGTCATCAAGGGCGTGAAGACGGCGCTGCAGCTCATTCCCTCGGGCATCATGCGCGAGGGCGTGGCCTGCTACATCGGCAACGGCGTGGTGGTTGATCCGACGCACCTGCTGTCGGAGATCGAGCGCCTGGAGGCGATCGGCCTGGATGTGCGCTCGCGCCTTTTCATCAGCGAGTCCTGTCCGCTGATCCTGCCCTTCCATGTGGAGGTGGACAAGGCGCGCGAGGCCCTGCGCGAGACCAGTGGCGCCGGCAAGATCGGCACCACCGGCAAGGGCATCGGCCCGGCCTATGAGGACAAGGTGGCGCGCCGTGCGCTGCGTGTGCAGGATCTCAAGCACCCCGAGCGCTTCGCGAAGAAACTGCGCGAGCTGCTGGAACTGCACAACTTCGCGCTGAGCGGGTACCTGAAGTCCAGGCCGCTGGAGTTCCAGCCGATCTTCGATTTGGCGATGAAGGTGGCCGAGCAGCTGAAGCCGATGATGGCCGACGTGGGCTACCGCATCCACACCGCCAGCCAGCAGGGCGCCAACATCCTGTTCGAAGGCGCGCAGGGCACCTTGCTGGACATCGACCACGGCACCTATCCGTATGTGACGTCCAGCAACTGCGTGGCGGGCAATGCCGCTGCAGGCGCAGGCGTGGGGCCGGACCAGCTGCACTACATCCTGGGCATCACCAAGGCCTACACCACGCGCGTGGGCAGCGGGCCGTTCCCCACCGAATTGCCGATCGACGACGCCGGCACGGTGGGCCATCACCTGTCCACCGTGGGGCAGGAGCGCGGCACGGTGACCGGCCGTGCACGCCGTTGCGGCTGGCTGGACGCCGCCGCACTCAAGCGATCCATCATCATCAACGGCATCTCTGGCCTGTGCATCACCAAGCTGGACGTGCTGGACGGCCTGAAGGAAATCCTGGTGTGCGTGGGCTACGAGCTGCACGGCCAGCGCATCGACATCCTGCCGCTGGACGCCGACGACATCGTGGCCTGCAAGCCGATCTACGAGACCTTCCCGGGCTGGACGGACAGCACGGTCGGCCTCACCAAGTGGGACGACTTGCCGCTGAACGCGCGCCGCTACCTGGAGCGCGTGCAATCATTGATCGGCGCACCGATCGACATGGTGTCCACCGGCCCCGACCGCGACCACACCATCCTGCTGCGCCACCCCTACAAAGCCTGAGAGACCAAGGCCCACACCATGCTCACCGACGACGGCAAGCACCTGTACGTATCCTGGGACGAGTACCACATGCTCATCGAGCGCCTGGCGCTCAAGGTGCACAACTCCGGCTGGGAGTTTGACCAGATCCTGTGCCTGGCGCGGGGTGGCATGCGCCCGGGCGATGTGCTCTCGCGCGTGTTCGACAAGCCGCTGGCCATCATGTCCACCAGCTCCTACCGCGCCGAAGCGGGCACCATCCAGGGCCGGTTGGACATGGCGAAGTACATCACCATGCCCAAGGGCGAACTCGCTGGCCGCGTGCTGCTGGTGGACGACCTGGCCGATTCCGGCGTGACGCTGCGCGCGGTGGTGGACCGGCTGCGCGGCATGCCCTCCATCAACGAACTGCGCTCGGCGGTGATCTGGACCAAGGGTGTGTCGAGCTACACACCGGACTACTTCGTGGAGCTGCTGCCCACCAGCCCGTGGATCCATCAGCCGTTTGAAGACTACGACAGCTTGCGCCCCGAAGGCCTGGCGAAGAAGTTCGCCATTTGACCGGTACAGTGCGGCCTGCTCATGCAGGCCTTTTCATTTCAACGCGCCATCAGCAGCACCCGCGGGCGCTGCCCTGCGGCTGCAGTGCCGCAGGGCGGGAACTGCGATTGCTGGCTGTGCTGCCGTTGGCACAAAGAAAAAGGCCAACGCGTTTGCGTTGGCCTTTTTCGTCTTCTGGTGCCCAGGAGAGGACTCGAACCTCCACGGAGTTACCCGCTAGTACCTGAAACTAGTGCGTCTACCAATTCCGCCACCTGGGCTTTTGTTCAGGTCACGTGTTTAACGTGAAGCTAGGATCATATCATCAAAAATAAAACGAACACAAGCGCCCCCGTGCTCGGCGCCGCTCTGATGAGCGAAGTGGAAGGCACAGTGCAGGGCCATCGCGACGGCCACGGTTTCGTGGTGCGCGACGATGGACAGGATGTGTACCTCTCGCCGCAGGAGATGCGCGCGGTGTTGCACCGCGACCGCGTGCGGGTGCGCATCGTGCGCTACGACCGCAAGGGCCGCCCCGAAGGCCGGGTGCTCGACATCCTCGAGCGCAAGAAGGCACCGATCATTGGCCGCCTGCTGCACGAGAGCGGTGTCTGGGTCGTCGCGCCGGAGGACCGGCGGTATGGCCATGACATCCTCATTCCCAAGAACGCCATTGCCAATGCCACGGCTGGCCAGGTGGTGGCGGTGGAACTCACCGAAACACCGTCGATGTATTCGCAGCCGGTGGGCCGGGTGACGGAGGTGCTGGGGGAGATCGACGACCCCGGCATGGAGATCGAGATCGCGGTGCGCAAGTACGAGGTGCCGCATCGCTTCTCGCCGGAGACCGTGGCGCAGGCCGCGGCGCTGCCGGACAAGATCCGCCCGGTCGACCGGCGCAGTCGCATCAACCTGACCGATGTGCCGCTGGTCACCATCGACGGCGAGGACGCACGCGACTTCGACGACGCCGTGTACTGCGAGCCGGTGAAAACCGGTCGCGGCAAGACGGCCTTCAGCGGCTGGCGCCTGGTGGTGGCGATCGCCGACGTGAGCCACTACGTGAAGCCGGGCGAGCCGCTGGACGACGATGCCTACGAGCGCGCCACCTCGGTGTACTTTCCGCGCCGCGTGATCCCCATGCTGCCGGAGAAGCTGTCCAACGGCCTGTGTTCGCTCAACCCCGAGCAGGACCGGCTGTCGATGGTGTGCGACATGCTGATCGATGCCGACGGCGAGATCCAGGCCTACCAGTTCTTCCCGGCGGTGATGTGCTCGCATGCGCGCTTCACCTACAACGAGGTGGCGGCCATCCTGTCGAACACACGCGGCCCCGAGGCGGCACGGCGCGCGGAGCTGGTGCCGCATCTGCTGAACCTCAACGACGTGTACCGCGCGCTGCTGAAAGGGCGCGCGCGGCGCGGGGCGGTGGACTTTGAAACCACCGAGACGCAGATCATCTGCGACGAAAACGGCCGCATCGAGAAGATCGTGCCGCGGGTGCGCACCGAGGCGCACAAGCTGATCGAGGAATCGATGCTCGCGGCCAACGTGTGCTCGGCCGACTTCATCGCGCGCCACCACCACCCGGCGCTGTACCGCGTGCACGAAGGCCCCACGCCCGAAAAGCTGCAACTGCTGCAGAACTACCTCAAGGCCATGGGCATCGGCATGGGTGTGAGCGACGATCCCAAGCCGGGCGAGTTCCAGGCGATCGCCCAGGCCACCAAGGAGCGGCCCGACGCAGCCCAGATCCACACCATGCTGCTGCGTTCCATGCAGCAGGCGATCTACACGCCGATCAACAGCGGCCACTTCGGCCTGGCCTACGAGGCCTACACGCACTTCACCAGCCCGATCCGGCGCTACCCGGACCTGCTGGTGCACCGTGTCATCAAGGCCATCCTCAATGGCAAGCGTTATCACCTGAGCACGGGCCACCTGGAAGACGCACCCAAGGTGCGCAAGGGCGGCAAGCCACCCAAGGTGCAGATCACCGAGGCCGAGGCCTGGGAAGCCGCCGGCGTGCATTGCAGCAGCAACGAGCGCCGTGCGGATGAGGCCTCGCGCGACGTGGAAGCATGGCTGAAGTGCCGCTACATGCGCGAGCACCTGGGCGAGGAGTTCGCAGGAACGGTGAGCGCGGTCACGACGTTCGGCCTGTTCGTGCAGCTCGATGCGCTGTATGTCGAAGGGCTGGTGCACATCACCGAGCTGGGTGGCGAGTACTACCGCTTCGACGAGGCGCGCCAGGAGCTGCGAGGCGAGCGCACTGGCATCCGCTACACGGTGGGTGCACGGGTGCGCGTGCAGGTCAGCCGGGTGGACCTGGATGGGCGCAAGATCGACTTCCGCATGGTGCGCGAAGGCGAGGCGGAGCGCTTGCTGGCCCGGGCGCAGCGCGACAAGGGCGTGGCGGGCAATGGCCGGGGCGACGGCAGCGCCGTGGAGGAACTGCACAGCCTGCAGAAGGCCGACCGGGCCGTGCGCAGCAATGCCCGGCGGGCTGCGGGGGCGGGCGCAAAGACCGGCCGCAGCGGCACACGCACCGCATCGGGCAGCGCCAAGACGGCGGCCAAGAGCAGCCGCAAGCGCCGCTGAAGCGGGTCAGCGGCGGGCGAGGATGGTGGCCTCGGCCACCATCGCGTCGATGAGGGTCGAGGCGGTCAGTGGCATGGCGCGTCCGGCCGCCTGCGCCGCATCGGCTGCCTGGCCATGCAGCCACGCAGCGCCAGCGCCCACCACCTGGGCCTCTGCGCTGGAATCGACGTCGGAGCGGGGCTGTTGCGACCACAGGCCCGCTGCCCAGCCAGCCAGCACGTCGCCAGTGCCGGCGCTCGCGAGCAGGGCGTTGCCGGTGGGGTTCACCTGCGGCGGCTGACCGGGGGCAGCACACACGCTGCCCGAGCCCTTGAGCAGCACGGCGCACGCCAGCCGATCGGCGAGGGCGGCGGCCGCCCGGAAGCGGTCTGCCTGCACTGTGGCGGCGTCGCAGCCCAGCAGACGGGCGGCTTCCAACGGATGCGGCGTCAGCAGCGTGGGCAGTCGCTGCGCATGTCGCCGGGCGAGCTGCTGTTGAAGCGAAGCGTCGGCGGCGATCGTATTCAGCGCATCGGCGTCCAGCACCAGGCGGGCGCTGTGTTCCAGCACTGCGAGCAGCACCGTGCCCACGGCGTTGCCGCCGCCGCAGCCACACACCACCGTGGACTTCGCCAGGTCCTGTGGTCGGCTCATCACCAGGCCCGGCCGGCACATCAGCTCCGGCGGACCGGCGAATCCGGCGTGGCCGCCCAGCAGGTCGAGATACACGCGGCCGGCCCCCGCGCACAGCGCCGCGCGCGCTGCCAGCCAGGCGGCACCTTCCATGCCGGTGGCGCCACCCACGACGACGGTGTCGCCGAAGCTGCCCTTGTGCTGCGCGTGACGACGCAGGGGCATCAACTCGGCCAGACCGTCGCTGCCGCTCAACCAGGCCTCGGCCGGCGCATCGGCTTGGTTACCCAGGTGTGACAACCACACCCGGCCGGCATGATCCCGCCCCAGGCCGGTGAACAGCCCGGGCTTGAGGCTCAGCAGGCACAAGGTGTGATCGGCGTGCACCACCGGGCCGCCGAGCAGGGCGCCGGTCTGCGCCTGAAGCCCGGAGGGCAGATCGACCGCGAGCACCGGGGCCTCGAGCCGGTTGAGCGCGTCGACCGCGGCGCCGATCTCGCCTTGCACCGGACGGTTGCTGCCCAGGCCGAGCAGCGCGTCGATGCCAAGCTCGCAAGCGCTGGTCGGGACGGCGGTGTGCTCGATAGGCACACCGGCCTGGCGGGCGCGCTCGTAGGCATCGCGGGCGTCCGGAGGCAAACGCTCGGGCGCTGCCAGCAAGCTCACGCTCACCCGCTTGCCGGCGGCTTGCAGCGCGATGGCGGCTTGCAGGCCGTCGCCACCATTGTTGCCCGGGCCGGCCGCAATCCAGATGTGCTGCGCGTGCGGGGCGACCGCGAGTGCCAGGCGGGCCACGGCGGTGCCCGCACGGTGCATCAGCGTGTGCGGCGGCAGGCCGGCCAGGCTGGCTTGTTCGATGGCCCGCGAGGCGGCCAGCCCATGCAGCGGCCAGGACGTCGCCGTGCCAGGCAGGACAGGAACCGGAGGAGCCAGTACCGAGGGCATCGGTGCATTCTGCCGCCGGCGCGTCGGTGCAGGAGGCGGTGTCAGCGCAGACGCTCGATGCCCAAGCCCTCGGTGTCCACGGCGGGTGCGCGGCCTGCGATGCGGTCGGCCAGCAGGCGGGCCGAACCGCAGGACAAGGCCCAGCCGCTGGACCCGTGGCCGAGGTTCAGCCACACCCCGGGCGCGCCGCTGGGGCCCAGCACGGGCGGCCCGTCGGGCAGCATCGGCCGCGCGCCTTTCCAGCGCTGGGCTCGCCCCACCTGCGCCGCGCCGGGAAACCAGTCGTGCAACACGCGGTACAGGGTGGCGAATGCGGCGTCCGACTGCTGCTGCAGCGAGCCGCCGAGTTCAGCGCTGCCGGCCACCCGCAGGCGCTGGCCGAGGCGGCTGATGGCGACCTTGTAGCGCTCGTCCATCAGCGCCGCCCGCGGGCCCAGGCGCAGTTCGATCTCGCGCTGGCGCAGCGGTGCGGTGATGGAGTAGCCATGCACCGGCGCGAGCGGCAACTCGACGCCCAGTGGCCGCAGCAGCGACACGCTGTCGAGCGCGGCACACACCACCACCGCATCGAAGCGCTCGTCGACCGGGTCGGAGTCGCTCTCCGTGCTGGCCGGCGAGGTGCTCGCGCTGCTGTCCACCAGCGTCGATGCGGCATGGCTGGCGGTGGCCTGGTGGCGCAGTGTCACGCTGTGCCCGGGTTCGATGGCCAGCACGCGTCGATGAAACTCGAACTGCGCGCCCAGGCGCTGCGCCTCCGCCTTCAGCAGATGGGCGAACTGGCGGCAGTTGCCCACCTCGTCTTCGGGCAGGTGGATGGCCGCGTGCAGCGGCGTCTCGGCGTTGAGGCCCGGCTCGATGCGGTAGCAGGCGGCAGCGTCGGCCAGCGCAAACGGCACTTGCAGGTTTTCCAGCAGGCGCAAACCGGGCTCGGCCAGGGCGAGGTCGCGTTCGGTGCGCAGCAGCACCAGGCAACCCTTGGCCTGCTCGTAGTCGAGCTGCAGCGCTTCGGTAAGGCCGCGCAGCCGATCCTGGCTGTAGCGGGCCAGGCGGAACATGCGCCCGCGGTTGAGCTCGTAGCTGGCCGGGTTGCAGGCGCGCCACCAGCGCCACACCCAGCGCAGCAAGGCGGCGTCCGGCCAGCCGCCCAGGCGTACGGGGGCGTGGCGGCTGAACAGGTGGCGCAGCACCTTGGCCGGCATGCCGGGGGCGGCCCACGGGGTGACGTAACCCGGCGCCACCAGCCCCGCGTTGGCGAAGCTGGTTTCCGCGCCGACGCTGCCGCGACGCTCGAACACGGTCACCTCGTGGCCGTCGCTGCTCAGTTCGTAGGCCGTCGTGACGCCGATGATGCCGGCGCCTATCACTGCAACGCGCATGGTGTCAGGCTTCTTCCAGCGCGGCTTCGATCGCCAGGGCGCTGCTCAGCACCTCATCGTCGTGATGGCCGGCATGCCAGACCATCAGCCCCACCGGCAGCTCGCCTTCGGCGTGGCAGGGGAGGGACAGGGCGCAGCCGTCCAGCAGGTTCACCACCGAGGGGTTGCGCAACAGCAGCGCGTTGGTGCGAAAGAAGTGGTCGTCGCTGTCCAGCAAGGGCTGCAACGGCGGCGCCACCATCGGCACGGTGGGCGAAAGCATGGCGTGGAAGCCAGCCATCGCGCGGCCCGCCTCGGCGATCCATGCGCGGCGCGCCGCGTGTAGGTCCAGGTAGTCAGCCGCGCTGATGGCTTCGCCCCGCCGTATACGGGTGGCCACGCGGGGGTCGTAGCGGTGGCCGTCGCGCAGCAGCCGCTCTCGGTGCCAGGCCCAGCTTTCAGCGGCCGCAAAACCGCCATTGGCCTGCAGGCGGGTCAGCTCCTCCAGCGAAGGCAGCGGCAGGTCCACCAGTTGGGCCCCCTGGTCGCGCAACCGACGCAGCGTGCGTTCGAACGCCGCTGCCACGGTGGGCTCCAGCGCTTCCAGCAGGCTGCCTTGCGGCACCCCCAGCCGGGTGGCTGACAACGGCCGGTTCACCAGGCGCACCGTGCGGGCCGCCAGTACTTCATGCAGGCGCACCGCGTCGCGCACCGTGAGCGTGATGGCGCAGCTGGTGTCCAGGGTGGGTGACAGCGGCAGGCATCCTTCGTTGGACGTGAGCGCCTGCGTGTTCTTGAAGCCGACCAGGCCTTGCAGGGCCGCCGGGATGCGGATGGAGCCACCGGTGTCCGAGCCGAGCGCGGCCCAGGCGGCGCCGGTGGCGACCGACACCGCAGCGCCGGAGCTGGAACCGCCGGGGACGCGGGCCAACGGATCCAGCGGGGCCGTGACCGGATTGGCCGGTGTGCCATGGTGCGGATTGATGCCGACGCCGGAGAAAGCGAACTCCGTCATGTTGGTGTGGCCCACCAGTGCTGCGCCCGCGGCGCGCAGGCGGGCGACCATGGCCGAGTCCTGCCGCGCGGGCGCCGTATCCGCCAGCACCAGCGATCCGGCCGTGGTGGCAGCGCCGGCCATGTTGAACAGGTCCTTCACCGACACCGCCAAGCCCGCCAGCGGGGGGACCGGCCCACCTGCTGCGCGCAGCGCGTCGACCGCAGCCGCCGCCGCTTCGGCCTGAGCCTCGAAGCGGCGGATGAAGGTATGGCGGTTCGCTGGCAGGGCTGCTGCGGCCTGGGCCTGGCGCAGCGCGTCCTGCGCGGTGAGCTGGCCGGTCGCCACGGCGCTGGCCGCCGCACAGAGATCGAGGGTCATGCCGGGTGCTATACTCTTTGGGTTTATCTCAAGCGCAACGGCTTTGAAAGCCCGAGCGACGATAGACAAATCGCGAACCCGGCTGCATCAAAGGTGTCGCAACCGCGGGAACACAGGAGTTCCGCGAGCTGCGATTTCAAGCCGGATTTTAGAACCAACCTTGGAGTTCTCCATGTCCGTCACCATGCGTGAAATGCTGGAAGCCGGTGTCCATTTCGGACACCAAACGCGCTTCTGGAACCCGAAGATGGCCCCGTTCATTTACGGCCATCGGAACAAGATCCACATCATCAACCTCGAAAAGACGCTGCCGAAGTTCGAGGAAGCGATGAAGTTCGTGCGCCAGCTGAGCAGCCGCCGCGGCACGATCCTGATGATCGGCACCAAGCGCCAGGCGCGCGAAGTGATCGCCCAGGAAGCCCAGCGCGCCGGTATGCCCTATGTCGACCAGCGCTGGCTCGGCGGCATGCTGACCAACTTCAAGACGGTCAAGGGTTCGCTGAAGAAGCTCAAGGACATGCAGGCGCAGATCGAGGCCGGCACCGAGCCGTCGATCAAGAAGGAAGCGCTGATGTTCCAGCGCGAGATCGCCAAGCTCGAAAAGGACATCGGCGGCATCCAGGACATGAACGCGCTGCCCGACGCGCTGTTCGTCATCGACGTGGGCTACCACAAGATCGCCATCGCCGAAGCCAAGAAGCTGGGCATCCCGGTGGTGGGCATCGTCGACTCCAACCACTCGCCGGAAGGCATCGACTACGTGATCCCCGGCAACGACGACTCGGCCAAGGCCGTGGCGCTGTATGCCCGCGCCGTCGCTGACGCCGTGCTGGAAGGCAAGGCCAACGCCACGCAAGAAGTGGTGCAGGCCGCCACCGGCAGCGACGAGTTCGTCGAGGTCAACGAAGCCTGATTGCGATCCTCCCCGGATCCGGAACGAGGGGCTGATTCAGCCCCTTTTTTCCAAGCCCCCTGAACAAATCCGGCCGATTCCGCACAAAACGGGTCGCGCCGACGAGCAAGGAGAACACACGATGCCTGCAATCACCGCCAGCATGGTCGCCGAACTGCGCGCCAAGACCGACGCCCCGATGATGGAGTGCAAGAAGGCCCTCACCGAGGCCGAAGGCGACATGGAGCGCGCCGAAGAGATCCTGCGTGTCAAGCTGGGCAACAAGGCCGGCAAGGCCGCTTCCCGCATCACCGCCGAAGGCGTGATCGCCGCCGTGGTGAACGGAAGCACCGGCGCGCTGGTGGAGGTCAACTGCGAGACCGACTTCGTCTCCAAGAACGACTCCTTCCTGGCGTTCGTCAAGTCGGTGGCCCAGCTGATCGCCGACAACAACCCGGCTGACGTGGCCGCCATCGGCGCCTACCCGCTGTCGCAAGACGGTTTCGGCCCGACGGTGGAAGACGTGCGCAAGGGCCTGATCGGCAAGATCGGCGAAAACATGTCCATCCGCCGCTTCAAGCGTTATGCCGGCGGCGGCAAGCTCGCCAGCTACCTGCACGGCACCCGCATCGGCGTGGTGGTGGAGTTCGAAGGTGACGACGTGGCCGCCAAGGATGTGGCCATGCACGTGGCGGCCATGAAGCCGGTGGCCCTGTCCACCGCCGACGTGTCGCCCGAGCTGATCGACAAGGAACGCAAGATCGCCGCCGAGAAGGCCGCCGAATCCGGCAAGCCGGCCGAGATCGTGAACAAGATGGTCGAAGGCTCGGTGCAGAAGTTCCTGAAGGAAGTGTCGCTGCTGAACCAGACCTTCGTGAAGAACGACAAGCAGACTGTCGAGCAGATGCTCAAGGCCGCCAGCACCACGGTGAAGGGCTTCACCCTGTACGTGGTGGGCGAGGGCATCGAGAAGAAGGTCGACGACTTCGCCGCGGAAGTGGCCGCGCAGGTGGCCGCTGCCAAGGGGCAGTAAGCACACCAAGGGGCGCTGCGGCGCCCCTTTAAACTCCGACATTGACACGAGCACGACCCCTGGGAGAACACCGCATGCCGATGCACAAGCGCATCCTGCTCAAACTGTCCGGCGAAGCGCTGATGGGCGATGACGCCTACGGCATCAATCGCGCCACCATCGTCCGCATGGTGAAGGAAGTGCAGGAGGTGACGCAGCTCGGCTGTGAGGTGGCGGTGGTCATCGGCGGCGGCAACATCTTCCGCGGCGTGGCCGGCGGTTCGGTGGGCATGGACCGCGCCACCGCCGACTACATGGGCATGCTGGCCACGGTGATGAACGCCCTGGCGCTGGCCGACACCATGCGCCAGGAAGGCATGACGGCCCGGGTGATGTCCGCCATCGCGATCGACCAGGTGGTGGAGTCCTATGTGCGGCCCAAGGCGCTGCAGTACCTGGAAGAAGGCAAGGTCGTCGTCTTCGCGGCCGGCACGGGCAATCCGTTCTTCACCACCGACACCGCCGCCGCCCTGCGCGGCGCGGAAATGGGCGCCGAAATCGTGCTCAAGGCCACCAAGGTGGACGGGGTGTACACGGCCGATCCCAAGAAGGACAGCGCCGCCACGCGCTACGCCACCATCAGTTTCGACGAAGCGATTGCGAAGAACCTGCAGGTGATGGACGCCACCGCGTTTGCGCTGTGCCGTGACCAGAAGCTGCCGATCAAGGTGTTTTCCATCTTCAAGCCCGGCGCGTTGAAGCGTGTGGTGCTCGGTGAAGACGAGGGCACCCTGGTTCACGTTTGAGGAGATTGTTATGGACCCCCACGCTCACATTCGTTCGCTGCCCCCCGAGGGGGCGCCTGCCCGCCTTGAGACGGCTCTGCGGAGGGCAGCATGACCATTGCCGACATCAAGAACACGGCCCAGGCCAAGATGGCCAAATCGGTCGAGGCCTTCAAGACCGAGCTGCAGAAGATCCGCACCGGCCGAGCCCACCCGGGCATCCTGGACCAGGTGCACGTGGACTACTACGGCTCCATGGTGCCGATCAGCCAGGTGGCCAACGTGTCGCTGCTGGATGCACGCACCATCAGCGTGCAGCCCTGGGAAAAGGGCATGGGCCAGAAGATCGAGAAGGCCATCCGCGAGTCGGACCTCGGCTTGAACCCCGCAGCCCAGGGTGACCTGCTGCGCGTACCGATGCCGCCGCTGACTGAAGAGCGCAGGCGCGACCTCACCAAGGTGGTCCGCCATGCCGGCGAAGACGCCAAGGTGGCCGTGCGCAACTTGCGCCGCGATGCCAACGAGCACTTGAAGAAGCTGCTGAAGGACAAGCTGGCCACCGAGGACGAAGAGCGCCGCGCGCAAGACGACGTGCAAAAGCTCACCGACCGCACCGTCGCCGAAATCGACAAGCTGATTGCCGCCAAGGAAGCGGAAATCCTCGCGGTCTGAACGGGCGAAAAGCTTGTCCTCTTCAGCTGTGAACGGTGCGGACATTCCGCGCCACGTCGCCATCGTGATGGACGGCAACGGGCGCTGGGCCAAGAAGCGCTTCATGCCGCGTTTCTTCGGCCACAAGCAGGGCGTGGATGCCCTGGTGCGCACGGTGCAGGCCTGCGCCGACCGCGGCATCGAATACCTCACCGTCTTCGCCTTTTCGTCCGAGAACTGGAAGCGCCCCACCGAGGAAGTGTCCGGCCTGATGGGCCTGGTGCTGGTGGCGGTGTCCAAGTACCTGACCAAGCTGGCGAAGGAAGGTGTGCGCATCCGCATCGTGGGGGACCGCGACGCGGTGTCCGACAAGGTGCGCGAGGCCTGGAACCAGGCCGAGAGCGCCACCGCGCACAACACGCGCATCACCTTGTCGGTGGCCTTCAACTACGGTGGGCGCTGGGACGTGGTGCAGGCGTGCCGCCAGGCCATGCGCGCCGGCGTGGCGCCCGAGGCGCTGGATGAGACGACGCTGAGCCGCTTCATGGCCATGAGCTACGCGCCCGACCCCGATCTCTTTATCCGCACCGGCGGCGAGGTGCGCGTAAGCAACTTCCTGCTCTGGCAGGTGGCGTACTCCGAATTCGTGTTCACCGACTGCCTGTGGCCCGACTTCGGCGAGGCCGAACTCGACAGCGCGCTGCGCTCGTTTGCCGCCCGCGACCGCCGGTTCGGCGCTGTTCCCACCGGCCAGCCCGTGGCCGAGAACTCCATTTGAGGCCAGCATGCTGAAGCAGCGCGTGATCACCGCCCTCGTGCTGCTCGCCGTGTTGCTGCCTGCCCTGTTCGCCCCCATGGTGTGGCCCTTTGCTGCCTTGACGCTGGTGGGTATCGCGGCGGCCGGCTGGGAATGGGCGCGCCTGAACCAGCTTCCCGGTGCCGCTGCGGTGGGCAGCGGGCTGTTGGTGGCCGCGGCCTGTGGGGCGGCGTGGGCGCTGGGCTGGACCGTCGCTGCACCGTCGGGCACTTGGTGGGTGGTGGCCGCGCTCTGGCTGGTGGCCGGGCCGTTGGCGCTGCGTGCCGGGCCCTCCGGCTGGCCCAAGGTGCCACGCCTGCTGCGCTGGCTGATTGGTTGCGTGGCGCTGTGGGCGGCCTGGCTGGCCTTGAGCCACGCCAAGGCCAACGGCGTGAATTTCCTGCTGTCGGTGTTCTGCCTGGTGTGGGCGGCGGATATTGCGGCCTATTTCGGCGGCCGGGCCTTCGGCAAGCGCAAACTTGCACCCTCCATCAGCCCGGGCAAGAGCTGGGAAGGGGTGTGGAGCGGCATGGCCGGCGTGCTGGTGCTGGCGCTGGCCTGGATGGCGCTGGACCGGCAGTTGCCCGCCGAGTCGGCCAGCCTCTTCACGCAGCTGGCCGGCACCTGGGGGCTGGGCGGCATGCTGGGCAGCCTGCTGGTGCTGGCCGCCATGAGCGTGGTGGGTGATCTGTTCGAATCCCTGGTCAAGCGTGCCGCCGGCGCCAAGGACTCCAGCCAGCTGCTGCCCGGCCATGGCGGGGTGCTGGATCGCATCGACGCCCTCTTGCCGGTGTTTCCGATCGCGCTCGCCCTGGCGCTCGCCTGATTTCGAAGGACGACTCTCTGTGGCGCGTCAACGCCTTTGCATCCTGGGGTCCACCGGTTCGGTGGGCACCAACACGCTCGACGTGGTGTCGCGCCACCGCGACCGCTTCGAGGTGTTCGCGCTCACGGCCTACAGCCAGCTGGACGCGCTGTTGGCGCAATGCCTGCAATGGCAGCCGCGTTTCGCCGCAGTGCACAGCAACGAAGCGGCTGCCAGCCTGCGCGCGCGCCTGAAGGAAGCCGGCTCGCGCACCGAGGTGCTCTCCGGCCCGCGGGCCCTGTGCGACCTGGCGGCGCATCCGGACGTGGATGCCGTCATGGGCGCCATCGTGGGCGCGGCCGGCCTCGCGCCCTGCATGGCCGCCGCACGCGCGGGCAAGCGCCTGCTGCTGGCCAACAAGGAAGCGCTGGTCGTGGGCGGGGCACTGTTCATGCGCGCCGTCAAGGAAGGCGGTGCGACCCTGCTGCCGATCGACAGCGAGCATTCGGCCATCTTTCAGTGCCTGCCTGAGGACCGCAGCACCTGGGCGCGTCGCATCGACCACATCGTGCTCACGGCCTCCGGCGGGCCATTCCGCCAGCGCGACCCGGCCACCTTGTGCGCCGTCACGCCGGAAGAGGCCTGTGCCCATCCCAACTGGGTGATGGGCCGCAAGATCTCGGTGGATTCGGCCACCATGATGAACAAGGCGCTGGAGGTCATCGAGGCCCGGTGGTTGTTTGACCTGGCGCCCGAGCAGGTACGGGTGGTGATCCATCCGCAAAGCCTCATCCATTCGATGGTGGTCTGCCGCGACGGCTCGGTGCTGGCGCAGCTGGGCACGCCGGACATGCGCATGCCGATCAGCTACGGCCTGGCGTGGCCGGAACGCATCGAGTCCGGCGCGGTACCGCCTGATTTCCTGGCCTTGTCGGCCCTGACCTTCGAAGCGCCGGACGCCGCCCGCTTCCCCGGCCTGCAACTCGCCTGGGACGCCCTGCGCGCCCCTGAGGGCAGCACCACGGTACTGAACGCGGCCAACGAGGAGGCCGTGGCTGCCTTCCTGGACCGGCGCATCGCCTTTGATGCCATCCATCGGGTCAACGCCACCACGATCGAACGGGTGCAGCCTGTTCTGGGCAGCGATGCCACGGTGGAGGACCTGCTGGCGCTGGACGGGCAGGCACGCGAGCGCGCCCGCCAGTGCATTGCGGAGTTGCCGTCATGCTGACCATGGCGCTGGCCTTCGTGCTGACGCTGGGCGTGCTCATCGTGGTGCACGAATACGCCCACTACCGCGTTGCGATCGCCTGCGGTGTGAAGGTGCAGCGCTTTTCCATCGGCTTCGGGCGTGTGCTGTGGCGCCGCCAGGCCACGCCGGACGGCACCGAGTTCGTGCTGTCGGCGCTGCCGCTGGGCGGCTATGTGCGCTGGATCGACGATCGCGAGTTTCCGCCGATCACGCCGAACGACCGGCCGTTCATGTTCGGCCACAAGCCGCTGTGGCAGCGGGCGGCCATCGTCGCTGCGGGGCCGGTGTCCAACCTGCTGCTGGCGGTGCTGCTGTACGCAGCCGCGCACTGGATCGGCATCGATGAAGCCAAGGCAGTGATCAGCGCCCCGGTGGCCGGCAGCCTGGCGCAGCGCGCCGGTCTGCATGCCGGCGACGAGATCACCGCGGTGGGTGTCACCCAAGACAACCAGCCCGACCCGCAGTGGACCGACGTCCGGTCCATGGCGGATCTGCGCTGGGAGCTCACGCAGGCTGCCCTGCGCGGCGAGCGCTTGCATCTGCGGGTGCTGGAACACGGTGGTCGGGGGACTCGCAACGTCGTCCTCGAACTCGACCGCATTGACGCCAAGGAGGTGGACGCGGCCCTGGCCTCACGCATCGGCATCGGCGCGCCCTACAGCGAACCGGTCATGGGCGAGGTGAAGCCGGACGGCCCGGCCGCGCGCGCGGGCCTGCGGGCCGGTGACCGTGTGTTGCGGCTCAATGGCGAGCCGGTGGACGATGGCCTGCGGCTGCGCGAGCGCATCCGCGAAAGCGCCCAGGCCGCCAGCGCACCGGCCCAGACCTGGGTCGTGGAGCGCGACGGCCGCACGCTGGAACTGGTGGTGCAGCCCCGCGTGGTGAGCGAAGGCGGGCGTTCCGTCGGTCGCATCGACGCGTTCGTTGGCAAGTTGCCCGCGGTGGTCACCGTGCGCCATGGTCCGGTCGAAGGGCTGGTACAGGGCGTGAAGCGCACCTGGGAAGTGAGCGCGTTGACGCTGAAGATGCTGGGCCGCATGTTGATCGGCCAGGCGTCGCTGAAGAACCTGAGCGGCCCGCTCACCATTGCCGAGTTCGCTGGCCAGTCGGTGCAGCAGGGGCCAGCCTACTACCTGGGTTTCCTTGCGCTGGTGAGCGTCAGCCTCGGTGTGCTGAACCTGCTGCCGCTGCCCATGCTCGATGGCGGCCACCTGATGTATTACATTTTCGAGGCTGTGACGGGGCGTCCGGTCGCCGGCCTGTGGCTCAAGTGGCTGCAAGGTGGTGGCGCGCTGATCATGCTGCTCCTGATGTCACTCGCCCTGTACAACGATGTGGCCCGCCTCCTGGGCCTGCACTGAACCCCCTGTCTGATGCACCTTGCTGATCGCTCATTCCTGCGCCCTGTCGCCGCGTGCGTGGCCCTCGTGGCTGCGGCCTACGGGCCGTCGGCTCACGCCGTCGAACCCTTCACGCTGAAAGACATCCGCATCGAGGGTCTGCAACGCACCGACCCCGGCACGGTGTTCGCCGCGCTGCCGTTCCGTGTCGGCGAGACCTACAACGACGAGAAGGGCGCTGCGGCCCTGCGCGCGCTGTTCGCCACCGGCCTGTTCAAGGACGTGCGCATCGACATCGAGGGCGACGTGGTGGTGATCATCGCGGAGGAGCGCGCGATCATTGCCAACGTGAGCTTCGTCGGCCTGAAGGAGTTCGACAAGGACACGCTGACCAAGTCGCTCAAGGACGCGGGCATCGGCGAGGGCCTGCCCTTCGACAAGGCGGTGATCGACCGCGCCGAGCAGGAGATCAAGCGCCAGTACCTCTCGCGCAGCCTGTATGGCGCGGAGGTGGTGACCACCATCACGCCGCTGGAGCGCAACCGCGTCAACGTGACCTTTACGATGACCGAGGGTGACGCCGCTCGCATTAAGGAAATCCGCATCGTCGGTGCCAAGGTGTTCTCCGAGAGCACGCTCCTGGGCTTGCTGGAGCAGACGCCCTCCGGCTGGCTCACCTGGTACACCAAGAACGACCGCTATTCGCGCTCCAAGCTCAACGCCGACCTGGAGACGCTGCGCGCCTACTACACCAACCGCGGCTACCTCGAATTCGCGATCGACTCCGCCCAGGTGACGATCTCTCCGGACAAGCAGGAGATCAGCATCACCATCACCATCCGCGAGGGCCAGCCCTACACGGTGACGGCGGTCCGCCTGGAAGGTGATTACCTCGGCAAGGAAGACGAGTTCAAGCACCTGGTGAAGATCAAGCCGGGTGAGGCCTATCGCGGCGAGGACGTCGCCGAGACCACGCGGCTCTTTGGCGACCGTTTCGGCACCTACGGCTACGCCTTCGCGCGCATCGAGCCGCGCCCCGAAATCGACCGCGGCACCGGCCAGGTGGTGGTGGTGCTGTTCGCAGAGCCTCAGCGCCGCGTGTACGTGCGGCGCATCAACGTCGCCGGCAACACCCGCACGCGCGACGAGGTGGTGCGCCGGGAGTTCCGCCAGTTCGAATCGTCCTGGTACGACGGGCTGAAGATCAAGCTGTCCAAGGACCGCGTCGAGCGCCTGGGCTACTTCAAGGACGTGGGCGTCGAGACGAACGAGGTGCCGGGCGCTCCCGACCAGGTGGACCTCGCGGTCAACGTGACCGAGCGCCCCACCGGCAACCTGCTGGTGGGGGCCGGCTACTCGAGCGCCGAGAAGCTGTCGCTCACCGCCCAGATCCGCCAGGACAACGTCTTCGGCTCCGGCAACTACCTTGGCCTGGAGCTGAACACCAGCCGCACGAACCGCACGGTGGTGTTCAGCACGGTGGACCCGTACTTCACGGTGGATGGCATCTCGCGCGCGGTGGACGTGTTCTACCGGACCAACAAGCCGCTGAACCAGGCCGGTGCCGACTATTCGATCACCACGCCGGGCGGCTCCATCCGCTTCGGCGTGCCGTTCTCGGAAGTCGACACCGTCTTCTTCGGCCTGGGCATCGAGCGCACGGAACTGCGTGGCTCGCAGCTGCCCTCGCAGTACTCCACCTACGTGGCCCAGTTCGGCCGCAACAGCAACACGGTGCCGCTGACCATTGGCTGGCAGCGCGACGAGCGCGACAGCGTGATCACGCCCAGCGCGGGCAAGTACCAGCGTGTGAACTTCGAGTGGGGCGTGGCGGGTGACACCCGGTACCTGCGCACCAACCTGCAGTACCAGCAGTTCTTCCCGATCCCTGTGTTCAGCAAGTTCACGCTGGGCGTCAACGCGGAAGTGGGCTACGGCATCGGCCTGCAGGGCCGCGCCTATCCCACGTTCAAGAACTTCTACGGTGGCGGCCTCGGTTCGGTGCGGGTGTTCGAGCAAGGCTCACTGGGCCAGGTGGACACCACCGGCGCCTACATCGGCGGCAACAAGCGCTTCAACGTCAACGCCTCGCTGTACTTCCCCGTTCCTGGAACCGGGAACGACAAGTCGCTGCGTGTCTTTGCCTTCGCCGACGCGGGCAACGTCTGGTGGGACAAGAAGCCGGTGGACTACAACATCCCTGGTGGCAACCCGATCCGCGCTTCCGCAGGTCTGGGCCTGTCCTGGCTCTCGCCAGTCGGCCCGCTGCAGCTGAGCTACGGCACGCCGCTGCGCTACAAGTCGGACGATAAAATCCAACGCTTCCAATTCCAGATCGGGACTGCCTTCTGATGAACATCCTGTCCACCGTGAAATCCCTGGGCCTGGCCGCCGCTCTGCTGGCCGCCGGCTCGATGGCGCAGGCGCAGGAGCTGAAGATTGGCTACGTCAATGGCGAGCGGGTGTTGCGTGAAGCCGCTCCGGCCAAGGCGGCCCAGGCCAAGCTCGAAGCCGAATTCGGCAAGCGCGACAAGGAACTCAACGACGTCGCCGCGCGCCTGAAGGCCGCCTCGGACAAGCTCGAAAAGGAAGCACCCACCCTGGCCGAAGCGGAGCGCAACCGGCGCCAGCGCGAGCTGGTGGAGCAGGACCGCGACTTCCAGCGCAAGCGCCGCGAGTTGCAGGAAGACCTGGCCCAGCGCAAGAACGAAGAGCTTGCCGCGGTGGTGGAGCGCTCCAACCGCGTCATCAAGATGATCTTCGACACGGAGAAGTACGACCTCATCGTGCAGGACGCCGTGTTCGCCAGCGCCCGTGTGGACATCACCAAGAAGGTGATCGACGCACTCAACGCCGGCAAGTGACCAACCCCGGGGCCTGCTGAAGGCCCCGATTTGTTTGGGCCCGCCATGCCTGAAGTACAGCTGTCCGACGTGGTCGCCCGGCTGGGTGGTGAGCTGGTGGGCGACCCTTCGCACCGGATCGACCGCATCGGCCCGCTCCAGGGCGCCACGCCCGGCACCATCGCATTCCTGGCCAACCCGCGCTACCAATCCCAGCTGGCAGACAGCCAGGCCGGCTGCGTGATCGTCGCGCCAGGCCTGCGGGATGCGGCCGAGGCGCGCGGCGCGGCGATCGTCACGCCGGACCCCTATCTTTACTTCGCGCGCCTCACACAGTGGTGGGCGGGTATGCGCCAAACCGCAGCGTCACAGGGCGCGCACCCTTCGGCGGTGATCGAAGAGGGCGCTTCGGTGGACCCGTCTGCCTCCATCGGTGCCCTGGCCTTCATCGGAACCGGCGCGGTCATCGAGGCCGGCGCGGTGGTGGGTACACAGTGCTACGTGGGGGCGTTTGCCCAGGTGGGCAACGGCACGCGGCTGGCACCGCATGTCACCCTGGGAGAGCGCTGCAGCATCGGCGCCCGCGGCATCGTGCACAGCGGCGCAGTGATCGGTGCAGATGGTTTCGGTTTCGCGCCCCACGAGGGCCGCTGGGAAAAGATCGAGCAACTGGGCGCGGTGCACATCGGCGACGACGTGGAGATCGGCGCCAACACCTGCATCGACCGCGGCGCGCTGGACGACACGGTGATCGAGGACGGCGTGAAGCTGGACAACCTGATCCAGATTGCGCACAACGTGCACATCGGCGCCCACACCGCGATCGCCGGGTGTGTGGCCGTGGCAGGCAGTGCACGCATCGGCCGGCACTGCACCATTGGCGGGGCGGCTGGCATCGTGGGCCACATCGAGATCTGCGATCAGGTGCACGTATCCGCGTTCACACTCGTCAGCCGCTCCATCCGGCAGCCCGGGCACTACAGCGGCTCGTTCCCGTTCGACGACAATGCGAGCTGGGAAAAGAACGCGGCCACGCTGCGTCACCTGCATGCACTGCGCGAGCGCCTGCGGGCGCTGGAAAAAAAAATCTCATGAACTCGATGGACATCCACCAGATCCTGAAGAAGCTGCCGCACCGCTATCCGTTCCTGCTGGTGGACCGTGTGCTGGAGATCGAAAAGGGCAAGCGCCTGCGCGCGCTGAAGAACGTGACGATGAACGAGCCGTTCTTCACCGGCCATTTCCCGCGCCGCCCGGTGATGCCCGGCGTGCTGATGCTGGAGGCGCTGGCCCAGGCGGCCGCGCTGCTGTCGTTTGCATCGCTGGACATGGAACTGGACGAAGACTCGGTGTACTACTTCGCCGGCATCGACGGTGCCCGCTTCAAGCGGCCGGTGGAGCCGGGCGACCAGCTCTTCCTGGACGTGACGCTCAACCGCATGAAGGCCGGCATCTTCAAGTTCGGCGCGCGCGCGCTGGTGGGCGAAGAAACCGCGTGCGAGGCCGAGCTGATGTGCACCATGCGCAAGGTGAGCTGAACGCATGGCGCAGATCCATCCCACTGCCGTTGTCGACCCGTCCGCGGAGCTGGCCGACACCGTCACCATCGGCCCGTATGCGGTGATCGGGGCTCAGGTGCGCATTGGCGACGGCACCACTGTGGGTGCGCACACCACGATCGAGGGGCCCACCACCATCGGGCGCGACAACCGCATCTTCGCGATGGCGTCGCTGGGGGCCGCGCCGCAGGACATGAAGTACCGCGGCGAGCCGACGGAGCTGCACATCGGCGACCGCAACACCATCCGCGAGTTCTGCACTTTCAACCGCGGCACTGTGCAGGACGTGGGCATCACCCGGATCGGTGACGACAACTGGATCATGGCCTACGTGCACATCGCGCACGACGTGCAGTTGGCCAGCCGCGCCATCCTGGCCAACAACGCGACGCTGGCGGGCCATGTGCACGTGGGCGACTGGGCCATCGTGGGGGGCCTGTCCGGCGTGCACCAGTTCTGCAAAATTGGCGCGCACGCGATGATCGGCTTCCAGAGCCACGTGTCGCAGGACGTGCCGCCGTTCATGATGGTCTCCGGCAACCCGCTGGCCGTGCATGGTTTCAATGTCGAAGGCCTGCGCCGCCGCGGCTTCAGCGCCGAGCGCATCGCCCAGGTGAAGCAGATGCACCGCCTGCTCTACCGCAAAGGCCTCACGCTGGAGCAAGCCCGGGCCGAGATCGAAGGCCTGCGCGGCCAGCTGCCCGAGGGGGATGCCGACGTGGCGCTGTTGCTCGAGTTCCTCGCCGCCTCCACCCGCGGCATCGCTCGCTGAAGGCGATCATGAAATTCGCCATGGTCGCAGGCGAGGCCTCCGGCGACCTGCTGGCGGGGCTGCTGCTGGGCGGCATGCGCCAGCGCTGGCCCGGCCTGCAGGCGCAGGGCATCGGTGGTCCCAAGATGGCTGACCAAGGCTTCGAGGCCTGGTGGCCGCACCACAAGCTGGCAGTGCACGGCTATGTGGAGGCCCTGCGCCACTATCGCGAGATCTCGGCCATCCGCGACCGGCTGGCCGAGCGCCTGCTGGCTGACAAGCCCGATGCCTTCATTGGCGTGGACGCACCCGACTTCAACCTCGGGCTGGAAGCGCGCCTGAAGTCGGCCGGCATTCGCACCGTGCACTTCGTCTGCCCGTCGATCTGGGCCTGGCGCGGCGGCCGGGCGGCCAAGATCGCGCAGTCCGCCGACCACGTGCTGTGCCTGTTTCCCTTCGAGCCGGCCCTGCTGCAGCGCCATGGCGTGGCGGCCAGCTACGTGGGCCATCCGCTGGCCGATGCCATTCCCATGGAGCCCCCGCGGGCGCAGGGGCGCCAGCGCCTGCAGTTGCCGGAGCACGCCCAGGTGGTGGCGCTGCTGCCGGGCAGCCGCCGCGCCGAGATCCAGCACATCGCACCGCCGTTCCTGGCGGCCGCAGCGGCCTTGCACCGGCAACGTCCGGAGCTGCGCTTCGTGCTGCCGGTGGTGCCCGGGCTGCGCCCGCTGCTGCAGCCACTGCTGGCGCAACACGCCGCGGGCACGCCGATCCAGGTGGTGGACGGCATGTCGCACGAAGTGCTGGCCGCCTGCGATGTCACTCTCATCGCGAGCGGCACCGCCACGCTGGAAGCCGCGCTGTTCAAGCGCCCCATGGTCATCGCCTACAAGCTGCACCCGGTGAGCTGGCAGATCATGAAGCGCATGCGCTACCAGCCCTGGGTTGGATTGCCGAACATCCTGTGCGAGGATTTCGTGGTGCCCGAGCTGCTGCAGGGCGACGCCACGCCGGCGGCGTTGGCCGACGCGGTGGCTGGCTGGCTGGATGCGCCGGCCCGCGTGCAGGCCGTGCAACAGCGTTTTGTCGAACTCCATCACCGGCTGCGCCAGGACACCGCGCAGCGAGCCACCGATGCCATCGCCCAAGTCGTCGAAAAAGCGCAAGCCTGAACAGATTGCGCTGTCCTGGGACACGCCCGGGCTGATCGCCGGCGTGGACGAAGCCGGCCGCGGGCCGCTGGCCGGCCCGGTGGTGGCTGCGGCCGTGATCCTGGACGACCTTCGTCCCATCAAGGGCCTGGCCGATTCCAAGGTGTTGACGCCTGCCAAGCGCGAACGCCTGTACGACGAGATCCGCGCCAAGGCGCTGTGCTGCGCGGTCGGCGAGGCGACGGTGGAGGAGATCGACGAGATCAACATCCTGCAGGCCACGATGCTGGCGATGCGGCGAGCGGTGGAAGGCCTGCGCCTGAAACCCGCCAAGGTGCTGGTGGACGGCAACCGCCTGCCGGTGCTGCGTATTCCCGCCGAAGCCATCGTGAAGGGTGACGCGCTGGTGAAGTCCATTTCGGCTGCGTCCATCCTGGCCAAGGTGCACCGCGACCGGCTTTGCCTGCAGCTCGATGCGCTTCATCCCGGATATGGCTTCGCCGGGCACAAGGGTTACGCCACCGCGGAGCACCTGGCCGCGCTGAAGGCCCAGGGAGCCTGCATGGCGCACCGCCGCAGCTTCGCGCCCGTGCGGGAGGCGCTTGGCCTCTCGCTCGCCGGGGCGACGCTGACGGACGCCTTCGATGACTGATCCTGTCGAGATTCGTTCACGCGACAACCCGCTGCTGGTGCGCCTGCGCAAGCTGGCGCAGGACAACACGGCCTATCGGAAAGAGGGTGCCGTCTGGCTGGAGGGCGACCACCTGATGCGCGCCTGCCTGGCGCGCGGGCATGCGCTGCAGGACGTAGTGATCAGCGAATCTGGCTGGGAGCAGCCGGACCTGCGCATGCTGAGCGGGCAGGGCCGTCGCGCGGTGCGGGTGCCCGATGCGCTGTTCCGTGGTATCAGCGCGCTGGAGTCGCCCGCGTCCATCGGTGCGCTGGTGGCCCTGCCGGCCGCGACCGGGATCGATGCCGATGCGGCCAGCCTGGTGCTCGACCGACTGCAGGACGCCGGCAACGTCGGCAGCATCCTGCGCAGCGCCGCGGCATTCGGTGTGCGGCAGGTGCTCGCGATCAAGGGCACCGCGGCGCTGTGGTCGCCGAAGGTGTTGCGCGCCGGCATGGGCGCGCATTTCGGGCTGCGGCTGGTTGAAGGCCTGCAAGTGGACGACCTGGCGGCGCTGTGCGTGCCGCTGCTGGCCACCAGCTCGCATGCCGAACAGTCGGTGCACCGCGCCCGGCTGCCATCGCCGGCCGCCTGGGTGCTGGGCCATGAAGGGCAGGGGGTGCAGCCCACCTTGCTGGATCGCTGCGCCGCGCTGCTCGCCATTCCGCAACCCGGTGGTGAGGAGTCGTTGAACGTGGCCGCTGCGGCGGCGATCTGCCTGTACGAAAGTGCGCGCCAGGCGGCTGACTGACTCGCGGTTCAGCAGTCGAGCAGATCGGCCAGGTGCATGAAGTCCCTGGCGTGCAGCGTGTTCTCGGGCCGTGGGGACACGTCCTTGGCACGGTTGGCGCCGAACTCCAGCGGCCGCTCGACATACGCGGTCTGCAAGCCGCAAGCGCGGGCGCCAGCCAGGTCATCGTGGTGTGCTGCCACCAGCATCACCTCGGCCGGCGGCACGTCGAACACCCGGGCCACACCCAGGTAGGTGGCCGGGTCGGGCTTGTAGGCCTTGAAGACCTCCGCCGACAGGATGCAGTCGAAGGGCAGGCTGCCATGTTTGGCCAGGTCGGTAAGCAGGCCGATGTTGCCGTTGGACAGGGTGCACACGACGTGGCGCGACTTCAGCCTGCGCAGCCCTTCGGCAGCATCCACCCAGGGGTCCAGCCGGTGCCACGCCTTGTTGAGCTGTCGGCGTGCCGCATCGTCCAGGTGCGCGAGGCCGAAACGCGGCAGCAACTCGTCCAGGATCATCCGGTGCAGGTCGTCGATCAGGGTCCACGGCAGCTCGCCGGACATCACACGCTGCATCGCGGGCCGATAACCGGCACGCCAGGCGGTGGCGAAGGCGTCGCCGTCCACGTCCGGGAAGCGGGCGGTGACCTCGCGGCGGATGCTGCCGTGCCAGTCGACGACCGTGCCGAAGGTGTCAAAGGCGAGCACACACACCGTCATGGCCGCTTCAGTAGATCAGCCGGTCCGGCCGGATGTCGCGCAGGATGGTGGTCGCGATCTCCTCGATCGACTTGTGCGTGGACGACAGCCAGGAGATGCCTTCCCTGCGCATCATCGCCTCGGCCTCGTTCACCTCGTAGCGGCAGTTCTCGATCGCGGCGTACTTGCTCCCCGGTCGGCGCTCGTTGCGGATGTGGCTCAGCCGGTCGGGGTCGATGGTCAGGCCGAAGCACTTTCGCTTGTGCGGGGCCAGCATGGACGGCAGCTTGCCGCGCTCGAAATCGTCGGGGATCAGCGGGTAGTTGGCGGCCTTGATGCCGTGCTGCATGGCCAGGTACAGCGACGTCGGCGTCTTGCCGCTGCGGCTCACGCCCACCAGGATCACGTCGGCCATCTCCAGGTTGCGCGCGGACTGGCCATCGTCGTGCGCCAGCGAGAAGTTGATCGCCTCGATGCGGTCGTTGTATTCCTGGCTCTTGGCGGCGTCGGAGAACCGGCCCACGCGGTGGTTGGACTTGATGCCGAACTCGTGCTCCAGCGGCTCCACGAAGGTGCGGAACATGTCCAGCACCAGGCCCTTGCACTCGGGGTTGCACACGATGTCGCGCACCTCGTCGTTCACCAGGGTGATGAACACGATGGAGCGCTGGCCCTCCCGTTCGGAGGTCTGGTTGATCTCGTGCACCACCGCCCAGGCCTTTTCCACCGTGTCGATGAAGGGCCGCCGCACATGCCGAGGCTTGGCGGCAAACTGGGCCAGGATGGAGTTGCCGAAGGTTTCGGCGGTGATGCCGGTGCCGTCGGAGACAAAAAACACGGTGCGGTTCAGCATGGGGCGGGCTCCTCGCCGGCCATCATAGGGGAGGCTCCCCCGGCCGGCCGCCAGCGCCTAGAATCGGCGTAATTTCTCGCGATTTCAGCCCATGCGCCGCCCCACCCCTGCCAAACAACCAGAATCGACCATCGGGTGGGTTGATCGTGCGCGCCTGTTCGACGCGGGAGCACCGGTTTTTTCACATCACGGAGCTTTCCCATGTCTTCTGCATCCCGCTTTGAGGCGACCGCCCTGGTCGTACCGTTTGAACAACTGAGGATGACCGATGTCGAGGTGGTCGGCGGCAAGAACGCCAGCCTCGGCGAAATGATCAGCCAGCTCGCCGCCTCCGGGGTGCGCGTGCCTGGGGGTTTTGCCACCACGGCACAGGCCTTCCGGGAGTTCCTCAAGGGCAACGGCCTCACCGACAAGATCAACGCGCGCCTGAAGGCGCTGAACACCGACGACGTGCGCGCGCTGGCCGAAGCCGGCGCCGAGATCCGCGGCTGGGTGGAAGCCGCGCCCTTCCCCAAGCCCCTGGAAGACGCGATCCGCGCCGAGTTCGCCCGCCTCACCGCCGGCAACCCGGAGGCGTCGTTCGCGGTGCGTTCGTCCGCTACCGCGGAAGACCTGCCTGATGCGTCCTTCGCCGGCCAGCAGGAAACCTTTCTCAACGTGGTGGGCATCGAGCAGGTGCTGCACAAGATGAAGGAGGTGTTCGCCTCCCTCTACAACGACCGCGCGATCAGCTACCGCGTGCACAAGGGCTTTGCCCACAGTGACGTGGCGCTCTCGGCCGGCGTGCAGCGCATGGTGCGCTCCGACCTGGGCGCCGCCGGCGTGGTGTTCACCATCGACACCGAATCGGGCTTCAAGGACGTGGTGTTCATCACCTCCAGCTATGGCCTGGGGGAGACGGTGGTGCAGGGCGCGGTGAACCCGGACGAGTTCTACGTGCACAAGCCGGCGCTCAAGAACGGCAAGTTCCCGGTCATCCGCCGCAACCTGGGCTCTAAGCTGATCAAGATGGAGTTCGCCTCGCCCGAGGAAAAGACGGCCAGCGGCAAGCTGGTGCGGACGGTGGACACGCCGCCCGAGCAACGCAACCGCTATTCGCTCAACGACAACGACATCATCGAGCTGGCCAAGTACGCGATGATCATCGAGCAGCACTACCAGCGCCCGATGGACATCGAGTGGGGCAAGGACGGCATCGACGGCCAGATCTACATCCTGCAGGCCCGGCCGGAGACGGTGAAGAGCCAGTCCGAAGGCAAGCTGGAGCAGCGCTACAAGCTCAAGGGGCAGGGCGCGGTGCTGGCCGAAGGCCGTGCCATCGGCCAGAAGATCGGCACCGGCCCGGTGCGCCTGGTCACCTCCATCAGCGAGATGGACCGCGTGCAGCCCGGCGATGTGCTCGTGACCGACATGACCGACCCCAACTGGGAGCCGGTGATGAAGCGCGCCAGCGCCATCGTCACCAACCGCGGCGGGCGCACCTGCCACGCCGCCATCATCGCGCGCGAGCTCGGCATCCCGGCGGTGGTGGGCTGCGGCGACGCCACCGAGAAGCTGGCCGACGGCGCGCTGGTCACGGTGGCCTGCTCCGAGGGCGACACCGGCTTCATCTACGACGGCCTGCTGGAGACCGAGATCACCGATGTGCAGCGCGGTGAGATGCCGTACTGCCCGATCAAGATCATGATGAACGTCGGCAATCCGCAGCTGGCCTTCGACTTCGCGCAGATGCCCAATTCCGGCGTGGGCCTGGCCCGGCTGGAATTCATCATCAACAACAACATCGGCGTCCACCCCAAGGCCATCCTTGACTATCCGAATGTGGACGGCGAGCTGAAGAAGGCGGTGGAGTCGGTGGCCCGCGGGCACGCCAGCCCGCGTGCCTTCTATGTGGACAAGCTCACCGAAGGCATCGCCACCATCGCGGCGGCCTTCTGGCCCAAGCCGGTGATCGTGCGGCTGTCGGACTTCAAGTCCAACGAGTACCGCAAGCTGATCGGCGGCTCGCGCTATGAGCCGGACGAAGAAAACCCGATGCTGGGCTTCCGCGGTGCCAGCCGCTACATCAGCGGTGATTTCAGCGATGCCTTCGCGATGGAATGCGAAGCGCTCAAGCGCGTGCGCATGGACATGGGCCTGGACAACGTGGAGATCATGGTGCCCTTCGTGCGCACCATCAAGCAGGCGCAGAAGGTCAACGAGATGCTCGCCGCGCGCGGGCTCAAGCGTGGGCAGGACGGGCTGAAGCTCATCATGATGTGCGAGGTGCCCAGCAACGCCATCCTGGCCGAGCAGTTCCTGGAGCATTTCGACGGCATGTCGATCGGCTCCAACGACCTCACCCAGCTGACCCTGGGCCTGGACCGCGACTCCGGCCTGGAGCAGCTGGCCGACGACTTCGACGAACGCGATCCGGCCGTCAAGGCAATGATCTCGCGCGCGATTGCGGCCTGCCGGGCCACCGGCAAGTACGTGGGCATCTGCGGCCAGGGGCCCAGCGACCATCCGGACTTTGCCGACTGGCTGGCGCAGGAGGGCATCGTGTCCATCTCGCTGAACCCGGACACGGTGGTCGAGACCTGGCAGCGCCTGGCCAAGCGCTGACATTCCCCAATCGCCCGCAGGCGGCCCGTCGCCCACAATCGACGGGTCGCTGCTAGCGGGGTGGGGATGGACGAGGATCAGCCAATCGAGTCGCGCTACTGGCGGCGCGTGTTGCGCATCACCGGCGGCCTGCTGTTTGCCTGGCTGCTGATCACCCTGGTCGGCCCCTGGTTTGCGCGCGACCTGAGTGGCCTGTCGCTGTTCGGCTTTCCGCTGAGCTTCTGGGTGGCATCGCAGGGTGCGCTGCTGCTGTACCTGGCCGTGATCGTGGTGTACGCGCTGCTGATGGAGCGGCTGGACCGGCAGTTTCATGAGGCATCGCCCGGCGAAGCAACGGACGGGCATGGCTGAGCCGTCGGCACAGGCCGAGGCCACACGCCGATTCGGCCACCAGCTGCATCGCCGCTATGGCCTGTACACGCTGGGCGTGATCGGCTTCATCGTGCTGCTGGCCGGCGCCGAGCGGCTGGGCTGGTCACGCGGCTGGATCGGGGCGATGTTCCTCATCGGCACGGTGGGTGTGTATGCACTCATCGGCCTGCTCAGCCGCACCACCGACGAGGCGGAGTACTACGTGGCCGGCCGCCGGGTGCCGGCGCTGTACAACGGCATGGCCACCGCGGCCGACTGGATGTCGGCCGCCTCCTTCATCGGCACCGCGGGTGTGCTCTACCTGCAGGGCTACGCCGGGCTGGCCTACATCCTGGGCTGGACGGGTGGCTACTGCCTGGTGGCGCTGCTGCTGGCGCCCTACCTGCGCCGGTTCGGCCAGTTCACCATTCCGGACTTCATCGGTGCGCGTTATGGCGGCCAGTTGCCCCGCCTGCTGGCCGTGGCGGCCGCGGTGATGGTGTCCTTCGTGTACGTGGTGGTACAGCTCTATGGCGTGGGCCTGATCACCTCGCACCTCACCGGCTTCAGCTTCGAGGTGGGCATCTTCGTCGGGCTGGGCGGCGTGCTGGTGTGTTCGTTCCTGGGTGGCATGCGGGCCGTCACCTGGACCCAGGTGGCCCAGTACATCGTGCTGATCATTGCCTACTTGGTCCCTGTTGCATGGCTGTCGCTGAACCAGACCGGCCACCTCGTGTCACCGGCCAGCTACGGTGCTCAGCTGCAGAAGGTGACCGAGGCCGAGCGCCGCCTCAGCGACGACCCGCGCGAGAAGGAGGTGCGTGCCCTCTACGCCCAGCGGGCCGCGGTGGCCAACGCCAAGCTGGCCGACGTGCCAGCCGCGATGGCGCAGGACGCCCGCCAACTGGCGGGGCAGATCGAGCGCATGAAGGCCGAGGAGCAGCCCCTGGTGCGCATCCAGCAGGCGGAGCGGCGGCTGCAGCGCCTGCCGCGCACGGAGGAGGCGGCGCGGCAGGCGTACGAGCGTGAGCGGGACACCTCATTGCGGCAGTCGCGCCCGCTGGCCGGCATGCCTCCCCAGGCGCTGCCTTACGCAGCGGGCGACCCGGATGGTGATGCCGCCCAGCAGCAGGCGTTCGACCATTCCCGGCGCAACTTCATCGCGCTGGTGCTCTGCCTGATGATGGGCACGGCCGCCATGCCGCATGTGCTGACGCGCTACTACACCACGCCGTCGGTGAGTGCGGCGCGCCGGTCGGTGGGATGGTCGCTTTTCTTCATCGCGCTGCTGTACGTGGCGGCTCCGGCGCTGGCGGTGATGGTGAAGTACGAGGTGTTCTCCCACCTGGTGGGCATGCCCTTCGACGAGCTGCCGAGCTGGCTGCGGCGCTGGGCCAAGCTGGACCCGTCGCTGGTCTCGGTGGAGGACATCAACCTGGACGGCATCCTTCAGCTCAGCGAGCTGCGCCTGGGGCAGGACGTGATCGTGCTGGCGGCGCCGGAAATCGGCGGGCTGCCCTTTGTCGTGACCTACCTGGTGGCTGCCGGTGGGCTGGCCGCGGCGCTGTCCACGGCCGACGGGCTGCTGCTGACCATCGCCAATGCCCTGTCGCACGACGTGTACTACCGGGTCATCAATCCCCGCGCGTCTGCGATCCGGCGCGTGATGCTGTCCAAGGTGCTGGTGCTGATGGTGGCGCTGCTGGCGGCGTGGCTCGCGTCGCTGCGCATCACGGACATCCTGCAGTACGTGTCGGCCGCCTTCTCGCTCGCGGCTTCGGCGTTCTTCCCCGCGCTCACGCTGGGCGTGTTCTGGCGCCGCGCCACGCGCCTGGGCGCCATCTGCGCCATGCTGTCCGGACTGGGCCTGTGCGCCTGGTACATGGTGATCAACCTGCCTTGGCTGCGCCACTTGTTCGCCCTGGGGCCGGCTGCGGCAGACCTGCGCTGGTGGGGCATCGAGCCGATGGCTGCCGGGGTGTTCGGCGTGCCGCTGGGCATGGCGGTGCTGCTGCTGGTCAGCCTGGTCACGCCCCGGCCCTCCGCCGAGGAATACCGGCTCCTGGCGCGGCTCCGGGCGCCCGGCCCGGCGCAAGGATGACCCGGGCCGAGGCCAGCCTGCTATAATCATTGGCTTTCCCTTGCCGCGCCGTCTGTATTTGACGCATTGGGCGCGGCTTCCAATCCCTGGAATCCACAAGGAGACTCCATGCGTCATTACGAGATCGTTCTGCTGATCCATCCGGATCAAAGCGAACAGGTTCCAGCCATGCTGGAGCGCTACAAGACCCTGGTCACCAATGCCGGTGGCAAGGTGCATCGAGTGGAGGACTGGGGCCGTCGTCAGCTGGCCTACATGATCCAGAAGCTCGCCAAGGCGCACTACCTGTGCATCAACATCGAGTGCAGCAAGGAAACGCTGGGCGAGCTGGAAACCGGCTTCCGCTTCAACGACGCCGTGCTGCGCCACCTGACCGTCGCCAAGGACAAGGCCGAGACGACCCCGTCGGTGATGATGAAGATGGTCGAGAAGGAAGAAGCCCGCAAGGCCCCCCAGCAGGAGGCCGCCGCCTGACGTGTGTTTGAGGCTGCAGCCGCTTGAGGCCGGGGCGCGATGAACCGATTGGTTCTGTCGGCCCAACTGGTCGAACGCGGTGCCGTGCGCTACACCCCCGCCGGTCTGCCGGCCCTGGACTTGAGCTTGAAGCACGAATCCCAGGTCAGCGAAGACGGGCAGCCCCGCAAGGTCTCCATGGAGATACGCGCGGTGGCTATCGGGGCGATCACACGGCAGCTGTTGCCGCTGGCCATCGGAAGCTCCGGCACCTTTGCCGGGTTTTTGACGGCGGGGCGCAATGGCCGAGGCCTCAGCTTCCACGTCACAGAGGTCGAGCTGCTCACCTGACTCACGTTCGTATTCCGGAATCAGATTTAGAAAGAGGTCATCATGCCCCCACCCCGTGGTAAAGGTCGCTTCTCCAAGGACAAGCGTCCCAAGCGCAACCAGCAATCGCTGCTGTTCCGCCGCAAGCGTTTCTGCCGCTTCACCGTCGCCGGCGTCGAGTCCATCGACTACAAGGATGTCGACACCCTGCGCGACTTCATCGGCGAAAACGGCAAGATCACGCCCGCCCGCCTGACCGGCACGCGTGCGTACTACCAGCGCCAGCTGACCACTGCGATCAAGCGTGCCCGCTTCCTCGCGCTGGTGCCGTACTCTGACCAGCACAAGGTCTAAGGAGCAGCCCCATGCAAGTCATCCTGCTCGAAAAAGTGGCCAACCTGGGCAACCTGGGCGACGTGGTGAAGGTGAAGGACGGCTACGCCCGTAATTTCCTGATCCCCAGCCGCCAGGCCCGCCGCGCCACCGAAAGCGCCATCAAGGAGTTCGAAGCCAAGCGCGTCGAACTCGAGAAGGCCGCCGCCGCCAAGCTGGCCGCCGCGCAAGCCACCGGCGAGAAACTCAACGGCAAGACGGTGCGTATCAGCCAGAAGGCTGGCGTGGACGGTCGCCTGTTCGGCTCGGTCACCAACCACGACATCGCGGAAGCCCTCAAGAAGGAAGGCTTCGAGCTGGCCAAGGGCCAGATCCGCATGCCCAACGGTCCGCTGAAGACCGTCGGCGAGCATGCCGTGACCGTGGCACCGCACACCGATGTGGTGGTGGACGTCACCGTCGTAGTGGTCGGCGAAACCGACTGACGGACGCTTCGCGCTCACGAAGGCCGGCTCGATGCCGGCCTTTTTCTTTGTTCCTCCGCATTTCACAAGCTGCACACGGGATATCCACTGGCCTGTGCACAGCCATCCTCCGCTCGAAGGCCTACCATGGCCGATTGGCATCCCTCCTGAGGCTTCGTATCGATGTCCGCCGTTTTCCAGCCCCGTGAGTCCGCCCCCCGTGACGACGAAGTGGCGCGCCTGCGCGTGCCGCCGCACTCCATCGAGGCCGAACAAAGCGTGCTGGGCGGCCTGCTGCTGGACAACGGGGCCTGGGACCGGGCCGGCGACCTGCTGCAGGACACCGACTTCTACCGCTTCGAGCACCGGGTGATCTACGCCGCCATCGGCACGTTGATCAACGCCAGCAAGCCAGCCGACGTGATCACGGTGCACGAGCAACTGCAGAGCCTCGGCAAGGCCGACGAGTGTGGCGGCCTCAAGTACCTGAACGACCTGGCGCAGAGCGTGCCCAGCGCGGCCAACCTGCGCCGCTATGCGGAAATCGTGCGCGAGCGCGCCATCCTGCGCAAGCTCATCGCCGCCAGCGACCAGATCGCCACCAAGGCCTTCAATCCGCAAGGCACGCCGGTGTCCACCATCCTGGACGAAGCCGAGGGCACGATCTTCAAGATCGGCGAGGAGGGCTCGCGCCAGAAGCAGGGTTTCCAGAGCATGGACAACCTGGTGATGCAGCTGATCGATCGCGTCACCGAGCTCTACGAAAACGGCGCCGAGGAAGTGACCGGCGTGCGCACCGGTTTCTACGACATGGACCGCATGACCGCGGGCCTGCAGCCGGGCGACCTGATCATCCTGGCGGCCCGTCCGTCCATGGGCAAGACGGCCTTCGCGCTGAACATCGCCGAACACGTGGCGGTGCAGGAAGGCCTGCCGGTGGTGGTGTTCTCGATGGAAATGGGCGCCTCCCAGCTGGCGCTTCGCCTGGTGGGCTCGCTCGGCCGCATCGACCAGCAGCACCTGCGCACCGGCAAGCTCAACGACGATGAATGGAGCCGGCTGAGCGAAGCCACCGAGCGGCTGTCCAAGGCGAGCATGTTCATCGACGAGACGCCGGCGCTCAACCCGAGCGAGCTGCGTGCGCGCGCGCGACGCCAGGCCCGCCAGTGCGGCCGCCTGGGCCTGATCGTCATTGACTACCTGCAGCTGATGAGCGGCTCGGGCGGTGCCAGCGAGGAAAACCGCGCCACCGTCATCGGCGAGATATCGCGCGGCCTGAAGGCATTGGCCAAGGAGCTGCAATGCCCGGTGATCGCGTTGTCGCAGCTCAACCGCTCGGTGGAAACACGCACCGACAAGCGCCCGATGATGAGCGACCTGCGCGAATCGGGCGCCATCGAGCAGGACGCGGACGTGATCATGTTCATCTACCGCGACGAGTACTACAACAAGGACTCGAAGGAACCGGGCGTGGCCGAGATCATCATCGGCAAGCAGCGTAACGGCCCGGTCGGCACGGTGAAGCTCACCTTCCTGAAGCCGCTGACCAAGTTCGACAACCTGGCGCCCGGCACGGTGGTCAGCGGCAGCGAGTACTGAGCACCGCTCGCCCGCGCGCTGGCGGCGCTGCCGGCCCACGCCGGTGCAGGACCGGCGGGGCGGCTTCCTGCGCTGGGCTCAACAGCTCGCTGGCCGGCCGCGATTCAGGCCCAGCTCAGCGGGTCCACCCGGTAGAAGTCGCGCAGCTCGGCATACAGCGCCGGGCTGTGCGCGGCCAGCTGCGTACCTTGCTCGAAGAAGACCTCGGTGGCCACCGCGAAAAACTCGGCGGGGTCGGTCGCACCGTAGGGGTTCAGCAGGCTGGGCAGACTGCTGTCAGCCAGGGCGCGCAGCTGCTCGAATTCCCGGTTCAGCACCTGGGCCCAGCGTTCGTAACGCTGCGGGCCTGCCAACCGGGGCGCACCATTGGCGGCGCCCGTTTCCTGGTCCAGCTGGTGGGCAAACTCGTGCAGCACCACGTTGCGGCCATCGTCGCTGACCGCCGCGCCTTCGAGGGTGTCCTCCCATGACAGGATCACCTGGCCCTGCGACCACGATTCGCCGGCCAGCACCTGGCGCTGCTCCTGGAGGACGCCCGCGCTGCCGGTGTGCACGCGGTTCACGACAAAGGCGCCCGGGTACACCAGGATCTGTTTCAGCCCGGGAAAGTAGTGTGGCGGCCGGTTCAGCAGCAGCAGGCAGGCTTGTGCCGCGATGGTGACCCGCACCTCATCGGTCACCTTCATGCCGGCGCAGCCGATGAAAGGCTTTTCCGCCAGGAACACCAGCATGTGGCGCTTGAGCTGCAGTTGCAGGTTGACCGGCAGGCGGCGGAAGTAGGGCACCCGGCGGTGCAGCACGGAGCGCCAGGCCGCTGGGAACGGGTGGGCCGCGATGCGGGCGCGGCGCCAGCGTACATAGGCCGGCTCGGCCAAGAGCCAGGCCACGAAGCACAAGGCCACGCTCAGCAGCACGAGGAGGGGCATGGCGGGCCTTTGCGAAACGGTGTGACGCCAGTCAGGTGGATGCGATCCGCATCAATTTCAAGCCGGCGCGCACTCCGCACTCGCAGAAGGGTCAAGTAGCTGTATATATTTACAGTATGAACAAGACGCCCAACCCTGCTGAAGCCGCCGCCTCCGCGGCGCTGGTGTACATGCCCTTGAAGGGCCGTGGCACCGCCTGGGCCATAGAGCATCGCTTCAAGCGCGACACCCGTGAAGCCTTCGACGATGGCTGGGGCACGCTGGAACAGGCCGCGCACGAAGAGCATCTGGCGCCGCAGACCCAGATCATCGAGGAGCGGGTCAAGTCCATCCTGTCGGGCAACCAGTCGCCCGACGTGTCCTTCGATCTCTCGATCAACCCCTACCGTGGCTGCGAACATGGCTGCATCTACTGCTTTGCGCGCCCCACGCACAGCTACCTCAACATGTCGCCGGGTCTGGACTTCGAGACCCGCATCATCGCCAAGGTGAACGCGGCCGAACGGCTGCGCGAGGCGCTGGCCAGCCCGCGCTATGAACCGAAGATGCTCAACATCGGCTCGGCCACTGACGCCTACCAGCCGGTGGAGCGGCGCCTGCGCATCACGCGCTCCATCATGGAGTTGATGGTCGAATGCCAGCATCCGTTTTCGGTGATCACCAAGTCGGCCGGAGTGGAGCGCGATCTCGACCTCATCGCGCCGATGGCGGCACACGGCAGGTCGGCGGTCTACGTGTCCCTCACCACGCTGGACCCGCAGCTCGCGCGCATCCTGGAGCCGCGCGCCGCCGCGCCGCATCGGCGCCTGCAGGTGATCGAGACGCTGTCCAGGGCGGGTGTGCCGGTGGGCGTGAGCGCCTCACCGATGATTCCTTTCATCAACGAGCCGGAGCTGGAGCGCATTTTCGAAGCGGCCGCCGCCGCAGGCGCGCGCTCAGGGTTCAGCATCGTGCTGCGGCTGCCGTGGGAGGTGAACCCGCTGTTCCAGCAGTGGCTGCAGCAGCACTTTCCTGACCGGGCCCAGCGTGTGATGTCACGCGTGCGCGAGATGCACGGTGGCAAGGACTACGACTCGCGCTTCGGCCACCGCATGAGCGGCGAGGGTGTCTGGGCGCAGCTGTTCGCGCAGCGGGTGGCCAATGCGAAGCAGCGTTTCGGGCTGGCGGGTGACAAGGAACAGTTCGACTTCAGCGGCTTCCGCCGCCCGCGTCCTGATGCGGCCGCGGGCCAGGGGGAGCTGTTTTGAGCGCCTGCACGGGCGCCACCGGCTCCGCTGCACCCGTGCGCAGGTTCAGCCCGCCCGCCGAGCGCCCACCGTCCTGGCCCAGAGGGAGGTTCACCGCACCCGCGTAGCGGCGCTGCAGCGCCTCAAGTTGCGGCGCCAGCTCGGCGGCGTCGGCCACGGCGGCGTGGTGGCGCTGGAGCGTGAGCCGCGCCATGTCGATCAGCTTGGTGTTGCCGGTGCGGCTGCCGTGCACCAGCAGCTGCTTGACCGTGGCGGCCGGATCGCCGGCCACGGTGTGCGCCATGCATTGCTCGGCGATCTCGTGGATGCGCGCATGGCACTGGCGCACCCGCTCGGCGTAAGGCGGGTGCCCGCCGGCGCTGCGGGCCAGCAGTTCGCTCACGCCCTTGGCGGTGCAAAAGCGCAGCGCCACCGCGTCGATCCAGCCTTCGGCTTCGTCCAGCCGCAGCTCGGCCGCGGTCAGGCGCGACACCAGGGCCAGCATGTTGCACGCGGCCTCCAGGTCGAAGTCCGGTTCAGCGATCTCGGCGGCCAGCGCCCGCACGTCGTTCACCACGCTGGCCACCTGCTTCTGCTGCATATGGTGCAGCGTGCGCGCCACCTCCGCAAAACGCTGCAGGCGCCGGCTCTGCGGCGCCTTGTCCAGTGCGTGCTGCAGGTTGTCCAGGCAACGTTGCAGGCCCTTGCCGTCGCGCTGCTGGAAACGGGCGAACGCCAGCAGCACCATCGACTGGAAGTCGAAGGTCTTGGAGTTGATGCCCAGCGCGCTGGCCCGCTCCAGCGCCTTGGCCGACTGCTCGTGGTCGCCCAGGTAGAAGGCCAGCATGCCGTGCTTTTGCAGCCGCATGATGGAGCCGGGTGTCAGCTCGCTGGCCTGGCGGTAGGTGGCCAGCGCGTCGTCGAGCTGGCCTTGTTCCACCTGCACTCGCCCCATCACGTCATAGGCATCCGCGTAGGACGGTTCCTGCGCAATCAGGCTTTCCAGCGTGCGGCGCGCAGGCGCCAGCTGGCCGCCTTCGAGCTGCACCCGCGCGACGCCCAGGCGCGCCCATGGCAACGCCTGGGTGGCGATCACCGCTTCGTAGAGCTTCTGCGCGGCGGCATGTTGCTGCAGGCGCAGCAGCAGCTCGGCGCCGATGCGGGCCGCATACAGCCAGTAGGGCGAGCGATCGTGGAAGCGCTGCAGGCACATGCGCGCCGCCACTTCGAACTGCTGGTCCTCCATCGCCTCGAAGATCTCGCGCAGCACGCGCTTGCGCTCGCGTGCATGGCGCAGGCGTTCTGCCAGGCCGGTGGCGGTGTGGGGCTTGAGCAGGTAGCCGTCGAGTGCGGACTCGGCCGCTTCGGCCACCTTGCCGTAGGTGGCCTCGCCGGTGATCATGATGAACACCGTGGAGAAGGGCAGCAGCTGCGCACGGCGCAGGTCGTCCAGCAGGTCCTGGCCCGACAGCGTGTCGTTGGGAAAGTGCTGCTCGCACAGCACGAATTCGAACTCGCGGTTCTCCAGCAGGCGGCGGGCGTCGGTGGCCTTGCTGCATTGCGCCACCGTGCCCACGCCCAGGTCGCGCAGCTGGGCCGCAAGGATGCTGCGCGATGTCGGGTTGGCGTCCACCACCAGGCCGCGGCAATCGGCGATGTGGCGGTCCAGCGCGTGCATCAAGGCACCTGCGCGACGGCGGTGGTGCGCCCCGCAGGGCGGCGGCAATGGTCAGTGGTGCACGGGCACATGGGCAACCCCTTCCAGCGCGGGCTGGTTCGCCGTTATCGACCGGCCGGCGCGCCCACTTGAGCCGGCACGTCAGCCGTCGTGTTCGCCCGGCCGGGTCAGCCGCACCTGGGTGCCGTAGCTGTGATAGCGGCTGCGCAAGGCGTCGATGCGCTCCTGCACCCGGGGCGCGTCCGGGATGGCGGCGCGGTGCCGCTCCAGCGTGTGGGCGGCCAGGTCGAGCAGCTTGGAATTGAGCGTCTGCTCGGCCTGGCTCAGCAGGTCCATCACCGCTGCCTGGGGCTTGCCCGCCACCGACAGCGACACGGCGGATTCGGCCAGCGCGCTGATGTGGGCGTAGCCCAGGCGGATGGGCCCGGCCAGTTCGGGCTGGTGGCGTGCCGCGCTCACCAGCATCTCGCAGGTGGTCTTGGAGACGGCAAAGCGGCGCGCCAGCACGTCCATCGAGTGCTCGATGTCGTCCAGCTTGGTTTCTTCGGCATACAGCCGCGTGGCCACCATGAGCAGGTTGCAGGCCGCCTCGAAGTCGAACTGCGGCTCGGTCACGGAGCCCAGCATCTGGCGGACCTGCATCACCGCCTCCGGCACCTTGCGGGTGGCCAGGCAATGCAGAGCGTCCACCACGCCAGCAAACCGGTTCAGGCGGGCGCTGTTGGGCGCTTCGCGCAGCACCCGCTTCATCGTGGCCTGCGACAGCGCGAGCTGGCGCGTCTCGCGCTTGTCGTACTGCAGCGCGGCCAGCAGCACCAGGCCTTGCATGTCATAGGCCTTGGAGCTGACCCCGATGTTGGTGGCGCGCGCCAGGGCCTCGGCCGCTTCATCCTGGTTGCCGTAGTAGAAGGCGAGCACACCGAACTTCTGCAGCCGCGCCACGCTGCCCGGCGTGAGATCCGACGCCCGGTGAAGGGCCTCGATCGCGCCGCCGGTATCACCCTGGTCCAGCATCACCCGGCCCATCACGTCGTAGGCATCCACGTAGCCGGGTTGCTCCGACAGCAGGCTTTCCAGGGTGCGGCGGGCGTTGTTCAGGCTGCCCACCTTGTACTGGGTGCGGGCGATGCCCATGCGGGCCCAGGGCAGAGCGCGCGTGGCGAGCACCGCCTCCAGCATCTTCATCGCAGTGTGGGCCTGGCCGAGGTTGAGCATCAGCTCCGCGCCGATGCGCGCGGCATGGATCCAGCCCGGCCCCTTGGTTTCATAGAGCGTCAGGCACAGGTCGGCCGCTTCCTGGTACTGCTTGGCCTGCACCCGGTCCAGGATGGGCTTGAGCAGGCGCTTGCGCTGGCGCGCTTCGGCCAGCCGGTCGCGCAGGGCCTGTTCGGTGTGGGGCTTGATGACGTAGGCGTCCAGTGCAGCTTCGGCCGCTTCGGCCACCTGCGAATACGCCGCTTCGCCGGAGATCATGACCACCACCGTGTTCAGCGGCAGCAGTTGCGCCAGGCGCAGGTCGTCGATGAGGTCCTGGCCGCTCATCGTTTCGCCGGGGAAGTGGTATTCGCACAGCACGATGTCGAACGGCCGGCTCTCGAGCAGCCGGCGGGCGTCGGCCACCTTGGCCGACTGTTCCACCTTGCCGATGCCGGCCTCCTTGAGCATCGCCACCAGCGCGCTGCGCGAGCCGGGGTTGCCGTCGATGACCAGCGCCTTGGCTTGATGGATGTCCGAATCAAGCAGTCGCATACCTTGAGCCTTCCCTTACCCGGCTCGTATGGCAGGGTTGGGCCCAGTGTAGGCAGGCAGCCCAGCCACCAAAACCCCAATTAGGGGGTGGCGGCCGGGCCAATTCGGCACCGGGGCGGTTTACTTGAAGATGTCCTTCACCCGGTCGGTCCAGCTCTTGGCGTTCGGCGAATGGCGGTCGCCGGCCTTGCGGAAGGACTCGTCCAGCTCCTTCAGCAGCTTGCGCTGGTATTCGGTGAGCTTGACCGGCGTTTCCACCGCCACATGGCAGTACAGGTCGCCCGGGTAGCTGGAGCGGATGCCCTTGATGCCCTTGCCGCGCAGGCGGAAGGTCTTGCCGTGCTGGGTGCCTTCGGGCAACTCGATCTCGGCCTTGCCACCCAGGGTGGGCACCTCGATGGTGCCGCCCAGCGCCGCGGTGGTCACGCCCACCGGCACGGTGCAGTGCAGGTCGTCGCCATCGCGCTCGAAGATCTCGTGCTGCTTGATCCGGATCTCGATGTACAGGTCGCCCGGCGGGCCGCCATTGGTGCCGGGCTCGCCATTGCCGGCCGAGCGGATGCGCATGCCCTCGTTGATGCCCGCGGGGATCTTGACCTCCAGCGTCTTGGTCTTCTTGATCTTGCCCTGGCCGGAGCAGGTGAGGCAAGGCTCGGGAATGATCTTGCCGGTGCCGTGGCAATGCGGGCAGGTCTGCTGGATGCTGAAGAAGCCCTGGCGCAGGTGCACCGCGCCGCTGCCGTTGCAGCTCGGGCAGGTCTTCGGGCTCGTGCCCGGCTTGGCACCGCTGCCGTGGCAGGTTTCGCAGGTCTCCCAGCTCGGGATGCGGATCTGGGTTTCCTTGCCGTGCGCCGCCTCTTCCAGCGTGATTTCCATCGCGTACGAAAGATCCGAGCCGCGGTAGACCTGCTGTCCCCCGCCACGCCGGCCGCCGGCTGCCTGGCCACCGAAGATGTCGCCGAAGATGTCGCCAAAGGCCTCGGCGAAGCCGCCAAAGCCCTCCGGCCCGCCGCGGAAACCCGCGCCGCCCATGTTGGGGTCCACCCCCGCATGGCCGTATTGGTCGTAGGCCGCGCGCTTCTGCGGGTCCGAGAGCATCTCGTAGGCTTCCTTGGCCTCCTTGAACTTCTCTTCGGCCTTCTTGGAGTCGTCCCCCTGGTTGCGGTCAGGGTGGTGCTTCATCGCGAGCTTGCGATAAGCCTTCTTGATGTCCTCGTCGCTGGCGTTCTTGGCGACGCCGAGGATCTCGTAGTAATCACGCTTTGCCATGGGTGGTCTCTCTTAAACGCAAAAGCCCCCGTGCGCGGTGAGGCCCACGGGGGTGGCCGGTTGAAGTGGCCTCAAGCGCGCATTACTTCTTGTCTTTCACTTCCTTGAACTCGGCGTCGACCACGTTGTCGTCCGCCGGGCGATTGGCTTCGGCATGCGGTGCGGCCTGCTCCGGGCCTGCGCCCGGTGCGCCGCCCGCCGCACCGGCGGCCTGCGCGGCCGCCTGTGCGTCGGCGTACATCTTCTCGCCGAGCTTCTGGCTGGCGGTCATCAGCGCCTCGGTCTTGGCCTCGATCGCTTCCTTGTCGTCGGACTTGAGCGTTTCCTCGAGGTCCTTCAACGCGGCTTCGACCTTTTCCTTCTCGCCGGCCTCGAGCTTGTCGCCGTGTTCGCCCAGCGACTTCTTCACGCTGTGCAGCATGGCGTCGGCCTGGTTCTTGGCGGTGACCAGCTCGAGCTTCTTCTTGTCCTCGGCCGCGTTCATTTCCGCGTCCTTCACCATCTTCTCGATCTCGGCTTCATTGAGGCCGGAGTTCGCCTTGATGGTGATCTTGTTTTCCTTGCCGGTGGCCTTGTCCTTCGCGCCCACGTGCAGGATGCCGTTGGCGTCGATGTCGAAGGTGACCTCGATCTGCGGCACGCCACGCGGCGCCGGCGGAATGCCTTCGAGGTTGAACTCGCCCAGGCTCTTGTTGCCCGAGGCCATCTCGCGTTCGCCCTGGTAGACCTTGATCGTCACTGCCGGCTGGTTGTCGTCGGCAGTGGAGAAGGTCTGCGAGAACTTGGTCGGGATGGTCGTGTTCTTCTTGATCATCTTGGTCATCACGCCGCCCAGGGTCTCGATGCCCAGGGAGAGCGGGGTGACGTCCAGCAGCAGCACGTCCTTGCGCTCGCCGCCCAGCACCTGGCCCTGGATGGCCGCGCCCACGGCAACCGCCTCGTCAGGGTTGACGTCCTTGCGCGGCTCCTTGCCGAAGAACTCCTTGACCTTGTCCTGCACCTTGGGCATGCGGGTCATGCCGCCGACGAGGATCACGTCGTCGATGTCGCTCACCTTCACGCCCGCATCCTTGATCGCGATGCGGCAGGGCTCGATGGTGCGCTCGATCAGCTCCTCCACCAGGGCTTCGAGCTTGGCGCGGGTGAGCTTGATGTTCAGGTGCTTCGGGCCCGAGGCGTCGGCCGTGATGTACGGCAGGTTGACGTCGGTCTGCGTGCTGTTGGACAGCTCGATCTTCGCCTTCTCGGCCGCTTCCTTCAGGCGCTGCAGGGCCAGCACGTCCTTGGTGAGGTCGACGCCCTGTTCCTTTTTGAACTCCGCAATGATGTAGTCGATGATGCGCTGGTCGAAGTCCTCGCCGCCGAGGAAGGTGTCACCGTTGGTCGACAGCACTTCGAACTGCTTCTCGCCGTCCACGTCGGCGATCTCGATGATCGAGATGTCGAAGGTGCCGCCGCCCAGGTCATACACCGCGATCTTGCGGTCGCCCTTGCCGTGCTTGTCCAGGCCGAAGGCCAGCGCGGCCGCTGTCGGCTCGTTGATGATGCGCTTGACATCCAGGCCGGCGATGCGGCCGGCGTCCTTGGTGGCCTGGCGCTGGCTGTCGTTGAAGTAGGCCGGCACCGTGATCACGGCTTCGGTGACCTCTTCACCGAGGTAGTCCTCGGCGGTCTTCTTCATCTTGCGCAGCACTTCAGCGCTCACCTGCGGAGGCGCCAGCTTCTTGCCGCGCACTTCCACCCAGGCGTCGCCGTTGTCGGCCGCCTTGATGGCATAAGGCATCAGGTCGATGTCCTTCTGCACTTCCTTCTCGGTGAACTTGCGGCCGATGAGGCGCTTCACCGCATACAGCGTGTTCTTCGGGTTGGTGACCGCTTGGCGCTTGGCGGACGCACCCACCAGGATCTCGCCATCTTCCTGGTAGGCGATGATCGACGGCGTGGTGCGGGCACCCTCGCTGTTCTCGATCACTTTCGGCGTGTTGCCTTCCATGATGGCGACGCACGAGTTCGTGGTGCCCAGGTCGATGCCGATGATCTTTGCCATGTTGTGTTTCTCCTTGGAACTGAATTCGGTTGTCGTCTAGTTGTGTCGCATGGGCCGCTTTTCAAGCACTGCTGGCCCGAAATTCGCTTACTTGGGCGCCGCCACCGTGACCAATGCCGGGCGGAGCACCCGGTCGGCGATGAGGTAGCCCTTCTGCAGCACCGCGACCACGGTGTTGGCTTCCTGCTCGGCGGGCACCATGCTGATGGCCTGGTGCTGGTGCGGGTCGAAGCGGGTGCCGGCCGGCGGGTTCAGCTCCACCACCTTGTTGCGCTCCAGGGCGCTGGCCAGCTGGCGCAGGGTGGCGTGCACGCCTTCGAGCATCTGCTCGCGGGTGGCGTCCTGGATCGCGATGGCCGCTTCCAGGCTGTCCTTCACCGGCAGCAGGCTCTCGGCAAAACTTTCCACTGCGAACTTGCGTGCCTTGGCCACTTCCTCTTCGGCCCGGCGGCGGGTGTTCTCGGCTTCGGCCTTGGCGCGCAGGAAGGCGTCGGCCATTTCGGCATGTTTAGCCTCCAGTTCCGCCAGACGGACTTCGGCGCTCTGGGTGTCGGCGGAGGGCGGCTGCTGGGTGTCGGAGGGGGTGGCCTGGCCGTTGGCGGCGGCAGTGTCGGGGCTCTGCTCGTTGGGTGTCATGGGATGTGTCGGTGCGAAAAAGGGACAGGTTTCGTCCGGTTCGGGGCCGAGATGGGGACGCGACGGGCCGCTTCAAGCCCCCGCAAAACAGGTGATCAGCGCTCGCGGCGGTCCGCCGAGGCGCTCCAGCGCTCCCAGTCGGCCAGCTGGCGGCGGTCCCGCTTGGTGGGGCGGCCGTGTTCGAGGGCCTGGGCGGGCTCCACGCCCAGGCGGCGCTGCTCGGCCGCCTGCTGGCGGGCAGCGATGCTTTCGGGCGTTTCTTCGTAGAGCGCCTGGGCCACGGGGGCCGGGCCACGCACGGCGCTCAAGCCCAGCACCACGACCGTGCGCGCCACCGCGCCCTGGCGGAATTCCACCCGGTCCGCGGGTTTGAGGTCGCGCGAGGCCTTGGCGGGCTGGCCGTTGACCAGCACCCGGCCCTTGGCGATCTCCTCGGCGGCCAGGCTGCGTGTCTTGTAAAAACGGGCCGCCCACAGCCATTTGTCCAGGCGGACGCCGGAAAGCGAAGCGGAAGCGTCGGTCATTGGCGGATTGTGGCGTCCACGGCAGTGGCATCGGCACGGAAACGGACCTCGGCGTCCAACCCGGTGGCGGCGCCATCGGCCGCGTGCCGGTTCTCCAGCGTCAGGTCCGCCCCCAGGGCGTCACAGATGCTGCGGCAAATCGCGAGCCCAAGCCCGCTGCCCTCCGTGGGGTGGCCGGTGTGGAAGGGTTCGAACAGGCGTGCGGTGAGTTCCTCCTTCAAGCCCGGGCCGCTGTCGCGCACGAGCAAGCGGGGGCGGCCCTGCGGCATGTCCACCCGCAGCTCCAGGCGGCCGCCGGCGGGGGTTTCCCGCACCGCGTTGTGCACCAGGTTGCGGGTGAGCTCCCGCAGCATCCAGTCGTGCCCGATGACGCTGACCTCCTGCGCGTCCAGCTCGAAGTCCAGCGCCTTTGCGGCGATGAGCGGCGCGACGTCGAGCGCCACCTCGCGCACCACCTCGGTCAGCGACAGCGGCGCCATGGCGCCCTGGGCCTGCACCTGCTCTACCTTGGCCAGCGCCAGCATCTGGTTGGCCAGCCGGGTGGCGCGCTCCACCGTGCCATGCATGTCCTGCAGCGCCTCGCGCGGCAGTGCGGTGCCGGCTGGCGTGGCCAGCGCGTTCTGCACCTGGGTTTTCAGCACCGCCAGCGGCGTGCGCAGCTGGTGCGAGGCATCGCGCACGAACTGGCGCTGATGCTCCATCAGGCGCTGCAGGCGCTGCATCAGGTCGTTGATCGCGCCCAGCACCGGCTGCAGCTCCAGCGGCAGGCGCGCCATGCGCACCGGCGAGAGGTCGGCTTCCGCCCGCTCGATCAGCTGGCGGCGCAAGGCCTCCACCGGGCGCAGGGCCCGCGCCACCACGAACCAGGTGACCAGCGCCACCACGGTGATGAGCAGCGCCTGCCGCAGCAGGGTGTTGAGCAGGATGTCCCGCGCCAGCGCCTGGCGCACCTCCAGCGTTTCGGCCACCTGAATCAACGCGAGCCCGCGGGTTTGATGCGAGGCCACCGGCTGGTACAGCGCGGCCACGCGCACCGGCTCGCCGTGGAAATCCGCGTCGTAGAAGTCCACCAGGGCGGCATACGGGCTGCGCTGCGGCAGCTTGCGGGTGTAGGCCGGCAGGTCCTCATAGCCGGAAAGGAATTCGCCCTGGAACCCGGCCACCCGGTAGTACAGCCGGCCGCGGTTGCCGGCGTCGAAGATCTCCAGCGCGGTGTAGGGCAGCTCCACCTTCAGCTGCGCGCCCTCCAGGTGCAGCAGTTCGCCGATGGAGCGGGCCGAGGCCAGCAGGGAGCGGTCGTAGGCCACGTTGATCGAGGCCAGCGCGTTGCGGTACAGGCTCACGGTGTCGAACACGACGAACACCGCGATCGGCGCGATGATCCACGCCAGCAGGTAGCCGCGCAGAGATGACGAGCCCCAAGCCCGGGGCAGCGAGACCTGCCCTCCAACGGGGCGCGGGCCCGGTGTGGGGTGGCCCGGCGCCGGGCTCACGCGCCCTCCGGGTCCACGCGCAACAGGTAGCCCAGCCCGCGCAGGGTGACCAGCGACACGCCGGCACCGGCCAGCTTCTTGCGCAGCCGGTAGGCCACCACCTCGATCGCCTCGAACTGGATGTGCTCCTCCATCGGGAACACGAGGCGGAAGAGTTTTTCCTTGGCCACCGCCTGCCCCGGCTTGGCGATCAGCGCCTTGAGCAGCGCCTGCTCGCGTGGCGTGAGCTCCAGCGGCACGTCGCCGAGGTAGAAGGCGCCGGATTCGCGGTCCATCGCCAGCGGGCCGCAGGCCAGGCGCTCACCCTGCGCGTCGCCGTGGCGGCGGCGCAGCTGGGCCCGGATGCGGGCTTCCAGCTCGTCCAGGTCGAAGGGCTTGGCGAGGTAGTCGTCGGCACCGGCATTCAGGCCCTGCACCCGGTCCCCCACGGCGCCGCGGGCAGTGAGCAGGATGATGGGCACGGTGATGCCCTCGCTGCGCGCCTTGTGCAGCACCTGCAGGCCGTCCAGGCGGGGGATCGTGAGATCCAGCAGCGCGAGGTCGGGCGCCTGGTGGCGCAGCCGGTGCAGCGCCTCCACGCCGTCGGTGCAGCAGTCCACCTCGAAGCCGCGCCGCTCCAGTGCCAGCCGCAGCGCCTGCACCATGGACGGGTCATCTTCCACCAGCAGCAGTTTCATGGCCCGAGTGTGCCGCCTGCCAAGGGGCGGGTTGGCTCAGGTCCGACCCGCAGCCGGCCGTCCTGACAGCGCTTTGACAGCCGCGGCCCCGGCTTTCGACAGCCTGCTGACAGGGTGGGCGGCCCGCCTGGGGGATGACCCGCATGCGGCGCCACGGTCCGGCCGGCACCATGGGCCACGCTTTCAAAGGAGACACGAACATGCGCAGAACCATCCTCAAGTCGCTGGCGCTTCCGCTCATCGCCTCGGTGCTGGCCGGGGTGCCGGCGGTGCAGGCGGCCGACAACATGAAGATCATGATCGGCGCCAACCCCGGCGGCGGCTGGGACACCACCGGCCGGGCGCTCGGCAAGGCGCTGCAGGAGGCCGGCGTCGCCGGCTCGGTCACCTATGACAACAAGGGCGGCGCCGGCGGCACCATCGGCCTGGCGCAGTTTGCCAATGCCAGCAAGGGCGACCCCAACGCGATGATCGTCACCGGTGCGGTGATGGTGGGCGCGATCGTGCAGAACAAGCCGCCGATCACGCTGAGCAACGTCACCCCGATCGCCCGCCTGACGGCCGAATACAACGTGTTCGTGGTGCCGGCCGCTTCGCCGATCAAGTCGATGAAGGAGGTGGTGGAGCAGCTCAAGAAGGACCCGGGCAGCGTCAAGTGGGGCGGTGGCTCCAAGGGCTCCACCGACCACATCAGCGTCGCCATGATCGCCAGCGAGGTGGGCGCCGACGTGAGCAAGATCAACTATGTGCCTTTCCGGGGCGGCGGCGAAGCGGCGGCGGCCATCCTGGGTGGCCACGTCACCGTGGGCACCAGCGGCTACGGCGAGTTCGAGGAGTTCATCAAGGCCGGCAAGATGCGCGCGATCGGCTACACCGCTGGCACGCGCCAGAAGGGCGTGGACGTGCCCACCTTGAAGGAGCAGGGCATCAACGTCGAGATCTCCAACTGGCGCGGCGTGTACGGCGCGGCTGGCATCACGCCGGAGCAGCGCAAGGCCCTGGTCGACGGTGTCGTCAAGGCCACCAAGACCAAGAGCTGGCAGGAGGCGCTGCAGGCCAACCGCTGGAACCAGTCGTTGCTCACCGGTGACGATTTCGGCCGTTATGTCGACGAGGACCATGCCCGCCTGCGCGCGCTGATGGTCCGCTTGGGCATGCTCTGAGCGCTCAGCCATGAACACCGGCCATCAAAAGCTGCTGGGTGTGGGCGCGCTCGTCATCGCGGGCGTGCTCGCGGCCGGCGCGGCGCAGATCCATGGGGCTGCCGGCTATTCCGGCGTGGGCCCGGGCTTCGTGCCCTGGGTGGTGGCCGGCGCCATGGCGTTGTGCGGTGTGCTGCTGTTGGTGCAGGCCTTCTCCGGCGGGCTGCGCGACCTGCCCGCGCCGCCGGCCATGCCGCCCTACTGGCGCGGCATGGCGTGGGTAACGGCCGGACTGCTGCTCAATGCGGCGCTGATCACCTACGTGGGGTTCATCCCGTCGTGCGCGTTGCTGTTCGCGCTGGCAGCGCGCGGCTTCCGCTTGTCGATGGACCAGCCGGTGCGGGGTGTGACCAGCCTGCTGCGTGACGCGGCCATCGGCGTGGCGATCTCCGCCCCGGTGTTCTGGCTGTTCACCAAGTTGCTTGGCCTGAACCTTCCCGGGCTCACGCACACCGGCTGGCTCTGACAGGAACAACCTCCATGGACCTCTGGCAATCGCTGATGCAGGGCTTTGCCACTGCAGGCACGCCGATCAACCTGATGTGGGCCTTTCTCGGCTGCCTGATCGGCACCGCGATCGGCGTGCTGCCCGGCATCGGCCCCGCGCTCACGGTGGCGATGCTGCTGCCGCTGACGGCGCACGTGGAACCCACGGCCTCGATGATCCTGTTCGCCGGCATCTACTACGGTGCGATGTATGGCGGCTCCACCACCTCCATCCTGCTGAACACACCGGGGGAGACCGGCAGCATGGTCACCGCGATGGAGGGCAACCTGATGGCCAAGCGCGGCCGCGCCGGGGCGGCGCTGGCCACGGCCGCCATCGGCTCCTTCGTGGCGGGCACGGTGGCCACGGTGCTGGTGACGCTGTTCGCTCCACTGATCGCCGAGTACGCGCTGCGCTTCGGCCCGCCGGAATACTTTGCGCTGATGGTGCTGGCTTTCACCACCGTGTCGGCGGTGCTGGGGCAGAGCATGCTGCGTGGCATGTGCAGCCTGGTGCTGGGCCTGGCCGTGGGCCTGATCGGCATCGACCAGATCTCCGGCCAGGCGCGTTACACGCTGGGCGTGCCGGAGCTGGTGGACGGCATCGAGGTGGTGCTGGTGGCGGTGGGCCTGTTCGCCGTGGGCGAGGCGCTGTATTCGGTGCTGTACGAAGGCCGCCAGGACGAGACGCAGAACGCGCTCACCAGCGTGGCGATGACGCGCGCCGACTGGCGGCGTTCGTGGCCGGCCTGGATCCGCGGCACCCTGCTGGGCTTTCCGTTCGGCACCATCCCGGCCGGCGGCACCGAGATCCCGACCTTCCTGTCCTATGGCCTGGAGAAGAAGCTCTCCAAGCATCCTGAGGAGTTCGGCACCACCGGTGCCATCGAAGGCGTGGCCGGGCCGGAGGCGGCCAACAACGCCACCGTCACCGCCACCCTGGTGCCGTTGCTGACGCTGGGCATCCCCACCTCCACCACGGCGGCCATCATGCTGTCGGCGTTCCAGAACTACGGCATCCAGCCCGGCCCGACGCTGTTCCAGACCAGCTCCGCGCTGGTGTGGGCCCTGATCGCGTCGCTGTACATCGGCAACGTGATGCTGCTGGTGCTCAACCTGCCGCTGGTGGGGCTGTGGGTCAAGCTGCTGAAGGTGCCCAAGCCGGCGCTGTATGCGGGCATCCTGATCTTTGCCACCGTGGGTGTGTACGGCATGCGGCAGTCGAGCTTCGACCTCTTCCTGCTCTACGCGATCGGCGTGCTGGGCGTGGTGATGCGGCGCTTCGACTTCCCGACCGCGCCGGTGATCGTCGGCATGATCCTCGGGCCCCTGGCCGAGGCGCAGATGCGCAACGCGCTGTCCATTGGCGAGGGCCGCTGGACCGTGCTGGTGGAGCGCCCGCTCACCGCGTCCATTCTTGCGATCTGCGTGCTGGTGCTGCTGCTGCCGCCGCTGATGCGCTGGCTGCAACGCCGGCGCAGCTGGAAACAAGCCGCTGCATGAATTCCGCTTGAGGGGCGACCGCGTCGGTTGGCGGCGCGGCGTGGGGTTCCTTTGTCCGTTTGAACGAGGAGAAGCACCATGCAACGCAGACAACTGATGGGCGCCAGCGTCGCCCTGGCGGGCGCCTGGGCCTTCCAGGCCTGTGCGGCGGACCTGAAGGCTCCATTTCCACGCCTTCGGATCTTCATCCCGGCCAACGCCGGGGGCGGCTGGGACCAGACCGGCCGCACCCTGGGCCAGGCCTTGCTGGCCAGCGGCCAGGTCGCTGAGGTGGACTACGAGAACAAGGGCGGCAAGGGTGGCGTGATCGGCCTGGCCGAGTTTGCGCAGAAGCACGCCAAGGACCCTGCCGCACTGATGGTGGGCGGCTTCGTGATGGTGGGCTCCGTCGCGCTCAACCGGCCGGCGGTGGACCTCAGCCAGCTCACGCCGATCGCGCGCCTGACCAATGAACTGCCGGTGCTGGTGGTGCCAGCCGACTCACGCTACCGCAACCTGGCGGCCTTCACCGCCGACCTGACGGCGCGGCCGACGCAAGTCACCATCGCCGGTGGCGGTGCGGGCGGCGTGGACCACATGTGCGCCGCGATGATCGCGCGCGCGGCCGGTGCCGACCCGGCCCTGCTGGCCTACCAGCCGTTTGCCAGCGGCTCGGAAGTACTGGCCGCCGTCACTGCTGGCAAGGTGAGCGCAGCCGTCTCGGGCTACGGCGAGCTGCACGAAGGCATTGCGTCGGGCCGCCTCCGTGCCTTGGGCATCACGTCCAAACGGGCCGCCTACGGCGTGCCGTCCATGATGGAGCAGGGGCTCAAGGTGGAGCTCGGCAACTGGCGCGGCGTGTTTGCCGCGGGCGGCCTCAGCGCCGACCAGGCGGCCACGCTGCGCAATGCGGTGCAGCGGGCCACCCAGGACGCCAGCTGGAAGGACGCGGTGCAGCGCAACAGCTGGCAGGCCTCATGGCAAACCGGTGCGGAGTTCCAGCAGTCGCTGGAATTCGACCAGCAGATGGCCCGCGTGCTGGTGCACCTGCTGCACCTGAAGCCAGCCTGAGGCTGCCCGTGCCGGCGCCGGCGCCCGCGCCCGCGCTTCAGCGCGTCGCGCCCAGGCGCAGTGCCCGCTCCCGCTGCAATTCAGCCGCTCGCCCGTCCGGCGCGGCGGCGGTCGGCCAGCCTTGCAGATGCTGCTGCGCAATGCCGGCGAGCGCGCCAATCCAGCGCCCGTCGTCGTTCAGGCAGGGCACGTAGTGGAACTCTTGCCCACCCGCCTGCAGGAAGGCGTCGCGGCCTTCCTGCGCGATCTCCTCCAGGGTCTCGAGGCAGTCGCTCACGAAGCCGGGGCAGGCCACGTCCACCCGCTTGACGCCTTGCTGGGCCAGCTGGCGCAGCGTGGGCTCGGTGTAGGGATGCAGCCACTTTGCGCGGCCGAAGCGGCTCTGGAAGGTGACCAGCACCGCGTCGGCCGGCAGGTCCAGCCGTTCGCCCAGCAGGCGGGCCGTCTTGTGGCATTCGCAGTGATAAGGGTCGCCCAGCGTGAGCGTGCGCTGGGGCACGCCATGGAAGCTGAGGAGCAGGCGATCGCCGCGGCCGTTTTGTTCCCAGTGGCGCTGCACGCGACGGGCGAGCGCGTCGATGTAGCCGGGGTCGTCGTGATAGCGGTTCACGAAACGCAGCTCCGGCAGGTGGCGGGTCTGCTGGCCCCATTGCCCCACCGCATCGAAGATGCTGGCGGTGGTGGTGCCTGAGTACTGCGGGTACAGCGGCAGCACCAGGATGCGGGTGGCGCCCTCGGCCTTCAAGGCATCGAGCTGGCTGGCGATGGACGGGTTGCCATAGCGCATGGCATGGCGCACCAGCACCTGCTGGCCCTGCTCCCCCAGCGCGCCCAGCAGCAGCTTGGCCTGCTTCTCGGTCCACACCTTGAGCGGCGAGCCTTCGGGTGTCCAGATGCTGGCGTACTTGGCGGCGGACTTGGCCGGCCGGGTGCGCAGGATGATGCCGTGCAGGATCGGCTTCCACAGCCAGCGCGGAATCTCCACCACCCGGTGGTCGCTCAGGAACTCTGCGAGGTAGCGGCGCACGGCGGGCGCGGTGGGCGCTTCCGGCGTGCCGAGGTTGACCACCAGCACTGCCGTGCGGGCGGTGCTGCCATGAATGTGTGCGGGTTCGGCGGCAAAGGAGGTCATCGGCGCCGATTGTCGGCGAGCCGGGGCGTGTCAGCCCGGTGGCAGCAGCGCCTGCAGGTCGCTCAACACGCTGACGATGGAGATCGGCTTGGCCCAGTAGCCGCGAAACCCGGCGGCCAGCGCCTGCTGCACGTCCTCCTGCTGGGCGTCGGCGGAGCACATGAAGGCCGGCACGCTGGCCAGCCCCGGCAGCTGCCGCAGCCGCTGCAGCAAGGCGGCGCCATTGACGTCGGGCAGGTGCGAATCCAGCACCAGCACTTCGGGCTGCCAGTCGCGCGCCAGCTCCTCCGCCTGCGCGCCGTCTTCGGCCACGCGCAGCTCGAAGCCGGGCTGCAGCTTGAGCGCCTCCTCGAAGAGCAGCGCGTTGATCCGGTTGTCTTCGACGTACAGCAGGCGCATACGGTACTACCGCCTACACGACCGTGTGCGGTACGGTGTCCATGAAGCTCAGCACCTCGAACCCGATCGTCGGCAGGAAACCGTCGCCCGGTGGGCCACCCAAGCCGATCACGCCGCTGCCGTGCAGGGTGCAACTGCTGCGACGCAGGCTGAGCACTTCCTCGTCGCTGGAAAAGCGCACGTAGGTGCCGTTGTAACTGAGGTCGGTGAGCTGGAAGGCGCCGCCGTGCCAGTCAATGCGGGCATGCGAGCGGGACACCCGGGTGTCGTCGATGCAGTAGGTGGCCTGCGGGCTGCGCCCCAGCACGATCGGCAGGTGCGGCCCGGCGTACAGGCGATTGCTGTCCGCCCACACCAGGCGGATGCCCTCCGGCTCCGTGGCCAGGGTGACGTCGCCGAACTGAGTGGCCGCCGGGTCCCCAGTTCGGCGGCCGCCGCCGCTCAGCAGGTGCACCTGCACCGGCTCGACGCGGCCGCGCAGCTGCATGCGGTCGAGGTTGCGAAAGCGCGCGCGGACCTCTTCATGCAGGCCGGCAAACACTTCGGCGGTGATCAGGGTCTCGTTGTCCCCGGCGTGGTCCAGCAGGCGGGCTGCGACGTTCACCGCGTCGCCAAAACAGTCGCCCGCCATCTCCACCACCTCACCGCGGGCGAGGGCCACTTGAAGGCGCAGCGCGCGCAGGCCGGAGGAAGCGCCGTGCTCGCTGCCGCGCGTGACCAGGCGGTCCAGCACCTCGTGCATCTGGTCGGCCGCCTGCAGGGCTGAAGGCGCTTCGGAAAACACCGCCATCAGGCCGTCGCCCAGGGTCTTGATGACCTGACCGCCATGGGCCGGGACCGCGCGCGACAGGGCGGTGACGGTATGCGTGACAACCGAAGTGGCCTCGGCATTGCCCAGCTGCTCGTACAGCGAGGTGCTGCCCCGCAGGTCGGCAAACAGGACAGTGCGTTCCGCGATCCGGGTCATGAACGCCTCCAACCGGCCTCTGGGAGGCCGCGCGTGCCCATCAAGGGCCGCCGACGAAGGGAGCGTGGACGAGGCAGCATGCTGCCGGCAGTGTAGCGTTTGCACCATGAAAAACGGCCTCGGGGAACCGAGGCCGTTGTAGGGGCGCAAAGTCTTGCGGCGCGCGGATCGGAGCTTGTCTAGATAGGTCCGCCGCACTCCGCCATCAGAGATTGTCCAGGTACGTGCGCAGCTTGTCGGACCGGCTGGGATGCTTGAGCTTGCGGATCGCCTTGGCCTCGATCTGGCGGATGCGCTCTCGCGTCACGTCGAACTGCTTGCCCACTTCTTCCAGCGTGTGGTCGGTGGACATCTCGATGCCGAAGCGCATGCGCAGCACCTTGGCCTCGCGCGGGGTGAGGGAATCCAGGATGTCCTTCACCACGTCGCGCAGGCCGGCCTGCATGGCGGCTTCGATGGGCGCGGTGTTGTTGGTGTCCTCGATGAAATCGCCCAGGTGCGAATCGTCGTCGTCGCCGATCGGCGTTTCCATGGAGATCGGCTCCTTGGCGATCTTCATGATCTTGCGGATCTTGTCCTCGGGGATCTCCATCTTCTCGGCCAGCGTGGGGGCGTCCGGCTCGTAGCCGAATTCCTGCAAGTGCTGGCGCGAGATGCGGTTCATCTTGTTGATCGTCTCGATCATGTGCACCGGGATGCGGATGGTGCGGGCCTGGTCGGCGATCGAACGCGTGATGGCCTGGCGGATCCACCACGTGGCGTAGGTCGAGAACTTGTAGCCGCGGCGGTATTCGAACTTGTCCACCGCCTTCATCAGGCCGATGTTGCCTTCCTGGATGAGGTCCAGGAACTGCAGGCCGCGGTTGGTGTACTTCTTGGCGATGGAGATCACCAAGCGCAGGTTGGCCTCGATCATCTCCTTCTTGGCGTCACGCGAGGCCTTTTCGCCCTCGTTCATGCGCTTGTTGATCTCCTTCAGGTCCTCCAGCGGCACCACCGCCCGGGACTGCAGGTCGATCAGCTTCTGCTGCAGCTCCTGCACGGCGGGCAGGTTGCGCGCGAGGATGGCGCTGTAGGGCTTGCCGAGCGCGATTTCCTTCTCGGCCCACTTCAGGTTCAGCGCGTTGGGCGGGAAGGTCTTGATGAAGTGGTCCTGCGGCATGCCGCACTTGTCCACGCAGATCTTGCGCAGCTCGCGCTCGTAGCGGCGCACATCGTCCACCTGCGAACGCAGGATGTCGCACAACCGCTCGATGGTCTTGACCGTGAAGCGGATGGTCATCAGCTCGTCGCTGATGGCGCGCTGGGCCTTGTTGTACGAGACAGACTTGTAGCCTTCCTTCTCGAAGGCCTTGCGCATCTTGTCGAACTCGCGGCGCAGGTGCTCGAACTTGGTGAGCGCGGCGGTCTTCAGCTCTTCGAGCTTCTTGGTCAGCGCCTTGCTGCCGCCCTGGCCGTCGTCGTCGTCTTCCTCGTCGAACTCGTCGAAGTCTTCCTCGGCCACGTAGTCGTCGGCCTCATCGTCGGACACGAAGCCGTCCACCGCCTCGGAGATCTGCATCTCGCCGGCGGCGATCTTGTCGGCGTAGGTCAGGATCTCGGCGATGGTGGTGGGCGAGGCGCTGATGGCCAGCATCATGGCCTGCAGGCCGCCTTCGATGCGCTTGGCGATCTCGATCTCGCCCTCGCGCGTGAGCAGCTCCACCGTGCCCATTTCGCGCATGTACATGCGCACCGGGTCGGTGGTGCGGCCGAATTCGGAGTCCACCGTGGACAGCGCCGCTTCGGCGGCTTCCTCGGCTTCTTCTTCAGTGGCCGTCGTGGTGGCGCCACCGGCGATCAGCAGCGTGGCGGCGTCCGGCGCCTGCTCGTACACCGCGATGCCCATGTCGTTGAGCATCGAGACGATGGCCTCGAGGATTTCGTTGTCGACCAGCTTTTCGGGCAGGTGGTCGTTGATTTCCTGGTGGGTCAGGAAACCACGCGTCTTGCCCATCTTGATGAGGGTCTTGAGCTCCTGGCGGCGCTTGGCGACTTCCTCTTCGGTGAGCGCAGTCTCGTCCAGCCCGAACTCGCGCATCAGCGCGCGCTCCTTGGCGCGCGACACCTTCATGCGCAGCGGCTTGACCTTTTCCTTGACCTCGCCTTCGCCGGTGGCCTCGACCACCTCGACTTCCGGTTCGCCTTCGAGCTCAGCCTCGACGTCGGAGAAGTCCTCTTCGACGATCGCTTCCTTCTTGGCTTCTTCCTTCGGCTTGCGCCCGCGCTTGCCCTTGGCGTCTTCCTTCACGGCGGCGGCCTTGGCTGCGGGCTTCTTCTTATCCTCGACAGCGGCGGTTTTGCCCTTGGCGGCGGTCGGCGTCTTGGCGGCAGGGGCGGCAGGCTTCTTGGCGGTCATGCGAATCCTCGGAAGAAAAAGGCGGGAATTTGCCCGGATCGGCGCCATGCGGCAGCCTCTGGTGCTCCGTTGCGCAAAAGCAAACGGATGCGCAAACCTCCAGGGCGGCACATCAACGGGCGTCGGGCAGGCAAGATCGCGTGGACGTTTGAGAAATGCAGCCCTTGCGGGTAATGGGTGGCCTGGTTTTGCCCTTGTCGAGGGTGGCCGGGGCCCGGAGGTGCTGCTGTCACTCTTGCCGCTGCAACAAACCGGTCATTATCGTCGATGTAGGGCTTGCCGTCAAAAACGCAAGGGGAATTTCGACGACGAACTACGAAACAGCGTTCAATCGTTTGCTCAGATCATCGAACTGTCGCTGCAGTTCCCGGTAGCGCGCGCTCATTTCCTCGCCGGCCAGGCCGGATTCGACCAGCAGGCGCTGCTCGTCCTTGATGGCCTGGATGTGCAGCCGGTCCAGCACGATGCGCAATTCCTGCTGGAGGTCCACGGTCTCGGCGTTGGTGTGCAGCAAGGCGATGCGTTCGACAAGGCCCGGGCCTTGCGACCCGAAGTCCTGCTGCTGCATCTCCTGCAGCAGCGCGGTGGCGTGTTCCGGGCCGTGGTCATTGAGGTGGCGCTCCAGCCAGGCAAAAGCCGGCCCGTAGGGCGCCGGCTGCTCGGCCAGCAGGTCGTGCGAAGGGGCGCTCAGCTCGTTCCACAAATCGCAGCGGGTGACCAGCAGCCACAGCGCCCGGTCCAGCAGGGTGGGCGTGCCGGTGGCCAGCTTGCGCGGGCCCACGGGGCGCCGGGGGGCGCGTGGTGTGTCGGCCTCGGGGGCCCGGGCGGCCGGGGCCGCAGGGGCCACACGCCACAAGGCGAGCAGGTCCTCGCTCGCCAGCGCGGACTGGGCTGCCAGCTCGCCCAGGATCTGGCGTCGCAATGCACCGTCGGGCAGGGCCTGCCACATCGGCTTGGCCTGCGCGAGAAAGCGTGAGCGCCCTTCCGCCGTGTCGAGGTTGCAGCCTTCGCGTGCGGCTTCCACCAGCTGGCGCGACAGCGGCACCGCCTCGGCGATGCACTGCTCGAAGGCTTCCGGCCCGAATTCGCGCACGTAGGAATCCGGATCGTGTTCCGGCGGAAGGAAGAGAAAGCGCACGCTGCGGGTGTCGCTGGCATGGGGCAGGGCGGCTTCGAGTGCGCGGCCGGCCGCCCGGCGCCCGGCGGCATCACCGTCGAAGCTGAACACCACGCTCTCGGCGAAGCGGAAGAGCTTCTGGACATGGTCAGCCGTGCACGCGGTGCCCAGCGTCGCCACCGCGTTGGGAAAGCCCAGCTGGGCCAGCGCCACCACGTCCATGTAGCCCTCGACCACCAGCACGAAACCCTTGTCGCGCAGGGCGTGCCGGGCTTCATGCAGGCCGTACAACTCGCGCCCCTTCGAGAACACCGGCGTCTCGGGTGAGTTCAGGTACTTGGGTTCGCCCCTGTCCAGCACCCGCCCGCCAAAGCCGATGACTTCGCCCTGCACCGAGCGGATCGGAAACATGATGCGGTCGCGGAACCGGTCATAGCGCTTCTGCTCCGCTTCGTCCTCGCCCTGCACGATCACCAGCCCTGCATCGGCCAGCACCGGGTCGTCGTAGCGCGGGAAGACGCTGGCCAGACCGCGCCAGCCTTCGGGCGCATAGCCGAGCCCGAAGCGCGCGGCCACCTGGCCGGTGAGGCCCCGGCCCTTGAGGTAGTCGATGGCGCGCGGGCTGGCCTTCAGCTGCTGCCGGTAGTGTTCCGCCGCGCGGGCCAGCACCTCGCTCAGGGTCGCCTGCTGTGCCTTCAGCTGTGACGCACGGGCCTTTTCCTCGGGCGTGCTGTCGTCCTCGGGCACCGTCATGCCCACCTGCTGGGCCAGCTCATGCACTGCGTCCAGGAAACCCAGGCCGCCATGCTCCATCAGGAAGCGCAGCGCATCGCCGTGCACGCCGCAGCCGAAGCAGTGATAGGTCTGCCGCGTGGGGCTGACGATGAAGCTGGGGGTCTTTTCCCCATGGAAGGGGCACAGGCCCTTGTGGTTGATGCCGGCTTTTTTCAGCTCGACATGGCGGCCCACCACCTCCACCACGTCCACACGCGACAGCAGGTCCTGGATGAAGCCGTTGGGGATCACCCCGGCAGTCTAACGTGGGGCATGGCATGGATCATGCAGACTGCACCGGCCTTCGCGCGGGCTCGGGCTTGCGGCATTTGTGCACGCCGGCTGCCTGGCCGCTCGGGGTTTCACTTTATCGCGCTGTGGGCACGCTCACTACACTGCGCCCAAACAACCGGTTACGCGCCGGCCGGGGCCGTACAGGCGGCTCACGGCCGGGCAGCAGGAGGGTCCATCGTCATGCAGCAATGGGGTTCATGGCGCACAGTGCGCACTGTTCTTGGGGGCTGTGCCTTCGCGGCCGGGATGGCGGCACACGCCCAGGCGCCTGCACCCATTCCCAATCCGGCGGACCCGGCGCTGGCCGAGCGGGCCCAGCGCGAAGGCGACAAGGTCTTCAAGTGGATCCTGATTCACGCGGACAAGCCACGTCGCAGCGCCGACGCGAAACCGGCTGCAGCGGCGGCCGCTCCCGCCACCCCTGCCAAGGCGGTGGCGCGGGTGAAGGACGAAGGCATCGTCGAGCGGGTGACACCCGTGGCGCCGACCGCCAAGGCGCCTGCCGCCGCTTCGCCTTCGGCCAATGCCGCGCCGACCGCGGCTGCTGCACCGGCGGCCGGCGGCGCCGCAACGGCCGCCGCGGCGGCGCCTGCATCCACCGACACCACGCTGGCGCTGGCCGCACCCGCGGCTGCCAGCGCCACGGTCGCGCTTCCGGTGCCGGAGCCTGAACCGGAGGAGGACCTGCCGCTCATGCTCGTGCACCAGGTGGAGCCGGAGTTCCCCGTGAGCGTGCTGCGACGTATCCAGAAAGGCTCCGTGCATGTGCGCTTCGAAGTCCAGCCGGACGGCACGGTGAAACAGACCGAGGTGCTCAAGACGAGCAGTGCACGGCTGAACCAGGCGGCTCAGGAGGCGGTGGCGCAGTGGCGCTTCATGCCGCTCAAGCACACCCAGTTCGGGGTGGTCGAGCTGGCCTTCAACATGGAGTGAGCGCTCGGCGGCCGGCGCGGCCTACAGGCGCGCCGGATGCAGCGGCACCACCGTGGCCGTGGCCGGCGGCAGCGCAAAAAGGCCCTTGTGGTCGCGCACCCAGCGGTACACCTCGTCGGCGGGCATCGCGGCTGAGAGGCCCAGGCCCTGGCCGATGTCGCAGCCCAGTTCGATCAACGTGCGGGCCTGCGCGGGCGACTCCACGCCTTCGGCCACCACGCTGCAGCCGAAGGTGCGCGCCAGCCCGATCACCCCCTCCACGATGGCCAGGTCCTGGGGGTCGTTGAGCATGTTGTGCACGAAGGAGCGATCGATCTTGAGCACGTCCACCGGCAACTGCTTGAGGTAGGTGAGGGTGGAATAGCCGGTGCCAAAATCGTCCAGCGAGAAGCGCACACCGAGGCGGCGGCATCGGTCCAGCAGCGCGGAGGTATAGCCCACATCGGCCAGGGCCGCGGTCTCCAGCACCTCCAGCTCCAGCTTGGGGCCCAGCGACCGGTGGTGGCGCGCCAGCAGTTCGGTCAGGCGCTGCGCAAAGTCCGGCTCCTGCAGGTGGCGCGCCGAGACGTTGACGCTCACCGACAGGTCCAGGCCCATCAGCTGCCAGTGCGCCAGCTGCTCCAGCGCCTGCTCCAGCACCCAGTCGCCCACCCGGGCCGACAGCCCGGTGTGTTCGATCAGCGGCAGGAACTGCGCCGGCGGCAGCAGCCCCTGCTCCGGATGGTTCCAGCGGATCAGCGCCTCCATGCCCAGCACCACGCCACGCCGCATGTCCACCTTGGGCTGGTAGTGCAGCACCAGTTCCCGGTTGTCCAGCGCCTCCTGCACCCGGCCGATGGCCATCACGCGCTCCTCGGTGCGACGGCTGTGCTCGGGGTCGAAGAACAGGTAGCCGTTGCGGCCGGACTGCTTGGCGCCGTACATCGCATGGTCGGCGTGGCGCAGCAAGGTGTCCGCATCGCAGCGGTCCAGCGGGTACACGGTGGCCCCCACGCTCGCGGTGATCTGCACCGCTTCGGCACTCGGGCCGATGGCATACGGCTGGCCCACGACACGCAGCACCCGCTCCACCGCCAGCCTGGCTTCGTCCAAGGTGCCAGCGCGCAGCAGCAGCACGAACTCGTCGCCGCCCAGCCGCGCCGCTGCATCCGACCAGGCGGCATTCGCCCGCAGGGCACCGCGCAGCCGGCTCGCGAGCTCCACCAGCAGGCGGTCGCCCGCGGCGTGCCCAAACCGGTCGTTCACCGGCTTGAAGTGGTCCAGGTCCAGGTAACACACCGCCAGCAGGCAGCCCTCGCGCTCGCAGGCCGCCATGGCGTCGCTGAGCATCTGGGAAAGCCGGGTTCGGTTGGGCAGGCGGGTCAGTTCGTCGAAGTGCGCCTGGCGCTCCAGGCGTTCGCGCTGCAGGCGCTGCTCGGTGATGTCGGAGATCACCAGCACGTGGTTGCGCACCTGGCCGTCGCTGTTCTGCACGGTGGAGATGGTCAGGTGCAGCGCGCAGGGGTCGCCGTTGCGGCGGCGTTGCACGAGTTCGCCGCGCCAGGTGCCGGTGGCACGCAGGCTGGCCCACATGGCCGACTGCTGCTGGCGCCCGGCGGCATCCGCTGCGGGCTGCAGCAGCGCGGGCACCTGGCCCAGCACGTCATGGCGCGACAGCCCGGTGATCTGGGAGTACGTGGGATTCACATCCAGTACCCGCAGCTCGCCGTCGGTGATCAGCAGGCCCTCGTGCAGGTGCTGGAACAGGTTGGCCGACAGGCGCTGGCGTTCCGCGGCGCCCCGACGTTCGCTCACGTCCGACAGTGACACCACCAGGCGCGCCGGCCGGCCGCTGGGCGCACGCTCGGGCACCAGGGCATGCACTTCGAACCAGCAGGCACCGCTGGCGGTGAGCAGGCGCACCTCGTGCCGGAAGGCGTTGTTGCCCTCTGCCTGCAGGCCCTGCAGCGCGTGCAGGATGCGCGGCCTGTCGTCTTCATGGATGCGGACCAGCCAACCCGTGAGCGAGCCGGTGGCTGCACCGTCGGCGTCTCCCAGCAGGCTGCGCCAGCGGCGGGAGGTGAAACCGCGGCCGCTGGGCAGCTCCCAGTCGGCCACACCGATGTCGCAGCCTTCCAGCGCCAGCTGCCAACGCTCCTCGCTGGAGGAGAGCTCCCCGGTGAGCGCTGTGGCCACCAGCACGCTGGTGGCCAAGGTGGCGAGGTAGCCCCACAACAGCGCAAGGCCCTGTGCGGGCGTGTCGGCATGGAATGGGCCGGCACCTTGAGCGGTCGCCGTGGCGGCCGCCACGGACAGCAGCAGCACCGTCAAGGACGCAAAGGCGATGCCGCGCCGCAGCACCAGCCAGCACAGCAGCACATGCGGCACGAACACCAGCGGGGTGAGCGCGGTGCTGTGGGCCGACTGCGCCATGAAGGCGGCCACCGCGCTGGCCAGCACACCGGCCGACAGCAGCAAGGTGGCTTTCCAGCGCTGGTGAGCCAGCGCGTGGGCGAGCGACCGGCGGTTCAGGGTGAGCAAGGGCACGCCCGCCACCAGCAGCCCGAGCGCGTCGCCCATCCACCAGGTGCCCAGCGTCTGCAACCAGGTTCCCGGCGGCACGACGCCGCCCAGCCACAGCGAGAAGGCTCCATTGAGCGCGGCCAGCAGCGCCGCCGCACCCGCGCCGGCGCCCAGCAGCAGCCACAGGTCACGCCGGCTTTCCAGCCGGGCGCCGAAACCGCGCTGCTGCAGCCATTCGGCCGCCAGCCAGGGGGCCAGCGTGTTGCCCGCGGCGATGGCCAGTGCCACCGGCGGCTGCGCACCGGCCGCCAGATTGACCGCGAAGGCGCCGATCGCAATGGCCGCCGCCTGGCCGCGGCCCCAGCGCAGCAGCGCCGCCAGTGCGATGCCGGCGGGCGCCCACAGCAGGCTGACCAGCGGCCCGACGTGCGGGAACATCAAGGCCAGCCGGCCGGTGAGGAAATAAGCCAGGGCCACCAGCAGCAGGCGCGCCAGCCACTGCCCACGAGGGACGGCGGCGGCAATGGGCAAGGGCAGCGCGGTGGGCACGGTGATGGGCGGGCAGCAAAGCGGCGGGATGCTTCGGGGCTCAAGAGCCTGAAGGACCGGCGAGGCAAAACCGGCAAATCGTAGCAGCGCAAACCTTGCAGCGCTGCCCCCGATGCAAAGGGGCGGCGTGCAAGAAGCGAAACAAAAAGGGCCGCGTCAGCGGCCCTTCGAAGGGAATATCGGGCGGCTGGCGGCGCCTGCGGGTCACAGTGTGAAGTCGCTCAACTTCTTGCCGGACGCCAGGGCAGTTTTCAGCCAGTTGGGCTGCAGGCCGCGGCCGGTCCAGGTTTCTCCGGTACCGGGATTGCGGTACTTGGGCGCCACCTTCTTGCCCGCCGAGGAAGTACGGGGGGCGGGGCCGCCCGCCTTGCCGGCGATATCGGCGGCAGTGAGGCCGTATTCGGCCATCAGGGATTTCACCTTGGCGATCGCATCGGCACGTTCCTGGCGTTGCGTTTCAGCAATCTGCTTCTCGAGCGCGGCCTTCTGGGCGAGCAGTTCCTGCAGGGTGGGCACGAATCGTCTCCTGGTAAAAAGTAAAACGGCGCGGCGAATATATCACCGCGCCGTCAAACCGGTCAAAACCAGGAGGTATTAGCTTTCGGCCGGCGGCACATATCCGGTGGGCTGGTCCACGCCCTGGCCGAAGAAAAACTGTTCCATCTGGCGCGCGAGGTACTGCCGCGCCCGTGCATCGGCGAGGTTCAGGCGGTTTTCATTCACCAGCATGGTCTGGTGGCGCTTCCAGGCTTCGAAAGCCTCCTTGCTGACGTTGTCATAGATGCGTTTGCCGAGCTCGCCGGGGTATGGCGCAAAGTCCAGCCCCTCGGCTTCTTTCTTCAGGTAAACACATTGCACCGTGCGTGCCATATCCGATTCTCCTTATCCGAGTTTCTTGACCAGCACCTGCGAGCGCCGGTCCCAGTTGTATTTGCGCTTGCGCGCTTCGGGCAGCCAGTCGGCGTCCACCGCCTGGAAACCCCGTTTGATGAACCAGTGCATGGTGCGTGTGGTCAGCACGAAGATGCTGGACAGGCCCATGGCCTTGGCGCGTTGCTCGATGCGCTTCAATATCCGTTCGCCGTCGCCCTGGCCCTGAACGTTATTGGACACCGTGAGCGCCGCCATTTCGCCGGTCTTGGCCTCCGGGTAGGGGTACAGCGCCGCGCAGCCGAAGATCACGCCATCGTGCTCGATCACGCTGTAATGGCCGATGTCGCGTTCGATCTCGGTGCGGTCGCGCTTGACCAGCGTACCGTCGCGCTCGAAGGGCTCGATCAGCTGCAGGATGCCGCCGATGTCGTCCACCGTGGCCTCGCGCAGGCTCTCCAGCTTTTCGTCCACCACCATGGTGCCGATGCCGTCGTGCGTGTACACCTCCATCAGCAGGGCGCCGTCGGCCGCGAAGGGCAGGATGTGGGAACGTTCCACGCCCTGGCTGCAGGCGTTGACGCAGTGCTTCAGGTAGAAGGCGATCTCGCTCGGCTGCGTGGCCGGGGGCAGGGCGGCCAGCAGCTTCTGCGCATCGGCCAATGCGAGCTCGGTGTCCACCGGGCTGCTGGGGTCGTTCTGGTCCTCCAGCACGCCGGGCAGTTCGGTCAGGAAGATGAGCTTGTCGGCCTGCAGCGCAATGGCCGCGCTGGTGGCCACGTCTTCTGCAGCCAGGTTGAAGGCCTCGCCGGTGGGCGAAAAACCGAAGGGCGACAGCAGCACGATGGCGCCGGTGTCGATCGCGCGGCTGATGGCCGCGGCGTCCACCTTGCGCACCAGGCCGCTGGACTGGAAATCGATGCCGTCCACAATGCCCACCGGCCGCGCGGTGAGGAAGTTGCCCGAGACCACACGCACGGTGGCATTGGCCATCGGCGTGTTGGGCAGGCCTTGCGAAAACGCCGCCTCGATCTCGAAGCGCAGCTGGCCGGCGGCCTCCTGCGCGCAGTCCAGCGCCACCGCGTCGGTGATGCGCATGCCGTGGCTGAATTTCGAGGTTTGGCCCTTGGCGGCCAGCTGCTCGTTCACCTGGGGCCGGAAGCCATGCACCATCACCAGCTTGATGCCCATGGCATGCAGGATCGCCATGTCCTGCACAAAGGCATTGAGCTTGCCGGCCGCGATGGCCTCGCCCACGATCGCCACCACGAAGGTCTTGCCGCGGTAGGCATGGATATAGGGCGCCACCGAGCGGAACCACGGCACGAAGGTATGGGGAAAAACAAGGCTCATCGACGGGCCGCGCAAGGTGGAAGAAGGGAAAGCCAAGGGATTGTGCCGCAAGGCCCTTGGCCGGGAAGCCGCTCGCAGATAATCCGCGCCTCGTGAATTCGCCGGCTCCCACCTCTTCTGCCGCCCGGCCTGCCCGCCGCGAGCGCCCCGCGCCGCGCCCGGCCACCCCGGTGCCACCGATCACCTTCCCCGAATCGCTGCCTGTCTCCGGCAAGCGCGAGGAGATCACGCGCGCCATCGCGGAGCACCAGGTGGTCATCGTCTGCGGCGAAACTGGCTCCGGCAAGACCACGCAGCTGCCGAAGATCGCGCTCGCGATGGGCCGCGGCTTGGGCGCCGGCGGCAGCGGGCTGATCGGCCACACCCAGCCGCGGCGCATCGCCGCGTCGTCGGTGGCCAAGCGCATCGCCGAGGAGCTGAACTCGCCGCTGGGCGAGGTGGTGGGCTACAAGGTGCGCTTCCAGGACCGGCTGCAGCCCGGCGCGTCGGTGAAGCTGATGACCGACGGCATCCTGCTGGCGGAGACACAGACCGATCCGTTGCTCAAGGCCTACGACACCTTGATCATCGACGAGGCGCACGAGCGCTCGCTGAACATCGACTTCCTGCTGGGCTACCTGCGCGAGGTGCTGGCGCGGCGGCCGGACCTGAAGGTGATCGTGACCTCGGCCACCATCGACGCCGAGCGTTTCGCCAACCACTTCGCCTCCACCCGCGGCCCGGCGCCGGTGATCATGGTGTCGGGCCGGCTGTTCCCGGTGGAGCAGCGCTGGCGGCCCTATGAAGAGAACCGCGACTACGACCTGAACAACGCCATCGCCGACGCGGTGGACGAGCTCTGGCGCGAGGGCCCGGGCGACGTGCTGGTGTTCCTGCCCGGCGAGCGCGAGATCCGCGAAGCCGCGGATCACCTGCGCAAGCACCATCCGCCCGGCGTGGAGATCGTGCCGCTGTTCGCGCGCCTGTCGCAGGCCGAGCAGGACAAGGTGTTCGAGCCGCACAGCGCCCGCCGCGTGGTGCTGGCCACCAACGTGGCGGAAACCTCGCTCACGGTGCCCGGCATCCGCTACGTCATCGACTCCGGCATGGCGCGGGTCAAGCGCTACAGCTACCGCAACAAGGTGGAGCAGCTGCAGATCGAGCCGGTGAGCCAGGCGGCCGCCAACCAGCGCGCCGGCCGCTGCGGCCGCGTGAGCAACGGCATCTGCATCCGCCTGTACGACGAGAAGGACTTCGCGAGCCGGCCGCGCTTCACCGACCCGGAGATCCTGCGCTCGTCATTGGCCGGTGTGATCCTGCGCATGAAGTCCTTGCACCTGGGGCAGGTGGAGGACTTCCCCTTCCTGGAACCGCCGCGGGCCAAGGCGATTGCCGACGGTTATGCGCTGCTCGGCGAGCTGAATGCGGTGGACGAGCGCAACGAGCTCACGCCCATCGGCAAGGAGCTCGCCAAGCTGCCGCTGGACCCGCGCATCGGCCGCATGATCCTGGAAGCGCGCGACCGCCAGGCGCTCAACGAAGTGCTGATCGTCGCCAGCGCCTTGAGCGTGCAGGACGTGCGCGACCGGCCGATGGAGCAGGCCCAGGCGGCGGATGAAAAGCACAAGAAGTTCGACGACGAGAAGTCGGAGTTCGTGGGCTACCTGAAACTGTGGAAGTGGCTGGAGGAATCGCGCGGCCGGTCCGCCGAGGTGCTGCCGCCCAGCCGCCCCGACGGCGACGCACCGGGCACGCGCCGACCGCAGCAGCCGCAGCGCGCCACCACACCCGCGCCGGCCCACAAACTCTCGGTGCGCAAGCAGGAGCAGCTGCTGCGCGACAACTTCATCTCGCCGCGCCGTGTGCGCGAATGGCGTGACATCCACTCGCAGCTGCACACCGTGGTGGCCGAACACAACTGGCGCCTGAACGGCAGCCCCGCCACCTATGACCAGCTGCACCTGGCCATGCTGGCCGGCCTGCTGGGCAACGTGGGCCTGAAGGCCGACGACGACGAGTGGTACCTGGGCGCGCGTGGCATCAAGTTCTGGCGCCATCCCGGCGTGCACCTGTCGAAGAAGCCGGGCCGCTGGATCATGGCGGCCGAGCTGGTCGAAACCACCCGGCTGTATGGGCGCGGCATCGCGGCGATCGAGCCGCAGTGGATCCCCGCCATCGCCGGCCATTTGTTGAAGACCCAGCTGTTGGAGCCGCACTGGGAGAAGAAGGCCGCCGAGGTGGTGGCGCTGGAGCGCGCCACGCTCTATGGCATCGTGGTCTACAGCAATCGCCGCGTGAACTTCGGCAAGGTGGACCCGGTGGCCGCGCGCGAGATCTTCATCCGCGAGGCGCTGGTGGCGGGCGAGTGGGACACCAAGCTGCCCTTCCTGGCGCACAACCAGAAGATGATCAAGCAGGTGCAGGAGCTGGAACACAAGTCCCGCCGCCAGGACGTGCTGGTGGACGACGAGCTGATCCGCGCCTTCTACGACCAGCAACTGCCGGCCGACGCGCACTCGGGCCACAGCTTCGAACGCTGGTACCGCGAGGAGGTGAAGAAGCAGCCCAAGCTGCTGCACCTGACGCAGGACGAGCTGATGCGGCACGAAGCTGCAGGCATCACCACCACCGCCTTCCCCAAGACCATCCGCCTGGGCGGCGTGGACTGCAGCGCCACCTACCTGCACGACCCCGGTGATGCCAAGGACGGCGTGACCGTCACCGTGCCGATCTACGCGCTCAACCAGGTGAGCGACGAGCGCTGCGAGTGGCTGGTGCCCGGCATGCTGCGCGACAAGGTGCTGGCGCTGGTGAAGAGCCTGCACCAGCGCCCGCGTTCGCGCCTGGTGCCGCTGCCCGACTACGCCGCCGAGTTCGTCGAGCTCACGCCGTTCGGCCAGGGCAGCCTGATGGACGTGCTGCTCAAGGCGGTGCGTGACCGCACCCAGCTCGCCGTGCAGCGCAACGACTTCAAGCTGGAGACGCTGTCGCCGCACCTGTTCATGAACTTCCGCGTGGTGGACGAACACGGCCGCCAGCTCGGCATGGGGCGCAACCTCGCCGCACTGAAAGCGGAGCTCGGCGGCCAGGCGCGCTCGGCCTTCCAGGCCCTCGCGGTGCTCAAGGGTGCGGTGCCGGTGGCCCCCGCGCCCGCGCCAGCGGGGGGCGCCAAACCGGGCGCCGCAGCGGCCCCTGCCGCAGCGCCCAGCGTGGCGGCCGCGCGCTACACCGCCTGGACATTCGGCGAACTGCCGGAGCTGATGGAGGTGAAGAAGGGCGGCCAGACGTTGATCGGCTTCCCCGCCCTGATCGACAAAGGCACGCATGTGGAGATCGAGGTCTTCGACGAACCCGACGTGGCGGCGGCCAAGCACCGCGCCGGCCTGCGCCGGCTGGTCGCCCTGCAGATCAGGGAGCCGCTGAAGTACCTGGAAAAGAACATCCCCGACCTGCAGAAAATGGCGGTGGCCTACCTGCCGCTGGGCACGCAGGACGAGCTGCGCGACCAGATCATCGACGTGGCCCTGGACCGCGCCTTCCTGCAGGAGCCGCTGCCCGCCGACGAACACGCCTTCAAGCGCCGCATCGAGGAAGGCCGCACCCGCCTGAACCTCATCGCCCAGGAAGTGGCGCGCCTGGCTGGCACCATCCTCACCGAGTACGCGGCCGCGCTGCGCAAGCTCAAGGACGCGAGGCCGCCCAAGGAGGTGGCCGACGACATCCAGGCCCAGCTGCAGCGCCTGATACCCAAGCGCTTCATCGGCGCCGCCACCTACGCGCAGCTGCAGCACTATCCGCGCTACCTCAAGGCCATCGCGATGCGGCTGGACAAGCAGCGCGCCGACCCCGTGCGCGACAGCCAGCGCCTGGCCGAGCTGCGCCCGCTGGAACAGCGCTATGTGCGCCGCCTCAGCGACCTGAAAGGCACCAGTGATGGCCGCATGGACGAATACCGCTGGCTGCTGGAGGAGCTGCGGGTGAGCTTCTTTGCGCAGGAGCTGCGCACACCGCAGCCGGTGAGCGTGAAGCGGTTGGACAAGGCTTGGGCTCAGCTGTCGAACTGAACGTGTAGCGGGGCGGCTCGAATGCTACGAGCGAGATCGGGCCGCTGGGGCGCTCTGCTGCGCTCATGCCAGGGGACGGAGCCCCGGGCGCTCGCCAGGCACAAACAGTCCACTGGACTGTTTGTGTCCGGGCTCTCTCCCCCGTCGCCGGCCTGCGGCCGTCGCCTCCTCCTTTACTTCGCTCCGCAGAATGCCCCACCGCCCCGATCCACCACCGCACTGGCTGTTCGACGGTCGAAGACAGCGGTGCACCTCGCCGCGGCGGGTGTGTGACCCACGTAGCGAAGTAAAGGAGGAGGGGCGGGCGCAGCCCGGCCCGGGGGACATGAGCGAAGTGGGTCACGCACCCGCCGTGGCGCGTCCAGCTATGGCGCATGGAATTTCGCGTTCGCTTAACCCCGTCCGGTCGGCTCGGCCGTGCAAACGGGTTTGAGGAGGGCGATATGCACCGTTTCCGTTCCCTGATGTTCGCGGCCGTCGCATTGGCGACGAGCCTGCCGCTGTTGGCCGCGGCGCCGAAGGTGAGCCGCGTAACCTTGTACCCGGGTGGGGCCACCGTCGAGCGCGAGCTCCGGATGGAGGCCGGTACCCAGCGCTTTGAACTCGGCTGCCTGCCGGCGACTTTTGCACCCGAGAGCCTCAGGGTGGAATCCGATGCCGATGTGCGCATTGGCGAGATCGTGACCGACACGCTGGATGGGCCGCGGGCGGAGCCCTGTCGGAACACTGGCCTGGATAGCCGCATCCGTCCGCTGGAGGAGCGGCGTGCGGAGCTGGAGGCGCAGCGCAGTGCCAACGAGCTGGTGCTTGGCTACTTGAAGCAGGTCGCCGCGCCCGCCTCAGAGCCCGCCCGCGCCGGCGCCTTGCCCGACGCTCGCCAGCTGTCTGCCACTGGCGACGCGCTGCGCCGCGGTGGGCAGGAGGCGTTTGCACGGCAGTTGCAGATCACGCGGCAGATCGCCGAGCTCGACCGCACGCTGGCCGCGCTGCATGCCGAGCGCGACCGCAATGGCGCCGTGCCCACACAGTGGCGCAGCGTGCGCTTTGCCGCGCAGAGCCCGCATGCGGCGACGGTGCGCGTGGCCTATGAGGTGCCTCAAGCGGGGTGGACGCCCAGCTATCGCGCGAGCCTCGATTCGAAGAGTGGGGCGGTGCTGCTGGAGCGCCAGGCCGTCATTGCGCAGACCACGGGGGAGGACTGGCGCGGCGTGCGCCTGAAGCTGTCCACCGGCCAGCCTCGTCGCGCGCCGCAGGGGCCGTTGCCGACACCGTGGTGGGTGGACGTGCTGGCCGAACGCTCGCGCCGCGACGAGGTGCCTCTGGTGGCGCCGGCCGCCGCACCAGCCGCTGCCATGGACATGGTGGCGCAACGCAAGGCGCCCTCCGCACCGCTGTTCGACGTGAGCGTGTTCCAGGGCAGCTACGCCACCGAGTTCGACCTGCCGGGCGACACCGACCTGGCGTCCGACGGCCAGCGGGTGACCGTCACCTTGGCGCGCACGCCACTGCCGGCCAGGCTGATCGTGCGCACCACGCCGCAGCTCGATCCGCATGCCTACCTGGTGGCCCAGGCCAAGCGCCCTGAAGGGGTGTGGCCGCGCGGCCCGCTGCAGCTTCGCCGTGATGGCGCGGTGGTGGGCAGCACCGACTGGGCACCCGCCAGCGAAGCGCAGTTCAGCCTGCCCTTCGGCACCGACGAGCTGGTGCAGGTGGAAGTGGAAGGCCAGAAGCAGTTCACAGCCTCCGCCGGTGTGTTCGGCAGCCGCAAGGAACAACAGCGCGCGGTGGCCTACGTGGTGCGCAATCGCCACCGCACACCGGTGCAGCTGCAGATCCTGGAAGCGTCGCCGGTGGCTGCATCGGACGCGATCAAGGTGGCCGCGCGCTTCACGCCCGCACCCAGCACGCAGCGCTGGAAGGAGCAGCCGGGCGTGGTGGCGTGGGAGTTGGCGTTGGGGCCGGACCAGAGCGCGCGCTTCAGCGCCGAGTACACGCTCAACAGCCCGAAGGACGCGCAGATCTCGGGCCTGCGCTGAAGCGTGCACAAGGCGCGCGCCCGCGGGCCGCGCGCCTGTGCGCACCGGTGTCAGCGCACCACTTCCAGCAGGCGGTCCAGCCCGCCGTCGTTGATCTGCACCATGGCCTGCTCGCGCACCTTGGGCTTGGCGTGGTAGGCCACCGACAGGCCGGCCACGCCCATCATCGGCAGGTCGTTGGCGCCGTCACCGACGGCAATCGCCTGCTGCGGCGCGATGCCGAGGGTGGCGCAGGTCTGCAGCAGCATGCGCTTCTTCTCCTCGCCGTCGCAGATGTCGCCCCAGGGCTGGTCCACCATGCGGCCGGTGAGGGCGCCGTCCTGCACCTCCAGCACATTGCTGCGGGTGAAATCCAGCTTCAGGCGGTCGCGGATGCGGTCGGTGAAGAACGTGAAGCCGCCCGACACCAGCAGCGTCTTCAGGCCCGCTTGCTGCGCGGCTTGCACCAGCGCCTCGGCGCCCGGGTTGAGCTGCAGGCGCTGGTCGTACACCTGCGCCATCGCGCTCACCGGCACGCCCTTGAGCAGGGCGACGCGGCGACGCAGGCTGTCCTTGTAGTCGGTGATCTCGCCGCGCATGGCGGCCTCGGTGATGGCCGCAACTTCGGCCTTGCGGCCGGCCGCATCGGCAATCTCGTCCACGCATTCGATGTTGATCAGCGTGGAGTCCATGTCGAAGGCGATCAGCCTGAAGGCGGACCAGGACAAGGGTGGGGTGAAGCCTCGGACCGTGAGGCCGGGCGCAGCAGACGAGATCATGACGGGCGGCGGGAAGCGCGGACCGTGGATTCTAGGTTGGGGGTGTGGCGCCGCTTCGGGCGCGGCATGGTGACAACGCTGTCGCCTGCAGTCTGCGCAGAAGTGCACGGGCTGGCCGGCCGGCCGCCGGTATTGCGTCACACCGCCCTCCCGGGCGGGCCGACCTGTCATAGGGTGCGCGCTGGAGGTTGATGGAATGAACGGGACGGTCACCTGGTTGGGAAGCTTCGTGGCGCTGGTTGCGCTGCTGCTCGGCGCGGCCATCGCTTTCGTGGTCACTCGCGGGATCTACGACGCACGCCTGCGCCGCGCCCAGGAGCGCCTGGCGCAGGGCGCCAAGCTGCGCATGCAGACCACGGAGCTGCTGCTGCAGGCACGGCGCCAGGTGGAGCTGCTCGGCAAGGAACTGGAGGCCGCTCGCCGGCTGCGTGCGCCTGCCCGTGCCACCACCGCCGGCGTGCCGCCTGCCGCCCCCAGCCTTGTGTCGCCGCCTGTTCGCCCCGAGGTGGCTGCGGTGAACGCGATCCTGGCGGAGGCCACCAGGCCGCCGGCGCCGCCGGGTGGATTCGCCGACACCCTCCCATGCGAGCTGCGCCCGGCCCCGCCCCGGTGAGCAGGGCGCGCGTTCGCCCGGACCGATGAAGCGGCAGGCACCGGTACATTTCACGGGTTCCTGAACCACCCCGGCTGCCGTTGCGCGCACGTGCACACGCCGGGGTGCATCGCCTGCCCGCATGCCCACCCGCTCGCCGCTTTCGCTGCGCCTCATCGCCGTTGTCACCGCTCTGTTCTGGCTCGCGGCCAAGCTCGGCTTCGTGTTTTCGGACAACGGCCATCTCACGCCGGTGTGGCCGCCCGCGGCGGTGGCCTGCGGAGCCGCGCTGCTGTACGGACCGCGGGTGCTGGTGGGCGCGGCGCTGTACGTGCTCTATGACTTCATCTGCTACAACTGGGGCCGGCCGGCGCTGTATGCCAAGGGCCTGATCGAGCCGGCGGCGATGCTGCTGGCGGCGCAGGGTGTGTGCCTGGTGGCGCGGCGGGTGCGCTTCGACAGCCGGCTGGACAGCGTGCGCTCGGTGCTGCTGATGGTGGGCCTGTCCCTGCTGTATGCGCTGATCAACGGTGGCGTCGACACCTTGGGGTATTGCGGCTGGGCCCAGTCCAACCGCTGCCTCACCGCCGGCTGGGCGGGGTACTGGGGCCAGGCCGCGGTGGGCGATGTGTTCGGCTGCCTGATCTGCCTGCCGGCGGTGCTGTCGTGGCTGCGGGCGCTCGACCGGCCGCTGCGCGACGGCTGGCGCGCCTGGTGGCCGTTGCAGGGTGCTCGGGTGTCGGCCTTGCGCGGCGAGCCGGCCTGGTTCATCGCGGTCGGGTTGGCCAGCGCATTGGTCGCCTGGTGGGTGACACGCCGGGTGCAGGTGCCGGTGCACGTGGTGGGCTACCTGGCCTTGCCGATGCTGGTGTGGGCGGCACTGAAGTTCCGCGCCTTCTTCGTGCACAGCGCCATCCTGGCCACCGGCCTGGTGACCATCAGCCTGCAGCTTACGGCCAGCGCCAGCGCGCCCGCCGACTTCGTCACCCACGTTGCCTCGCTGTTCCTGTTCCTGCTCAGCGTGTCGGCGTTGACCCTGCTGGTGAGCGTGGCGGTGCAGCGCCAGAACGAGCTGGCGAATGCGCTCGCCTTCCGGGCCCAGCAGGAGCGGGTGGAGCTGATGCTGGACAACGCCAGCGATGCGGTGATCAGCTTCGACGCCCAGGGGCGGCTGAGTTACTGGAACTCCGCGGCTGAGCGCATGTTCGGCCTGCGCAGCGGCGACGCGCTGGGCCGGCCGGTGCTGGGCTTCCTGCCGATTCCGGGCCTCGGCGAAGGGGACTTCGACCTCGCCACCGTGCGTGAACAGCAGCCGGAGCTCTTCTCCGGGCAGGTGCTTGCGCTGGAGTCACGCGACGGTGCCGGCGAGCCGTTGCCGGTGGAAGTGGCGCTCACGGCGTACCGCAGCGGCGAGCAGTGGAACGCCACTGCCTTCGTGCGCGACGCCAGCGCGCGCCTGCGCCAGCAGGAGGCGCTGCGAGAAGCCAAGGAGCGGGCGGAAGAGGCAACGCGGGTGAAGTCGCTGTTCCTGGCCACCATGAGCCATGAGCTGCGCACGCCGCTGTCGGGCGTGATCGGCATGCTGCAGCTGGCGCTGCGCGGCGAGCTGAGCGGCCCGGCGCGCTCCAAGGTGACGCTGGCGCTGAGCAACGCGGAATCGCTGCTGGCCATCATCAACGACATCCTGGACTACTCGAAGATCGAAGCCGGCAAGATGAGCTTCGAGCAGGTGGACTTCGACGTGCACGAGACCGTGCAGTCGCTGGCCGCGCTGCTGGATCTGAACGCGCAGGAGAAGGGCCTGTCGCTGCTGTGCCGGGTGGCACCGGAGGTGCCGCGCTGGCTGCGCACCGACCCCGTGCGGCTGCGCCAGATCCTCTTCAACCTGCTGGGCAACGCGCTGAAGTTCACCGAGCGCGGCTTCGTCGAGCTGCGGGTGGGCTGGCAGCCGCCCGAGGGCGACGAGCCGGCACGCCTGCTGGTGGAGGTGGAGGACACCGGCATCGGCATTTCCCAGGAGGCCCAGTCTCGCCTGTTCCGCAGCTTCGAGCAGGCCGAGGTGCGCATCTCGCGCCACTACGGCGGCACCGGCCTGGGCCTCACCATCTCCCGCTCCTTGATCGAAGGCCAGGGCGGCACCATCGGCGTGCGCAGCAAGGAAGGTGAAGGCACCTGCTTCTGGTTCAGCCTGCCGGTGGAACAGGGCGAGCCCGTCACGCCGGTGGCGGAGCAGCCCTCCGGCCCGTTCGACTGCCGCCTGCACCTGCTGTGCGCCGAGGACGGCCCCACCAACCAGATGATCGTGCGGGCCTTCCTGGAGGAGATGGGGCATCAGGTCGAGTTCGTTGAAAACGGCCGCGAGGCGGTGCTGCGCTGTGCGGAGCAACAGTTCGACGTCGTGCTGATGGATGGCCGCATGCCGGTCATGGATGGGCTGGACGCCACCCGCGCCATCCGCGCCGGCGGCCTGGACAACCGCTGGGTGCTGGACCCGGACGTCTGGATCATCGCGCTCACCGCCAATGCGACGCTGCAGGACAGGGCGCAGTGCCTTGCGGCCGGCATGAACGACTTCCTGGCCAAGCCGGTGAACGAACGGCAGCTGTCCGACGCCTTGCACCGCGCGGTGCAGGCCTTGCGCCAGCGCGGCCGCCTGCTGCAGCCGCCAGGCCCGCAGGCAGCGGCCGCCACCGCATCGCTGGACGCGCTGCTGGCGCTCGAGCCGGTGGGTGAGGCGGCCACCTTGGCGGCGCCGGTGCCCGCCGCCCCACCCAGCGAGACCACCAGAGAACTGCCGCTGAAACAGCGGCTGCGCGAGACCTTCCGCACGGAGGGCCGCCGCATGTTGGACGAACTGAAGCAGGCGCTCGCGGCCGCCGACTGGCCGGAGGCCGCCCGGCTGGCCCACGGCATCAAGGGCAGTGCGCTCTATGTGGACGCGACCGTGCTGGCCGAGGCGGCAGGCTGGCTGGAGACGGCCTGTGATCACCCTCCACCCGACGCCCCCGAGCAGGAGTGGGCGGTGCTGGAGCAGCTTTTTGACAACTGGGCAGGGGAGCCTTGAATGCGGGTGCTGGTGGCGGATGACGACGCGGTGTCACGCCTGGCGGTGCAGGAGCTGTTCGCTGGACAGCCGCACACCGAGGTGGTGGCGGTGGACAGCGGGGCGGCGGCCTGGGATGTGCTGCGCGCCGACCCCTGTTTCGACCTCGCCTGCCTGGACTTGCGCATGCCGGCACCTGATGGCCTGGCCCTGGCCGAGCGCATGCGGTCCCTTCCTGAACTCGAGCAGATGCCGATCGTGCTGGTCACCTCGGCAAGCGACCGCCATACCGTGGTGGCCGCCGGCCGCCTGCAGTTGCAGGGTTTCCTGGTGAAGCCGGTGAACGAGGACGCCGCAGAGCGCATCCACCGCGTGATGGCGGCGTTCGACGCCACCGTGCTGGAGCCGCCGGCCTTGGCCATCGCGCGGCTGGGCGTCGATGCCGACAAACATGCGCGCTATGTGGAGGCCCTGTGCGTGCAGGTGCAACTGCTTGCCCAGCAGGCGCAGCGCTTGAGCGACGCGGCCAGCGTGCTGGCCTTCCAGCACAAGGTGGGGGCCACGCGCTCGGCTGCCTTGGCTCTTGGCGCGCGGCGCATCGAACGCCTGATGAGCCAGGCGATGCAGGTGGCTGATGCCGCACCCGAGCGCAGCGTCGTGCTGATGACGCTGGCGCTGTACTGGCTGCAGCGGGTGCGCGCCGACCGCGCCTGAGCCTCAGGCAGGCGCGGCCACCGGCGCGCCCAGCGAGCGCAGCACATCGCGCACCGTCTGTGCCCGGTCCTTCGGGTCGGGCAGCGCCTTCTCGATGCGCAGCTTGTCGTTGCCGGCAAGCTTGATGTGCCGGTTCTTCTGCACCAGCGAGATGATCGCCATCGCGTCGACCGGCGGGTTGGGGCGGAAGGTGATGCTGATCACCTGCGGGCCGGCGTCCACCTTCTGCACGCCATAGGGCTTGGCCAGCACGCGCAGCCGGTGGGTGTCGAACAGGGTCTGGCCTTGCGGCGGCAATTTGCCGAAGCGGTCGGTCACCTCTTCCAGCAAGGCATCGAGCTGCTCCGCCTTGTCGGCAGTGGCCAGGCGCTTGTAGAGGTTGAGCCGGGTGTGCACGTCGCCGCAGTAGGCGTCGGGCAGCAGCGCAGGCGCATGCAGGTTGATCTCGGTGGTGGCGCTCAGGGGCGACAGCAGGTCGGGCTCCCTGCCGGCCTTGAGCGAGCGCACCGCCTCGCTCAGCATGTCGTTGTAGAGCTGGAAGCCCACCTCCTGCATGTTGCCGCTCTGGTTCTCGCCCAGCACCTCGCCGGCGCCGCGGATCTCCAGGTCGTGCATCGCCAGGTAGAAGCCGGAGCCCAGCTCCTCCATCGCCTGGATGGCCTCCAGCCGCTGCGAGGCCTGCTTGGTGAGGCCCTGGATGTCGGGCACCATCAGGTAGGCATACGCCTGGTGGTGCGAGCGGCCCACGCGGCCGCGCAACTGGTGCAACTGGGCCAGGCCGAACTTGTCGGCGCGCGAGATGATGATGGTGTTGGCGCTCGGCACGTCGATGCCGGTCTCGATGATGGTGGAGCACAGCAGCACGTTGAAGCGCTGGGCCACGAAGTCGCGCATCACATGCTCCAGCTGGCGCTCCGGCATCTGGCCGTGCGCCACCGCGATGCGGGCTTCGGGGATCAGCTCCTGCAGCTTGGTTGCCCGGTTCTGGATGGTCTCCACCTCGTTGTGCAGGAAGTACACCTGCCCGCCGCGCTTCAGCTCCCGCAGCACCGCCTCGCGGATGGTGCCGCTGCTCTCGGCGCGCACGAAGGTCTTGATGGCGAGGCGCCGCTGCGGTGCGGTGGCGATCACGCTCAGGTCGCGCAGGCCCTCCAGCGCCATGCCCAGGGTGCGCGGGATCGGGGTGGCGGTGAGGGTGAGCACGTCCACCTCGGCGCGCATCGCCTTGATGGCCTCCTTGTGGCGCACGCCGAAGCGGTGTTCCTCGTCGATGACCAGCAGGCCCAGGCGCTTGAACTTCACGTCCTGGCTCAGCAGCTTGTGGGTGCCGACCACGATGTCGATGGTGCCGTTCTCCAGGCCTTCGAGCGCGGCCTTGATCTCCTTGCTGGAGCGAAAACGCGACAGCTCGGCCACCTTGATCGGCCATTTGCCGAAGCGGTCGCTGATGTTCTGGAAATGCTGCTCGGCCAGCAGCGTGGTGGGCGCGAGCAGCGCGACCTGCTTGCCGCCGATCACCGCGACGAAGGCGGCGCGCAAGGCCACTTCCGTCTTGCCAAAACCGACGTCGCCGCACACCAGGCGGTCCATCGGCTTCGGGCTGATCATGTCCTGGATCACCGCGTGGATGGCGGCGCGCTGGTCGGGCGTTTCCTCGAAGCCGAAGCTCGCGGCAAAGGCCTCGTAGTCGTGTGGCTGGAAGCGGAAGGCATACCCCTCGCGCGCGGCGCGGCGGGCGTAGAGGTTGAGCAGCTCGGCGGCGGTGTCGCGCACCTGCTCGGCGGCCTTGCGCCTGGCCTTGTCCCACTGGCCCGAACCCAGCCGGTGCAGCGGCGCCTCGTCGGCGCTCACGCCGGTGTAGCGGCTGATCAGGTGCAGCTGCGACACCGGCACCTTCAGCGTCGCCTTGTCGGCATATTCCAGCACCAGGAATTCGCTGAAACCCTCGCCGAGGTCGATGTTCTCCAGGCCCTGGTAGCGGCCGATCCCGTGGTTCACATGCACCACCGGGTCGCCGATCTTCAGCTCCGACAGGTCCTTGATCAGCGCATCGACGTTGCTGACCTGCTCCTGCTTGCGCCGGCGCCGGCTGCTGGGCGCGGTGGAGAAGAGCTCGGTTTCGGTGATGAACTGGATGAACTTCGATTCACCCGGCTCATGCCAGAAAAACCCCGCGGCGAGCGGCGCCGCGGTGATCGCCACCTTTTCGTCGCTGGCTTCGAACTCGGCCAGCGTGTCCACGCTCGGCGGGTCGATCCTGTGGTCGCGCAGCAGCTCCAGCAGGCTCTCGCGCCGGCCTTCGCTTTCGGCCACCAGCAGCACGCGGTGCGGTGTGCCGTCCAGATGCGCTTGCAGGCTGCGCAGCGGCTCGGTCGCGCCGCGGTCCACGCTCACGTCGGGCAGGGGGCGAGCCCAGTCCACGGGCTCATTGCCACGCAGCGACAGGGTGGCCTGTTCGTTCGCCAGGCCGAAGAAGTCTTCCGGCTTCAGGAACAGCGCTTCCGGCGGCAGGATGGGCCGTTCGGGGTCGTGCTGCAGGAAACGGTGGCGCTCGCGGGTGTCGGCCCAGTAGCGTTTGAGCGCCTCGTCCACCTCGCCGTGCAGCACCACGGCGGCGTTGTCGCCGAGGTAGTCGAAGATGGTCGCGGTGTTCTCGAAGAACAGCGGCAGGTAGTACTCGATGCCGGCGGTGGCGATGCCGTTGCCTATGTCCTTGTAGAGGCGCACCTTGGTGGGGTCGCCCTCCAGCTTTTCGCGCCAGCGCGCCCGGAAGGCGTTGCGCGAGCCTTCGTCCATCGGGAATTCGCGCCCGGGCAGCAGCCGCACCTCCGGCACTGGGTAGAGGCTGCGTTGCGAGTCCGGATCGAAGGTGCGGATGGAGTCCACCTCATCACCGAACAGGTCCACCCGGTAGGGCACGTTGGAGCCCATAGGGAACAGGTCGATCAGGCCGCCGCGCACCGCGTATTCGCCCGGCGACACCACCTGGCTCACATGGTTGTAGCCGGCCAGCGTGAGCTGGGCCTTGAGCGCGGCCTCGTCCAGCTTTTCCTTCTGCTTGAAGTGGAAGGTGTAGCCGGCCAGAAAGCTCGGTGGCGCCAGGCGGGTGAGGGCCGTGGTGGCCGGCAGCAACACCACATCCACATCGCCCTGGCGGATGCGCCACAGCGTGGCCAGGCGCTCGGAGATCAGGTCCTGGTGCGGCGAGAACGTGTCATAGGGCAGGGTCTCCCAGTCGGGGAACACCGCCACCCGCAGCTCGGGCGCAAAAAACGGAAGTTCGTCTTCCAGCCGCTGGGCGTCGGACGGGTCGGCAGTGACGATGCACAGCATCGTGCGGTGGGCGGCCTGCGCCTGTGCATGACGGGCCAGCAGCAGGGCGTCGGCAGAACCGATCGGGCGGGGGAGGGTGAAGCGTTTGCCGCGGGCGATGGAAGGGAGCTGCATGGAGGAACGGCACCAATGGCAATCGCCCCCCGGCGAAAGGACGGGGGGCGTTCGAGGTCATTGTAGGGAGGCTGCGAGACAATCGCCGGCGATGCAGATAGGAACCCTTCCCCGTTGTTTTGCCCTGGTGCCGTGCGCAGGCACCGGCAGCCGCGCCGGCCCGGGCCTGGCCAAGCAGTACCGCAGCGTGGCCGGCCAGTCGGTGGTGGCGCACACGCTGGCCGCGCTTTCTAGCGTGTCCCAGCTCAGCGGCATCCTGGTGGTGCTGTCCCCCGACGATGACCAGTTCGAGCAGCATGCGCCCGGCTTCGTGGGTGAGACCGCATGGGTGTGCCGCAACGGGGGCGACACGCGGGCGCACACGGTGGCCCATGGCCTGCAGGAGCTGCTGGCCCGGGGTGCCCAGCCGCACGACTGGGTGCTGGTGCACGACGCGGCCCGCTGCCTGTTGCGGCCGGAATGGGTGCAGCGCCTGATCGACGCCTGCCATGACGACGAGGTGGGCGGCCTGCTGGCCCTGCCGGTGGCCGACACGCTCAAGCAGGAACACGAGGGTCGCGTGGCCGCCACGGTGGACCGGGCCCACAAGTGGGCCGCGCAGACGCCGCAGATGTTCCGCATCGGCCTGCTGCAGCCCGCGCTCGCCCATGCGGGCGTCGCGGTGACGGACGAGGCCAGTGCGGTGGAAGCGCTGGGCCATGCGCCGAAGCTGGTGCGCGGCGAGGCGGAGAACTTCAAGCTCACCTGGCCCGGCGACTTCGAACTCGCGCAGCGCCTGCTCACCACCCGCAACCTCGACACAGGAGCCGCAGCATGGACCTGAGAATCGGCGAAGGCTGGGACACGCACCAGCTGGTCACCGGCCGGCCGCTGGTGCTGGGCGGCGTGACCATCCCGCACACCCACGGCCTGCTCGGCCATTCGGATGCGGATGCGCTGCTGCATGCGATCACCGACGCGCTGCTGGGCGGCGCGGGGCTGGGCGACATCGGCCGCCACTTCCCGGACACCGACGCGCAGTTCAAGGGCGCCGATTCACGGGTGCTGCTGGCCGAGGCCGCGCGGCGGGTGCGCGAAGCCGGCTACGAGCTGGTGAACGTGGACAGCACCATCGTGGCCCAGGCGCCCAGGATGGCGTCGCACATCCCGGCCATGCAGCAGGCCATCGCCAGCGCCCTGGCGATCGCGCGCGATCGGGTGAACGTGAAAGCGAAGACCGCGGAGAAGATGGGCCCGGTGGGTGAGGGCCGGGCCATTGAAGCGCGCGCGGTGTGCCTGCTGGTGCGCCGCGCTGCGCCAGTTCAACCGTAGCGCTGGCGGATGTAGCTGTACAGGGCCCGCAGGCCGGTGGCCTCGCCGCCTTCAGGCCGGCCGGGTTGCGCCTTGTCGTTGGAGCCCGCCACGTCCAGGTGAGCCCAGGTGCGGGCCTTTGAGACGAATTCGGACAGGTACAGCGCCGCGTAGATCGCGCCGCCATGCGGGCTGCCGGACACGTTCTTCAAGTCGGCGATCTTGGCGTCCAGATTCTTCAGGTAGGGCTTCCACAGCGGCAGGCGCCACATCGGGTCGCCCGCCGCCATGCCGGCCTGCTGCAGCGCCTGGGCCGCCGCCTCGTCGTCGCAGAACAGCGCCTGCAGGTCCGGCCCCAGTGCCACGCGGGCCGCGCCGGTGAGCGTGGCGACGTCCACCAGCAGGTCGGGCTCTTCGGTGTCGGCTTCCCACAGCGCGTCGCACAGGATCAGGCGGCCTTCGGCGTCGGTGTTGCCAATCTCCACCGTCTTGCCCGAACGGGTGCGCACGATGTCCAGCGGGCGGATGGCATTGCCGGCCACCGCGTTGTCCACCGCGGGGATCAGCACCCGCAGGCGGATGGGCGCGCCGGCGTCCATGAGCGCCTGCGCCAGGCCCAGTGTGATGGCGGCGCCGCCCATGTCCTTCTTCATGTGCAGCATGCCGGCCGCGGTTTTCAGGTCCAGCCCGCCGGTGTCGAAACACACGCCCTTGCCGACCAGCGTGACCCTGGGCGCCGAGGCGTCGCCCCAGCGCAGGTCGATCAGCACGGGTGCCCGGGTGCTGGCGCGGCCGACGGCATGCACCGTGGGGTAGTTCTGCGCCAGCAGATCGTCGCCGCGGATCACGCTCAGCTGCGCGCCGCTGCGTTCCGCCACTGCCCGCGCGGCCGCGGCCAGGTGCTCCGGCCCCAGGTCCTCGGCCGGCGTGTTGATCAGGTCGCGCGCCAGCGACACGGCGCCTTGCAGGCGGGCCACCTCGGCCGCGTCGGCACCCGCTGGGAGATCGAGCTGCGCAGGCGCACGCTTGGCCGCGCGATAGCGGGTGAAGGCATACGAGGCGAGCGCCCATCCCAATGCAGCCGCGGTCGCGTCGGCCGGGGCGAGAGCCGAGTCCAGCCGGTAGCGGCCTTCGGGCAGCGCATTCGGCAAGGCGGCCAGGGCCCACACCGGCGCGCCCTCGGCGGGGGCGGCCAATACCTGGCCCAACTCACCATTGGCGCCCGGCACGAGGGCAAAGCTGCCGGGGCGCGCCTTGAAGCCGGTGGCGCTGAGCCAGGCGCGCTGAGCGGGGTGGGCTTCCAGCCAGGCGGGCAGGTCGGCCGCGCTGACGAGGGTGATGGGAACGGCGGTGTCGGGAGTGGTTGGCACGGCAGATGACTTTCAATCGGAGAAACGAGTGCGGCGAAGATAGCCTTCCTGAGCGCACGCCGGCTGCCGATGCACAAAGACCCTAAACCTCGTCGCTGTCGACGTGCGAGTGCCCGGCGCGGTAGGCCTGCACCACCAGGCCCAGCCGCTTGAGCTTGTCGTGCAGCGTCTTGCGCGGCACGGCAAGCGCTTCGGCGGCACGTGCAACGCTGCCCTGGGCCTGTCTGAGCGCCTTGTCGATCAGGCTGCGCTCGAACGCGTCGACCTGTTCGCACAGCCCTGTGTCGGCCGGCAGGGCCATGGCGTCGGAAGCGGCTTCCACGCCGAGCACCCAGCGGTCGGCGAAGTTGTGCAGCTCGCGCACGTTGCCCGGCCACTCCCGAAGCTGCCACTCGCTCAACTGCGCTGCGCTCCACTGCGGCACCGGGCGGCCAAAGCGCAGCGCGGCGGCCTCGGCAAAGTGGGTCAGCAGCAGAGGGATGTCCTCGCGCCGCGCGCGCAGCGGTGGCACGCTGACGGTGGCCACGTTGAGCCGGTAGTACAGGTCGTCGCGGAAGCGGCCCTGGGCTGCCAGCTTGCGCAAATCGACCTTGGTGGCGGCGACCACGCGGCATTGCAGTGGCACGCTGGTGTTGGAGCCCAGCCGCTCCACGGTGCGCTCCTGCAGCACGCGCAGCAGCTTCACCTGCCCTGCCAGCGGCATGGATTCGATCTCGTCGAGGAACACGGTACCGTCGCCGGCGTGTTCCAGCCGACCGATGCGGCGCTTGCTGGCGCCGGTGTAGGCCCCCGGCTCGGCGCCGAAGATCTCGGCCTCGAACACCGTTTCCGGCAGCGCGCCGCAATTGATGGCCACGAACGGTCCGCTGGCGCCGCTGGCGTCGTGCAGCGCCCGTGCCACCAGCTCCTTGCCCGTGCCCGTTTCGCCCTCGATCAGGACGTCGACGCCGGCGGCTCCCAAGGTGGCCACCAGCGTCCGAACGTGCTCCATGGCGGCCGACGTGCCGAGCAGCCGGGCGCCGGCGCCGCCGCCCAGTGCGGCCTTCAGGCGCCGGTTCTCCAGCACCAACCGGCGCTGTGCATGCGCCCGCCGCGCCACTTCGTTCAGCCGATCGGAGGAGAAGGGCTTCTCGATGAAGTCCCAGGCACCTTCTCGCATGGCCTCCACCGCCATGGCGACGTCGCCGTGGCCCGTGACCAGCGCCACCGGCAGCTCGGGGTCGGTGCGGCGCAGCTCGCGCAGCAGCGCCAGGCCGTCGCGGCCCGGCAGCCGGACGTCGGAGATCACGATGCCCGCGTAACCCGGGCCGATGCGGCGCAGCGCCTCTTCCGCGCTGGTGCAGCAACTCACCTGGAAGCCGCCCAGGCGCAGCGTCTGCGCGGCAGCCATCTGGACGCCCAGGTCGTCCTCCACCAGCAGCACTTCGGCGCTCGTCGTGGCGGCTGTCATGCTTGCGTGGCCTCGGGGCTGTTTACGCAGGCCGCGCGCATCGACAGCGTAAAGATGGTGCCACCGCCCGGCCGGTCCTGCGCCGTCAACGTGCCGCCCAGGGCATTGGCGATCGAGGCCGAGATCGCCAGCCCGAGCCCGAGGCCCTGGCCCGCGGCCTTGGTGGTGAAGAACGGCTCGAACAGGCGCTCGCGCACATCGGGCGCGATGCCGGGCCCACGGTCAGCCACCGCGACGCTCACCATGTTCCCATCACTGCGAACCTGCAGCTCGATGTGCCTGTCACCCGTGAGGCGGGATGCGTCGATCGCGTTGCGCAGCAGGTTCACCAGCACCTGCTCTATGCGAACTGCCTGCCCTTGCACGACCAGTGCCGCATCCACCGCCGCACGCTCGATCCGCACGCCTTCCTGCTGCACGTTGGCGGCCACCAGCGCGACGGCCATGTCGATGACCGGGGCCAAGGCGACCGGCTCCTGCCGCAGGTCGTCCTTGCGCGCAAAGCCTTTCAGCTGCGAGACGATGCCGCCGATGCGCTGCGCCAGCGCGTCCACCAATTGCAGGTTGCCGCGCACCGCCGGCTGGTCGCCGCGTTCGAGCAGCACGACCGCGTTGTCGTTCAGGGCTCGCAGCGCGGTCAGCGGCTGGTTGATCTCGTGCGTGATGCTGGCCGCCATCTGCCCCAGCACGGCGAGCTTGCCCGCCTGCACCAGCTCGTCCTGCGTCGCGCGCAGCGTGCGTTGCGTGCAATCGATCTCGGCCAGCTTGCGGGCCAGTTCGTGGTTCGCTTCCAGCAGCACGGCGGTGCGTTGCCCGATGCGCTGCTCCAGCTGCGCATCGGCGCGCTCGAGCGCGCGCCTTGCGATGCGGCGCTCTTCGTCGCCGCGGCGGCGCAGGCGCGCATGCTGCAACCCCAGCAGAACGAAGCCGCAGCCAAAGGCGGTGGCAATCGCGTAGCCGCGCGCCAGGTGCTGCACCTCGCCCACGTCGGAAAAAGAGACCAGCGTCCAGTCCATCCGCCCCACCGGCTGTCGATGCACCAGGAGTGCCGGCCCCGGGCGTGCGCCTTCGGCCAGCTGCACCAGGCCTTCGAAGCCAAGGCTCGCCAGCGGCTGCAGCGGCAGCGGCTGCAACGCGCGGTCGCCGTACTGCTGCGCGGAGCGGATGACCGCTAGCACCTCGCCCGGCAGGGGATCCATGCCGTGGAACTTCCAGGACGGCCGGCTGGCGAGGAACACCACGCCGTGGGCATCGAGCAGGGCCAGGCGCTCGCCGCTGCGGGCCCAGTTGGCCTCGATGTCGTCGAGCGAGATCTTTACCGCCACCACGCCCAGCGGCGGCGCCGTCAACGGCTGGCGCACCGCGCGCGCCAGGAAGTAGCCAGGTTCGCCGGTGGTGGCACCCACCGCGTAGAAACGGCCGGTGCCGCCTTCCGAAGCCTGGCGAAAGTACGGCCGGAAGGCATAGTTCTGCCCGACGAAGCTGCGCGGCGTGCGCCAGTTGCTGGCTGCGACGGTGGTGCCGCCCGCGTCCATCAGGTACACCGCGTTCACGTGTGTCTCCTGCGCCAGGCGCTCCAGCAGCTCGTTGACCCTCTGGCGCTGGCCGGCGTCGCTGGCGTCGCGCAGTGTGGCCACCAACTCGGTATGGCTGGCCAGCACTGCGGGCAGGGTGTCGTACTTGTCGAGTGCCGAAGCGAGATCGTTCGACAGGAACGCCAGCCTGCGCTCGGCGTCCCGGTGCAGCTGCCGGGTGCCGCTTCGGACCGACCAGCCGTAGACACTGCCGACCAGCGCCACGCAGGCCAGCAAGGCCAGCAGCGCGGTCAACGCACGCCGCTGCGCCGTCCGCGGGGGAAGGTTGCCTTGGTGCAGCACAGGCCGAGCGTACGGCACCGGCGCGCCGCCTCCATCCGTGCAATGACGTAGAGGCGGGCCGGTCGCCGCTCAATCCATCTGGAGTTTCTGCTTCTGCACCACCTCCTGGTACGTCCGGTACTCGGCGGCGATCTGGGTGGCGAACTGCTCCGGCGTGTTGCCGACGATCAGGGAGCCGGTCTCCTCGACGCGCTTTTTCACCGACGGATCTTCCAGCGTCTTGCGCAGCGCCGAGGAGACCTTGTTGACCACCTCGCGCGAGAGTCCCTTCGGGCCCAGCAGGCCGTAGTAGGCCATGCGGTTGACCGGCTCCAGGCCCACCTCCTTGAAGGTCGGCACGTTGGGCAGCACCGGCAGGCGCTGGGGTGCGGCCACCACGATCGGGATCAGCCGTCCGTCGCGGATGAAGGGCAGCGCCGAGGGCAGGTTGTCGAAGATGATGGGCACCTGTCCGGCGACGGTGTCGTTGAGCGCCGGACCGGCGCCGCGGTAGGGGATGTGGGTGATGAAAGTGCCCGACAGGCTCTTGAACAGCTCCATCTGCATGTGGCCGATGGTGGCCACGCCGGAGCTGGCAAAGCTGTACTTGCCCGGGTTCGCCTGCAGCGCGGCAAGGAAGGATTTGTAGTCGCGCGCCGGGAAGCTCGGGTGCACGGCGATCACGTTCGGCGTCGCGGCGAGGTTGATGATGGGCGTGAAGTCGGTCAGCGGGTCGTAGCCGATCTTCTTGTTGATGGCCGGGTTGGACGCCGTGGTCGACACGGTCGCAACACCCAGCACATAGCCGTCTGCCGGTGACCTGATCACCTCCAGCGCACCGATGGCGCCGCCGCCGCCGCTCTTGTTGTCGACAACCAACGTCTGGCCCAGCAGGCCACCTGCCTTGTCGCTCACCGCACGAGCAATGATGTCGGTCGTGCCTCCGGGCGCAAAGGGTACGACCAGGCGGATCGGCTTTGCCGGGTAGGCCTCAGCCCATGCGGCGGGAAGGGCGAGGGTGGTCCATGCGATTGCAACCCAAGTTCTGCGGTCCATGTTGTCTCCGGGTGTGGCAGGCCGATGGTGGCCCGCCGCCGGCATCGCATGCGACGTGCCAAGCCGGGGAGCGCCCGCAAGTGCTTGTCGCGCCTTGGGATGGCGCTTGGCGCGGTGTTGGGGCGCGGCGAGGTTTCAGCCGCGGCCCGGTGAACGCGGCGGTTTCCCGCCGCACCCGTCGCCGGTTCAGGGCGCCCGGCGCAGCCGGATGTGCGCCACCAGGCCGCCGTCCGGTGCGTTGGCCAGCTCGAAGTTGCCGCCCATGCGCTGCAGCGCCTTTTCGACAATCGCGAGGCCCAGGCCGGCGCCGGTGGCGGCGGTGCGGGCGGCATCGCCGCGGTAGAAGGGCGTGGTGAGTTCGGCCAGTTTTTCGGGCGCCACACCGGGCCCGTGGTCGCGCACGCTCACGATCACCCACGGGCCGGTGCGGGCGTAAGCCACGCTCACCATCGCGATGCCGGTGTCGTTGCTGCGGCCATAGCGGCGGGCGTTCTCGAACAGGTTGGCGAACACGCGACCGAGTTCCGTGTCGTCGGCCATCACGGTGAGGTCGATCGCCACCCGCGAGGTGATACGAATCTGCGACGGGTCGCGGAAGGCGGATGCCTCGCGGTCAATCAGCGCCGACAGGTGCACCGGCACCAGCTTCACCTCGCCAGGGCGGGCGTAGTCCATGAACTTGTCGATGATCGCGTCGAGCTGGTCGATGTCCATCGCCATGTTCTTGCGCGCTTCTTCGTCGTTGACGCTCATCTCGGCTTCCAGCCGCAGGCGCGCCAGCGGCGTGCGCAGGTCGTGCGAGATGCCGGCCAGCATCACGGCGCGGTCTTCCTCAACCTTGGCGAGCTCGCGTGCCATGCGGTTGAAGCCCATGTTCACCTCGCGGATCTCGCTGGTGAGCGTGTTTTCGTCCAGGCGCGAGTCGTACTCGCCTTCACGGATGCGGCTGGCCGCGAAGGACAGCTCGCGCAGCGGCCGGTTGATCAGCCGGGCGATCGCCACCGAGCCCACCACCGTGGCCAGCAGCGCGATGCCGACCCAGATCGACCAGGTGGCGCCGCCGGCAGCGGGGTACACCCGGTTCGGGTCGGCCAGCAGCCAGTACGGATCCTTCTCGATCGTGAAGCCCACCCACAGCCCGGGTTGGCCGTTCACCGTGTTGGCCACCAGCGTGTCGGGGCCGAGGCGGGACCGGAGCTCGCTGCCGATGCGGCGGGTGAAGCGGTCCACCTCGAAGGGCTCCCACTTGTCGCCCGGCTCGCGCGGCGACACCTTCACGGATTCCTGGTCGCTCATGGTCTTGACGACCGTGACCCGGTTGATCCCGTCGGCGTAGCGCAGGGCCGCGCGCGACAGGTTCACCAGGCTGGCGATCTGCTGCGCCGCCTGCACCGCGCGCGGCTCGAACTCCAGCGCGCGCAGGGTCTGCACCCAGGCAAAGATGCCGCCGAACAGCAGCAGGGCGAGCAGGAAGAAAGTGCGCCAGAAGAGGCTCAGCGCAGGGGCATTGCGAGGCATGGTCGGGAATCATGCCTCAAGGCCGGGGCCTTTCGAGCTCAGGCGGAGCCGTCCGGCACGAACACGTAGCCCACGCCCCACACCGTCTGGATGTAGCGCGGCTGCGCCGGGTCCGGCTCGATCATCTTGCGCAGGCGCGAGATCTGCACGTCCAGGCTGCGGTCGAAAGGCTCGAACTCACGGCCCCGGGCCAGCTGGGCCAGCTTGTCGCGCGAGAGCGGTTGCCGCGGATGGCGAACCAGCGCTTTCAGCATGGAAAACTCGCCAGTGGTCAAAGCCATCTGTTCGCCATCCTTCGTAAGGCGGCGCAGCGAGAGGTCGAATTCGAACGGACCGAAGGTGACCGTCTGCGGCTCCTTGGCCGGGGCGCCGGGCGCTTCCATCGCCGGGCGGCGACGCAGCACGGCGTGGATGCGGGCCAGCAGCTCGCGCGGGTTGAAGGGCTTGGGCAGGTAGTCGTCGGCGCCGACTTCCAGGCCGACGATGCGGTCCACGTCCTCGACCTTGGCGGTGAGCATGATGATGGGCGTGACGTCATTGGCGGCGCGCAGGCGGCGGCAGATCGAGAGGCCGTCCTCGCCGGGCAGCATCAGGTCGAGCACGATCAGATCGACCGTCTCGCGCGTCAGCACCCGGTTCAGCGCCTTGGCGTCTTCGGCCAACAGCACCTCGAAACCTTCCTGCGTCAGGTAGCGCCGCAGCAGGTCGCGGATGCGCGCATCGTCGTCGACGACAACGATACGGTCCGCTCGGGCGTTGGTGGGAGCATTCATACGAGCCTCCAAATTTGTAACAGCGGCATTGTGCGCAGGTTTTGAGGTGCGTTTTCCCGGGCCTGACCCTCTGTTACAAATCTTGCGGGCGCTGAGCCCGCGTGCCGGCTGACACGCCAGCGCCGTGCGTCAGGCTTCACATCCAGGGCAGAAATGAGCCCTCCAACGACAACAATGGAAGGAAAGACATGCAACAACAACCGTCCACGCGCCGCGCGCTGATTGGCCTGGCCACGGCCCTGGCGAGCCTCACCGCCAGCGCGCAGACTGCGGTGGCGCCGCCGCCCCAGGCGGTGCTCAACCTGGCGGCCACCGCCCAGGTGGAAGTGGCCAAGGATGTGCTGAGCGTGGTGTTCAGCGCCACCCGCGAAGGGCCCGATGCCGGCGTGGTGCAGAACGCCCTGAAGCAGGCGATCGACACGGCGCTCACCGAGGCGCGCAAGATCGCCAAGCCGGGCGCGGTGGATGTGCAGACCGCCAACTTCTCGCTTTACCCGCGCTACAACAGCAAGGGCGCGATCAACGGCTGGCAGGGCAACGCCGAGCTGGTGGTGGAAGGGCGCGACATGCAGGCCATCGCTCAGCTCACCGGCCGCCTGCCCACCGTGACCATCGCCCGCGTGGGCTACACCCTGTCGCGCGAGGCGCGGGAGAAGGTGGAGGCCGACGTCACCGCCCAGGCGATTGCCCGCTATCGCGCCAAGGCGGCCGACATGGCCAAGCAGTTCGGCTACGGCAGCTTCACGATCCGCGAGGTGAACGTGATGACCAACGAGCCCAACGGCGGCGGCCCGGTGCCCATGATGCGGGCCAAGGCCGAGATGATGGCCGACCAGGCACTGCCGGTGGAGCCGGGCAAGGGCACCGTCAGCGCCACGGTCAGCGGCACGGTGCAGATGAAGTAGCCAGCCGCCGGGCCGCGCCAAGGACGGCCAGCCCCGTGGGGGGCAGCGCCGCGGCCTAGCCGCTAGCGTGGCGGCCCGGGTTCATTCACTGTGCGGCCCAGCCGCCGTCCACGTTCCAGGCGACCCCTCGCACGTTGTCGGCGGCGGGTGAGCAAAGGAACACGGTGAGCCCGCCCAACTGTTCCGGCGTGGTGAACTGGAGCGACGGCTGCTTTTCGGCCAGCAGCCGGCGCTTGGCTTCCTCGCTGTCCACGCCGTCTTTTTCCGCGCGTGCGTCCACCTGCTTCTGCACCAGCGGGGTCAGCACCCAGCCGGGGCAGATCGCGTTCACCGTCACGCCTGTGGTCGCGGTTTCCAGGGCCACCGCCTTCGTGAAGCCGACGATGCCGTGCTTGGACGCCACATAGGCCGACTTCTGCGCCGAGGCCACCAGGCCGTGGGTGGAGGCCACGTTGATCACCCGGCCCCAGGCGCGCGCCTTCATGCCGGGCAGGGCCAGCCGGGTGGTGTGGAAGGCCGACGAGAGGTTGATCGCGATGATCGCGTCCCACTTCTCGGGCGGAAAGTCTTCCACATTGGCCACGTGCTGGATGCCGGCGTTGTTGACCAGGATGTCGACGCCGCCGAAATCGGCTTGCGCCATCTGCATCATGGCTTCGATCTCGGCCGGCTTGCTCATGTCCGCACCGTGGTAGCCCACGCGCACGCCCAGCGTCTGCAGCGCACGCAGCGGGGTGTCGTGGTCGCCGAAGCCGTTGAGGATGACATTGGCGCCTTGCTGCGCCAGGCTGGTGGCGATGCCGAGGCCGATGCCGCTGGTGGAGCCGGTGACGAGCGCGGTTTTTCCGTTGAGCATGGGGCGGACTCCTGGTCGGTTGTTAGGATTGATTATCCCGAGTGATGGCCGACCCTTTCATGACCCCACCCCGACTCAACCACGTGCAGTGCCTGGACAACCGCGGCCTGCACCGCATGGCCTACTGGGAATGGGGTGACCCGGCGAACCCGCGGGTGCTGCTGTGCGCACACGGCCTGTCACGCCAGGGCCGTGATTTCGACACCCTGGCCGAGGCGATGGCGGACGTGTACCGGGTGGTCTGCCCCGACGTGGTGGGCCGGGGCCAGTCCGACTGGCTGGCCGACCCGATGGGTTACGTGGTGCCGACCTATGTGGCCGACATGGTCACCTTGCTGGCCCGCGTGAATGCCACCCAGCTCGACTGGGTGGGTACCTCCATGGGCGGCCTGATCGGGCTGGCGCTGGCCTCCATGCCCGGCGCGCCGGTGCGGCGCCTGGTGCTCAACGACGTCGGGCCGAGCATCCAGTTCGCGGCCATCGAACGCATCGGCCAGTACCTCGGCCAGCCCGCTCACTGGACCACCGAAGAAGAGGCAGCCGACTACCTGTGGAGCATCTCGCAGAGCTTTGGCCCGCACACCCGCGAGCAATGGCTGGCGCTCACCCGGCCTCAGCTCAAGGTCGATGGCAGCGGCTTCAAGCCGCACTACGACCCGGCCATCGCGGTGCCCTTCCGTGCCGTCACGCCGGAGCTGGCCGCCGCTGGCGAGGCACAGCTGTGGAAGGCCTATGACAGCCTGCGCAGCGAGACGCTGCTGCTGCGCGGCGCCGATTCCGACCTGCTGTCGCGCGACACCGCCATCGAGATGATGCAGCGCGGCCCGCGCGCCCAGCTGTGCGAGTTCGAAGGTGTAGGCCATGCGCCCACGCTGGTGCAGGCCGACCAGGTGTCGGTGGTGCGCAACTTCCTGCTCTCCTCATGAAGACAGGGGTGCTCGAGCGGCCGGACGCGCGGGCGCCGATTCTTGCGTTGGCCGACGTCGCGCCGGAGCGGCCGGACGCCGACGCGGAACACGGTGCACTGGCCCGTGCGCGCGCCTTCGCGGAGCCGCTGCTGGCCGGCCGCGAGCTGGACACCGGCGAGGACGCGCTGGCCCATGCCGATGGCGTGGCCACCTTGTTGCAACAGGTAGGCGCCGCGCCGTCCATGCGGGCAGCCGCCTACCTGGTCTATGCGGCCGACTTCCTGCAGCGGCCGGAGGAGGTGGTGGCCACCGCCTTCGGCGAGTCCTACGCCAGCCTGGTGATGCACACGCGCAAGCTGGTGCAGATCCAGCGGGCCGCGCGTGAAGCCCAGGTGCACACCGCGCAGCGTGCCGAGCAGACCGAGCGTGTGCGCAAGATGCTGCTGGCGTTCTCGCGCGACCTGCGCGTGGTGCTGCTTCGCCTGGCTTCGCGCCTGCAGACCTTGCGCTTCTATGCGGCCAGCAAGCGGCCTTGCCCCAACGCGCTGGCGCTCGAATCGCAGCAGGTGTTTGCGCCCCTGGCCAACCGGCTGGGCATCTGGCAGATCAAGTGGGAGCTGGAGGACCTGTCCTTTCGCTTCCTCGACCCGCAGGCCTATCGCGGCATTGCCAAGCTGCTGGACGAAAAGCGCACGGAGCGCGAACACAGCGTGGAAGCGATCCGCCGCCAGATGAGCGCGGAGCTGGCGGCGGTGGGGGTGCAGGCGGAGGTGCAGGGCCGGCCCAAGCATATCTACAGCATCTGGAAGAAGATGCAGGGCAAGGGGCTGGATTTCGCGCAGGTGTTCGACGTGCGGGCGCTGCGCGTGATCGTGGACGACGTGCCCCAGTGTTATGCGGCGCTGAGCCGGGTGCATGAGCGCTACCGGCCGGTGCCCGGCGAATACGACGACTACATCGCCAAACCCAAACCCAACGGTTACCAATCGCTGCACACCGTGGTGCTGGATGACGATGACCGGCCGGTGGAGGTGCAGATCCGCACGCGGGCGATGCACGAGCATGCCGAGCACGGCGTGGCGGCCCACTGGGCCTACAAGGAGGCCGGCGCGCGCGGTTATGGCGGTGTCAGCGCGGCGGGCGAGTTCGAGGAGCAGGTGGCGCAGGCGCGCAAGGCGGTGCTGCGCCAGCTGCTCGCCTGGGAGCGCGACTTGGCCGAGCAGCAGGGCGGCGTGCAGGCCGGCGAGGAAGCCGCCTTCGACGACCGCATCTACGTGTTCACGCCGCAGGCCGCGGTGATCGAGCTGCCGGCGGGTGCCACCCCGGTGGACTTTGCCTACACGCTGCACACCGATCTGGGCCACCGATGCCGCGGAGCCAAGGTGGACGGCGCGATGGTGCCGCTGAACACCCCTTTGCGCAGCGGCCAGACCGTGGAGGTGAGTGCCATCAAGGAAGGCGGCCCGTCGCTGGACTGGCTGAACCCCGAGCTCGGTTACCTGCGCAGCTCGCGCGCCAAGTCCAAGGTGCGCGCCTGGTTCAACGCGCTGGCGCAGGCCGAGACGGTGGCGCGTGGCCGCGAGCTGGTGGAAAAACTGCTGCAGCGCGAAGGCCGCACGGCGCTCAAGCTCGACGACCTGGCCTCGCGCCTGGGCTTTCGCAATGCGGATGCCTTGTTCGAAGTGGTGGGCAAGGACGAGTATTCGCTGCGCAACATCGAGCAGCTGCTGCGCCCGCCCGAAAGCCCGCCCACGCCCGACGAGGTGGTGCTCAAGAAGGCGAGGGCGGAAGAAGGCGCCGCCACGCGGGGCGGTGTGTTGGTGGTGGGCGTGGAATCCCTGCTCACCAGCCTGGCACGCTGCTGCCGGCCGGCGCCGCCCGACGCCATCGGTGGCTTCGTCACCCGCGGCAAGGGCGTGGCGGTGCACCGCGGCGACTGCACCAACTTCCGCCACATGGCCGAGCGCTCGCCGGAACGGGTGATTCCCGTGCAGTGGGGCGAGGCGCCTTCGGGCCGCACCGCCGTGTACCCGGTCAACGTGCTGGTGGAGGCGGGCGACCGCCAGGGCCTGCTGCGCGACATCTCCGAGGTGTTCGCCAAGGAGAAGATGAACGTGACCGGCGTGCACACGCAGACCGTGAAGGACACCCGCGGCGGCACCGCCTGGATGACCTTCACGGTGGAGGTGAGCGACGCGGCCCGGCTGGCGCAGGTGCTGGGGCAGGTGAGCCGCGTGCCTGGCGTGCGGCAGGCCCGACGCAAATGAGCGCCTGCAAATCACTGCTATACTGCAAGGCTTCGCAGGCGCGTAGCTCAGCTGGTTAGAGCACCACCTTGACATGGTGGGGGTCGTTGGTTCGAGTCCAATCGCGCCTACCAACACCGGAACCCGGTAAGTCGTTGTCCACCAACGGTTTACCGGGTTTTTTTGTTGCCTGGTTTCTGTGGCCTGGTCGTTGGCATGGCCGCGTCCCGCAGCCGCCAGGGGCGCCAGAACGACAAAGGGCTTCGGCATGCCGAAGCCCTTGTGCTGTCAGGACTGCAAGGTCAGGCCTTCTTTGCCTTCTTGGCCGCCGGCTTTTTCGCAGGGGCTGCGGCTGCCTTGGCGGCCTTGCGCGCTGCGGCCTTCGGATCCACGGCTGCCTTGAAGGCAGAGCCGGCGGTGAACTTCGGCAGCTTCACGGCGGCAATCTTGATCTTGTCGCCGGTGGACGGGTTGCGGCCGGTGCGCGCACCGCGGGCCACTTGCTTGAATGAACCAAAACCAGGCAAGGTCACCGTGCCGCCCTTCTTGACGGTGGTCACGACGGCATCCAGGATGGTGGCCAGCACGCGGCCTGCTTCAGCCTTGCTGAGGGTGTGCTGGGCAGCGATGCGTTCAATCAGTTCTACGCGATTCATTCGATCTCTCAACGACGCCCGCCATTCGGGCGGGGCGATTGTGCCTTCGATGCTCCGCGGTGCGTGGAGGCACGCCGAGGCGATCACCCCGGGAGTTGTCTACTGACGAGGAATACACGATGCAACGCATGGGCATGGTGATCGGCATTGCGCCGGAACACATCGCCGAATACAAGCACCTGCACGCTGCCGTGTGGCCGGCGGTGCTGGCGCGCCTGGCCGCCTCCCACATCCGCAACTACAGCATCTTCCTGCGCGAGCCGGAGAACCTGTTGTTCGGCTACTGGGAATACCACGGCAGCGACTACGACGCGGACATGGCCGCCATCGCCGCCGACCCCGAGACCCGCCGCTGGTGGACCTTCTGCAGCCCTTGCCAGCGGCCGCTGGCCAGCCGCGCGCCCGGGGAGCACTGGGCGGCGATGGAGTGCGTGTTCCACGTCGACTGAGCGGGGCACCCTGCGCGCCGGTCCGGTGATGCACGTGCTGAGCGGCCGGCCCACCGGCGGTGCGTCGGGCTCGGTACGGCAGCGCACAGACAGCAGCGGCGCGGCAACCCAGACTGGACGCAAAGCCGGCGCTGTTGCCGGCGCGAAAGAGCGTCATGTCCAAAGACCACCAGCGTGGCAACAAGGAAGCCAGGAAGCCCAAGCAGCCGCGGCCGGCGCCCATGCCGGCGGCCTCGAATCCCGTGCCCGCGGGGCCGACGGTGCCGGGTGGCAAGAAGGCGCTGGATGCGAAGGACCGCTCATGACAGCTGAAGACGAGCTGGACGTGCTGAAGGGCCGCATCGCCAAGGCCGAGACGGAGATGGAGGCGTGGCGCGCCAGCGGCCCGCAGGAGAAGTACCTGGAAGCCTTCTGCAACGTCGAGTCCCTGGAGAACCGGCTCGACCAGCTGTTGCGCGCCCGTGCGCCGGGCGCGGCGCCGGACCGCCCGCTTGCCGCAGGCGTTTGAGCTGGCCGCAGTGCCCTTGACGGCAGCGCCGTCGGCTGCCATGCCGGCGGCGGGCGAAGCGGCAACCCACCTCCGGGCGGGCGGGCGCGCCAGCGGGCCCGTGATACCCTGGTCAGCCGCTTTTCATGAAGCCATGTCCAACAACGCAGCACCGGTACCGTCGGCGCGTACCGAATCGCCGCGCGGCGATTCGGTAGCGGAGGTGGCGATCGCCACCTGGAAGGCGGTGCAGGCCGCGCTGGTGCCCATCGTCGGCCAGGGCGGCTTCGTGGCGCTGTACCGGCGCTCGCTTCACCTTACCTGCGTCGGCCATCCGTGGCTGGCCGCTGCCGACGAAGGCACGGAGCGCAGTGCCGACTTCCAGGCCTTGCTGCACGTGCTGCGTGGGCAGCCGCCCGAGCAGGCCCAGGCCGCCAACGAACAGCTCCTGCAGTCCTTCCAAGCCATTCTCGCCAGCCTCATCGGAGCTTCGCTCGTACAGCGGCTTCTGGGTGCGGTGCTGGTCGTTCCTCCGATCGGCCATGCCGAGCAAGGCCCGTTTCCATGAACACCTCCAAAGCAACCATCCGGCGGCTGCGCACCGGCGTACCCGGCCTCGACGCGGTGCTCGGCGGCGGCCTGCCCGAGTACTCCTTCAACCTCATCGCCGGCCCGCCCGGCTGCGGCAAGACCACGCTGGCCCACCAGATCGTGTTCTCGCTGGCCACGCCCGCAACGCCGGCCTTGTACTTCACCATCCTGGGCGAGCCGCCGCTGAAGATGCTGCGCTACCAGCAGCAGTTCGACTTCTTCGACGCGGACAAGGTCAACCAGTGCGTCCGCTTCGTCAACCTGGCGGACGACACCGCCAGCGGTGACCTGGACGCCGTGCTCGCGCGCATCGAGCAGGAGGTGCGCGCCGTGTCGCCGGCGGTGGTGGTGGTGGATTCCTTCCGCTCGGTGGCGCTGGCCAGCCATGGCGAAGGCGGCCACGCGCGGCTGCAGCAGTTCATCCAGCAGCTGGGCATGCTGATGACCAGCTGGCAGGCCACCACCTTCCTGATCGGCGAGTACTTCACCGAGAAGGATCCGAACCCGGTCTTCACCGTCTCCGACGGGTTGTTGTGGATGTTCCAGAGCGTGCAGCGCAACTCGGTGGTGCGCAAGGTGGAGGTGATGAAGATGCGCGGCCAGGCCACGCTGCCCGGCCTGCACACCTTTCGCATCACCTCCGGCGGCATCGAGGTGTTTGCGCCTGCGCGCGCCGAGGCGCTGGCGCCGCTGGCACCGGCGGTCGGGGCGCCGGCGGCCCGCGTGAGCACCGGCATCGCCGCGCTGGACGACATGCTGGGCGGCGGCCTGCCGCAAGGCTACTCGCTGCTGGTGGCCGGGCCCTCCGGTTCCGGCAAGTCCATCCTGGCCACCTCCTTCCTGGCCGAAGGTGCACGGCTCGGCGAACACGGCGTGGTGGCCAGCTTCGAACAGGGGCCTCGCCGGTCGCGCGATGCCCGGCTCAACCGGCTGGTCGACGAGGGCGCCGTCAGCGTGATCGCCACGGCGGCGCCGGACCTGTCCATCGACGAAGCCACGGCGCTGTTGCTGGCGCAGGTTCGCAGCCGCGGCGCAAGGCGCGTGGTGGTCGATTCGCTCTCCAGCTTCGAGCTGGCGCTGGCCCCCACCTTCCGCGACGACTTCCGGGAGTCGCTGGCGCACATGGTGTCCGCGCTGGCGAGCACCGGCGCCACCGTGCTGCTGACGTCGGAGCTGGAAGACCGCTACTCCGACCTGCGGTTCAGCCCCTACGGCACCGCCTTCCTCACCGACGCGATCATCGTGCAGCGCTATGTCGAGATCGACAGCCGGCTGGAGCGGGTGATGGGGGTGGTCAAGCTGCGCGGCAGCGCCCATTCCAACGAGCTGCGCCTGTTCCAGATCGATGAACATGGCATCCAGCTGGGGGAGCGCCTGGCCGGCCACACCGGCTTGCTTGCGGGCCAGCCCCGCCGCAACGGTGGGCCGGTGGCGGGCGGCGCGCGCTCCCAGGCCTGAAGCGGCACACGCATGAGCAGCCCGGCCGAGCCGCCTCGCCCCGACGACTTCGATGCGGCCGCGTCGGCGCTCGACACGCTGGACCGGCTCACCGGCGACATCCGCCGTGAGCTCGTCCAGATCCGCCGCGAGATGGTGCAGGAGGCGGCGCGCTACAGCGACCTTCGCTACGCGCAGCTGGTGGAGGCGAACGAGCAGCTGCTGCAGGCCACCATGCGGGCCGAGCGGCGCGCGAACGAGGCAACCGCTGAACTGGAGGAGGTGTCCCGGTCGAGCCAGTTCGACACGCTCACCGACACGCCGAACCGTGCGCTCATGACCGACCGGCTCAGGGGTGCGCTGGCCCTGGCGCGCCGCCACGATGCCTGCCTGGCCATCCTGTTCCTCGACCTGGACGGCTTCAAGCTGGTGAACGACACCGCGGGGCATGCCGCGGGCGACGAAGTGCTGCGTCGCGTGGCGGCGCGGCTGCGTGCCGCGGTGCGCGAGTCGGACACCGTGTCGCGGCAGGGCGGCGACGAATTCCTGGTGTTGCTGCCCGAGGTGGCCGGCAGGGCCGCCTCCGCCCGCACCGCGCAGAAGGTGCTGCTTGCGCTGGCGGAGCCCATCATGCTGGACGGGGAGGCCTTCACCGTGTCCGCCAGCATCGGCATTGCGCTGCGGCCGGTGGATGGTGAAGACGCGGACGGCCTCATCGCCCGTGCGGACCAGGCGATGTACGACGCCAAGCGGGCCGGCGGCAACTGCTATCGGTTCGTCGATGGCTCACCCGCGCAGGATGGGGTTTCCGCGCCCCCGCGCTTGTCATCGCGCCAGCACGGCGTGATGCACAACCTGCGTGAGGTGAACGAGAAGCTGCTGGTGGCCGCGCTGCGCGCACAGGAGCTGCTGGATGCGGCGGAAGTCGCCCGCGAACGCCATGCCCGTGCGCTGGCCGTGCTGGCGCATGAGCTGCGCAATCCGCTGACACCGATCCGCACGGCGGGCCATTGGCTCAAGCTTGCGCACGGCGGCGATGCGGGCATCCACAAGGCCGGCGAAGTGATCGACCGCCAGGTCGCGCACATGTCGCGCCTGATCGATGACTTGCTGGACGGCTCGCGTGCCGGCGCCACCGGCTTCCGCCTGCAACCTGCGGAGGTGGCGCTGCTCGGCATCCTGGAGCGCTCCGTGGAAGTGGCCAGCGCGCGCATGCTGGCGCGGCGGCAGACCGTCGATGCCCGCCTTCCGGCGGGCACGCTGCGGGTGAACGGGGACGCGATGCGGTTGGAGCAGGTGTTCTGCAACCTGCTGGACAACGCCTCGAAGTACACCCCACCCGGCGGCCGCATCGAGCTGGCGGCGGTGGAGGCGCAGGGGCAGGTGAGCATCACCATCCGGGACAACGGCATTGGCATCTCGGCCGACGCCTTGCCGAACATCTTCGAGTTGTTCGTCCAGGAGGAGCGCACCGTGGGCGCGGACGCCGGCGGGCTGGGCATCGGCCTGGCCGTGGTGCGCGAGCTGGTGCTGGCCCATGGCGGCACGGTCGAAGCCCGCAGCGCCGGGCCCGGCACCGGCAGCGAGTTCGAGGTGCGCCTGCCGGTCTGCCCACGCGCGGACGCCTAGGCTCAGGGCGCCGGCACGGACACCACCACGATCGACTTCGCGGGCAGGTCCAGGCTCAGCCGCCCACCCACCGGCGTGGCGGCATAGGGCGCGGGAGCGATGGTGCCGGGCCGGTCGAAGCTGTTGTGGGCGTCCATCGCCGGGGCCGTGAGGCTGCGGCCGGTGGCCGGGCCCGCGAGGTCGGTCCTCACGCGGGCGGGCCGCACGGGATCGAGGTTGACCAGTGCCAGCAGGATGGCACCGTCGGCCGCTCGTGCGGCCGACACCTGCACCGCGGGCAGCGTGATGTCGCCCTGCCGGTAGTCCGGCGTGGCGAGCGTCGCCTGCAGCGGCGTCGTACCCTGGAACGGCCGGTACATGTCGAACACGTGGTACGTGGGCGTGAGCACCATCTTCTCGCCGTCGGTGAGCACCAGGGCCTGCAGCACGTTGGCCAGTTGCGCGATGTTGGCCATCTTCACCCGGTCGGTGTGGCGCTGGAAGATGCCGAAGCTCAATGCCGCCACCATCGCGTCGCGCAGGGTGTTCTGCTGCTGCAGGAAGGCGCCGTTGGTGCCGGGCTCGGGGTCGTGCCACATGCCCCACTCGTCGACGAACAGGGCCACGCGCTTCTGCGGGTCATGCCGGTCCATGATGCGGCTGGTGGCGATGATGCGGTCCTCCAGGTGCATGGCCACCTGCAGCGACCTGGCCCAGCGCTGCGCGTCGAAGCCGGTGGCGCTGCCCTTGTGCTCCCAGGTGCCCGGCACGGTGTAGTAGTGCAGGCTCAGTGCGTCCATGTCGTCCTTGGCGCGGGCCATCATCACCTCGGTGACCTCGTCCCGGCCTTCGCCGTCGCCGGAGGCGACTTTCACCACCGGCGCGGGTGAGCGCAGGAACTGGGCGTACTGGCGGTGCAGGTCGGCTGCGTATTCGGCTCGCATGTGGCCGCCGCAGCCCCAGGTCTCGTTGCCGACGCCGAAGTACTTCACGCGCCAGGGCGCATCGCGGCCGTTGCGGCGGCGCTCCTGGGCCAGGGTGGAGTGGCTGTCGGAGGTCATGTACTCCAGCCATTGCGACATCGAGCGCGGTGGCAGCGAGCCCATGTTGCCGGCGATGTAGGCCTGCGCGCCGATCAGTTCGGTGAAGTCCATGAACTCGTGCGTGCCCACGCGGTTGTTGTCCGGCACATGGCCCCACACCTTGTTCAGGCGCACCGGGCGCTGGGCCGGCGGGCCGATGCCGTCGCGCCAGTCGTAGTCGTCGGCGAAGCAGCCACCCGGCCAGCGCACCACCGGCACCTGGATGCGGCGCAGCGCGGCCAGCACGTCGTCGCGCCAGCCGCGTGTGTTGGGGATGGTGGATTCGGGGCCAACCCACAGGCCACCGTACACACCGGTGCCGAGGTGCTCGACGAAGTGGCCGTACACCTCGGGCTCGATGCGCGGGCCGGCGGCCTCTTGCGAGACCGACAAGGTGGTCTGGATGGGGAGCGCCGCATGTGCGCCGAGCAGGGGAGCCATGGCGAGGAGGAGGATGGATGCTGCGCGCAGCATTGTCCGATCGGTGACGGCAGTGTCATCGTTTCAATTAGTGCGCCGTTCGAACTAATATCCGTGGATCTGCAAAAGGGATGACATGCACGTCTACATCGTCCACGGCTTCGATGCCTCGCCCGCCCACCATTGGTTTCCCTGGTTGAAGCAGGCGCTGCAGGCGCAGGGCCACAGCGCGTCGGTGGTCGAGCTGCCCTCGCCGCACGAGCCCGACCCGACGGCGTGGGTGCAGGCGCTGCAGGCCCAGGCCGCGGTGCTGGACCGGCACACCTGGTTCGTCGCGCACAGCCTGGGCTGCATCGCCGTGCTGCGGCATCTGGAGCAGGCGCCTGCCGACGCCGCGATCGGCGGTTATGTGCTGGTCTCAGGTTTCAATGCGCCGCTGGCGGTACTGCCGCAGCTGGACGCCTTCGCCAAGCCGGACCTCGATACACCCAAGCTCGCGGCGATGGCGGCCTACCGAAGCGTCATCGCCTCGTCCAACGACGCCGGGGTGCCGCCAGCACTGAGCCAGGCCCTGGCGAAGGACCTGGACGCCAAGCTCGTGATGGTGGAGCGCGGCGGCCACTTCCTTGCCAGCGAAGGCTTCACCGAGTTCCCGCTGGTGCTCGACGAGCTCGAGCGCGCGTCCCAGTCGGCACGCTAGCCGGCGGCGCTACAGCAGCTTGTCCGGCGTGGCCGGCAGCTCGCGGATGCGCTTGCCGGTGGCGTGGTAGATCGCGTTGACGATGGCCGGGGCCACGCCCACCATCGCGATCTCTCCCAGCCCCTTCACGCCCAGCGGGTTGAGGTGGGGGTCGTCCTCGGGCACGAAGATCACCTCCATCACCGGCGGCGCATCGGCGTGCACCGGCACCGCGTACTCGGCGAAGTTGGCGTTGGGCACGCGGCCGTTGCGCGGGTCCACCACCGCATGCTCCATCAACGCCATGCCGATGCCGCCGATCATGCCGCCGATGCACTGGCTGCGCGCCAGCTTGGGGTTGACCACGCGGCCCGCGCCGTAGGCGCCGACGATGCGGCGCACGCGCGTTTCGCCCAGGTCCGGATCGACCGCGACCTCCACGAACACGGCGCCGAAGGCGTGCCGGGAGTAGCCCTGGCCTTGTTCGCCGGGCTGCACCTCCTCGGTGGCCTCCACTGGGCGGCCCAGGCGGCGCATCGCCTCGGTCAGGTCGGTGGCGTTGGCACGCGCCAGCGCGTCCTGCCGCACCTTGCGGCAGGCGGCCTGCACCGCGCTGCCCACGCTGGCCATCGTCATCGAACCGCCATGCACCGGCGCCTTGGGCAGCCGGTTGTCGCCGAGCGTGAAGCGCACGTGCTCCATCGGCAGCCCCAGCGTTTCGGCGGCCACCTGGGTCATCGAGGTCCAGGTGCCCGGGCCCATGTCGCTGGCCGCGGTGCTCACCTCGGCGCTACCGTCAGGCAGCAGGCGGGCGCGTGCCGAGGCCGGCGCAAAGTTCATCGGGTAGGTGGCAGCGGCCACGCCCCAGCCGATCAGCCAGCGGTCATCGCGCATGGAGCCGGGCACCGGGTTGCGGCGGCTCCAGCCGAAGCGTTCGCCGGCCAGCCGGTAGGCCTCGCGCGTGGCGCGGCTGGAGAACGGCTGCTGCTTGAACTCGTCCTGCTGTGGCTCGTTGCGCAGGCGCAGTTCCACCGGGTCCATCGCCAGCGCCACCGCCAGCTCGTCCATCGCACATTCCAGCGCATGCACGCCGCTCGATTCGCCGGGCGCGCGCATGTAGGTGGGCGTGTGCACGTTCAGGCGGGCGATGCGGTGCCGGGTGTGGACGTTGGGGCAGGAATGCAGGAAGCGTGTCGCGTTGAGCAGCGACTCCGAATATTCCTCGTAGGTGGAGGTCTCCTGCCACGCGTCGTGCACGATCGCCTGCAGCCGGCCCTCGCGCGAGGCGCCCAGGGCCACCCACTGCACGGTATGCGGGCGGTAGCCGGTGCCGTAGTACATGTCGCGCCGCGACAGCATCAGCTTCACCGGGCGCCTGGCCACCCGCGCGCCCAGCGCGGCCAGGGTCACATGCGGCCAGGTGCGCAGCGCGGAGCCGAAGGCGCCGCCGACGAAGGGCGACACCACGTGCACGCCCTGCGCGTGGATGCCGAACACCGCGGCGATCTCGTCGGCCACGTTGTCCACCCATTGCGTCTTGTCCCACAGCGTGAGCCGGTTGCCGTCCCACGCGGCGATGGTGGCGTGCATCTCCAACGGGTTGTGGTTCTCGCGCGGGATCACGTACTGCTGGTTCACTTGCACGGGCGCCGCGGCGAGGGCTTTGTGCGGATCGCCGCGCGTGGTTTCGGGCGGGGTGGTGTCGGACTGGTCCTTCTTTTCGTGCGTGGGCAGCACGGGCTGCGCCTGCCGCACGTCGGTGACGGCGCCTTCGGCCGCATAGCGCACCCGCACCAGCGTGGCGGCATGCTGCGCCTGCTCCAGCGTCTCGGCCACCACCAGGGCCACCGGTTGGCCCTGGCTGTGCACCCGGTCGTCCTGCAGCAGGTGCAGTCGTTCGCCGACCACCGGGTCCACTGCGCCCTTGTGCGGCTGGTACGGCAGGCGCGGCGCGTTGCGATGGGTGATGACGGCCAGCACGCCCGGGGCGCGCTGCGCGGCGGCGGTGTCGATGGCGCTGACGCGGCCGTGGGCGATGGTGCTGCGCACCACCGCGGCATGGGCCAGGTTCGCCTGCGGGAACTCGGCGGCGTAGGTCGCGCGCCCGGTCACCTTTTGCCGCCCGTCAACGCGGCTCACCGGTTGTCCGACGAAGGCGTTACCGCTCATGCCACACCTCCCGCGGCCTCGACCGCGCGCACGATGGCGCGCTGCATCAGCTCGATCTTGAAGTCGTTGTGGCCGCGCCCTTGCGCACCCTGGGCCGCCAAGGCGGCCGCCCGGCGCAGAGCATCGCGCTGCAGGCCGGCGCCCGCGAGCGCGGCTTCCACCTTGGGTAGGCGCCAGGGCTTGGTGCCCACGCCGCCCAGCGCCACGCGCGCCTCGCGGATGCGGCCACCGTCCTGCAGGTCCAGCGCCACGGCGGCGGATACCACGGCGAATTCAAAGGACGCGCGGTCGCGCACCTTCAGGTAGTGCGCACGTCGGTTCACCGGGTGCTCGGGCACGCTGATCGCGGTCACCGCTTCGCCGGGCCGCAGCTCGGCCTCGATGTGCGGCGTGGAGCCTGGCAGGCGGTGGAAATCGGCCAGCGCCACTGCACGCTCGCCGGAAAGGCCCTGCACATGCACCGTGGCGTCCAATGCCACCAGCGCCACCGCCAGGTCGGACGGGTGCACGGCAATGCAGTGCTCGCTGCCGCCGAGCACCGCGTGCCAGCGGTTCTCGCCGCCGATGGCCGCGCAGCCCGAGCCGGGCTTGCGCTTGTTGCAGGCGCTGTAGCCGGTGTCGCGGAAGTAGGGGCAGCGCGTGCGCTGCAGCAGGTTGCCACCCATCGTAGCCTGGTTGCGCACCTGCGGGCTGGCCGACGCGAGCAGGGCCTGCGCGATCAACGGGAAACGTGTCGCCACCTCGGGATGCGCGGCCGTTTCGGCCATCGTCGCACCGCCGCCGATGCGCAGGCCCTGCGGCGAGGCCTCGATGCGCTTGTCCAGCACGCTGCCCAAGCTCACCAGGCGCTCGGGCGAGCGCACGTTCTCCTGCAGCAGCTGGACCATGTCGGTGCCGCCGCCAAGGTACTCGGTGGCAATGTCGTTGCGACCGGCCTGTGCGCGCAGTGCAAGCGCGGAGCGCAGGTCGCGCGGCCGTTCGAGTGCGAAGGGATGCATGGCTTCAGCCCCCCTGCGGTGCCTTGCGGGCCGTGTCGTGGATGGCGGCCACGATGTGGTCGTAGGCGCCGCAGCGGCAGATGTTGCCGCTCATCCATTCGCGGATCTCCTGCGCCGAGCCGGCATGCCCTTCGGCGATGCAGGCGACGCCGGCCATGATCTGGCCGGAGGTGCAGTAGCCGCACTGGAAGGCATCGCGCTCGATGAAGGCGGCCTGCAGCGGGTGCAGCTGGTCGCCACGACCCAGGCCTTCGATGGTGGTGATCTCACGGCCCTCTGCCAGTGCCGCCAGCCACAGGCAGGCCTTCACCCGCTTGCCGTCCAGGAGCACGGTGCAGGCGCCGCACTGGCCGAGGCCGCAGCCCTTCTTGGAGCCCGTGAGCTGCAGGTGCTCGCGCAGCGCATCCAGCAAGGTGGTGCGTGGGTCCAGCGTGAGGCGCCGGTCCTCGCCGTTCACGCGCAGCGTCACCGCCACCGCGTTGGGGGCCGCGGCACGGTCGGGCTTGGCGCCGGCTGCAGTGGGTGACAGCAGCGGGGCCACTGCCGCTGCGCCCCCGGCGGTGACTGAGGCTTTCAGGACATCGCGTCGCCCCGCGTCGCGCGGCAGGTGGGGATCTCTTTCAACGGGCATCGGCTTTCTCTCCCAGGCTTGGCGCGCGTCGCCGCGGGCGACGAGGCCGAGCAGCGATCGGTGCGCCGGGGTACGGCGTGACGTGATGCGGTGGCAGCCACCGCCTGGGCATTGTGGTAAGCCGCTCCCGCCGCCCGATAGCGCGATCGGCCCGTTTTCTTGCCTGATCCGATGCAGGCCCGGGCGCGCGTCAGCCGCCGTCGGCGCGGTGCTCCGGCGGGGCACCACTGGCGTGCCCTGGCTGCGCACCCAGCGCGGCCTTGCGGCGCAAGCTCACGATGTCGCGCTTGGGCGGCATGCCAAACAGCCGGCTGTACTCGCGGCTGAACTGCGACGGGCTTTCGTAGCCGACGTCGAAGGCTGCGGTCGCGGCGTCCAGCCCTTCGTTGAGCATCAGGCGCCGCGCTTCATTCAGGCGCAGCCACTTCTGGTACTGCAAGGGGCTCATCGTGGTGAGCTGGCGGAAGTGGAGGTTCAAGGTGGACGTGCTCATCTGCACGCGCGCTGCCAGTTCGTCCACCCGCAGCGGCAAGGCGAAGTTGAGCTTCAGCCAGTCGATGGCGCGGGAGATCCGATGGCCCTGGCTGCCCACCGAGGCGATCTGCCACAGATGCGCGGCTTGTTCGCCGGCCAGCAGGCGATAGTGGATCTCGCGCTGGATCAGCGGGGCCAGCACCGGTATCGATGCCGGCTCGTCCAGCAGGTCCAGCAGCCGCTGGATGGACCCGAGCAGCCTGGGCGTGACATGGCCAATGCCCACGCTCCTGTCACCCGGCCGCTCGGTGGGCACGGGCAGGCCGGCGTGCGCGATCAAGTCGGCCATCACCTGAAGGTCCAGCTTCAGGCACAGGCCGAGGCAGGGTTTCTCCTTGGAGGCGACCACGGCTTGCGAATTGGCCGGCACGTCCAGGGACGTGATCAGGAAGCGCTCGGTATCGTAGGCGTACGCCTCGCTGCCCAGGAGCATGCGCTTGGCACCCTGCGCCACGAGCACGATGCTGGGCTCGATCTGGCACAGCGAGGGCTCCGTGGGGGCTTCACGCCGGAAGAACATGACATTCGGGATCGGCATGGCCCGGTCCTCGTTGCCCTGGGTGTGGGCCCCGATCGTGCGTGCCAGGCTCTGCTGCAGCGCGTCTAGTTCTTCCGTGGGGTGTCGTCCCATGTCGCCGTCCATCGGATGTCGATGGCCGAGCCTATCCCAGCAGGCCGCGATAGCGGAAGTTGCGCAGCCGCACCTGGCCGCGGCCGGCGGCGAACAGGCCGATCTTCAGGCTGAGGAAGCCGCCGAACACGTTGTGGTGGAAGCCGGACACCTCCATCTGCCAGGGGTGCTGCGTCCACTGCCGGCCATCGGCCGAGTGATGGAAGGTGACCACGTTCTCCCGGTTGACGAGCTTCAGGTGCACCGTCTTCGCCGTGATGGGCGTGCGCATCCACTGCTGCTCCTGGCTGTACTGGTAGGTGAGCATCTGCATGGCGGTGAAGCCCACGCCCACGAAGCCGCGCGGGTCGTAGTAGAGGCTCATGCCGCCTTGTGCGTCGCCTTCGATCTGCAGCTCCACCGAGGCTTCGTAGCTGCGGTCGCCCACCAGGCAGGTGAGCGGCGAGCAGTCGGCCAGCGTGCTGCCCTTGGCCTGCAGCAGCAGGCCCTGGCTGTCCAGGCGCACGCGCTGCATCTCGTTGGCGCCCGGGTTGAAGAAGCTCCACTGCGGGCCCAGTTGCCGGCCGGTGAAGCTGTCGGACAGCGGCTGCCCGGCCGGGCCGGCCACGCCGCCTTTCGGCTTGGGCAGCGCCGCGGACAAGGTGCCGCCCTTGGCGCGGAACCAGCCGTCGCGTGTCCATTCGATCGGCTCCAGCAGCGTCTGGCGGCCCAGGGTACGGAAGCCCTTTTCATATCCGTGATAGACCATCCACCAGTCGCCCGCCGGGCCTTCCACCACCGTGGCATGGCCGCGCGACCACCACGGTTCGTCGGCACTTTGTGTGCGCACCACCGGGTTGTGCGGGCAATGCTCCCAGGGACCGTGGATGGACTTGGCGCGGGCCACCGTCACCATGTGGCTGGTGGCCGGGCCGGAAGTGCCACCCACGGCGGATACGAGGTAGAACCAGGCGCCGCGGCGGAACAGCTTGGGCCCTTCGGGCGCGAACATCTCCACCACCCAGTCGTCTGGGTAGCGCCAGGGCGTGTACGCCGGCTGCAGCTCGCCCACGGTGGACAGGCCGTCGTCGGCCAGCTGCACGCGGCGGATGCCGTTGACGAAGAGATAGCGCTTGCCGTCCTCGCCCACCGCGTGGCCGGGGTCGATGCAGCCCGGCAGCTTCAGGTCGACGGGGTCGCTCCAGGGGCCGCGGATGTTGTCGGCCCAGGTCACGTGGATGCCGCTGCCGTCGTCTTGCAGCGTGGGGATGTAGAGGTAGAAGCGGCCCTGGTGCTTCACCAGGTCCATGGCCCACACGGTGCCGATGGGTTTGTGCAGCGCGGGGCCGATGGGCGCCCAGTTGACCAGGTCCGTCGAGTGCCAGATCACTGCACCGGGATAGGACTGGAAGGACGAGAACGTCATGTAGTAGTCGGCCCCGTCCTTCAGGATGGTGGGGTCGGGGTGGTCGCCCGGCACGATCGGGTTGCGGTAGGTGCCGTCGCCGAGGTCGGCCTTGCGCTGGCCTTCAAGGCCGGCGCCAAAACGGGGCCGCTGCACGGCGGCCGCCGCGGGCAGCTGTGCAGCGGCGGCGCCCGCAAGGGCGGTCATCAAAGCGGTACGTCGGGACACGCGCATGTCAGATCGGTCCTTGCGGGGGCAGGGCGGCTTACTTCGCCGCGTTGACGATGGTGCTGACCAGGCTGGGGTACACCTGCGCACCGGTGGAGCGGTTGAACAGGCCCGAGGTGTGGTTGCCGGTGGCACCCGCATCCCAGTACACCGGCACGATGCCGCGCGAGAACGCGGCCTTGGTGATGGTTTGGTCCCAGTAGGTGCGGTACTTCTGTGCGCTGTCCACGTTCAAGCGGGCCACCGCCGAATATTCGCCCATCAGCACCGGCATGCCCAGCCCGTCGACGAAGCGGGACTTCATCTTCTGCATCTGGGCGTCCACATACGACTCATTGGCCCAGGTCTCGGTGTTGGCCGCGCTGGTCGCGATGCTGCCCCATTGCCAGATGTTGTCGTTGTCGGTGTTCAGGGTGAAGTTGTAGGGGTCGTAGTAGTGCACCTCGACCATCAGGCGGTTGCTCGCGCTGTCGGTGGGCACGGTGAAGAAGTTGTAGGTGTGGTCGATGTTGGTGTTGAAACCCTGCACGATCAGGTGGCGCACGGCGTTGTTGCCGCCGGTGGCGCGCACTGCGTTCACAAAGGTCTGGTTGAAGCTGTTCTGCACGGTGTAGTACTCCACCGTGGGCGTGCCGTAGTCGCCGTCCTTCATCACCTCGTTGGTGCCGGCGAACAGCAGATAGTCGTCGTAGGTCTTGAAGTTGTTGGCGATCTGGGTCCAGAACTTGGTGATGCGCGCATTGATCGCCGACTGGTTGGCGTAGGTGGGCTGGTTCATCCAGCCGCCGTCCCAGTGGATGTTGATGATGGCGTACAGGCCCGCGTTGCGTGCGTAGTTCACCACCTCGGTCACCCGCGCCATCCAGCTCGCGCTGATGTTGTCGTTGGCATCGGCGTATTGCTTCCACGACACCGGGATGCGCACCGTCTTGAAGCCGGCGGCCTTCACCCCGTTCATCAGCGCCTGGTTCACCGCCGGGTTGCCCCAGTTGGTTTCACCGCCGATGGCCTCCAGCGAGTTGCCCACGTTCCAGCCCGGCGACATCAGTGCCGCCAGCTGCAGGCTGGTGAGGTTGCGCATGCCCGAGGTGCTGCCGGTGCGTGCGGCCGACGCGGCGTTGGAGTTGTAGCTCGCGCTGCCGACGCTGAACTTGATCCAGTACCAGTAGGTGGTGCCGGTGGCGGCGGTGCTGTCGGTGTAGCTGCGGCTGCTGCTGCTCACCGAGGCCAGGCGGCTGCGGCCGCTGGGGTTGCTGTCGGTGTCGCGGTACACCTGCACGTTGCTGACGTTGCTGCCGCTCACCGTCCAGCTGAGCTGGATGTTGCTGGCGCTGCCGGTGGCCGTGAGGCACACGGTGGCGCCGCCGCCGCTGCCGCAGCTTTGGGCCTGCGCGAACGGTGCGATGCACAGCCCGAGCAGGAAGAGAACCATCGATATCAACGACTTCATCTTCTGACCTTTCGTCGTAGGTGCTCGGCACGGCGTCTCCTCCGGGCGCGAGCGGTTGTGGAATCGTCAAGCTGGTTGTTCCATGCAGGGCGGCAGCGCCCACTGCCTGCGCAGGTGTAGCCCCGCTTCATGGATGTCCTTCAGCGCTGGGGGCGGCGAGTGCCCGCCGCGCACAGGGCGGCCACACCCGCCAGGAACAGCAAGCCGGTGGCGGGCTCGGGCACCGGCAGCAGGGTGGACTGGGCCGCTGCGGCCATGCTCACGTTGAGCGTGCCCCAGGCAGCGTCGCTGGTGGGGTTGGTCCACTCCGCGCGCAGGGAGGTCGGTACCGGGAAGCCGAAGCCGCCGAAGGTGAGGGCCTCGCTGTACCCCAGCGGGCTGCAGCTGCCATCGTTGTCGCAGATCTCGATGCTCGTGTTGGCCTGGGCGCTCGCGCCGGCGGCGGTCAGGCCGTCCACGGAGGCGGTAACCACGAACCGGGTCTGAGCGCCGGCGAGGAACAAGCCGTTGAACACGGTTGCGTAGGCCCAGCCTTGCTGGCCGTCCACCGCGCTCACCGAGGCCCAGCCGCCGGGGCCGCTGCTGCCGTAGAGATCACCGGCCGTCGTTCCCGCCTGGGCCATCGAGCCGCCGCTGCTGGCCGTGGCCGATTGCACCGTGCCCAGCCAGCCCTGGCTGGCCTGGTCCGCCACGGGGGCCTCGACGTGGGCGCCTGCGAGGGTGGTGTACGACAGCCAGCTGGGGTCGCCGGTGAAGAACACGGCCCACGGCCAGATGTCGTCGCCGGGCACCGTGTCCATCACCTGCACCTTCACGTTGGAGACGGCCACCGAGGCCGTGTCCGCCCAGGCTTGCGGCGCCAGCATTGCCAATGTGGAGGCCAGAACGCCGGCCGCCTTGTTTCTCATCGTCATGTCTCCACCTCCGGGTCGCTCTCGTTGAATATCAGTTTGGGCATTGCACGAACAAATTAGCTTTCAAATCGCCTGGCAGACGCGATCACGGTGGCTGTCACGGCAGGTGGGATGTCAGACCTTGCCACGGCGCGCTTCGAGCGCCGTGCGGATCTCGCTCATGCGGGCCTCCGTCAGCGGGTAGCGCAGGATCGCGATCAGCGCCACCACCAGCCCCACCACCGGAATGCTGGACAGCAGGATGCGGATCATGAAGATCGCGTGGTCGGTCTGCACCGGCAGCTTGGAGTCGAAGCCGGTGAACTGCAGGATCCAGCCCGAGGCGCCCACGCCGAGCGCGATGCCCACCTTGGAGATCCACGACTGGCAGGCGGAGAACGAGCCCTCGCGGCGCTGCCCGGTCTGCAGTTCGTCGTCGTCGATCACGTCGGCCAGCACCGAGCCGTAGAGCGTCCAGAAGCCGGCGCCGGTGAACGCCACGAAGCCGCAGGCCAGCAGCTGCAGCCAGGGGTGCTCGGGGTCGTAGAGCCACCAGTCGCCGATGAAGGCGCAGATCGCCAGCGAGAGCACGGTCACCATCGCGGCGCGCTTGCCGAAGCGCCGCGCCAGGCGGTTGAAGAACGGTATGCCGAGCAGGCCGAAGCCCATGCCGGCGGCGCCCATCGCGGTGTTCCACTTCGCCGCCAGGGCCACGTCGCCCTTGCACACGTAGTACACCGTGGCGTAGTAGCCCAGCGCAGACACCATCGCGGTGCCCAGGCCATAGGCCAGGTTCATGGTCACCACGCGGCGGTAGGGCCGGTTGCGCAGCGTGCGCCACAGGGTGTCGGAGAACTTGACCTTCTGCTGCGTCTTGCTGACGAGGTGGTCGTAGTAGCGCTCGCGCACCAGCAGGAAGATCCCGATCGAGGCCACCACCATGATGGTGCCCAGGATGGTGCAGTACACCTGCGCACCGCGCAGGATGTCGGGCTTGCCGTCGGCGCCGTTGAAGACCGCCAGCGTGGTGAACTGCGCGGCGAAGAACAGGCCCAGCTCCGGCAGCTTCTGGATCAGGTTGCGGATCGACATCACGTTGGTGCGCTCGTGATAGTCGGGCGTCATCTCCGAGCCGAGGCTCACCCAGGGCATGTTGAAGCAGCTCATCACCGGCACGTACAGCAGGGTGGAGACGAGCATGAACAGGAAGTACTCGCGGTCGCTCCAGCCCTGGCCCACCGCAAACAGCAGCGGCAGCCCGATGCCCGCCAGCACCCCGCCCACCAGGATGAACGGGCGCCGCCGGCCGAAGCGGGTGCGGGTGTTGTCGGAGGCCCAGCCGAAGATCGCATCCGAGGCGGCGTCGACGCCCACCTTCACCGCCTGCACGGTGGAGATCAGCCCCGGCGAGACGTGCAGGAAGATGTTGAAGACCTGGAAGGCCAGCGTCGGGTAGAGCCAGTGGCCCCACATGTCGAGGAAGCTGCCCAGGCCCCAGCCGAGTTTCTGGGGCAGCGGCACGCGGTCGGTCACCGGCACCGCGGCCGGGGTGGAGGAGGGAACGCCTCGCATGGCAGCGGCTCCGGTGGTGGTCATAGGACGGTGCGCGTGCGCATCACGTCGGCATAGTAGTGAGCCGACAGCTTGGGCGTGCGCTTGAGCGTCTGGTAGTCGCAGTGCACGATGCCGAAGCGGCGCTGGTAGCCGTCTTCCCACTCGTAGTTGTCGATGAACGACCACAGGAAGTAGCCGTCGATCGGCACGCCGTCGGCGATGGCGCGGTGCACCTCGCGCAGGTGGTTGCGCAGGTAGTCGCGCCGGTGCAGGTCGATCACCTCGCCATTGACCACGCGCTCGTCGTTGTAGCCGCAGCCGTTCTCGGTGATGTAGATCGCCGGGTAGTCGTAGAGCTCATGGCACATGCGCGAGGCCCAGTAGATGGCCTGCGGCACCAGGTTGAGCCAGGGGCTGTCGGCGCGCGGGTAGTTGGCCGGCAGCGTGAGTGCTTCGTAGGCGGCGCCGTTGCGGCCGGCGCGCACGTACGTGGCGGTGTAGATGTTCAGCCCCAGGAAGTCGGTGGGCAGGCTGATCAGGTCGAAGTCGCCCGGCTGCACGCGCGGCGCATCCGCGCCCACACGGTCCAGGTAGGCGCGGGAGTAGCCCTTGCCGTGGATGGCGCCCAGCACATGCGCGTTCTTGTCCAGGAACCAGGCCGTGGCGGCGGCGATGTCCTCCGGTGTTTCGGTGACCGGCACCGCCACGTCGCAGTTGTCGGTGAGGCCCACGCGCGCGCCTGCGCCGCCGAACTCGCGCACCGCACGCACCGCGTGGCCGTGGCAGAGCAGGGCGTGGTGGTAGGTCTGGTTCACCACCTGCTCGCTCTCCTTTCGGCCCGGCGCCTTGCTGCCCACGCCATAGGCCAGCCAGGTGAAACAGCGGATCTCGTTGAGCGTGATCCAGTTCTTGACCGTGCTGCCGAAGGCCTTGACCACCGTGTCGGCATAGCGCGCAAAGGCCTCCACCGTGACGCGCGAGGTCCAGCCGCCACGCTCCTCCAGCGCCTGCGGCAGGTCCCAGTGGAACAGCGTCACCCACGGCGTGATGCCATGCCGCGCCATGCTGGCCAGCAGGCGGTGATAGAAGTCCAGGCCCGCCTGGTTGAGCGGGCCGTCGCCGTGCGGGTAGATGCGCGGCCAGGCAATCGACAGGCGGTAGTGCTTCACCCCCAGCGAGGCCATGAGCGCGAAGTCCTCGTCGAAGCGGTGGTAGTGGTCGCAGGCGGTGTCCAGCGTGTCGCCATGGGACACCTTGCCGGGGACGCGGCAGAAGCGGTCCCAGATGGACTCGCCCTTGCCATCGGCAAAGGCAGCGCCCTCGATCTGGGCGGCGGCCGCCGCCACGCCGAAGACGAACGACGGCGGGAACGGGCTGGAATAGGTGAACGTGTTCATTCCGACAACAACTTCCGAAGGGTAGGTTCCATGCTTTGCGCCCACAGGACATAACCCTTCTCGCTCAGGTGCAGCAAGTCGGGCAGGATGTCCTTGGACAAGGTGCCGTCCGGGTTCATCAGGGCGGCGTTGAGGTTGAGAAAGTGCACGTGCTGGCCGTCATGCAGGCCGGCGATCTGCGCGTTCACGCGGTCGTTGAGGCGGCGCATCCGGCCCGTGGGCAACTCGTCGCGCGGGAACACCGCCAGCAGCAGGATCTTGGTATCAGGCAGGCGCTGGCGCAGCTCCTCCACGATGCGCTTGACGCCCGCGGCGGTGGTGGCCGGGTCCTCCTGCCGGTCACCGGTGTTGTTGGTGCCGATCATCAGCACCGCCACCTTCGGGCGGATGCCGTGCACCTCGCCGTGCTGCAGGCGCCACAACACGTTCTCGGTGTGGTCGCCGCCGAAGCCCAGGTCCAGCGCGTTGTAGCGCTTGTAGTGGCGCTCCCACACGGCCTTGCCGGCGTCTTCCCAGCCCTGCGTGATGGAGTCGCCGATGAAAATCACCTCGGGCTGCAGGCCCTGGGCACGCAGCTGGCGAATCTCGTCCAGCTTCTTCTCGTGGCGCGGGATCCACCACTCCAGCGACCACACCTGCGTCAGCGGCGCGGGGGTCACCGATTCGGTGCGGTGGTCGGGGCAGCTCGCATTGGGCTTGCCGTTCTTCACGATCCTCACGTTGGCCACCGACACCTCGCCGGTGCCGCTGGTGTCCACCACGAAGGGCTGGGTCACGGCGCTGAAGTCGTTGCCATCGCGTGCAAAGCACTGCAGCGAGAACGACAGGTGCTGCCAGCCCAGGCCTTGCAGCGCGCGAGAGGGCACCTGCCAGGGCAGCTTGCGGCCACAGTCGGCGCCGCAGCCCATCACGAAGGTGAGGCCCGCCTTGGCCATGTCCAGCGCTTCCACGTCGAACTCCAGGGTGCCATCGGGCAGCCAGGGGCGAAGGTCCATCGGCTTGTCGGCGACGAAACGCAGGCTGGCGAACCAGGCGTTGCTCCACTTCAGGGTGAGCGCGTCGCCGGTGGCGTCCTTGCTGGAGATGCGGGCGCTGACCTGGCTGTCGGGCACCTTGGGTTGGGCCGGCTTCGGCAATGCGAGGGTGCTGCCGGTGAAATCATGCTGGCCCTCGAAATCGGCCACCTGCAGCCGCAGGTCCGCGTGCAGCCGGCCCACATGGAGCGCCAGTTCATCGGGTGTGCCGGGGGTGCGCAGCGAACCGCAGGCCGACAGTGCGGCGAGCACGGCGGCGAAGGCGGCCGCGAGCGCGCCGCCGCGCACAAGGGGCAGGGTGGGTGTCATCGGGACGCTTGCAGGTGGTGGTTGAGCTCGCGGTGCTCACCGGGCTTGAGATGAAGATCGACCAGGCGATCGCCGTAGCGCACCCGGCCGCCGCCGGCGCCCGCCACCGAGCGCACGGTGGCCCGGGTGAGGCGGCCGCCGGCCCAGGCGATGTCCACCTCGAACCCGCCGCGGGCGCGCAGGCCGTTCACCGCGCCATCGCGCCACGCCGCGGGCAGGGCCGGCAGCAGGTGCAGCTCGCCGTTGTGGGACTGCAGCAGCATCTCGCAGATGGCCGCGGTGGCGCCGAAGTTGCCGTCGATCTGGAACGGCGGGTGGGTGTCCAGCAGGTTGGGGTTGGTGCCGCCCGCATTGAGCTCGCTGCCCGGGCCCTTGCGCTCGGCCACGCGTGCGCCCGGCGTGGCGAGCAGGCCGCGCAGCTGGTGGTGCGCGCGGTCGCCATCGAGCAGGCGCGCCCAGAAGGCCATCTTCCAGGCCATGGACCAGCCGGTGCTCACGTCGCCGCGGGCCTCCAGCGTCTTGCGCGCCGCGGCGGCCAAGGCCGGCGTGCGCAGCGGCGAGATCTGACGGCCGGGGAACAGCGCGAACAGGTGGGACACATGGCGATGGGTGTCCTGCGGCGTGTCCAGCACCGGATCGTTCTTTTCGTCCAGCCATTCGAGCAGCTGGCCCCAGCGGCCCACGCGCGGCCCGGCCAGGCGGTCGCGCAGCGCGGCGAGGTGCTGGCGATAGGCCCGGTCGATGCCCAGCGCATCGGCCGCCTCCACCGTGTTGTTGAACAGGTCCCACACGATCTGCTGGTCGTAGCTGACGCCGTCTTCCACCGGCCCGTGCTCGGGCGACCAGCCGCGCGGCGCGACCAGGCGGCCCTTCATCGGCCCGTCCGGCAGGGGCTGGAGATGGTCCTCCCAGAACTGGCTCACCTCCTTCATCAGCGGATAGGCCACCGTGCGCAGGAACGCCCGGTCCTGGGTGAAGGCGTAGTGCTCCCAGAAGTGCAGCGCGTACCAGGCGTTGCCGGTCTTGTTCCACAGGTAGTCCATCGCGCCGAAGGGGTTGGTGGCGGTGCGCACCGTCCAGCCCCGCACCGGCTTGCGCGCCGCGGTGAGGAAGGTTTCTTCCGGCATCGGGCCGAAGCCGTCCCAGGTGACGATGCCGGGCGGCAGGTCGTTCGGATCCTTGAGCACGCGCGCCGCGGTGTCCGCCACGAGCTTGCGGTACACCGGCGCCTGGCTGCGCACGAAGTCGAACAGCGGCTGCGCCAGCTCGGGCAGGTTGGCCGGCTCCGCCGGCCAGTAGTTCATCTGGATGTTGATGTTGGTGTGGTAGTCGGCATTCCACGGCGGCGTGAGGCTGTTGTTCCACAGCCCCTGCAGGTTGGCCGGCAGGGCGCCGCGCGAGCTGGAGATCAGCAGGTAGCGGCCGAACTGGAAATACAGGGCTTCGAGTCCGGGGTCGGCGCCTTGCGCGGTGTAGGCGGCCAGGCGTTCGTCGGTGGGCAGCGCACGGCGTGCGGCTGCGGTGGCGCCGAGATCCAGCTGCACCCGGCCGAAGAGGGCGCGGTAGTCCTGCTGGTGCTCGGCCAGCAGTGCCGCGTAGGGCCGCGCGGCAGCGGCGGACACCTGGGCCGTCACACGTGCCAGGGGATGCTCGCCCTGGAAGCCGCGCGCGGCGTCGGCCACGTAGCTGGTGCCGGCGCCCAGCACCAGCGTCAGCGCATCGCAGTCCTTGAACTCCAGCGCCTGGCCCTGCAGCTGCACCGAGCCGCCCTCGTGCAGCAGCTGCAGCTGGCTGGCATAGGCCATGCGGTTGGTGGTGGGCGGCTGGCCGGAGGCCGCGCCATCGGGCTGGGGCAGCACCCAGCCGGCGAGCGAGCCGGTGGCATAGAGGCGGTTGCCGGCGGCGGCGAAATGCGCGCCGTGCATGTCGGCCAGGCGCAGGCTGCCGGTGTACTGGCCTTTGCGGTCGGCGCTCAAGCGCAGCACGATCACCTGCGCCGGGTGGCTGGCGAAGGCTTCGCGCGTGAAGGTGGCGCCGCCCAGCGTGTACTGCACGCGCTGCAGGCCGTCGTCCAGGCGCAGCTCGCGCCGGTAGCCGCTCACAGGGGCGTCGTGGCCCGCCAGCTCGACGAACACATCGCCAAAGGGCTGGTAGGCGCCCAGCGTCTTGCTGTCGCCGGTCCACAGCGTGATGTCGTTGAACTGCACATGCTCGCGCGCCGGCTGGCCGAAGAGCATGGCGCCGATGCGGCCGTTGCCGATGGGCAGCGCCTCGCGCTCCCAGCCCTGGGCGGTGTCGGCTGCGGGCTTCAGGTAGCGCAGCGCCAGCTCCGGCGAAGCGCAGGCGGCCATCGCGGCCAGCGCGCAGGCCAGGAGCAACAGGCAACGCAGCAGGCGCTTCACGTACCGGCCCTCGGGCGGCCGACCACCACGCCGCGGCCGTGCGGCGCCAGGTAGAGCACGCCATGTTCACGCGCGTCGGCCGCCATGGACAGCAGCCGGCCGTAGCGGTGCTGGTCATCGTTGATGCGGGTGAAGCTGGCGCCGGCGTCATCGGAGCGAAACAGGCCTTCCTCCGGCAGGGTGCTGCCGGTCACCCGCACGCGGCCCCAGAGGTAGAGGCTGTGATAGGCCGCGCCGGGTACGCCCTTGCCGAGCGCCAGCATCCACGCCTCGGCCACTGCCGGCAGCGCCTTCGGCTCGCGGCCGCGAGCCGGCACATGCAGCAGCCGGTCGCCCAGGGCCAGCCACAGGTCGCCTTCGGTGCCGGGCGCGCTCACCAGCTGCGTGGGTTGCCCGGGGGCCGGCTGGGGCAGCCCGGTGAGCAGCGGCTTGAAGCGCCGGCCACCGTCCCGGCTGGCGAGCAGCTGGCCACGCTGGCTGTCCAGCACGTAGAACACGCCCTCCGCCGCGCGGTCCGCCACCGCGCGCAGCGGCGTGGTGCCGGACGCCGGCCAGCCCAGGCAGGGTGCCCAGCGGCGGCCGCGGTCGTGTGACCAGAGCGCGCTGCCCTTCTGCGGCGCATACACGAAGGCCCCGCCGCGCGCCGACACCGCGATGCTGCCCGACTGCACGCGGCCCGTGCGCGGCGAGGTTTCGAACGGCTGCCACTGCAGGCCGCCATCGTCGGACCAGTAGCCGCTGGACGGCCCGTCCCCGGTGCGCGCGACGATGTGCTGCGCCAGCTCGGCGAAATCCACGGAGCGGTTGGTTTCCTTGGGTGGCGTGAAGTAGCGCCGGCCCAGCGCACGGCTGGGGTCGTCCCACGCGCCGCCGGCCACGTCGCCCATCGCGGCCAGCAGGCGCGGGCCGGTGGCGGGGCTGCGGATCACCAGCGTGGCGGTCTCCTCGAAGTTGGCCACGGTGAACACCCACTGCACCTGGCCGCGGTTGCGCGCGGCGCCCAGGTTGCGTGTCACCCACACGCCGTAGCCGGTGCCATAGAGCGCGCGGTCGCCGTTGAAGGGATCGAGCTTCACGTCGGACGTCCAGTGGCCGAAGTTGCGCTCGGTGCGCATGTAGTCCACCAGCCAAGGGTAGGCGCCGGCCTCGTGCTGCGACAGCGCGCCCAGCGCCGTCCAGTGCGTGCCACCGTCCTCCGACACGAAGATCTCGTCGCCTTCGGCCCAGCGTTCGATGGTGGACACCACCAGGCGGCCCGGCTGGCGACGGTCCACGTCCAGCCCCGAATAACCAAAGGCGCGCCGGCCCTCGCCGGGCGGCTCGGGCGTGATGTCGGTCCAGCGGCCTTCGGCGTCGCGCTTCCACACGCTGCCGGTCTTGGCGTAGCTGGGGTTGCAGGCCACGGCCGCCGTGCCGAGCGCAAAGCTGACGTACAGGCTGCCGTCAGGCCCGATGGCGGCATGCTGGGGCACCTGGCGCGGCGTGCCCGCCTCGCGGCTGAAGCGCTGGCCGCCGTCATGCGACACGTACAGCCCCGGCTCGTCATGGCTGCCGGCGTAGACGGTGCGCGATGCGCCGCCCGCCGTGCCGCTGGCCGGATCGATGAGCACCAGCGAGACATGGCGCGCGGTGAAGCCTTCGATGCGGCTGAAGCTGCGGCCCCGGTCGGTGCTGCGCAGCAGCCCGTCCTGCGAGCTGCCCAGCCACAGCACTTGGCCCTCATGGGGGTCCACCTGCAGCCGCTCGCCCGAGCCGCGGCCGGGCGAGTTGCCGCCGATGTGCAGGCCCAGTTCGTGCACCTGCCACGTCGCCCCGCGGTCGGTGGAGGCCAGCAGGGCGCCTGGGCGCGAGCGCTGGTCCAGATAGAGGCCGCAGGCCGCGTACAGCCGGTCGGGGTCGGCCGGGTCCACCGCCAAGCTGAGCACGCCCATCAGGTCGGCCTCTGCATGCGAAAGGTGGTCCAGCAGCGGCACCCAGGCGTTGGCCGCGGTGTCGAAGCGGTAGGCGCCGCCGATGTCGGTGCGTGCGTACAGCAGCCCCGGCTCGGTGGGGTGGAACAGGAAACCGTCGACGAAGCCGCCGGCACCAAAGGGCACGCTGCGCCAGGCATACGGGGCGGCGCCCGCGGGTGCGGCGCTCCAGGCCGCGGGCAACGGTGCACCGAGCAGGCTGCCCAGGCTTGCTGCTTGTAGGAGGCGGCGGCGGTGCATGTCAGCGCCGCCCGGCCGCCCGAAGGCGCTGACGCGCCCCCTTGGGGGGCAGCGAACGAAGTGAGCGTGGGGGCGTCAACATCTCAATACCGCCCCATGCGCACCTTCAGCACCACCGGCTGGGCGCCCAGGTTCAGGCCCCAATCCACCTGGTCGCCATTCCAGTTGCGCTCCATCACCCAGCGGCCGCTGCTGTCGTAGCGGCCCTGTTCGGTACGCACCAGCATCGCGCCCAGGCCTTGCGGCGTGGCGGGCTCGATGCGCACGCGGGCGCGCTGTCCGACGATCACGAACTCGTCGTCGCCCACCTGCGCGATCGCCACGCCACCCACCAGCTTGTCGGCATGCGCGGGCGCCTCCTTGGCGTTGCCAGGCCATTCCTTCTCGCCGAACTGCCACTGGCCAAAGGAGACCTTGGCGTTCCAGCCCTTCATCGTGATCACCTGGTCGGCATGGTCGTCGCCCTCGGCCACACCGAAGGTGCGGCCCTCGAAGGCCCATTGCGCCCACTGGCGCTGCATGGTGCCGAAGGCGGCATAGATGCCGGCAAAGGGCTCCACCATGCGCTTGTCGGTGAACCTGGAACCGAGCGGGAAGTTGCTGTAGTCGAAGTAGTCGATGCCGAAGGGCGCCACGCCGAGCGCGCCGCGGCCGAGGATGGGGTACACGTAGCGGGCGTACACCGCCGCGTTGCTCATCTCGGGCACCCAGAGCGGGTTGTCCGGCCGCTGGAACAGGCCGATCGAGCCGTTGACCTGCGCCGATTCCGGGCTGTAGAGGTCCGGGCCCACGATGTCGATGTGCGGCGCCGTGGCCTTGTAGATGTCGATCACGTCGTGCGTGGGCCCGCCACTGGCGAAGTTGTTCTTCCAGGGCTTGGGCGGCTGCTCCAGCGGGTCGCGCAAGGCGTTGTTCACGTACATCGGCAGGTCGTACACCGCGCGCCCCGCCTTGGCGATCTCCTCGATGTAGCGGGCCACCGCCCAGGCGTGGAAGTACTCGTCGGCATAGTCGCCGTACACCGCGCGCCAGGGGCCGCTGGCGGCGCCTGGCACCAGCGCCTTCTTGCGCGCCAGCACGGCCGGCGGCACCGGCTGCTCGAAGGCGGCCTGTGCCCTGGCGCCGAAGTCGCGCACCAGGCCGTAAGTGCCGACCTCGTTTTCCACCTGCACCATGATCACGGTGCGCTGCTGCGCGTCCACCTTCTTCAGGTGGCCCATCAGCGCGACGAAGGCCTTGCGGTCGGCCGCAAGCGTCTCTTCGCCGAAGGGCGAGAGGCAATAGCTGGGCTTGCCGTCCTTGTCCACCATGCGCGGGAAGCGCTGGTTGTTGAGCTTCACCCAGGCGGGTGTGTATTGCGGGCTGGTGTTCTTCCAGGTGCCGAACCACAGCAGCACCAGGCGCACCTTGTTCTGCCGCGCCTGGGCCAGCAGGGTGTCCACGAAGCTGAAGTCGAAGCGGCCTTCCTGCGGCTCGATCTGCTCCCAGGCGATCGGCACTTCCACCGTGTTGGCGTGCATGTCCTGCACCGCCGGCCACACCTTCTTCAGCGCCTCGGGGGAGTTGCTGGAGTTGTGGACCTGCGCGCCGAGGATGAGGTAGGGCGCGCCGTCGACCATGAGGGCGTGGCGGCCGTCGCGTTGTACCAGGTGCGGCGGCGCGGCCGCCGGCGTGCCGGCCAGGGCGCTGGCAGCGCCCAGGGCCAGCAAGCCGACGGCACGCGCGAGCGTGCGTCGTGCCATGCTCATCAGAACGTGTAGCGTGCGGTGAACGTGTAGCGCGGACCGGTGTAGAACAGGCCGCGGGTCTTGTCGCCGATGTGCTGCTGCATCAACTGGCGCTGGCGCGCGTCGTTGAGGTTCTGCGCTTCCAGGCCCAGCGTCAGCTTGTCCTCCAGCAGCTTGTAGTAAACGCCGGCGTCGACCTGGCCGTAGGCATCAGCCCAGGTAGGCAGGCCCCAGGCGATGTTGTGCGCGCCCTGGTTGGCGCTGTCCGGGTTGGTGTCGGTGCCGTCGGTGCCTTTGGTGCCGTTGACGTTGATGCCTTGCAGGTACTTCGAGCGCCAGGTGTAGGCCACGCGGGCAGACACCGGGCCCTGGTCGTACATCAGCGCCAGGGTGAAGGCGTTGCGCGACAGGTTGGCCAGCGGCAGGTTGCTGAAGGCCCGGCCGTCGGTGTCGCAGCCGTTCAGGTTCAGAGGCAGGTTGTCGGCATTGCCGCTGGAGCCCGAGCAATACACCGGGTTGACCGGGTTGTACAGCTTGGTCTTGCTGTCGACGAAGGTGTAGTTCGTCTGCACGCCCAAGCCCGACAGCCAGCCGGGCAGACTGTCGAAGTACGTCTGGAACGCCAGCTCGAAGCCGCGGGCATAGCCCTTGGCACCGTTGACCGGGCTGGTGACGGCAAAGGTTTGCGGGTTGCCGTCCACGTCCTGCACCTGGAAGCCCGTCGTCTGCTTGATGACCACGTCCTTCAGGTTCTTGTTGAAGAGCGCGAACGTCAATGAGCCAGTGCGGCTGAAGTACCACTCGGCAGTGGCGTCCACCTGCGTGGAGCGCACCGGCCGCAGCATCGGGTTGCCCAGCGCCTCGCCGGTCTGCGACACGCTGATCACTTCGTTGCCCACCGTGGTCTTGTCCTGCGTGAGCGAGGTGTAGGCCTGCAGGTCGGTGAAGTCCGGCCGCGAGATGCCCTTGGCGGCCGCGAAACGGAACTGCAGGTCGCTGCGGGCCTTCATGCGCAGGTTCAGGCTGGGCAGCACGTTGGTGTAGGTGTTCTCGAAATTCTGGACCTTGTTGTAGGCCGGAATGTTCGGAATCGGCACGCCGGTCAGGCCCGGGGTGATGTTCGAGCCACCAAAGCTGATGTAGCCCTGCGCATTGGACTGCGTGCGCACCACGCGCACGCCCACGTTGCCATCCACCGGCATGGCCCAGTCGTCGAACCCGAAGCGCAGCTGCGCATAGGCCGCCTGCGTGCGCTCGGCCTGGCGGTTGGTGCCGCGGCTGTTGGGATCGTCGCTGATGGTCTCCGGCGTGAACGTGAACGGCCAGCTGTTGCAGGTGGCCTCGCTCTGGCCGGACTTCAGGCAGTGGTCGCGGCCGTACTCATGAAGCTGGGCGTAGCTGCCCGGGAAGCCGGTGGCCAGCGAAACGTCCGGGAACACGACCGCAGGGGGTGTCGGGACCTTGCCGTTGAAGAAGTTGTTGAACGTGTTGACATGCGTGCCGCCGGGGTAGTCGCTCAGGAACGCGGGTCCGCCGGCCGTCCACGGCTGCGTGATGGCCTGCCAGTGGTAGTCGCTCGGATTGCGGGCGGTGATGGCGTCGCGATCCGTCAGGCGCACACCGAAGCGCAGGTCCTGCAGCACCGGATGGTCGAAGTTGAACTTCGCGTCCGTGCGCCAGGCCTTTTCGGTGGCCTTGCTGCGGTCCATGTGTTCCATGGTGAACGCCCAGTAGTAGTTCGCCGGGTCGGAGAGCCGGGCGCGGTCGGCGTCGTCAAAGAACAGCGTAGGGACGGAGCCGGTCAGGTCCAGCGTCTGCTTGGGCATGCCGGTGCCGGTGGCCACGGTGGAGTCCAGGCTGGAGGTGGTGGCCCGGATGTACTGCACGTCGGTGCTGAAGCTCCAACGGTCGCTCGCCTTCCAGCCCAGGTGCCACGACAGGTCTTCCGTCTTGGACTTGCGCCAGGCGGTACGGGTGTCGTCGTTGAAATTGATCAGCGAGCCGTCGCTGTTGGTCAGGGTGCCGGACTGCAAGCCGCCCTGGCTGTCGAACTGGCCGTTGGTCACACGCAGGCGGTACGGGTCCGATTGGGCGAAGATCGCCTGCTCGTCCCATTGCATGCGGTACTTGGACTGGAAGTAGGTGAGCGAGGAGTCCCACTCGTTCTTCTTCCACTGCAGCGCGCCGTACAGGCCTTCGCGCTTGCGCTGGAACTCCAGTGAACGCCATTGCGCGCCCTTGGGCACCCACAGCGTGGTGTTCGGATCCTGGCCTTCGACGAGGTCGTTGCGCGGGTAGTACGGCTCCACCTGGAAGAAGTCGGAGCGCGTCTTGCTTTCGGAACTTGCCAGGTCCAGCAGCACGCCGAAGTGGCCTGCGTCGGTTTCCCAGCGGTTGCTGAACAGGGCCGAGAAAGACGGTGCGCTCTTCTTGTTCAGCGTGGAGTAGGTCGTGGAGCCCGACAGCGATGCCTTGAGCCCGGGAAAGTCGAACGGCATGGCGGTGCGCAGGTTCACCAGGCCGCCGACAGCGCCTTCGATCTGCTCGGCCGACGGGTTCTTGTAGACGTCCACGCCGGCCATCAGCTCGGGTGGCACGTCCTCGAAGTTGAGCGAGCGCCCGCCGTTGGCGGAGAACGAATCACGCCCGTTCAGCTCGGAGCGCACCCAGTTCAAGCCGCGGATGGCCACGCCGGAGCCTTCCACCGAGAAGTGCTCGGGGTCGCCCTTGGCCATGGTGCGGTCGATCGTGACACCCACCACGCGTTGCAGCACCTCGGTGACCGAGCGGTCGGGCAGCTTGCCGATGTCGTCGGCCACGATGGAGTCCACGATCTCGTCGGACTCGCGCTTGATCTTCTGCGCCGATTGCAGCGCGGCGCGCTGGCCGGTCACGACCACGGTCTGCGCCTTGCCGCCGGGCTCGCTGTCGCTGCCGGCAGCGGCCGACGCTGCAGCGGCCGGCGCGGCGGGTGCCGTCGTACCCTGCGCCATCGCGATGCCGGTGGCCATCAGGGCCACCTGGGCCGCTGCCACCGACAACGTTGTCTTTTTGAAATGTCTCCTCATCTCGTGCACCTTTTCTAAAGTGGTTCAGGGGCTCGTCCCGGTGGGGGACGGTGTCGTAGGGCGGCCCGACGAAGCCGCGATCAGCGAAAACTCCCTGTTGTTGGGCATGCGGCGCAAGGTCATTGCCTTGCTTGGCCGGTTCAGCAGAATCTGTTGACGAGGTTCTCCAGGTATTCCTGTCGGCCCGACACCGGCAAGGCATCGGTGTTCGTGTTCAGCACCCGGTCGGCCAGCGCGTCGAGTGCGACGCGGCCCGCCAGGACGTCCTGCCCGGCGGGGGTGGCCCAGCCGGCGTAGCGTTCGTTCAGTGCCTTCTCCAGGCGGCCGTCCAGGATCATCTGTTCGGCGATCAGCAGCGCGCGGGCGCACACGTCCATGCCGCCGATGTGGCCGTGGAACAGGTCCTCCGCGTCCAGCGACTGGCGCCGCATCTTGGCGTCGAAGTTCAGGCCCCCGCTGCCCAGCCCGCCGGCCTGCAGGATGTGGTACAGCGCCATCGCGGTTTCGGGCACGTTGTTGGGGAACTGGTCGGTGTCCCAGCCCAGCTGCGGATCACCGCGGTTCATGTCGATGCTGCCCAGGATGCCGAGTGCGGCCGCCAGCGCGATCTCATGCTCGAAGCTGTGGCCCGACAAGGTGGCGTGGTTGGCCTCGATGTTGACCTTCACCTCTTTTTCCAGGCCGTAGCGCACCAGGAAGCCGTAGACCGTGCCCACGTCGAAGTCGTACTGGTGCTTGGAGGGCTCGCGCGGCTTGGGCTCGATGAGCAGGGTGCCCTTGAAGCCGATCTTGTGTTTGTGCTCCACCACCAGGTTGAGGAAGCGGCCCAGCTGGTCCAGCTCCTGGCCCACCCTGGTGTTGAGCAGGGTCTCGTAGCCTTCGCGCCCGCCCCACAGCACGTAGTTCTCGCCGCCGAGCTTCAGGGTGGCGTTCATCGCATCGCGCACCTGCAGCGCGGCCATGGCGAAGATGGCGGGGTCCGGGTTGCTGGCCGCGCCGCCCATGAAGCGGCGGTGGCTGAACAGGTTGGCGGTGCCCCACAGCAGCTTCATGCCGGTGCGCTGCTGGTGCTCGCCCAGCACGTCCACCATGCGCAGGAAGTTCTCGTGGCTTTCACGCGGGGTGGCGCCTTCGGGGGCCACATCGCGGTCGTGGAAGGTGTAGTAGGGCGCGCCCAGCTTGGCAAAGAACTCGAAGGCCGCGTCGGCCTTGGCCTTGGCCAGCTCCATCGGCGAGCCGCCTTCGAACCAGGGGCGCAGGAAGGTGCCGCCGCCAAACGGGTCCAGCCCGGTCCAGCAGAAGCTGTGCCAGTAGCACACGGCAAAGCGCAGGTGGTCTTCCATGCGCTTGCCCAGCACGATGCGGTTCTTGTCGTAGTGGCGGAAGGCCAGTGTGCTGTCGCTGGCCGGACCCTGGTATTCGATGGGCGGAATGTGGTGGAAGTAGTTGGTCATGACGTCGGGAGGGTGTGATCTCGGTGGGGCGGCTGGCTTAGGCGCGGTGGGCCCACAGGGGCTTCAGCCGCTGGTAGATCTCGCGGAAGCGCTCCAGCCGGGGTTGCAGGCGTGCGCGGCGCTCGGCGTCAGGCCGGTACCGCGCGGTGATCTCGGGGCGGGTGCAGGCCTGGGCCTCGGTGCCGCCGGCGGCCATCCAGCCCAGCCGCGCCGCGCCCAGGGCGCCGCCGGCCTCGGCGCCGGTGTGCACCACCAGCTCCACGCCGAGCGCGTCGGCGATGAGCTGGGCCCACAGGCCGCTGCGTGCGCCGCCGCCCACGAGCGAGAGCGGGCGCACCTCGGTGCCGGCGGCCTGCAGCGCGGCCAGCCCGTCCGCCAGCCCGAAGGCCACGCCCTCGAGCACCGCGTAGCCGCAGGCCGCGCGCGTGCTCCCGTGGCCGAGGCCGAAGAACATGCCTTGCGCAAAAGCGTCGTTGTGGGGGGTGCGCTCGCCGGCCAGGTAGGGCAGGAACAGCGGCGCATCGCGCAGCGTGTCCGGCGGCAGCAGGGCGATGTCGGCCAGCAGCGCGGCCTCGTCGGCCGCGCCGCTCATCTGCACGAACCACTTCAGGCAGCTGGCCGCCGACAGCATCACGCTCATCTGGTGCCAGCGCTGCGGCAACGCATGGCAGAAGGCATGCACCGCGGATGCCGGGTTGGGGCGGAAGCGGTCGTTCACCACGAACAGCACGCCCGAGGTGCCCAGCGACAGGAAGCCCTCGCCCGGCCGCACCGCGCCGATGCCGATGGCGCTGGCAGCGTTGTCACCCGCGCCCGCGGCGATCAGCACCTCGGGCCGCAGGCCCCAGGCCTGGGCCAGCTGCGGCCTGAGGGTGGCGCAGGGCTGGTTGCTTTCCACCAGGCGCGGCATGTGCGCGCGGCTCAGGTTGCAGGCGGCCAGCAGCTCGTCGGACCAGTCGCGCGCCGCCACGTCCAGCCACAAGGTGCCCGCCGCATCGGAGGGGTCGGACACCTTCTCGCCGCTGAGCAGCAGGCGCAGGTGGTCCTTGGGCAGCAGCACGCTGCGCACCTGGGCGAACACCTCGGGTTCATGCGCCTGCACCCACAGCAGCTTGGGTGCGGTGAAGCCCGGCATCGCCAGGTTGCCGCTGATCTGGTGCAGCCGCGGCGCGCGCTGCAGCAGCGTGTCGCATTCCGCATGGCTGCGGCCGTCGTTCCACAGGATGGCCGGGCGCAGCACCTGGTCGTGCTCACCCAGCAACACCGCGCCGTGCATCTGCCCTGACAGGCCGATGGCGCGCACCTGGCCCCAAGCTTTGGGGTGCGCCGCGCGCAGGCGCGCCACGCCGGCTTCGGTGGCCAGCCACCAGTCGTCCGGCGACTGCTCCGACCACAGCGGCTGCGGCCGCTGCAGCTGCAGCGGCACGCCGGCCTGGCCCACGACCTGGCCGCTGCCGTCGATCAGCAGCAGCTTCACCTCGGAGGTGCCGAGATCGATGCCGAGGTACATCAGGCGGCCTCCTCGACGGCGACGGCGCTGGACGCATTGGCGATCAAGGGCCGGGTGAGGCGGTAGCGCGCCAGCGCGGCCGCGCCCACCGCCACCGCATCGGCGCCGAAGCGCGAGGTCTGCACCGTGGGCGGGGCCAGGTTGGCCGCGGCGGTGTATTCGTTCAGCGTGCGCAGGGCCGGTTGCAGGAACACGTCACCCAGGTCCACCACCGCGCCGCCCAGCACGATGCAGCTGGGGTCGTAGGCCGAAGCCAGGTTCTGCAGCAGCACGCCCAGGTAGCTGCCGGCCTTCTTGACCGCGCGCGAAGTCTCTGCGTCCTGCGCGGCCAGGCGGCGCTGGATCTCCGCCAGCGGATGGGCGGTGTCGTCCTCCGGGCGCAGCATGGCGCGCGGGCCGATCAGCGCTTCGGCGCAGCCGCGCCGCCCGCAGGAGCACAGCGGCCCGTTGAGCTGCAGCACCATGTGGCCCACTTCGCCGGCAAAACCCCGGTTGCCGGTGAGCAGCCGGTCGCCCACGATCACGCCGGCACCCACACCCTGGTTGATGCTGAGGTACAGCAGCGGGTCCTGGGCCTGCGCGGGGTTGAATTCCATCTCGCCCAGGGCCGCCACGTCGGCTTCGTTCTGAACGAACAGCGGGGTCCCGGCGAGCGCGGTGCCGGCGAGCTTTTCGCCGAGCAACTCGCCCACCGGCACGTCGCGCCAGCCGAGATTGGGTGCAAAGTGGAGGAAGCCGCGCGCCTCGTCCACGCCGCCGGGCAGGCCGACGCCCAGGCCGATGATGCGGTGCTCCGTCTCATTCAGTTGGCGGCGCACCTTGAGCAGCGCGGTGGCCAGCGAGCCGATGCAGGCCTTGGCGCTCTTGCTTGTGCCAAAGTTCACGACCGTGCGCGCGAGCACGTCGCCGGTGAGCGAGGTGGCCACCACACGCACGGATTCGATGCCCACCTCGGCGCCCAGCAGCAGCAGGCGGCGCGGGTCGATGAACAGCGGGGTGGGGCGGCGGCCCAGGTCGCCGGTGGCAACCACTTCACGCTCGACCAGCCAGCCCTCGGCCAGCAGCTCGCGCACCAGCAGGCTCACGGTGGATTTGGTCAGCCCCACGGCCGTGGCCAGGTCGGCGCGCGACAGGCCGGGGTTGGCACACAGCTGGCGCACCAGCGCCATGCGGTTGATGTGCTTGAGCAGTTGCTGATTGCCTGCGGCCTCAACTGGCACGGATGTCTCCCGGATCGTTGGAAGGGCTGTTGCCCCTGTGTTGGAGGCGATATTAGTTTGGGCGACAAACTAAATAAAGCGGTAGAAACACCTAAACACATCCGTGCAGCCTGGCACGAGACTTTCGCCACTTATGAACGAGAAGTCCATCCGCAAGATCGTCATCGTGGGCGGCGGCACCGCCGGCTGGATGGCGGCCGCGCCCCTTGCAAAGATGTTGCGGCGCGAGGGCCAGGCGCCGTGCGAGATCGTGGTGATCGAATCGCCCGAGATCGGCACCATCGGTGTCGGCGAGGCCACCTTGCCGCCGATCCGCTTCTACAACGCGACGCTGGGGCTGGACGGGGTGGATTTCGTCAAGAAGACGCAGGCCACCTTCAAGCTGGGCATCGAGTTCAAGGACTGGGGCGAACTCGGCCACCGCTTCTTCCATGGCTTCGGCGATTTCGGGCCGGCCATCGAGAACCGCTCGCCCTTCCAGCACTGGCTGCGTCTGCACCGCGCAGGCGGCATGCCGTCGTACGAGGAATGGTCCACCGCCACGGTGATGGCGCGCAGCAACCGCTTCACGCCGCCGGTGGGCGACCGGCCCGCGGCGGCCAATGCGTTTTCCTTCGCCTTTCACTTCGACGCGGGCCTGTACGCGGCCTACTTGCGCGACTATGCCGTGCAGCGCGGCGCCGAGCGCATCGAGGGCACCATCGTCGCCGTCGATGTGCGCACCAATGACGGCTTCGTCAGCGCGGTGAAGCTGCGCGACGGGCGCCGCGTCGAAGGCGATCTCTTCATCGACTGCTCGGGCTTTCGCGGCCTGCTGATCGAAGGCGCGATGAAGGCCGGCTACGAGGACTGGAGCGCAATGCTGCCCTGCAACAGCGCGCTGGCCGTGCCCTGCGAGCGCGTGGAGCCGCTCACGCCCTACACCACGTCCACCGCGCGCTCGGCGGGCTGGGCCTGGCGCATCCCGCTGCAGCACCGCACCGGCAACGGACACGTCTACTGCAACCAGTTCATCAACGACGACGACGCCGCGCGCGTGCTGCTCGAGGGCCTGGACGGCGCCGCGCTCGACACGCCGCGCCAGCTTCGCTTCACCACCGGCCGGCGCCGGCGCACCTGGGTGAAGAACGTGGTGGCCATGGGGCTGGCGGCCGGTTTCGTCGAGCCGCTGGAGTCCACCAGCATCCAGCTCATCATGGACGGCGTGGGCCGGCTGATCGAGCTGTTCCCCGACCGCGACTTCCAGCCCGCGCTGGCGGCCGAATACAACCGACGCATGGCCTCCCAGTTCGAGTCGATCCGCGACTTCATCGTCCTGCACTACAAGCTCACGCGGCGCACCGACTCCGAGTTCTGGCGTTACTGCGCCGCGATGCCGGTGTCCGACTCGCTGGCGCACCAGATCGAGCTGTTTCGCTCGTCGGCCCGGGTGACCATCTATGACCGCGACGGTTTCGCCGAGCCGTCCTGGGTGTCCATCCTCATGGGCAACGGGCTGATGCCCGAGTCCTACGACCCGGCGGTGGACCAGGTCGATGAGCAGGCGCTGCGCAGCCATTTCACCCGCCTGCACCAGGCCATCTCGCGCACGGCGGCCGACATGCCTTTGCATGGCGACTACATCGCGCGACACGCAAAGGCATAGGGCGGTGAGCATGCGACACAAAGGATGGGTGACCATGGGCTTGGCGCTGGGCCTCAGTTGGGCCGTGGCGGCCGAAGCCGGCGCGCCGGCGACGCGCCGCGTGCCGCTGGACCTCGCGCGTGCCACCGCGCCGGTGGACCGCTTCTTCGACTTCTCCGTCGGCGCCGACTATCCGGGCACCACCGGCCGCGACGCCAACCTCGCGCAGCTCAAGACCGCGGTGGACGAACTCGGTTTCCGCAACGTGCGCTTCCACGCGATCTTTCACGACGCGCTGGGCACGGTGAAGAAGGACGGTGACCGCATCTCCCACGACTTCAGCGGCATCGACCGGCTCTACGACGCGCTGCTCGCGCGCGGCATCAAGCCCTTGGTGGAGCTGGGCTTCACGCCGGAGGCCATGGCCAGCTCGCCGCAGACCATCTTCTACTGGAAGGGCAACACCTCGCACCCGAAGCCCGAGCCCTGGGCAGCGCTGGTCGATGCCTTCGTGCGCCACCTCATCCAGCGCTACGGCGCACAGGAGGTGCGAAGCTGGCCTTTCGAGGTGTGGAACGAGCCCAACCTCGGCGACTTCTGGGAGCGCGCCGACCAGCAGGCTTATTTCGAGCTCTACGCTGCCACCGCGCGCGTACTCAAGCGCATCGACCCTGCCCTCCAGGTCGGCGGCCCCTCCACCGCCGGCGCGGCCTGGGTGCCCGAGTTTCTGGCCTATGCCAAGGCGCACGACGTGCCGGTGGACTTCGTCACCACCCACACCTACGGCGTGGAAGAAGGCTTCCTTGATGAGTTCGGCCAGTCCGACCGCAAGCTCTCACCCAATCCCGATTCCATCGTCAGCGACGTCAAGCGCGTGCGCCGCGAGATCGACAGCTCCGCCTTCCCGGGCCTGCCGCACTACGTGACCGAGTGGAGCACCAGCTACAACCCGCGCGACAAGGTGCACGACAGCTACATCAGCGCCTCGTGGATCCTGTTCAAGCTGCGCGCCACGCGCGGCCAGGCGCAGGCCATGAGCTACTGGACCTACAGCGACCTGTTCGAGGAGCCGGGCCCGCCGGACCGACCGTTCCACGGCGGCTTCGGCCTGATGACGCGCGAGGGTGTGCGCAAGCCTGCGTGGTTTGCCTACAAGTACCTCAACGCGCTGCGCGGCAAGGAAGTGCCCAGCCCCGACGACGCGGTGCTGGCGGCCACCGACGGCCGCAAGACCGCGGTGCTCGCCTGGGACTGGCAGCACCGCGAGCAGCCCACCAGCAACAGCGTGTTCTTCGGCAAGCCGCTGCCCGCGAACCCGGCGCGCGCGGTGCAGCTGGAGTTGCAGCACCTCACGCCGGGCCGCTACCGCGTGCAGGTGCGGCGCACCGGCTACAAGGCCAACGACGCGCACACCGCCTACCTCGAGATGGGGGCGCCCAAGGAGCTGACGGCCCAGCAGTTGGCCACGCTGCAGCAAAGCTCCTCCGACCAGCCCGAAGTCGACCGCACGGTGCGTGTGGGTGCCAACGGCCGGCTGCAATGGAGCCTGCCGATGCGCAGCAACGACATCGTGCTGGTCACGCTGGAACCCGCGGCGAACTAGTTCTTTCTTTCACCAACCAACCTGTATCGCAATGAAGTTCACCGACGGACAGTGGCTGCTGCAGCCTGGCGTCTCGGCCCACTACGCCAGCGAAGCCTATGCCGTGGAAGTCCACGACGACCGGCTGGTGGTGCTTGCCACCACACGGCCGATCAAGCACCGCGGCGACACGCTCGCCGGCCCCACGCTCACCCTCACGCTCAGCTCACCGATCGAAGGCGTGGTGCGCGTGAGCGTGGAGCACTACGCCGCCTCGCAGCCGCCGCGGCTGCATGTGCCGATGCCCGGCGCCGGCAAGCCGGCCGTGCGCACCACCGAAACCGACACCCATGCCACGCTCACCACCGGCCAGCTCACGGTGGAGCTGAAAAAGGGTGAAGGCTGGGACCTGGTGTTCCGAGAAGGCGACAAGGTGCTCACGCACAGCGGCTGGCGCTCTCTGGGCTACGTGCAGTGGATGGACAAGGGCAGCTTCGTGCACGAGCAGCTCGCGCTGGCCGTGGGCGAAAACATCTACGGCCTGGGCGAGCGCTTCACCCCCTTCGTGAAGAACGGCCAGGTGGTGGAGAACACCAACAAGGACGGCGGCACCGCCTGCGAGCAGGCCTACAAGGCCGTGCCGTTCTACCTGAGCAGCCGCGGCTACGGCGTGCTGGTGAACGAAGCGGGGCCGGTGTCCTTCGAGGTGGCCTCGGAGAAGACGGCGCGGGTGCAGTTCAGCCGCGAAGGCGAGAGCCTGGACTACTGCGTGATCGCCGGCCCCACACCCAAGGCGGTGGTGCAGCGCCTCACTGCGCTCACCGGCCGCGCGCCGCTACCGCCGGCCTGGAGCTTCGGCCTGTGGATGACCACCTCGTTCACCACCCAGTACGACGAGGCCACCGCCACCCACTTCATCGACGAGATGCAGCGGCGCGAGCTGCCGCTGGCGGTGTTCCACTTCGATTGCTTCTGGATGCGCGAATTCCAGTGGTGCGACTTCGAGTGGGACGCACGCGGCTTCCCCGACCCCGAGGGCATGCTCGCGCGCCTGCATGCCAAGGGCCTGAAGATCAGCCTCTGGATCAACCCCTACATCGCGCAGAAGTCGCCGCTGTTCAAAGTGGGCGCCGAGAAGGGCTACTTCCTCAAGCGGCCCAACGGCCATGTGTGGCAGACCGACCTGTGGCAGCCCGGCATGGCGATCGTCGATTTCACCAACCCAGGCGCCAAGGCCTGGTACCAGGGCCACCTGCGCCGCCTGCTGGCGATGGGGGTGGACTGCTTCAAGACCGACTTCGGCGAGCGCATCCCCAGCGATGGCGTGACTTACCACGATGGCAGCGACCCGGTGGAGATGCACAACCTCTACCCGCTGCACTACAACCAGGCGGTGTTCGAGGTGCTGCAGGAAGTGAAGGGCGAGGAGGCGATCGTGTTCGCCCGCTCCAGCTATGCCTCCGGGCAGCGTTTCCCGGTGCACTGGGGCGGCGACTGCTGGAGCAACTTCGAGTCCATGGCCGAGAGCCTGCGCGGTGGCCTGTCGCTCACCAGCTGCGGCTTTGCGTACTGGAGCCACGACATCGGCGGCTTCGAAGGCAACCCGCCGCCGGCCGTGTACAAGCGCTGGATCCAGTTCGGCCTGCTGTCCTCGCACAGCCGGCTGCATGGCAGCAGCTTCTACCGCGTGCCCTGGCTGGTCGACGAAGAAAGCTGCGACGTGCTGCAGGCCTTCACCCGGCTGAAGCACCGGCTGATGCCCTACCTGTACGCCAAGGCGATTGAGGCCAGCGAGACGGGCGTGCCGATGATGCGCTCCATGGTGCTGGAGCATCCCGGCGATCCGGCCTGTGCCACCCTGGACCGGCAGTACCAGCTCGGCGAAGCGCTGCTGGTGGCACCGGTGTTCACCGACAGCGGCGAGGCCGATGTCTACCTGCCCGGCACCGGCCGGTGGACCCACCTGCTCAACGGCCAGGTGCGCGAAGGCGGCCGCTGGTACCGCGAAACGCACGACTTCCGAAGCCTGCCGCTGTATGTGGCACCCAACACGGTGCTGCCCTGGGGCAGCGAGACCGAACGGCCGGACTACGACTACGCCAAGGGTGTGGTGCTGCGTGTGTTCGAGCTGGCCGACGGTGCCAGCGCTGCATTCACGGTGGCGGCGCCCGATGGCCGCATCGCCGCGCGCGGCACGGTGCGCCGAGAGGGCTCGCACTACACCGCCACGGTCACCGAGGGCGCGCTGCAGCAGTGGTGCCTGGAAGTCGGTGGCCGGCAAAGCCCGGTGCAGGAGGCCGGGAGCAGCTGCGCCTGGGCAGTGCCGGTGTGACGACCCTGGGACCCCTGGCACGCTGGGCGTGCGCGGTGCTCCTGGCATGGAGCTGCGTCGGCACCACCGCTGCCGGCGCGGCCAGCCGCGAACGGTTGTCGCTGGACCCGGGCTGGCTGTTCCACCGCGGCGACGTGGCGGTGCCGCCGATACGGGGCCACGGTGCCAGCTACGGCAATGCCAAGGCCGGCAACGCGCCGGGCGCCGCGGCGCCCGACTTCGACGACTCGGCCTGGCGGCGCCTGGACCTGCCGCACGACTGGGCGGTGGAAGGCCCCTTCGACCCGAACGAAAACGCGTCGCAGGGCTACCGCGCGCGCGGTATCGGCTGGTACCGGCGCTACCTGCAGCTGCCCGAATCCGACCGCGGCAGGCACCTCGAGCTGCAGTTCGATGCGATCGCCACACACAGCACGGTGTGGATCAACGGCATCGTCGTCAACCGCAACTGGTCGGGCTACAACGGCCGCAACATCGACATCACGCCCTACCTGCGCTACGGCAACGAGGTGAACACCATCGCGGTGCGGGTGGATGCCGACGCCATGGAAGGCTGGTGGTATGAAGGCGCGGGCATCTACCGCCACACCTGGTTGGTCAAGCGCGATGCCCTGCACATCGCCACCGACGGCGTGCACGCCAACCCGGTGAAGACCGGCCGCGGCTGGTCGCTGCCGGTGGAGGTGACGTTGGAAAGCAGCGCCAGGGCGCCCCGGGATGCGGTGGTGGAGGTGAGCCTGATCGACCCCGCCGGCACCGAAGTGGCCAAGGGCAGCGTGCGTGCGCGGGTGGGCGCGCTGAAGAGCGCCACCGCGCGCGTGAAGCTGGCGCCGCGCGACCCCCGATGGTGGTCGGTGCGCGATCCGCAGGTGTACCGCGTGCGCGCGCTGCTGCGCGAGGGCGGCACCGAGATCGATCGCGCCGAGGTGCAGACCGGCTTCCGCACGCTGCGTTTCGACGCCGAGCGCGGCTTCTTCCTCAACGGCGAGCCGGTCAAGCTGCAGGGGGTGTGCATCCACCAGGACCACGCCGGCGTGGGCGTGGCCGTGCCCGAGGCGATCTGGGCCTACCGGCTGCGCCGCCTGAAGGACATGGGCGTCAACGCGATCCGCTTCGCCCACAACGCGCCGGCGGCCGAGGTGCTGGACATGGCCGACCGCATGGGCTTTCTCGTGATGGACGAGAACCGCAACTTCAATCCCTCGCCCGAGTACCTGAGCCAGCTCACGTGGATGGTGCGGCGCGACCGCAACCACCCGAGCGTGATCCTCTGGTCGGTGTTCAACGAGGAGCCGATGCAGGGCAGCGAGATCGGCTACGAGATGGTGCGGCGCATGGTGGCGGCGGTGAAGGCGCTGGACACCACCCGCCCGGTCACCGCGGCCATGAACGACGGGCTGTTTTCCGACATCAACGTGGCCCAGGCCGTGGACGTGGTGGGCTTCAACTACCAGGCCGGCGCCTACGACCGCTTCCACAAGGCGCACCCCACGCTGCCGATCACCAGCTCCGAAGACACCTCGGCCTACATGTCGCGCGGCGAGTTCGCGACCGACCGCGCGGCTCACGTGCTCGACAGCTACGACGACCAGCCGGCCGACTGGGGCGCCACCCACCGCGACGCCTGGCGCGCCATCGCCGAACGGCCCTTCATCGCCGGCGGGTTCGTGTGGTCGGGCTTCGACTACCGCGGCGAACCCTCGCCCTTCGAGTGGCCCAGCGCCGGTTCGTTCTTCGGCGCGATGGACCTGTGCGGCTTCGCCAAGACGGCGTTCTACCTCCACCAGGCGCAGTGGGTGCACGACCGCCCGGTGGTCAAGCTTGTGCCGCACTGGAACTGGGCGGGCCGGGAGGGTCAGCCCATCAAGGTGATGGTGGCCACCAACGCGCCGCGCGTGCGGCTGCTGCTCAACGGCGCCGTGGTCGGTGAGCAGGATGTCGACCGCTTCGAGATGGCGACCTTCCAGGTGCCCTATGCGCCGGGGTGGCTGGAAGCGGTGGCGCTGCGCGGCAACGCCGAACTGGCGCGCGACCGGGTCGAGACCAGCGGCGCGCCCGCGCGACTGGTGCTGGAACCCGAGCGCACCGCGCTGGCCGGTGACGGGCTGGACGCCGTGCCGGTGACCGTGAGCGCCGTCGATGCGCAAGGCCGGCCGGTGCCCACGGCCAACCTGCATGTGCGCTTCGAGCTGGAAGGCGAGGGCGCGATCATCGGCGTGGGCAACGGCGACCCCAATTCGCACGAGGCCGACAAGGCCGGCGAACGCAGCCTCTACAACGGGTTGGCGCAGGTGATCGTGCAGAGCCGCCGCGGCGGCGGCGGCGCTCTCAAGCTGCGTGCCGTGTCGCCGGGCCTGCAGGACGCGCAGGCCCTGCTCGAGCTGCGGGCGGCGCCTGCGCTGCCGGCGGTGCCCGGTGCCCAGCCCACCACCACGCCGCCGTACTGGCGCATCTCGCCGCCGCAGGCCGAGCGGCCCGATCCTCACCAGGTGCTGGCCGACAGCGACATGAACACGTGGGGATGGGGTGCGCCCCCGATGAAGCAGCAGCCGCAGGCGCTGCCCTGGCGCACCTACCGCGCCGAGCTGCGCCTGCGCGCCGACCGCAACGACGGCCACGCACGCCTGAGCTTCCTCGAGATCGCGGGCCGGGCCGAGATATGGGTCGACGGCGTGCGCGTGGCGGAAAAGACCAGCGCCTCGCCCGGGCCCTTGTCGGTACCGCTGGCTGCCGGGCCCCTGCGCCGTGAGATCACGGTGCTGCTGCAGTCGCAGCCGGGCCAGCCTTCGGGCATCGTGGGCCGGGTGATCGTGGAGGCCGGCCCGTGAGACCGGCAGCCTGGCACCGCTGCGTGGCGGTTGTGCTGTTGGCGCTGTGCGCGATGGCGCAGGCCACCGCACGCGTGGAGACCCCGCTCGACGGCCCGTGGCGCTTCCAGCGTGCCGACGTGGCCGGCGCGCAGGCGCCGGGCCTGGACGACAGCGCCTGGCCGCAGGTGACGCTGCCGCACACCTGGAACGCGGTGGATGGCGAGGCTGGCGGTGCGTACTACCGCGGGCCGGGGTGGTATCGCCTGGCGCTCGTGCGCCCGGCGGCGGCGGGCGACCGGCGCAGCTTCCTCGAGTTCGACGGCGCGGCGCTGGCCGCCGACGTGTGGGTCAACGGCCGCCATGCCGGGCGCCATGACGGCGGCTACGCACGCTTTCGCTTCGATGTCACCGGGTGGCTGCAGGCCGGCCGCAACGTGGTCGCGGTGCGGGTGGACAACGGCACGCTGCCCACGGTGGCGCCTTTGGGCGGCGACTTCACGGTGTTCGGCGGGTTGTATCGCCGGGTGCGCCTGGTGGAGACTGCCGCCGCACACTTCGACCTGCTGGACCATGGCAGTCCGGGCCTGGAGGTGGCCACCACCGGCATCGCGCCCGCGGGTGCGAACCTGCAGGTGAAGGCGCGCCTGCGCAACGACACGTCCGCCACGCAGAGCCTGGTGCTGCGGGTGGCGCTGCGGGATGCGGCGGGGCAGGTGGTGGCGCAGGCGGACCAGGCGTGGCGGGTGCCCGTGGCGACCACCGAAACCGCCACGCTGGCGCTGCAGGTGAGCAAGCCGCGCTTGTGGCAGGGGGTGCACGATGCCTACCTCTATCGGCTGACGGCCGAGGTGCTGCAGGGCGAGAAGGTGGTCGACCAGCTCGCCCAGCCGGTGGGCATCCGCACGATGGCGGTCGATCCGCAGCGCGGCTTCTTGCTCAACGGAAAGCCGTATCCGCTGCACGGCGTCAACTACTTCCACCCCGGGCGGCCGGGCAAGGGCCTGGCCGTGGTGGATGCAGAGATCGACGAGGACCTGCGGATCCTGCAGGAGCTGGGGGTCACCGGCCTGCGGCTGGTGCACTTCCAGCATCCGCAGCGGGTGTACGAACGCGCCGACGAACTGGGCTTCGTGCTGTGGACCGAGATCCCGCTCAACAGCGCCCTGCACGACAGCGACGCCTTCCGCAGCAACCTCGCTCAGCAGCTGCGCGAGCTGGTGCGGCAGAACCGCCACCACGCTGCGGTGGCCGTGTGGGGCGTGGGCAACGAGGTCTACCGCTCGGACGAGACCGTGCGCGCGCTGCTGGCCGAGCTGCACACGCAGCTGAAGCAGGAGGACCCGCAGCGCCTCACCGCCTATGCGCACTGCTGCGCCGCCGATGACCACCCGATGGCCCTGCAGGCCGACCTCACCGGCTACAACCGCTACTACGGCTGGTACGACGGCCAGCTCTCCGACATCGGCCCGTGGGCCGATGCGCTGCACACGCGCCTGCCCACGCGGGCCATCGGCATCAGCGAATACGGCGCCGGCGCCAGCGCGTTGCACCAGCAGGATCCGCCGCAGCGGCCCCAGCCCGCCAGCCGCTGGCATCCCGAGCAATACCAGGCACTGTTCCACGAAGCCTACTGGCCGCAGATCCAAGCGCGCCCCTGGTTGTGGGGCAGCTTCGTCTGGGTGGGTTTCGACCTCGCTTCGGCCGGCCGCAACGAGGGCGACCGGCCCGGCATCAACGACAAGGGCCTCATCAGCTACGACCGCCAGATGCGCAAGGACGCCTACCACTTCTATCGTGCGCACTGGAGCCGCACGCCCATGGTCCACATCGCCAGCCGGCGGTTCACGCCGCGGCCCGCCGGGCCGGCGACATTGAAGGTCTACACCAACGCCGAGCGTGTGACGCTGGCGCTCAACGGCCGGCCGGTGGGCACCGCCCATGCCGCGGACGGCATCGCCGTGTGGCGCGATGTGCCGTTGTCGCCGGGCCGCAACCTGCTCGGTGTGCGCACCGACGCCGGAGCCACCGACTCGGTGGTGTGGGTGGGCACACCATGACGCACTTGCGCATTGCCGCGCTGCTGCTGGCCGTGGGCATGTCGGCCTGCAGCACGCCGCCCGTGCCCCCGGCGGCGGGGGCGATCCAGGTCAACCAGGCGGGTTTCGTGCCCGGCGCGGCCAAGTGGGCCGCCGTGCCCCCGGCCGGTGGCGCCGCCTTCTCGGTGGTCGACGTGCGCACCGGCCGCGAGGCCTACCGCGGCGTGCTCGCTGCGCCGGCCACCTGGGCGCCGGCGCAGCAGGCGGTGCGCATGGCTGACTTCTCCCCACTCACCACGCCGGGCGAGTACCGCCTGCAAGTGGACGGGCTGGCCGACTCGCCGCGTTTCACGATCGCGCCGGATGCGTATGCCGCCTTGAACGCGGCGGCGCTCAAGGCCTACTACTACAACCGCGCCGGCATCGCCCTGGAGCCGCGCCATGCCGGCCCCTGGGCACGGCCTGCAGGCCACCCCGACACCCACGTGCTCGTGCATGCATCGGCCGCGGGACCGGGCCGGCCGGAAGGCACCGTGATTTCCTCGCCCAAGGGCTGGTACGACGCCGGCGACTACAACAAGTACATCGTCAATTCCGGCATCACCGTCTACACGCTGCTGGCCGCCTACGAGCACTTTCCGCAGTTCTTCCGCGCGCAGGCGCTGAACATTCCGGAAAGCGGCAACGGCCTGCCCGGCCTGCTGGACGAGGCGCTGTGGAACCTGGACTGGATGCTCACCATGCAGGATCCGGCGGACGGCGGCGTGTACCACAAGCTCACCGACAAGGGCTTCGACGGCGCGGTGATGCCGCACCAGACCGGTGGCCAGCGCTACGTCGTGATGAAGAGCACCGCGGCCACGCTGGACTTCGCGGCCGTGATGGCGCAGGCCAGCCGCGTGTTTGCCGCCTTCGAGGCGCAGCGGCCGGGGCTTTCTGCGCGCATGCTGGCGGCCGCCCGGCAGGCCTGGCGCTGGGCGCAGGAGCATCCGGCGGTGGTGTACCGCCAGCCGCCCGACATCCACACCGGCGGTTATGACGACAGCCACCTCGCCGACGAGTTCGCCTGGGCGGCGGCCGAGCTCTACCTGAGCACCCGCGACGATGCCTATCTGGCGGCGATGAAACCGGCCGAGGCGACGATGGGCGTGCCGGGTTGGTCGGACGTGGGGGCGCTGGCCTGGATCTCGCTGGCCCACCACCGGGAGCGCCTCACGCCGGCCGCCGACCGTGCGCTGGTCGAGCGCCGCATCACCGGCCAGGCCCGGCAACTCGCCGACGCCTGGCAGGCCTCGCCCTACCGGGTCGCCATGCAGACCGGCGACTTTGTCTGGGGCAGCAACGCCGTGGCGTTGAACCAGGCGCTGGTGCTGGTGCAGGGCTACCGCCTCACGCGCGAACGGCGCATGCTGGATGCCGCGCAGGCGGCGCTGGACTACGTGCTGGGCCGCAACCCGCTGGGCCTGTCCATGGTCACCGGCATCGGCGAACACTCGCCGATGCACCCGCACCACCGGCCTTCCATGGCCGATGGCGTGGCGGCGCCGGTGCCCGGTTTCATCGTCGGTGGGCCCCATGCAGGCCAGCACGACGCCAAGGACTGCCCCGTGCCGTATGCCTCCAAGGCGCCCGCCTTGTCCTACATCGACCATGACTGCAGCTACGCGAGCAACGAAGTGGCGATCAACTGGAACGCGCCGCTGGTGTATGTGTCCGCTGCGCTGCAGGTGCTGACCGATCCGCACTGATGAACACCATGACCGACTCCACCTTGCCCGTCCCCCTCGCGACCCCGGGCGCCCCGCGCATGCGCCACCCGCTCGCCTGGGTGCCCAGCCTCTACCTCGCGATGGGCCTGCCCAACGTGATGGTGGGCGTGGTCGCGGCCATCCTCTACAAGAACCTGGGCGTGTCCAACGAGGACATCGCGCTCTACACCTCGCAGATGTACCTGCCCTGGGTGTTGAAGCCGCTCTGGGCGCCGCTGCTGGAGCCTTACCGCACCAAGCGCTGGTGGGTCATCAGCATGCAGTTCGCGATGATGGCTTCGCTGGGCCTCGTGGCCTTCTGCCTGCCGCTGGACGGGTTCTTCAAACTCTCGCTCGCCTTTTTCTGGATCACCGGTTTTGCCTCTGCCACGCAGGACACGGTGGCCGACGGCGTGTTCATGACCACCATGCCGCTGAAGGACCAGGCGCGTTATGCGGGCCTGCAGGGCATGTGCTGGAACCTGGGTGCGGTGATCGCTTCGGGCCTGCTGGTGTCGCTGACCGGCTGGCTGCACGGCCACATGGGGCTGGACTGGGTGCAGTGCTGGATGATCGTGGTGTCGGGTGCGGCGCTGGCGATGGGCGCTTTTGGCCTGTGGCACCTGCGCGTGCTGCCGCCGGGCGCGCCTTCGGCCATTCAGGGGCAGAGCGTGGGCGTGGCCTTCACCGCGCTGCGGGCCTCGTGGGTGTCGTTCTTCCAGAAGCCGCAGATCTGGATGATGCTGGCGGTGATCTTCTTCTACCGCTTCGGCGAGGGCTTCATCGAGAAGTTCGGCCCGCTGTTCCTGCTGGACCCGCGCAGCGCCGGCGGACTGGGGCTGAACAACGAGTCGCTGGGCCACATCAACGGCACGGTGGGCACGATCGCCTTCATCGCCGGCGCCTTCCTCGGCGGCTTCCTGGTGGCGCGGCGCACCTTGCCGCGGTCCTTCTTCGTGCTGGCGCTGGTGCTCAACGTGCCGCACCTCACCTTCTTCTACCTGAGCCAGGCGTTGCCCGACAACACGCTGTGGATCGGCTTCATCGTGGCGCTGGAGAAGTTCGGCTTCGGCATGGGCTCGGTGGGCCACATGCTCTACATGATGCAGCAGGTGGCCCCGGGGCCGTTCAAGATGACGCACTACGCCATGGCCACCGGCGTGATGGCGCTCACCAAGTGGTCCACCGGCACGGTGAGTGGCTGGGTCTGGGGCCTGGTGGGGCACAACTACACCACCTTCTTCGGCCTGGTGCTGCTGTTCTCGGTGCCCCCCATCGTGCTGGCCTGGCTGGCGCCGTTTCCCCAGCGCGACGACGAGGCGCCTGGCCACCGGGCGTGAGCTGCGCCACTGCGCTGGGGATGCCGCAGCGGGCCGGGCAGGCGCGATAGACGGGCTTGGTAGAATTGCGGTCGATTCGAGGGGCGGCATGGGCTGCCTGCTCGGCACCCAAAGCCAACACCGGACCCGGTGAGCCGTTGCCTCAACGCTCCACCGGGTTTTTCGTTCCTTCGCTCGCCACATGCTGCGAGAGCCACCCCGCACACGTTTCACCGGTCCGGCGCTCATTCGCCTGCTCACCCAGTTCGGCCTCGTCGATGCGCCTGAATCGACCCAGGGGCTGGCCGACGGCTTGAGCCAGTGGCTGGCGTGGACGGACGCAATTGCCTTGTCGGCCGCGCTGGACGGCGGTGCGCCCGCCCCCACGCCGGCCGCCACGTGCTCCTTCAGCTTGGCCGGCGCGGAGCGCGAGTTCGCGCGCGTGCGCACCACGCTGGCCGAGGCGATCGACGCCGACTTCCTGCCCGCCCTGGCGCGGCCGCAGCGGGGCAGCGCGCCCGCGCCGGCCATCGACACGACCACCCGGCCAGGCACTGACTACGCGCCGTACCGCCAGCGCCACCTCGCGCGGCAGAAAGCGATAGAAGCGGGCATCGCCCGCCTGCGCGGCCAACTGCGCGGCGCCTTGGCCGGCGGCGCGCCGCCGCTGCGAAAGCTCGCCGCGGTGGACGCCGTGCTGGAGCAGGTGGTCGGTGCGCGGGAGCAGCATCTGCTGTCCAAGCTGCCTTCGTTGCTGGAAAGGCACTTCGAGCGGCTGCGCCGCGCGGCCGGCGCATTGGCCGCGCCAGGCGTGTCCGATGCGCTGCCGGCGCCCGCGCAACCCACCGCCCCAGCCTGGCTGGACGTGTTTCACAAGGATCTGCACCAGGTGCTGCTCGCCGAGCTGGAGCTGCGGCTTCAGCCGGCCGAAGGCCTGCTGGACGCGCTTCGTTCGCGGCAACCCGCTCACCATGAATAAACCTCTCTACTACGCCACCGGGGCCGCAGGCGCTGCGGCGCTGTGCTGGATCGCCGCCGGTTACGGGGGCAGCCATCCGCTGGCGCTGGCCATGACCGCGCTGATCGCCGGCGTCTATGCCTGGGGTGTGCTCGAACTGCAGCGCTTCCGTGCTGCCACGGCGAGCCTGGCGCAGGCCGTGGCGGGGCTGAACGAGCCGCCACCAGCGCTGGCGGCCTGGCTGGAGCGGCTGCACACCAGCTTGCGCAACCCGGTGCGCCTGCGCATCGAGGGTGACCGTGTCGGCCTGCCCGGCCCGGCCATGACGCCGTATCTCGCCGGCTTGCTCGTGCTGCTGGGCATGCTGGGCACCTTTCTCGGCATGGTGCTCACGCTCCAGGGCACCAGCATGGCGCTGGAGAGTTCGAACGACCTGCAGGCCATCCGCGCCTCGCTGGCCGCGCCGGTCAAGGGCCTGGGCCTCGCCTTCGGCACCTCGGTGGCCGGCGTGGCAGCCTCGGCGATGCTGGGCCTGATGTCCGCCCTGTGCCGGCGCGACCGGCAGCTGGCCGCACAGGCGCTCGATGCCGCCATCGCCACCACGCTGCGGCCGTTTTCCCTGGTGCACCAGCGCGAACAATCGTTGCGGCTGCAACAGCTGCAAGCCGAGTCCCTGCCCGCGCTGGCGAGCCAGCTGCAGGCGCTGATGGCCACGATGGAGCGCCAGAGCGAGGCGCTGGGCGCCCGCCTGGCGGCCGAGCAGGAGCGCTTCCACAGCCAGGCGCAGGCGGCGTACACCGGCCTGGCCGAGTCGGTCGACCGCTCCTTGAAGGCCAGCCTCACCGAAAGCGCCCGCGTGGCCGCCGCCAGCTTGCAGCCGGCGGCCGAGGCCACCATGGCCGGCATCGCGCGCGAGACGACGGCGCTGCATACCGCTGTCGCCCAGACGGTGCAGCAGCAGCTGGACGGCCTGTCGGCGCGCTTCGATGCGGCCACCAGCCGCGTGGCCCACACCTGGGAGGCGGCGCTTGGCCAGCACCAGCGCGCCGGCGAGGGCCAGCTGCAGGCGCTGCAGGCCACGCTGGCGCAGTTTGCGCAGACCTTCGAGCAGCGTTCCGCCGCGCTGGTGGCAGCCGTCGGCCGCGCGCAGGCCGACGAGCATGCGGCCCTGGTGTCGGGCGACACGCAGCGGCTGGCCGCCTGGACCGAGGCGCTGCAGGCGCAGGCCGGCAGCACCATCGACCAGATCACCCGGCTGGTGAACACCGCGGCCGAGGCACCCAAGGCGGCCGCCGAGGTGATCGCGCAGCTGCGCCAGAGCCTGTCCGACAGCCTGGTGCGCGACAACGCGATGCTCGACGAACGGGCTCGCATCCTGCAGACGCTCTCCGGCCTGCTCGACACGCTGAACCATGCCTCCACCGAACAGCGCGATGCGATCGACACGCTGGTGGCGTCGTCCACGCAGCTGCTGGAAGGCGCCGGCGCGCGCCTGGCCGAGCAGGTGCAGGCCCACAGCGGCCGGCTCGACGATGTGGCGGCGCAGCTCACCGGCAGCGCGGTCGAGGTGGCCAGCCTGGGCGAGGCCTTTGGCCTGGCGGTGCAGCTGTTCAGCCAGTCCAACGACAAGCTGATGGCCCAGCTGCAGCGCATCGAAGGCACGCTCACCCAGTCCATCGCCCGCAGCGACGAGCAGCTGGCCTACTACGTGGCCCAGGCGCGCGAGATCATCGACCTGAGCCTGATGTCGCAGAAGCAGATCGTGGACGAGTTGCGGCAGCTGTCGAGCCGCCAGGCCGCCGCGCTGGGCGAAGCCTGAATGCACTGACATGGACGAACTCGACGGTGGCATCGAGGGCAACGCGCCCGTGTGGGCGGTCTTCGGCGATCTGATGGCCGGGCTGCTGGGCGCCTTCGTGCTGATCCTGGTGTGTGCGCTGGGCATGCAGCTCGACCTGGCCAGCAAGCTCGAAACCGAGGTGAAGCAGCGCCAGGCCGAAGCGCAGCGCCGCGAGGCCCTGGAGCGCGCCCTGGCCGGCCCGCTGGCGGCCGGCCGCGTCACCTTGCACAACGGCCGCATCGGCATCAGCGGCAGCGTGCTGTTCGCCTTCAATTCCGCCGAGCTGCAGCCTGAAGGCCGCCAGCTGCTCAAGAGCCTGGCCGCGCCGCTGGCGGCCTACCTGCAGGCGCGCGACGAGGTGCTGATGGTCAGCGGCTTCACCGATGACCGCCAGGTGCGCGGCGGCAACGGGCGTTTTGCCGACAACTGGGAGCTGTCGGCCCAGCGTGCGCTCACGGTCACGCGGGCGATGATCGAGGAGGGCATCCCGGCCTCGTCGGTGTTTGCCGCGGCCTTCGGCGCGGAGCAGCCGGTGGCTTCCAACGCCGATGCCGAAGGGCGTGCGCGCAACCGCCGGGTGGAGATGGCGCCGGCCCCGCGTGCCGGTGCCACCCGCACCAGCGCCAAGGCACCATGACGGCCGCCGCTGCGCAAGGCGCCGATGCCAGCGCCGGTGACGCCGAGCACGGCCTCGAGGCCTCGCTGGCGCAGGCGCGCGAGCGTGGTGACCACACGTTCGACCCGGTGCGCTTTCGTGTGATCGAGGCCATGGCCCGGCGGGCGGCCGGGCGCGATGGCGCCGCTCGCCGCATCGTGCATCGCAAGGCGATGCAGTTGCTTGCGGCGTATGTGCAGGACCTCTGCCAGGCGAACGTCGCAGCCGATCAGGCGCCCGGGCCGGCGCCGGGTGGTGATCGCAGTGCGCTGAGGCAGCTGGTGGACCGCCTTGCGCGCCCGGCACCGGCGGGCGCCGCGCCAGAGCTGCAGGCGATGAAGCAGTTCCGCGGCACCTGGGCCCGGCTGAAGGCCGAGCAGCGGCTGACGCAGTCGCTGGCCAAGGTGCCGGCCAATGCGGGCCCGCTGAACTCGCACCACCTGGTGCACCGGTCGCTCACGCTGATGAAGGCGCTGTCGCCGGAGTACCTGCATGTCTTCATGGCGCATGCGGACGCGTTGCTCTGGCTGGAGCAGGCCACCTTGCCCGCGCCGGCCAGGGCCCATGACACACCCGCCCGTGCATCGGGCGGTCGCAAGCCGCAGCGCGGCCGGGGCTGAACGGGCAGCGCTCTCGGGGCGCGGCTTGCGCGTGTCGCCTGAAGCGCGGCGGCGGGAGCCCGTCATCACGCAGCCGGGAAACCACCCCACTGCAGCCGCTGCGAAAAGAAGCGCAGGATCTCGTCGCGCGCGTCCAGCGTTGGTTGGCCGGCCTCATCGATCAGGTGCGCGGTCACCACGCTGTGCGGGCTGGCCACCACCTGCTTGAAGAAGGGTGGCGGCTCGGGATGGGCCGCGCTGTCGGGCAGCACGCGGGCCACGAAGCGGGGGCCGAGCGCCTGCGCATAGGCCTGGAAGCGCTGGGCGGTGCACCACTTGTCACCTTCGAACCGGTAGCCCATGACGGTGAGGTCCTCGGCCTCCAGGCGATGCCGGATGGCGGCCAGCTCGGTGTCCGGCAGGCCCACCGCGCCGGGTGCGTCCAGCGGCAGCGTGGGCTGGCACACCACCGGCGCCAGGGTTGCTGGCTCCAGCATCAGGCTGAGCGCGAAGTTGCCGGTGAAGCACATGCCGATCGCGCCCACGCCCGGGCCGCCGCATTCCTGGTGCGCCAGGCGCGCCAGCTGGCGCAACCAGGCGATCGCCGGGCTGGCAGAGCCGGCTTCCAGCGCGCGGAACTCGGCGCTCACGCAGGCGCGCTTGAACACCGCCACGCCTTCTTCGGCCGAGGGCACGGCGCCGTCCTGGCCAAACAGCGAGGGCATGAAGACCGTGAAGCCGGCGTCGCGCACCCAGCGGCTGAAGCGCGCCACCTGCGGGCTGATGCCCGGCATCTCGGTCATCACGATCACCGCGGGGCCGGTGCCGGCAACGTAGACCACCTTGCTGCGCTCATCGAGCTTGATCGTTCGGCGCTCGAAGTCGAGCAAGGCGTCGGGGCTGTAGGAAGGCGGTGCGGTCATGCGGTCGGGGTGGCAAAAAACACCGCCCCATTGGACTGGGCCGCCGCCGCGTGCGCAGGCGCCAGGCCGGACATCTTCCAGGCGTTTTCGGCCAGCGTCTTACCCGCCGGTGCCGCTGTCACGCGCCTGGGCGCGCCGGTGCAGCACGCCGTTGAGCTCCGCGCCGAAGAGCAGGGTGACGGCGCTGGCGTACAGGAACACCAGCAACGCCACCACGCCCGTGAAACCGCCGTACACCAGCATCAGCTTGCCGGCCGCGCGCAGCACGTGGGAGAGCAACTGCGCCGCCCCCAGCCACAGCAGCGGCCCCGCAATCGCACCCGGCAGCACCGTGCCCAGGCGCTGCGGCAGGTCGGGCAGCCAGGCGTACACCAGGGCGTACAGGATCGCCAGCACCACGAACGCGGAGCTGTAGCGCACCCCGCCGCTCAGCCACACGGCTTCGGCCGGTGTGTCCGCGGTGGCGGCGATCAGCTGGGCCACATACGGCATCACCACCACCGAGCTGAAGGCCGCCAGCGTGCCCAGCCCCACCACCACGGTGAACAGCGTGACCTTGATGCGCGCCTTCCAGAACGACAGGCCGCGGCTCACGCCATAGGCCTTGTTCACCCCGGTGCGCACCGCCTGCATGCCGGAGGAGGCCGCCCACAGCGTGCCGAACACGCCGATGGCCAGCAGCGCCTGGCTGCGGTGGCCCAGCACCTCGCCGATCACCGGATGCACGGACTGCTGCACCAGCGGCGGTGCGTACTCGAGCACGCGCATGACCATGTCGGCGGCGGTGCCCGGCTGGCCGATGAAGGCGGCGGTGGCCGACACCAGGATCAGCAGCGGGAACATCGCCAGCACCGTGGAAAAGGCGATGCTCCCGGCCTGGCTGCCGCTCTGGTGCTCGATGTAGTGGCGGATCGCCTGCACCCACACGCCGATCCACGGCGCCTGGCTGATGCGTTCGAGGAGGTTGTGCAAGGGCATGGTGGCGCGGTCTCCCTGCCGCACAGGCAAGCGCCGCGCCACACCACGAAGCAGGCTTGCCGCGGCAATGGGCATCGGGATAATCGCCGGCTTTTTGCACGCGCTTTTCTGCACGATCCGGCATGCCCACTTCCCAGCTCTCCGTCTACTTCTTCGCGCAGGCCGCGGTCATCGTGCTCGCGTGCCAGCTGGTGGGCCGGCTGGCGCGCAGGCTGGGCCAGCCCCAGGTGGTGGGCGAGATGATCGCCGGCGTCATGCTCGGCCCGTCGCTGTTCGGGCTGCTGCTGCCGCAGCTGCAGCAGGCGCTGTTTCCCAAGGCGACGATGGGCATGCTCTACGTCGCGGCGCAGCTCGGCGTGGGGCTGTACATGTTCCTGGTGGGCACGGAATTCCGCGCCGACCATTTCAAGGCGCGCGCCCGCAGCGCGATGAGCGTGTCGCTGGCGGGCATCCTGGTGCCGTTCGCGCTGGCCTTTGCGTTGGCGCCCTGGCTGCACACCGTGCCCGGCCTGTTCGCAGAGAAGACGAAGCTGTTCGAGGCGTCGCTGTTCCTCGGCGCGGCCATTGCCATTACCGCCTTCCCGATGCTGGCGCGCATCATCCATGAGCGTGGCCTGGCCGGCAGCTCGCTGGGCACGCTGGCGCTCACGGCCGGTGCGGCCGACGACGCGGCCGCCTGGTGCATCCTGGCCATCGTGCTGGCCAGCTTCGGCGGCTCCTGGATGGGCGCCTATGCCGCCATCGGCGGTGGCGCCGCGTTTGCCGTCTTCATGACCACCGTAGGCCAGAAGCTGCTGCGCCGGCTGGCCCACGGGCTGCGGCCGGATGCGCCGCTGCCTTCCAGCGTGCTGGCGGCCGTGCTGGTGCTTTTCTCGCTGAGCGCCTTTGCCATGGACGCGATCGGCATCCACGCGGTGTTCGGGGGCTTCCTGCTGGGCTGTGCGCTGCCGCGCGGCCCGCTCACCGAGAAGCTGAAGGCGATGCTGCAGCCCTTCGTGGTGGTGTTCCTGCTGCCGATGTTCTTCACCTACTCGGGCCTGAACACGCGGCTGGGCATGCTGCTGGACCCGGCGATCCTGGCGGCGGCCGTGGTCATCCTCGCCGCATCCTTCGGCGGCAAGGGCATCGCCTGCTGGGGCGCCGCACGCCTGAACGGGGAACCGCAGCGCGACGCCATGGCCATCGGCGCGCTGATGAACGCCCGCGGCCTGATGGAGCTCATCATCATCAACATCGGGTTGGCCGCGGGTGTCATCCTGCCCGGGCTGTTCTCCATCATGGTGCTGATGGCCGTGACCAGCACCTTGATGGCCACGCCGCTGTTCAACTGGATCATGCGGCGGGAGGCGGCGCGTGAAGCGCTGGCCGCCGCCTGAGGTGGCTGCGCCGGCGACCGAACGCGGGGTCAGTGCTCAGCCGGCCCACTCGAAGCTGCAGGTGCCCAGGGTGTCGAAGCTGAGCTCGACACGAATGCGGTCCCCGTGGCCGGCTGCCAGGGCCTGCATGCCGCCCCAGGCGCCGGTGGTCACCACGGTGCCGGCCGGCACCGTGAGCCCATCGCGGCACAGGTGCTGCAGCCAGGCGGGCAGCAGCCAGGCCGGGTCATCCAGTGAATGCCCGCCACGCCGCTCCACCGTCGGCCCGTCCTGTTGGGACAGCCGCCAGTTGAGGTAGGCCCAGTCCAGGCGCCGGTAGGGCTGCCAGGGGCCGAGCAGCAGCGCGCCATGCGATTGGTGGTCCGCCATGCGCAGCAGCGCGGGCGCGGCCAGGCCTTCCTGCCAGCGCGAGGCGACCAGTTCCACTGAGAGGGCCATCGCGTCCAGCCATTCGTCGGCCTGTCCGGGCTGCATGTCGCGCGCCGCATCGGGTGTCACATCGCGGCCCAGGCGCAGCGCGATCTCCGCCTCGATGCCCAGCAGCGGCCAGGTCGTGCGCACGCGGCCGATGCCTGCCGGATCGAGTGGTGAATGGCTGAAGGGCCCGGAGCGCGACGCGCCGCCGGACTTCCAGTGCCGCACCGGCGCGCCGGCCGGCGCCCAGCCGAGCAGCGCGGCCACACCGTCCTGCACGGCATAGGCCTGCGCTTCGTCGAGCACCGCCTGGGCCCACGGGGCGGCCGGCAATACCTGACCGGTGGTGCGGCATGCGGCCAAAGCCTGTGCGAGTTCGGCGGTAGAGGTCATGGGCGGGATAGAACGGTGTGGGTTGCGGCGCGCGGAATGCGCAACCATCGCAGCCTACCGCGGGGCCGCCATGCCCGCCCGACGCCGCAGCCTTCAGGCGGCCGCTTCCTTGCAGCCGCGGCAGCCTTTGCAGCCGCGGCCGGCATGGCGCCGGCCCGCGCAGCCGCAGGGCGGCTTGCCCACGGGCGGCGGTGTCATCCAGGTCACCTCGCTGGCTTGCGCCGCGTCGGCCGCCGACACCTGCAGCAGGGTGCGCACGCAGGCGGCGGTGCTGATGGCCGCGCAGCCCCAGGTGGCGATGCGGGCCACGCGGCCCTGCGCACGGCCGATGTCCATGCGGATCCAGGGCGTGGCCTTCCAGCCGCCGGCCAGGGTCTGTCGGTCGCACAGGTAGGCCAGGCCCCGGGCCCGCGCGGTATCGGCCTGCGGCGCGTGCCGCAGCAGCGCCACCGCCACTGCGGTGTCCAGCGGCGCGCTGTCGTCGAAGGGGCCCCAGCCGCCGTCCATCCGTTGCGTGCCCAGCAGGTGCGCGGCCGTGCGTGCACGCCGCTCGCCGTCATGGTCCACCGCGGCCACTGCCGCCAGGGCCAGGCCGGCGGCCACGGCATCACCGGCATACCAGCTGGCCGGCCAGCGGCCGTCGGGCCGCTGCTGCTGCGCCACCCAGGCGGCCAGGCGCGCCGCAGCCTCTGAAGCCTGCGGCGTGTGCAGCAGGTCGAGCGCGCTGGCGAACCGGGCGCACACATCGACGTCGATGGTGTCGCCCCAGCCATGGCGCACGCCCAGCCGCATCCACCAGCGCTGCAGCAAAGGATCCTGGGCGCCGATCAGCCAGGTGGGCACCGGGCCTTCGGGCTGCTGCTGCGCGAGCGCCAGGGCCAGCGCCGGCTCGCACGCCGTCAGGTGCTCCGGGGCCACGCGGGCAAACAGCGAGAGCGCCACGGCCAGGCTGTCCAGGTCGGGCGGCAGCGCGGCCAGGCCGGGGAAGTAGCGCCAGCCGCCCGCCAGCGCCGGCAGGCGCGCCTGCGCCACCGCGTCGGCCAGCCGCGCGGCCGCGGCGCGCAGGCCCGCGGCGGAGGCGGCGTCCGACGAGGGCAGCGCATCGGCCACGTCCAGCAGCAGTGCGCCCAGCACCGCCTGCGCGAACGACGCGCCACGATGCTCCACCGTGCCGGGCAACAGGCCGCCCGCGCGCGGGAAGCGCATCACATGCACCGCGTCCGGAAAGCCCAGCGCCGCCTGCGCCAGCAGCCAGCGCACGCCCGCCCGCGCCGCGTCGGCGGGCCGGGGTGCGTCATGCCGCGGTCGCACCGGGGCCTCAAGTGATGGTGAATGCATTGAGCAGCGTGTGGTTGAGGCTGCCGGTGGTGACCGTCAGGTTGCGGGCGCCGGTGGCCGCGAGGTTGGCGATCTCGATCACACAGGTGATGGTGGTCTCGTTGACGACGATCACGTTCATCACGCTGACGCCGCTGCCGCTCACGTCCACCTTCTGCACCGCGGCGCTGTTGTCGAAGCAGGTGCCGGTGATGGTGACGGCGACGTTGCTGTTGCGCGCCCCGGTGGCCGGCGCCACCGACGCCACCGCGAAGCGGCCGACGGTGAGCGCGGCGGCCTTCACGAAGTCGGCGCCGAAGGCCCGCTTGAACACCAGGTCGCTGGCGCCCAGGGCGGAGCCGCCGGTCACGTCGAGCTTGAGGTTGAGCTGCGTGTCGGTGCTGGTCGGCTTGATGGTGGCGGTGGCGCCGGCCAGCGTGGGCTGCACGGCGCTCACCTGGAGCAGGTGTTGTCCGGTGACGGTGATGTCGGTGCTGGCGGCCGAGGCAAAACCGCGGCATACATGGTCCGGCGCGATGGTGCTCACCACCACCGGCAACGGGATGTCGCGCGTGCAGGGATGGTCCACGATGTCGAGGAACTTCACGCCCTTGGCGTCGCCATGGTCGCCGGAGCTGCCGATGTTGGCGCTGCCGGTGAGCGTGATCGGGGGGAAGCCGTCGGCGCCGTCCGGGCCGCTGTTGGCCGGGTCGCACAGGCTGGTCTTGTTGCCCGGCTTGCCGCCGTGGCCAGCACGCCCGCCGCGGCCGCTCTTGCCCCCGGCGCCGCCGCTCCCGCCATCGTTCACGAAGGTGATCTGGCCACCGACAAAACCACCGCCACTGCTGATGTTGCCGTGGGGCGAGATGACGAAGATGTTGCCGGCGTTGCCGCCGCGGCCCCCCTTGCCGCCGGTGCCGCCGTCCCCGCCATTGCCGCCCCGGCCGCCGCCGCCGGGCGCACGGTCGCAGCCTTCGCCGGGCCAGCTGGTGTCGCTTTCGCCATCGCGCCCGCCCATGCCGTTGCCGCCGTCACCGCCGTCCTGGCCGATGCCGCCATCGCCGCCGGTCTGCCCGTCCCAGTCGATGGTGAGGTGCGCGCCGGGGCCGGTGAATTCGATCTCCAGTGCGACGATCGTGAGGCCACCCATGTCCCTCATGTCGCTGCCCGGCGCCGACGCACCGCCACCGCCGGGGTTGCCATCGGCACCGCGCACGCCGGCGCCCGCATCCGCGCCGTTGTTGCCGTTGGGGTTGCCCGAGCCGGACCAGACGTTGATGTCGAAGGACGTGCCCATGGCAGCCCCGGCCGGGTTGTGCGCCGGCCCTGCCGGCGCGGCCTTGAGGCGGTCGGCCCAGGTGATGACGTTGTTGCCCGCGTACTCCTGCCCGGGGTCGTCGGAGCCGCAGGGGTCATGCGAACCGGGCGGCTTGCCGCCGGCGATCACCAGCTTGCGGCAGATCACGAAGTAGGCGGGACACCAGTTCTTCTGTCGGCCGTCGCCGGACAGCGGGTCGAAGATCAGCCGTCCGCCGTTGAGGAACTGGATCTCGTCGCGCACGAAGCAGCAGTGGGGCCAATGCAGGTCGCCGGCAATCACCTCCGACAGGCGGGGGTTGGCGATGAAGGCCGGGTCGTAGTCGACACGGCATGTCTCACACAGCTGGTTCAACAGGTCTTGCACGGTCGCCATGGGTCTCCTCCTCAGGAGTTGTGATCGGTGAAATTCGCTCGGGGCGCCAGGGCCGCCACTCGGGCAGCTCGATCGCGAGGCCACAGCGTGCAAGGTGCACTGCCATCGGCTCGCGCAGCGCGAGCAGGTGCGAGAGCGCGGCTTCTGTGGCCGCGGCATCACAGTCGTTGTCGCCGTCGAACACCGCGAGCCAGGGCTCGACCAGCGGCGCGTGGTGGGCCAGCAGGTCGGGCAGCACCGCGCACTCGGGGCGGATGAAGGACACGTGGTGCGCGTGGCCTTCCACCGCGCGCCGGTGCACCATCGCCAGCCGCACCAGCGACCAGGCGGCATAACGCAGGTAGAACACCGCCGCCGGAGCGTCCCCTTCAGCGGCCATCACGCGGGCCGCCGCGATGCGGCTGGTGATCTCCGCCGGCGCGCGCCAGTAGGCGAATTCGCTGCGGGTGCCGTCGCGCATGGCGGCGGGCCAGGCCGGCGGCGGGCAACGCCGGCGTGCCAGGCGCTGCAGTTGCAGCAAGGGCGCTTCCATCGCAGCCGGTGACCCGAGCAGCCCGAGCGCGGCGGGCAGTGTGTGTTGCAGCGGCACACCCAGCCGCTCGCCAGCCGCCTGCGCATACAGCGGCGCGCGGGTGAACACGTTGGGGCAGGTCTGCGCGGCCGCATCGAGTGCCGCGGCCATCAGCGCCGCATGCGCCATGTGAAGGAAGAAGCGGGCCAGCGGCGGGCAGTCCGCCGCGGCACCGACTTCGCGCACGGTGAGCCGCACCATCTCCAGAAAGCCGGCCACGCGTGCGCCCCGCGGCCCCGGCTGCTGCCACTGCGCCAGCACCCCGCGCTGCAGCACATCGGCTGCCGAGCCAGGGCAGAGTGCACCGGCCATCACCACGCGGTGGGCGATCAAGCCCATGCGAGCGACGGCGGCGGGGTCCTGCAGCAGCGTGGGCGGCAGGCGGATCAGGTCGATGGTTGGAAAGGGCCGCGGGCCGATGCGGCGCTGCACTTGCAGCTCGGTGGCGTCGGCGTCGAAGAAGACGGCATCGAAGTCGGCAGCGCGGCGGTGCGCGCGTTCGGGTTCCCCGGGCGCCACGAGCAGTTGCTCAAGCGGCAGGCAGGCCCACTCGATGTCCGACCGTCCCGGCATGGTGTCCCTCGCCCGGCTTGCTTGGCGCTTCCGGCCCTTGCAGGCGCCGGCACGAGAACTACCGGGCCAGCTTAGTCGTGTGCACGCAAGGGCGCCCTCCCCAAGGGTAGGGGCGTGCGGTGGTGCGAGGAAAAAGGTGCCGCCTGGACAGCCTGGCGGCACCGAACCAACACAACGGCCCTGGCAGCCGGTGTTGGGTGGCGCCTCGCGTTCCCTTTCCGCGGGCGCCACGCTCCCGATCAGAAGCTGTGGAACACGCCCAATGCGTAGCCCGACTTGTTGGTACCCGCCGGCGCCTTGCTGTCGTTGGCCACCACCGCGAACACATTGGTGCGCTTGGACAGGAAGTACTTGTAGCCCAGGGACAGCAACTGCTCCACGCGCACGCCGCCCTGGTCCTGCACGTCGTAGGAGCCGATCAGCGCGCCCGAGCCGATGGGCGCACTGAAACCCACGATGGCGTTCTTGCGCTTCACCTCGGCAGCGTCCTGGCCGAACCCGTAGCCGCCGTAGAGCTTCACGGCGCCGAAGTCGTAGGTGGCCGCCAGCGTGCTCCAGCGCTCGGCGCTGCTGCCGTCGTTGGACACCTCATGCCCGGCGCCCAGGTAGAGCGGCCCGTCGCCATAGCTCACGCCCACATTCGCCGGGTGCTTGCCGCCGGGGCCCACGGCCTCGGCCGAGTACTGCACGCCGAAGCTGAAGCCGCCGATCGAGTGTTCGTAGCTCACCGAGTTGTTGACCCAGAAGGCGCCCAGGCAGCCGCCTGAAAAAGCCGGGCCGCAACCGACGGTGCCGTAGGTGCCCTCCCCGAGCGTGCCCATGCCGAAGGGGTCGGAGGCGAACTGCGACTTCAGGAAGGCCTGTGACCACCAGCGTCCCAGCTTCACCGAACCCAGGCTGTCGCTGCTCAGTCCCACCCACGAGCCGCCCTTCCAGAAGGTGTCCGGCGCGCTCAACGTGCCGTCGTCCGGATTGAACCGGTGCTCGAGATAGAACGATGCCTTCATCCCGTCGCCCAGGTCTTCGTCGCCCTTGAAGCCCAGGCGGCTGCCGCCCATGTCGAACAGCTTCAGGCCCGGCGCGGTCTGCGTCTGCCGCCCCGCCTGCGCTTCGATGAAGCCGAACACGGTCACCGACGACTGCGCCCAGGCGCTGGCCGGCCCCGCCAGCAGGGCAGCCATGCCCACCGCTCCCACCATCCATTGCGTCTTTTTCACAAAGGTCTCCAGTTGATTTGATTAGCTCACGTCCATCCAGTCGGGGGCGCCAACAAGCCGTTGTCACGCCTGCTGATCGCGCCGACACATAAATATAAATCAATCTAAATAAATCAACTAAGGAAAATTCACATCAGGCCGATAAGCTGGCATCACGGCCGCCGCAACCCTTGGAGAGACCATGCAGAACCTTGCGACTTCAGACCGGCGCGGGAGCGTCGCCCGCCGCATCAGCCTGCTCGGTGGTGCAGCGCTGCTGGTGGTGCTTTCAGCCATCTGCGCCCTGATGACGGCGATGCTGGGCAGGCGGGCGCAGGAACGCACCGTGTCGTGGGTGGACGCGAAAGTGGAGGCGGTGGCGCAGGCGGTGGACGCGCACGATCAGACCGCCAAGCTGCTGGTGGAGCGCTTCTTCAAGGTCTTCGGCGACCAGTTCGGCAAGAACTTTGCGCTCGACGAGCCCAACGGCCGCATCCTGCAGCTCGGCATTGCGCTCAACGACTATCACAACCCCTGCGACAAGTTCAGCGAGTTCACCGGCGGCGCGGCCGCCGTGCTGATGAAGCGCGGCACCGCCTTCGTGGCGGTGAGCACCTCGCTGAAGAACGACAAGGGCGAGCGTGCGATCGGCATGCAGGTCGATGCAGCGCACCCCGGCCATGCCACGCTGCTGCGTGGCCAGGCCTACCTCGGGCGCGCCACCCTGTATGGCCGGCCCTACATCACGCGCTTGCAGCCGGTGCGTGACCTGCAGCAGGAGGTGGTCGGCGCCTTGTTCGTCGCCTTCGACCTCTCCGAGTTCGACCGGTCGTTGGAGCGGCTGGTGGCCGAGGCCCGCTTCTTCGACACCGGCGGCATCTACCTGCTGGACCCGCGCGACGGCGATGCCGCAAGGGCGGTGCTGATGCTGCCCGCGGCATTGCGGGGCCGGCCGTTGGCGGAGGTGGCCGGCGCGGACGGGGCCGCTCGCCTGCTGGCGGCCTTGCGGCGTGCCGCGCCGGGCACCGAGGTCGACGGTGTGCCGCCGGTGTTGCGTGCCTCGGCCACCGACCGGCTGGCGGTGTGGCGCCCCGTCGCCGGCACCGGCTGGCTGGTGGTGGGGGAGATCTCGCGCGGCGAGGCCCTGCAGACGCAGTGGCGCACGCTGACGCCATTCCTGGCGCTGTTCGGTGCCGCGGCGCTGGGGCTGTGTGCCGGCCAGTTCCTGCTGATGCGGCGCTGGGTGGGCCAGCCCTTGATGGAGCTCACGCGCTCGCTGGACCGGGTGGCCTCGGGCGACCTGTCCGAGCCGGTGCACAGCCGACGCCGGGACGACATCGGCGCACTGATGAACGGAGTGGAGCGCATGCGCCAGCGCTTCGTGCAGATGCTGGGTGCGGTCCGGTCCAGCGCCGATGCGATCTCGCTCGCTTCCGCCGAGATCGCCTGCGGCAACCAGGACCTGAGCCGGCGCACCGAGGAGGCGGCCGCGCGCCTGCAGCAGACCACCTCGGCGATGGAACAGGTCCATGGCAACGTGTGCCAGACGGCCGATGCCACGCGCACGGCCGACGCTTTGGCCAGCCGCGCCTGCGAGGCGGCTGAACGCGGCGGCGCGGCGATGCGCGACGTGGTGCAGAAGATGGGGAGCATCTGCGACAGCAGCCGGCGCATCGCGGAGATCACCGGGGCGATCGACGCCATCGCCTTCCAGACCAACATCCTGGCCCTCAATGCCGCGGTGGAGGCCGCGCGCGCCGGCGACGCGGGCCGTGGGTTTGCGGTGGTGGCGGCGGAGGTGAGGGCGCTGGCCCAGCGCTCGGGCGCGGCAGCCAAGGAGATCAAGGGCCTGATCGCGCACAGCGTGGAGGAGGTGCAGTGCGGCTCCGCGCTCGCGGACGCCGCCAGCGCGCGCGTGCAGGACATCGTGGCCGGCGTGCGCAGCGTCAACGCCACGCTGGGCACCATCTCCGCGAGCACGCGGGAGCAGTCCGGCGGCATCGGGCACATCAACGAATCGGTGGCCACGCTGGACCGCATGACACAGCAGAACGCCGCGCTGGTGGAGCAGTCGGCCGCGGCGGCCGAATCGCTCAAGGGCCAGGCGGTCGCGCTGGTGGAGGCGATTTCGCTGTTCCGCCTGGAAGAGGCGCCACAGGCGCAGGCGCCGGAGCCTGCCGGCCTACCAGCGCAATGAGGGTGTGGTGACGCTGGCGTCCCAGAGCCGCGTGAGTTCATCGTCCAGCTTCGTCAGCGTGATCGACATGCCGGCCATTTCCAGCGACGTCGTGTGGTTGCCCACCAGCCAGCGGGTCACCTGGATGCCCGCGCTGCGAAGCTGCCGCGTCGCGATGCCGCTCACCAGGTGCAGTTCCATCAGCGGCGTGCCACCGAAGCCGTTGACGTGCAGCAGCACCGTGCTGCCCGGCTTGAGCGCCAGGTCCTGCAGCACCGGCTCCAGCAGCAGGGCCACGATGTCGTCCGCCGGCATCAGCGGCCTGCGATAGCGGCCGGGCTCGCCGTGGATGCCCACGCCGACCTCCATCTCCGTGCCGCCGATGTCAAAGGTGGGCGCCTGGGCTTCGGGCACGGTGCAGCTGGTGAGCGCCACGCCCATCGAGGCGGTCTGCGCATTCACCCGGGCGCCCAGCGTCTTGCACTCGTACAGGTCGGCACCCGCCTCCGCCGCGGCCCCGGTCATCTTCTCGACGATCAGCGTGCCGGCCACCCCGCGGCGGCCGGTGGTGTGCAGCGAGTGCTCCACGGCCACGTCGTCGTTGACCAGCACCGTGGCGCACTCCACCTCCAGCATGTCGCTGGCCATCTGGAAGCTGGCGCCGTCGCCGGCATAGTTCTTCACGATGAGCAGCACGCCCTGGCCGGCCTCGACGCGCTGTGCCGCGGCCACGATCTGGTCGGGGGTGGGGGCGGTGAACACCTCGCCGGGGCAGGCCGCATCCAGCATGCCGGCACCCACGTACCCGCTGTGCAGCGGCTCGTGGCCGGATCCACCGCCGGACACCAGGGCGACACGCCCTTGCTTGGGCGTGCGTCGGTACACGAAGAGGGGCGCCTCGTTCAAGGCCAGCAGACCCTCATGCGCCATGACCAGCCCGGCCACGCTGTCTCGCACGAAGTCATCGGGAGCGTTGATGAATTTCTTCATGGCGCAAGCGGCTTGCCGGTCGATTGTGAAGCGGCGCAACGCGCCTTGTCACGCGAGATTTTCCGCGGTGAGGATTTCGATGCGCGGGTTGTTGATGGCCAGCGCCCCGCGCACGCCGTCGCACAGGGCGCGCAGCACCCGGCTGGCCGCGATGACGGCGTACTGCACGTCCTGGTGCAGCAGGTAGCTGAGCGAACCTGACAGCAGCATGGTGCGGTGCACCTCCAGCAGGTCGTGCGCCACGAACATCAGTTCGTGGCCGTGGCCGTGTTCTGCCAGGGCGCGTGCCACGCCGAAGCTGCAGGGGCCCACGTTGTACAGCGCGTCCAGGCGCCCGCCGATGGCCTCCGGCTTGAGCGCCGCGCGGGCGTAGTCGCAGGCCTGCTCCTCGGATTCGGGCAGTTCGAACAGGCGCAGCACCTTGGCCTGCGGGAAGCGCTCCTCCATCACCTGCTGGAAACCGATGCGACGGTCGATCTCCGCCGCGTAGCGCGTGGCAGGGGAGAGCAGGGCACACAGCGCGGGGGTGTCGCGCGGCAGCGAGCGGCCCACCAGCAGGCCGGCAGTGCGGCCGGCGGCACGGTTGTCGGCCCCGATCGCGGTCTCGCGCAGCGAACCCGGCACGTCGGAGAACAGCGTGACCACATGCACCCCGGCCCGCACCAGCTCATTGACCGCCAGCTTCACCACGGGCACGTCAGGGCCCAGCAAGGCGATGCCGTCCAGGTCGGACAGCTTGGCCAGCTCCGCGGCGAACTCGGCGGGGTCGTTGGCCGGCAGGCGATGGGTCACCTCGGTGATGTGCTGGTGCCGGAACTCGCCCGCCGCCTGGGCCACCACGCGGTCGACGAGGTCGAAAAAGCCCAGGCGGGCCGCCGGCAGCACGAAGGCGAAGCGGTAGTTCGAGGTGGAACGCGGCCGGCCGCGGATGGGCGCGCCGCCGCCGAGCGCAGCCATGGCCTCGCGCACCTTGCGCACGGTGGCGGGGTTCACCCCGGGCCGGTTGTTCAGCACCCGATCCACGGTGGCGGTGCTGACACCGGCGGTTTCCGCGATCTTGGTGATGGTGACGGGGCTCGTCATGAGACTGCAGACAAAGATGCCAGGAATTAAATCCATCGCAGTGTCGCCGAATCCGCTGCTGGGGCCAAGAGTGCCCCTGCGGAGGCTCCGAGGCCGTTCGTTTCGTCACAACGTCACGCTGAACGGGGGTTCTCGATGTCTTTAGGGTTTGTATTGAGTGATTTATTAAATGATGGACCTAGACTTCATCCCAAGGTCGCTGCTCGTCGCTGTCGGGCAGGGTCCCCAGGAGGCTGGCCGCCACAGGGCCGGCCACAACACCACGGCAGCGGCGAGCGGCCGCGACCCATACCGAACCGGAGACCAAAGGATGAGCTTCAACAAGACCAGGCTGGCCGTTGCCGCGAGCGCGTTCGCGACGGCTGCACTGATGAGCGGCGCAGCGCAGGCGCAACAAAAGCAGTTGACCCTGTGCTGGGCCGCCTGGGATCCCGCCAACGCGCTCGTGGAGCTGTCGAAGGACTTCACCGCCAAGACCGGCATCGCGATGAAGTACGAGTTCGTGCCCTGGCCGAACTTTGCGCAGCGCATGCTCAATGAGCTGAACTCCAAGGGCAAGCTGTGCGACCTGCTCATCGGCGACAGCCAGTGGGTCGGTTCGGCCGCCACCGAGGGCCACTACGTCAAGCTCAACGAGTTCTTCGACAAGAGCGGCATCAAGATGTCCGACTTCGCGCCGGCCACGGTCGAGGGCTACGCCACCTGGCCCAAGGGCACGAAGAACTACTACGCGCTGCCGGCCATGGGCGACGCGGTGGCCTTCACCTACCGCAAGGACTGGTTCTCCCGGCCCGAGCTGCGCGCCGAGTTCAAGCAGAAGTACGGCCGTGAGCTGGCACCGCCCAAGACCTGGGACGAGTTCAAGCAGGTGGGCCAGTTCTTCCAGAACCGCAACATCGACGGGAAGAAGGTGTACGGCGCGGCGCTCTACACCGAGCGGGGCTCCGAGGGCATCACCATGGGCGTGACCAACACGATGTACGCCTATGGCATGGACTACGACAACCCGAAGAAGCCGTACGACATGAAAGGCTTCATCAACGGGCCCGGCGCCGTCAAGGGCCTGGCGCTCTACAAGGACCTGTACGACTGCTGCACGCCGCCGGGGCACTCCAACGCGTACATGACCGAGGACCTGGACGCCTACAAGTCCGGCCAGGTGGCGATGCAGATGAACTTCATCGCCTTCTTCCCGGGCATCTCGAAGGACCCGCAGGTCGGTGGCGAGAAGACCGGCTTCTTCCCGATCCCCAAGGGCACGGTGCAGCACGCGCAGCTGGGCGGGCAGGGCATCTCGGTCGTGAAGTACTCCGACAAGAAGGACATGGCGCTGGAGTACATGAAGTGGTTCGCCCAGCCCGCCATCCAGCAGAAGTGGTGGGAAGGCGGCGGCTTCACCTGCCTGAACTCCATCCTCAATCAGCCGGGCTTCGCCACCAGCACCTCGTACGCGCAGGTGTTCCAGGACTCGATGAAGATCGTCAAGGACTTCTGGGCCGAGCCGAGCTATGCGCAGCTGCTGCTGGCGATGCAGAAGCGCACGCATGACTACGTGGTGGCCGGCAAGGGCACGCCGCAGGAAGCGCTCGACGGACTGCTCAAGGACTGGACCGAGGTCTTCAAGGAAGACGGAAAACTCAAACCCTGACCACCCCCGGAGCGCCTTCGGCGCTCCCCCTCAAGGGGGCGCTGCCGGCGGCCCGGCAAAGCCGGTTCCGCGGCAGCCGCTTGGTTCCGACCGAGGTTCGCAAGCTCCCGTGTGTTTCAACTGAGAGCCGTCATGAGTTACGTCCAAGCGGGGCCCATCGCCTCGAATCCCATGCGATTTCGCCTGCTGTCAGCACAAGGACTCTCGGACCGGGCGCTCGCCTGGCTGTTCGTGGGGCCCACCATCGTGCTGCTGCTGGCCTTCAACATCTTCCCGCTGCTGTGGACGATCTACCTGTCGTTCACCAACTTCCGGGCCAACCGGCCGAATGCCGACACCGTGTGGGTGGGCATCTCCAACTACCAGCGGGTGCTGGGCGACGAGGCGATCTGGGAAAACATGCGCGCCACCGCGCACTTCCTCGTGTGCTCCATCACGCTGCAGCTGCTGTTGGGCTTCGCGCTCGCGCTGCTGCTCAACCGCCGATTCCGTTCGCACAGTTTCTGGAGCACCGCGATCCTGCTGCCGATGATGCTGGCGCCGGCGGTCGTGGGCACCTTCTGGAAGTACTTCTTCGAGCCGCAATACGGCATCTTCAACTACATCGTCAATTTCTTCGGCGGCCCGGGCGCCTTCACGATGCTGGGCGACACGCAGCTGTCGCCCTGGGCCATCGTGCTGGTGGACACCTGGATGTGGACCCCGTACGTGATGCTGCTGCTGCTGGCCGGGCTGCGCTCCATCCCGTCCTACCTGTACGAGGCCGCCGAGATCGACCGCGCCTCGGCCTGGACCACGTTCTGGCGCATCACGCTGCCGATGGTGATGCCCTTCATCATCCTTGCGCTGCTGTTCCGCACCATCGAGAACTTCAAGATGTTCGACCTGGTGGACCAGCTCACCAACGGCGGCCCCGGCTCGGTGACCGAGCTCGCGTCCATCAAGCTCAAGCGCGAGGCCTTCGAGAAATGGCGCACCGGCTATGCGTCCGCCCTGGCGATCATCATGTTCGTGTCCATCTACGGGTTGTCGCAGGTCGCGGTGCGTTTCCTTGACAAGGTGAAGCAGCGATGAGAACCATCCCACACAGCCCGCTCGAGCCGAGCGCTCGCGCCAAATGGTTCGCCGGGATTGTCGTGATCACGTATGCCGTGATCTCGCTGATCCCGCTGGCCTGGATCTTCATGACGAGCTTTCGCACGCCCAACGATGCGATCGCCTACCCGCCCAAGGTGGTGACTGAAGCGTCGCTGGTCGGTTACGTCAACCTCTTCACCACGCGCTCGCGTGTCTCGGCCGAGGAGCTGGCGTCGCTGCCGCCGCCGGCCACCTGGTACGAAGGCCTGGTGCGCGACCAGCAGATGATCCTCGCGGGCCCCTCGCGCTTCATCGACCGCTACAGCAACTCGCTGCTCATCGGCTTCGGCTCGACGCTGGTGTCGGTGGTGCTGGGCACGCTCGCCGCATATGCGTTCTCGCGCTTTCGCGTGCCGGGCAAGCAGGACCTGCTTTTCTTCATCCTCTCGACGCGGATGATGCCGCCGATCGCGATCGCTATTCCCGTGTACCTGATGTTCCGCCATGTCGGCCTGAACGACACGCACGTGGGCCTGATCCTGCTCTACACGGTGGTGAACCTCTCGCTGTCGGTGTGGCTGCTGCAGGGCTTCATGGACGAGATCCCGCGCGAGTACGAGGAGGCCGCCATGGTCGACGGCTACACGCGCTGGCAGGCCTTCGTGAAGGTGGTGCTGCCGCAGGCGGCCACCGGCATCGCCACCACCGCGATCTTCTGCCTGATCTTCGCGTGGAACGAGTACGCCTTCGCGCTGCTGCTGACCAGCGGGACGGCGCAGACCTCACCGCCGTTCATCCCGACCATCATCGGCGAGGGCGGCCTGGACTGGCCCGCGATGGCGGCCGGCACCACGCTGTTCCTGCTGCCGGTGCTCACCTTCACCGTGCTGCTGCGCAAGCACCTGCTGCGCGGCGTCACCTTCGGAGCGATCCGCAAATGACCACCACCCAACCCCCCCACCGGAAGTGGCTGCGGCGTGCGCCCTGGGAAGCCGGCGCCGGCGGCCTCATCGGCCTGGGCCTGCTGATGCTGATGCAGCCGTGGTCCATAGCCGTCTACAGCTACGGCTTCACCGTGTTGCTGGTCGGTGTGATCGGCTACGACATCTCCGGCCGCCTGCCGCAAAAGTAATTGAGCATCACCATGGCTGAAATCCGAATCCGGAACCTGCAGAAGCGCTTTGCCGACTTCACCGCGGTGCGCGACTCCTCGCTGGTGCTCGAAGACGGCAAGTTCGTCGTGCTGCTCGGCCCCTCGGGCTGCGGCAAGACGACCACGCTGCGCATGATCGCGGGGCTGGAGTTCCCCACCGCGGGCTCCATCACCCTCGATGGCGACGACGTCACCTACCTGCGCCCGCGCGAGCGCGACATCGCGATGGTGTTCCAGCTCTTCGCGCTCTACCCGCACATGGGCGTGCGCGACAACCTGGAGTTCCCATTGCGCAACGAGGGCGTGCCGCGTGCCGACATCGACCGCCGTGTGCAGCAGGTCGCTTCCATCCTGCGCATCGAGCACCTCCTGGGCTCGCGCGTCGGCGGCCTGGCCGGCGGTGACCGCCAGCGGGTGGCGCTGGGCCGCGCCATCGTGCGCGAGCCCAAGGCCTTTTTGATGGACGAGCCGCTGGGCACGCTGGACGCCGAATTCCGCGAGCTGATGTGCGTGGAGCTGCGCAAGCTGCACGAACGCCTGAAGACCACCACCGTGTTCGTCACCCACGACCAGAACGAGGCGATGGCGCTGGCCGACCACATCGTGGTGATGAACAAGGGCGAGATCCTGCAGGCCGACGACCCGCACGGCATCTACAACTTCCCCTCCTGCGTGTTCGTGGCCCGCTTCATCGGCCGCCCGCCGATGAACCTGCTGGAGGTGCGTGGCGAGCTGCCCGACGGTGCGCAGTGCGTGCAGGTCGATGGCCGCTATGTGGACGTGCCCGCGGTGCGCGGAAGCGCGGCGCGCGCGCTGCTGGGCGCCCGGCCGGAACACGTGCGGCTGCTGCCTGCCGGCGAAGGGCTGGGCGGCCGTGTCGAGCGTGTGGAGTACTTCGGCTCCCACTGGATCGCCGAGCTGCACACCGACGCCGGCGTGCTCAAGGCCGTGGTGGACAAGGCGACCCGTCCGGCCGAAGGCGAGTGCGTCGGCGTGGGTTTCGACACCGCGCGCCTGGTGCTGTTCGACGCCGACTCCGAGCGCCTGGTACCCAGCGTCACCACCCGTGCCCACCAACCGAGCATGCGCCATGGCTAGCATTTCACTTCAAGGCCTCACCAAGCGATTCCCCGGTGTCACCGCGGTCGACGACCTGCGGCTGGACATTGCGGACGGCGAATTCTTCGTGCTGCTGGGCCCCAGCGGCGCAGGCAAGACCACCACGCTGCGCCTGATCGCGGGGCTGGAGACGCCCGACGCCGGCAGCGTGCGCATGAATGGCGCCGACCTGACCAGCATGGCGCCCGCGCTGCGCGACTGCGCCTTCGTGTTCCAGCAGTACTCGCTGTACCCGCACCTCACGGTGTACGACAACATGGCCTTCCCGCTGCGTGCGCCGATGCGCCGGCTGCACGAGGCGGAGGTGCGCCGCCGCGTCGAGAAGGTGGCCGCGATGCTGCACATCGAGGGCAAGCTGCAGCGCAAGGCCACCGCGCTGTCGGGCGGCGAGATGCAGCGCGTGGCGATCGGCCGCGCGCTGGTGCGCGAGCCGCGCGTGTACCTGATGGACGAACCGCTGTCCTCGCTGGACGCCGGCCTGCGCGAGGAGCTGCGCGTGGAGCTCAAGCGGCTGCAGCGCAGCAGCGGTGCCACCGTGGTGTACGTGACCCATGACCAGGTGGAAGCGACCACGCTGGCCGACCGCATCGCGATCCTGGAGCACGGCCGCATCCGCCAGGTCGGCACGCCGCTGCAGATCTACGACCAGCCGCATTCGCTGGACGTGGCCCAGCGCCTGGGATCGCCCGCCGTCAACGTGCTGCCGGCGGAGTGGTTCAGCGGCAGCGCCACCCCGGCAGCCGCTCACGTGGCGATCCGCCCTGAAGACGTGGTGCTGCTGCCCGACGACGGGTCGCAGGCGTATTCGGTCATCGAGTGCTCGCTGGTCAAGCACCTGGTGGTGGCCGAACGCTCCGGGGTGGAGGTGCGGGCGCGGACCATGCTCGACCAGGCCCTCACGCCGGGCGCCCGCGTGCGCCTGAGCTTCCCGCCCGAGCGCTGCCTGTACTTCGACGCCGCCGGGCAGCGCATCGCCGCCTGACGCGCCTTTCCTTCACGAGACAAGGAGACACCTTGAACACGCCCATGATCATCGAAGCGCTCACCGCGGTGCAGCGCGCCATCCTCGCCAACGAGGCCCAGATCGAATCGCTCGACCGGGCCATCGGCGATGGCGACCACTTCATCAACGTGCGCCGCGGCTGCGAGGTGCTGGTGGTGCTGAGCCCCGACCTCAAGGGCATGCCGCCGGGCCTGGCGCTGCACAAGATCGGCATGAAGCTGCTGGGCACCATCGGCGGGGCCTCCGGCCCGCTGATCTCCAGCTTCTTCATGGCGATGGGCCAGGCCCTGCAGGACACCGACGAGCCCGACCGGCGCCAGTTCGCGGCGGCGTTCGCCAACGGCGTGGAGGCCATCAAGCTGCGCGGCAAGGCCGACGTTGGCGAGAAGACCATGCTGGACGTGCTGATCCCGGTGTCGCGCCTGCTGCTCAAGCTCACCGAACAAGGGCTGCCGCTGCCCGAGCTGTGCGCCCACCTGAAGGACGAGGCCAGCCGCAACATGCTGGCCACCAAGGACATGATCGCCAGCAAGGGCCGCGCGTCCTTCCTCGGCGAGCGGGCCCTGGGCCACATCGACCCCGGCTGCAAGACCTGCGAGGTCGCGATCGCGGCCGTCTGCGACACCGTGCTCCAGTAAGCCCCTTCACCCCACACGGAGACAGCATGAAGAAGTTCATCAATGACATCGACTCGGTGATGCGCGAGTCGCTCGGCGGGCTGGTGGAGGCCCATCCGGGGCTGCTGCGGGTCGAGTTCGAGCCGACCTTCGTCGCGCGTGCCGAGCGCGCCAGCAAGAAGGTGGCGCTGCTGTCGGGCGGTGGCTCGGGCCATGAGCCGCTGCACGCGGGCTTCGTGGGGGTTGGCATGCTGGACGCGGCCTGCGCCGGCCAGGTGTTCACCTCGCCCACGCCCGACCAGATGCTGGCCGCGGCGGCCGCCACCCATTCCGGGCGCGGCGTGCTGTTCATCGTGAAGAACTACGCCGGCGACATGATGAACTTCCAGATCGCCAGCGAGATGCTGGACCTGGAGAACGCCACCGTGCTGGTGAACGACGATGTCGCGGTCGAGAACTCCAAGCACACCACCGGGCGGCGCGGCGTGGCGGGCACCCTGATGGTGGAGAAGATGGTGGGCGCCGCGGCTGAAGCCGGTGCCGCGCTGCTGGAGTGCAAGGCCGTTGGTGACCGCGTGAACGCCGCCACCGCGTCCATGGGCGTGGCCTTCACCAGCTGCACCGTGCCGGCCGCCGGCCGCGCCACCTTCGACATCGACGCCGACGAGATGGAAATCGGCGTGGGCATCCATGGCGAGCCCGGGCGGCGGCGCGAGAAGGTCAAGCCCGCCAACCTGATCGTCGACGAGTTGCTGGGCGCCATCCTGGCCGACCTGAAGCCCGCGCGCGGCCGCGAGGTGCTGCTGCACGTGAACGGCTTCGGCGGCACGCCACTGATGGAGCTGTACCTGCTGTACCACAGCGCCGCCAAGGCACTGCGCGGGCAAGGGCTCGCGCCAGTGCGCTCGCTGGTGGGCAACTACACCACCTCGCTGGAAATGGCCGGTGCATCGCTCACCGTGACGGTGCTCGACGACGAGATGAAGGCCTTGTGGGATGCGCCGGTGCACACCGCGGCGCTGCGCTGGTGAGGCCACCATGCGGCGCCGTTCGCTGCTACTCGGCCTGCCCGCTGCCGCGCTGGCAGCCCGCAGCCTTCCGGCTCGCGCGCTTCCGGCGCGCACGGCCGCCTTGCCGCCGGTGCGCATCGGCCAGTCGGCGCCGGTGTCCGGCCCGCTCGCCCGGGTGGGGACTGCCGTGCGCGAAACCACCCTCGCGGTGTTCGCCGACGCCAACGCCCAGGGCGGCATCGGCGGGCGCGACATCGAGCTGATCACGCTGGACGACGAGGACCATGCCGAGCGCACCGCGGTCAACGTCAAGCTGCTGGCCGCGCAGCATCAGGCGATCGCCTTGTTCGGCTTCGTCGGCGCGGGTGCCCACCGCGCAGGTGCGCGGGGTGCGGCCGAGGAGGGCCTGCCGTACGTCGCCCCCTTCAGCGGGTCGCAGGAGCTGCGCTCCGGTGCGCTGCCGTGGATCTACAACCTGCGCGCCGGCCATGTGGACGAGATCGAGTACATCGCCCGCCACACCCACCAGATCGGCATCCGCCGCGTCGGGCTGGTGGCCGAATACAACTCCCAGGGCTGGGAGCTGCGCGACGCGCTGATGGCGTCGGTGGAGCAGCGCGGCCAGAGCCTGGCGGCCATCACCAGCATCGACCACGAAGGCAGCCGCTACAGCCTGCCGGGCGCTGTGTCGTCGGTGCTGGCGGGCAACCCGCAGGCGATCGTGCTGGGCGCCGACTACGTGGCCACGGCGCGCTTCGTGGATGCGGTGCGCCAGGCGGGCTACACCGGCCTGTTCTACACCCTGTCCACCGTGGGGGGCCATGCGCTCACCGACATGCTGGGCGCGCAGGCCGCAGGCCTGTCTGTGACGCAGGTGGCACCTTTCCCGTGGTCTTCGTCCTCGCCGATCGGGCGCCACTTCCAGGCCTTCTGCGCACGCCACAAGCTGGAGGCGTCGTTTGCCAGCATGGAGGCCTATCTGGGCGCCACGCTGCTGGTGGATGCGCTGCGTCGCGCCCGTGAGCTGTCGCCGGCCCGCCTGGCCGAGGCACTGGACAACCTGCCGCCGCGCGACTTTGGCGGCTGGGTCGGCGCGTTCTATGGCAAGACGCGCCGCGTGCCGGCGCAGGTGGACCTCACCGTGTTCACGCGCAACGGGAAGTTCGTCAAATGAGCGCGCCACCGCTGGTCGTCGGCAACTGGAAGATGCACGGATCCACCGCGCTGGTGCGTGCGCTGGCCGACCTGGCCCGGCAGGGCTGGCCGGCCTGCGAGGCGGCGGTGTGCCTGCCTCATCCGCTGCTCGCGGCGGCGCAGATGGCCTTCGCCGGCACGCCGCTGCGCTGGGGCGCCCAGGATTGCTCCTGCGAAGCGGAGGGGCCTTTCACCGGCGAGGTGGCGCCCGGCCTGATCCGCCATTTCGGCGCGCGCTTCGTCATCGTCGGCCATTCGGAACGGCGCGACCGCCATGGCGAGACGGATGGGCAAGTGGCCGCCAAGGCGCAGCGCGCCCTGGCCGAAGGGCTGACGCCGATCGTCTGCGTGGGCGAGAAGGCCGAGGAACGCGATGGTGACCAGACCGCCGCCACCCTGCGGCGCCAGCTGCTGCCCCTGATGCGCGGGCTGGGGCGCGACCTCGCCTCGGTGGTGATCGCCTACGAGCCGGTGTGGGCCATCGGCAGCAAGGACGCCGCCACGCCCGGGCTGATCGAGGACGCGCATGCCTTCATCGCCGACACGCTGCTGTTCCACACCGGCCTGTCGGCGCGCGCCGTGCGGATCGTCTACGGCGGCAGCGTCACGCCGAACAATGCGGACGCCATCCTCGCCCGCCAGGGCGTGGGTGGCTTGCTGGTCGGCGGCGCGTCGCTTGCGCCGGCCGAATTTCTCGCGGTCTGCCAGGCCGCCGCGCGCTGCGCACACCGGCTGGAGCGCCGGGGTGCGGGCGGTTCCACGGCCCCAGGGAGCACTCCTGCCGATTGAGCAGGCCTCGCAGCCACTGCTGCAGGAGAACAGCCATGTGCATCAAGGTCGACCAGGACGAAGCGCTGCGGGCGCAGAACCGCCCGCGCATCGATGCCACGCAAAGCAGCGCCTTCGTCCACTGGCGCGGGCTGCTCGACTGCGCACGCGTTCTGGCCGGCGCCGACGCCGCCCTCCTGCGCACCGCTGCCGACCCGACACTGCTGGTGTGTGGCGAGGGCTTGGCGCCGGGCCTGCAGCAGGCGCTGGCGGCGATGGCCCTGCGCTCTGATGCTTGTGGCGTCTCGGTGCGCGCCAGCCACGGTGAACAGGCCTGCCCGGATCTGGCCGCGCTCACACAGCCATGGGGCCTGCAGAGCCTGTGGCAGATGCATTGGCGCGACGGCTCGCACGGGCAGCGCGCCTGGCTGGTGCTGGTGAATCCGGCCGGTGGCACGGCAGGTGAAGGTCCGTCCAGCCAGCTGATGGCCATCGCGCAATCGCTGCGCGAGCAGGCCCAGGTGCTGGCGCGCATGCGCGGGGCGGCGCTGCTGACGCAGCGGTTGGAGGACGTGGCGCGCGCTTCCGGCGACTGGAGCTGGGAGACCGACGAACATCACCGCTACACCTGGGTGCACGGCGCGCCGACGGCGCAGGCGCAGCCCAGCGTGCGGCCGCCGGCCATCGGGGAGCTGATCCCCTCCGGGCTGGTGGTGGACTGGCATGGCGAGCCGGAGTCGCCCCTGTGCGACTTCCATGCCGTGCTGCGCAAGGGCGAGCCGGTGGTGCGCACGGTCACGCGGGAGTATGCGTACGGTCGCTCGCGCTACGTGTCGCGCAGCGCCGTCCCCCTGCTCAACCCGGACGGCAGCCTGCGCGGCTTTCGCGGCTCGGCGCGGGACGTGACGCAGAGCCTGGAGGCCAAGGCCCAGCTGTGGCAGCGCGAGAAGGCCTTGCAGCGCGCCAAGAACGAAGCCGAGGCGTGCAGCCAGGCGAAGTCCATGCTCGTGTCCAAGGTGGGCCACGAGTTGCGCACGCCGCTGAACGCCATCGTCGGCCTGGCGCAGCTGATCCAGTCGCGCGCGCTGCCGGAAGAAAACCCGGCCATCGAGCGCTGGGTGGCGCAGATCGCCAAGACCGGCTGGCACATGGTGGACGTGCTGGACCTGCTGCTGGAGACGGGCCGCGCCGGCGCGCCGCAGCGCCGTGCCTGGAGCGGCCCTGTCGACCTGGTGGAGCGGGTGCGGGAAGCCTGGCGCATGGTGGAGGCGCAGGCGCAGGGGCGCTCGATCCGCATGTCGCTGCATGCGCCAGCGCCGGTGTCTGCCCGGGTCGACCCCCGGGCCGTGTCGCAGGTGGTGGTGAACCTGCTCAGCAACGCGATCAAGTACAACCGCGAAGGCGGATGGATCGGCGTGCGCGTCGTGGCCGATGAGCCGGCCCGCATCGAGATCGAGGACAACGGCCCAGGGCTCACCGAAGACCAGCTCGCGCGCCTGTACCGACCCTTCGACCGCTGCGGTGCAGAGGCGTCCGGCGTGGCGGGCCATGGCCTGGGCCTGGTGATCTGCAAGGAACTGGTCACTGCCATGGGCGGGCAGATCCAGGTGCGCAGCACCGTCGGCGAGGGAACGACCTTCTCCGTGCTGCTGCCCACGGCGCCCCTCATCGAAGGCGGGATGGACGAGCAGGGAACGGTCGCGGCGATGCTCGGTGGTGCGGGCCGTGCGGCGCCCGGGGTGGCTGCCTGAACCCGCAGCCGCTGCGGTTCAGTGCGGCCGCCCGCCCGCCTTGCGGAAGCCGGTGAGGTAGCAGTGCACCGCGTACTCGGCCCGGCCCACCATGCCGATGGCGTGGCGGATCTCCAGCGCGCTCACGCCGAACAGGGCCGACCAGAACGCCAGTTCCGCTTCGTCGTTCTCGTCGATCAGCAGGCCGCTGGAGGGCGTGGTGTCGACGTCGGCGGCAATGGGGCTGGTCATGGTGGGTGCTGAGGCAGGCGGAGAGGGCGGACACCGATTGTCATCGGCCGTGCCGCCCGGCAGGGCGCAGACCGCATGACATACCTCACGCTTGCGGCCACCGCCGGCGCAGGCGGTACGATGCCTGCCCCTTGCAGCCGCCACGCCGTGGCCTTGCTGCGCGGTTGCCCTCCTTGCTCCACGCGCTGCCGCCAGCGCGCCTGAACCATGTCATTCACCTCCCTCGGGCTGTCGCCCGCGCTGCTCCGTGCCGTGAGAGAGCGCGGCCACGCAGAGCCCACCGCGGTGCAGGCCGCCGCCATCCCTGCCGCCCTGGCCGGGCGCGACCTGGTGGCCTGCGCCCACACCGGCTCGGGCAAGACGGCGGCCTTCGTGTTGCCGCTGCTGCAGCGGCTGCAGGGCCCCGCGCGCCAGCGCGGCTGGGCGCTGGTGCTGGTGCCCACGCGCGAGCTGGCGGTGCAGGTGGGCGAGACGGTGCATGGCTTCGCGCGCCACCTGCCGCAGCCGCTGAAGGTGGTCACCGCGGTGGGCGGCGTGTCCATCAACCCGCAGCTGATGCGCCTGCGCGGCGGTGCCGACGTGGTGGTGGCCACGCCCGGCCGGCTGCTGGACCTGGTGGATCACAACGCGCTGGACCTTCGCCGGGTGGCGCTGCTGGTGCTGGACGAGGCGGACCGGCTGCTGGACAGCGGCTTTGCCGACGAGCTGCGGCGCGTCATGTCGCTGCTGCCGGCACGCCGGCAGACGCTGATGTTCTCGGCCACCTTCCCGGCGGCGGTGACGGCCCTGGCGCAGACGCTGCTGAACCAGCCGGTGCGTGTCGACGTGCCGGAGCAGCCGGCTGCCGAGCCTGCACCCGAGGCAGCGGCCGCGGAAGAGGGAACGCCAGCAACTGCCCACACGCTCGCCGCCATCGAACAGCACGCCGTGCAGGTGGACGCGCCGCGCCGCACCCAGCTGCTGGCCCACATGCTGCGCGCCGGAGACTGGAGCCGGGTGCTGGTGTTCGTGGCCACGCAGTACGCCACCGAGCATGTGGCGGACAAGCTGCGCCGGCAGGGCATATCGGCGGCCGCCTTCCATGGCGACCTGGGCCAGCGCACCCGCAGCCAGGTGCTGGCGGACTTTCAGGATGCGCGGCTGCAGGTGCTGGTGGCCACCGACCTGGCGGCGCGCGGCATCCATGTGGAAGGCCTGCCGGTGGTGGTGAACTACGACCTGCCGCGCTCGCCGGTGGACCACGTGCACCGCATCGGCCGCACCGGGCGCGCGGGCGCACGAGGGCTGGCGGTGAGCTTCGTCAGTGCCGACACCGAGGCACACTTCCGCCTGATCGAAAAGCGCCAGGGCCAGCGGGTGCCGCGCGAGCAGATCGCCGGCTTCGAGCCCACCGAGGCGCCGCCCGAGCGACCCGCCGCCGGCGGCGTGAAAGGCCAGCGCAAGAGCAAGAAGGACAAGCTGCGCGAAGCAGCGGCACGCTCACGCGACAATCCGGCATGACCGAATCCACCGCCGGCACACCGGCCGCCTCCGACTTCAGCAGCCTGCCGCTGTCTCCCGCCGTGCTGGCCAACCTGGCGAGCCTGGGCTACGAGCGCATGACGCCCATCCAGGCGGCCAGCCTGCCGCTGGCCCTGGCCGGCAAGGACCTGATCTGCCAGGCCAAGACCGGCAGCGGGAAGACGGCGGCCTTTGCACTGCCGCTGCTCGCCAACCTGAACCCGCGGCGCTTTGCGGTGCAGGCGCTGGTGCTGTGCCCCACACGCGAGCTGGCCGAGCAGGTGACGCAGGAGATCCGCCGCCTGGCGCGCGCCGAGGACAACATCAAGGTGCTCACGCTCACCGGTGGCGCCACCCTGCGGCCGCAGACGGCCAGCCTGGCCCACGGCGCCCATGTGGTGGTGGGCACGCCCGGCCGCATCCTCGACCACCTGGGGCGCGAATCGCTGACCCTGGAGGCGCTGAACACCCTGGTGCTGGACGAGGCGGACCGCATGCTGGACATGGGCTTCGCCGAGGACATCGCGCAGGTGATCCAGCACGCGCCCAAGCAGCGCCAGACCTTGCTGTTCTCCGCCACCTACCCCGAGGGCGTGACCCAGCTGGCGCGCCGCTACATGCGCGAGCCGCAGGAGGTGAAGCTCACCGAGCGCCATGCCACCAGCAAGATCCGCCAGCGCTTCTACGAGGTGACCGAGAGCAACCGCCTGCATGCGGTGGGCCTGCTGCTCAACCACTACCGGCCGGTGAGCACGCTGGCCTTCTGCAACACCAAGCAGCAGTGCCGCGACCTGGTGGCGGTGCTGCAGGCCGAAGGCATCGTGGCGCTGGAGCTGCATGGCGACCTGGACCAGCGCGACCGCGACCAGGTGCTGATCCAGTTCGCCAACCGCAGCTGCAGCGTGCTGGTGGCCACCGACGTGGCCGCACGCGGGCTGGACATCGCGCAGCTCGAAGCCGTGATCAATGTGGACATCACGCCGGACGTGGAGGTGCACACCCACCGTGTGGGCCGCACCGGGCGCGGCGACGAGGCCGGCTGGGCCTTCAGCCTGGCCAGCATGGAGGAGATGGGCCGGGTGGGGCGCATCGACGAGATGCAGGGCCGCGCCAGCGAATGGCATCCGCTGAGCGAGCTCACGCCGCCGCCGGGCGCCGAGCCGCTGCACCCGCCGATGGTCACCTTGCAGATCATGGGCGGCCGCAAGGAAAAGATCCGCCCCGGCGACGTGCTGGGTGCATTGACCAAGGATCTCGGCTTCGCCGCCGCGCAGATCGGCAAGATCAACGTGAACGATTTCTCCACCTACGTGGCGGTGGAACGCGGCATTGCGGACCGGGCATGCGCCAAGCTCAATGCCGGCAAGGTCAAGGGCAAGTCGGTGCGCGTGCGCCGGCTGTAACACGGCGCCGCAACGCCGCGGGAAGGCGGGCCGATCGAAGCTCCGGGTTTTCCGCGCTCAAGCGGGTGAGGGGTTGGCCGAAAACGGGACATCTTCGCCTTTCGGCCGGGCGTGTGCAGGCCGACCCTGCCACTGCCTTCAAGGATTCCACGTGAAAACCGCCAAGACCATGACTTTGGGTGCCCGCCTGGGCGCCGGCTTCGGGGCGGTGCTCGCCCTGATGGGCATCATGATCGCCGTCGCAGCAGTACGCTTCGGCAGCGTCGGCGAAGCCACCGACCGCATGGTCATGCGCGACTGGGTGAAAGCCGAAGCCGCCGCCGACATCGAGTCCGCCACCCGCGACAATGCCCGCCGCACGCTGGAGCTGCTGCTGGTCGACGACAAGGCGCTCGTCGACAAGGCGAAGCAGGCGATCGCCGACAACCGCAAGCAGGTGGACACCTCCATCGAGGTGCTGGACCGGCTGGTGTACAGCCCCAAGGGCAAGACGCTGCTCGCCGCACTGAAGGAGGCGCGTGCCGCGTATGTGGGCTCCTTCAGCAAGGTGCTGGCGCTGGTTCAGGACGGCAAGCGGGACGACGCCACCAAGCTGATGCTCGCCGAGACGCTGCCGGCGCTGGACAACTTGCAGCTGCGGGTGGACGAGGTCTCGGTGTTGCAAAAGCAGCTGGCAGAGGCCAGCGGCGCATCGGTTCACAACGACATCAGCACCGCGCGTGTATTCATGGTCGTGCTGGGCCTGGCCTGCCTGGCCGTGGGTGCCGGCGTGGCGCTGTGGCTGACGCGCGGCATCATCCGCCAACTCGGCGGCGAGCCCGCCTACGCAGCCAGTGTCGCGAGCGAGATCGCTGCCGGCAACCTCTGCGTGGACGTGCAGCTGCGCGCCGGCGACAGCACCAGCCTGCTGGCGGGGATGAAGCGCATGCGCGACAGCCTGGCCGGCATCGTGGGCCAGGTGCGCCAGAGCAGCGACAGCATTGCCACCGGCTCCAGCCAGATCGCCACCGGCAACGCCGACCTCAGCCAGCGCACCGAGGAGCAGGCCGCCAACCTGGAGCAGACCGCAGCGTCCATGGAGCAGCTGACCTCGACGGTGCAGAACAACGCGGACACCGCGCGCCAGGCGGCGCAGCTGGCCAACTCGGCCAGCGCCGTGGCCGCGCAGGGCGGTGCGGTGGTGGGCGAGGTGGTGAGCACCATGGAAGCGATCACCGCGTCCAGCAAGAAGATCGCCGACATCATCGGCGTGATCGATGGCATCGCCTTCCAGACCAACATCCTGGCGCTCAACGCGGCGGTGGAGGCCGCGCGAGCCGGCGAGCAGGGCCGCGGTTTCGCCGTGGTGGCCGGTGAGGTGCGCACCCTGGCGCAGCGCTCGGCCCAGGCGGCCAAGGAGATCAAGGGCCTGATCACCGACAGCGTGGCCAAGGTGCAGACCGGCAGCCAGCAGGTGGGCGAGGCGGGCCGCACGATGGAGGACATCGTGGCCCAGGTGCGGCGCGTCAACGACCTGATTGCCGAGATCAGCTCGGCCACGCACGAGCAGACCGAGGGCATCAACCAGGTGGGCGATGCGGTGACGCAGCTGGACCAGGTGACGCAGCAGAACGCCGCGCTGGTGGAACAAAGCTCCGCCGCCGCCGAAAGCCTGAGCCAGCAGGCGGCCAACCTGGTGGCCGCGGTGAGCGTCTTCCGGTTGGCCGAGGCGGCGGGTCAGCGCGCCTGATTGTCCAGCGGCGCAGTGCGGCGCCTCATGCGGGGCCCGCCTGCCAGGCCGCCATGAAGGCGCGGGCTGAGCGTTCCAGCTCGGCCAACCCCTTGCCGGGCTGGTAGAGGCTGCCGCCGATGCCAAAACCCGCCGCGCCGGCGGCGCGCCAGGCCCCCATGTTCTGCGGCGTGATGCCGCCCACCGGCCACAGGCCGGTGCCCGGCGGCAGGATGGACGCCATGGCTTTCATGCCGGCCGGCTGCACCATGTCCGCCGGGAAGAGCTTCAGCGCATGCGCGCCGCTGCGCAGCGCGAGCAGGGCCTCGGTGGGGGTTGCCACACCCGGCAGGCACTGCATGCCGCGCTGCACGCCGCGCTCGATCACCGCCGGGTCGCAGTTGGGCGCCACCATCAGCCGGCCGCCGGCTGCGTGCACGTCGTCCACGTCCTGTGCGCTCAGCATCGTGCCGCCGCCCACCAGCGCGTCGGCGGGCGCCATCGCCACCAGCTGCGCGATGCACTGCAAGGCCTGCGGCCGGTTCAGCGGCACTTCGATCAGGCGCCAGCCGGCGTCGAACAGCAGGCGGGCGACGGCGGGCACCTCGGCGGGCGTGAGGCCGCGCAGGATGGCGACCAGGGGCGGCTGGTAATCGGTGAGGGTCACGGCAGGTCCTGTCCGGGGGCGGCCGCTGCTGGCCGGAAAGAGCCGCTAGCGTACGCCAACGGGCTGGCCGTCCGCGCGCTTGCCGGGCTGCCGGCCGGCCCTTGGCGCCAGGCCGAACAGCGGCCGCAGCCACGGGACGCGGCGCACTGCTTCGAAGCCCAGTACGCAGGCGGCCGCCGTGATGGCCACCAGCAGCAGGGCTTCCAGCGCCAGCGGCAGCGCCGCACGGGCGAGCAGGTGCGCCGCGACCACGATCACCGTCTGGTGCAGGATGTAGAAGGGAAAGATGCCTTCGGTCAGCCAGCGCCGCGTGGCACCGTCGCGGCCGGCGAGGTGGCGCCGGGCAAACCCGAGCAGTGCCACGATGGGCGCCCACTGTTTCACCGCATTGAGCGCGCGCAGGGCCATCAGCACCGTGTCGGACGGGTCCACCGGGCCGGCATAGGCGGCGCTCCAGCGGTCGGACACCACCATGGCGGCCAGCGCCACCGCCAGTGCCCACCAGCGCAGCCGCACCGCCGCCGCCCAGGCGCCGTGGGCGTCGTCCGCACGGCCGAAGAGCACGAAGCCGAGCAGGAACATCGCGCCGTACAGCACATGGTTGTAGGCGTCGTGCAGCAGGTCGTGGGTGGTGGGAAAGCGTGCCACCAGCAGGATGCGCGCCAGCGCAAACAGCAGCCAGGGTGCCCACAGCAGCCGGCCGCCGTGCGACAGCCAGCCCCACCCGCCGGCATCGCGCCATGCGGTGCCGGCCGTTCGCAGCACCAGCGCCAGCACCATCGTGTACACCCAGAGGTAGGCCACGAACCACAGGTGGTTCCAGGTCGGCAGGACGAGGCAGTCGCTGCCGCGGCAGAAGCCGTGATAGCCCTGCACATACAGGCGCATGAAGTCGGCGTAGCTGCCGGCGTAGGCCACTTTCTCCACGACCTCCAGGTAGGCCTGCGGCGGCACCACCACCGCCATGCCGAACAGCAGCGGCGGCAGCAGGCGCAGCGTGCGCGGGCCGGCCAGCGGGCGCCCTGCGCCGGCCATCAGCGCGGTGGCCGCGCCCGACACCACGAACAGCAGCGACATGCGCCAGGGGCTGCTCAGCCGCATCAAGGCTTCCAATTCGGGCACCAGGCGGGGCGACTTCACATGCCAGTCCCAGCTCACGTAGAACATGCCGACGTGGTAGAGGATCAGCAGCCCGAAGGCGGCGATGCGCAGCCAGTCGAGCTCGGTGAGCCGGCCGGGGTGGGGATGGGCGGGGGGAGGGTGATCCAGGGTCATTGCAGCGTCCAGGGCCGGTACGGAAGGCGCCAGCGTGACCGCCCGCGGCGTCTTCCGGCGGGTGATGTGACGAGCCGCCCCGTCCCTGTGACCAGCCGCGCGCACCAGGCGCCGGCCGCACCTACACTGCGGCCCGATGAGCACGCCGGACCCCGACCTGCTGCAGCGCTTTCTCGCCCGAAGGCGGGTGTTCGAGGTGGGCTTCTGGTGCCTGCTGTTCAGCGTGCAGACCGTCGCCAACACGATCACGGTGTGGATCGATGTGCGGCGCATGCACCTGCCGTTCGCCCTGTGGGAACCGCTCACCTGGGAGGCCAGCAGCAATTTCGTCTGGCTGGCCCTGGTGCCGGTGATCCTGGCGGTGCTGGAGCGCTGGCCGCTGCACTGGGGCGTGCTGCGCGCCCATCTGCCGGTGCACCTGGCCGCCAGCCTGCTGGTCAGTGTCGTGCACGTGGTGGCGATGGTGGCGGTGCGCCATGCCGTGTACGCCGCGCACGGCGCGCGCTATGACTTCGGCCACTGGCCCACCGAGCTGGCCTACGAGGCGCTGAAGGACGTGCGCAGCTACACGCTGTTCGTGCTCCTGGCCTTGAGCTACCGGCTGCTGCTGTGGCGGCTGCAGGGCGAGGCCTCGCTGTTGCAGCCACCGGACGACGACCCGCCGGCCGCCGAAGCCCGGCCGGCCGATGCACAGCCAGGCGAGGGGCTGCCGGCCGATGCAGAGCCGGCCGAGCCGCCGCAGGCGGCACCGCCAGAGCGCTTTCTCGTCAAGAAACTCGGCAAGGAGTTCCTGCTGCCCACCGACGAGATCGAATGGCTGCAGGCCTGCGGCAACTATGTCAACCTGCACCGGCGCCAGCACGACTACCCGCTGCGCTCCACGCTGGCGGCGATGGAGCGGCGCCTGGACGCCGCCCGCTTTGCCCGGGTGCACCGCAGCTACCTGGTCAACCTGGCGATGGTGGAAGTGATCGAGCCCACCGAGGCGGGGGATGCCCGCCTGCGCATGAAGGACGGCGCCGAGGTGCCCTGCAGCCGCACCTACCTGGACGGCTTGCGGCTGCGCCTGCGCTGAAGCCGGCCTTGCAGGCGCGCGGCTACAACCCGATCTGCCAGAAGCCGTCCGCGCCGGGCGTGCGGCGCTCCACCAGGGAGGCCGGCAGCGACACATGCAGCGCCTGGGCGCGCTCCGGGTCGATCAGCACGGTGGGCTTGTCCTGGCGCAGGATGGGCAGCACGTCGGGCTTCATGCGGCGTTTGAGGATCTTGGCCGCCTGCTGCCCCGACAGCTGCCCCACGGCCGCAAAATCGGCGCCCACGTAGAGCATGGCGCCCGGCACGCGCACCAGCGCAAAGGCGACCACCGGCACCTTGTACTCGGTGCCGAAGTCGCCCAGGTCGCGCGCCGGTTCGTAGTTGCGCAGGCCGTAGTAGGTGTCCAGCGGCACGGCGAACATCTGCGCGCCGTTGCCCTGCTCGAACAGCTGCTTCAGCGAGGGCACGATGCCGTCGTTCTTGCTCACCTGGCGCGACGCGATGCTGATGCCCACGTCCTTGGCGGTGGCCTTGGCGGCCTCCACATGGGCCACGCCGTTCTCGTCGTCGGTGTGCACCATGCCGATGCGGTGCACGCTGGGGAAGATCTCCTTCACGATCTTCAGCGACTGCGTCATGTCGGTGTACAGCGTGGCGCCGGTGGCCCCGGGGCCGGCGTCGGTGAGCGAGGTGCAGCCGGCGTCCTGCGGATTGGCCACCGCGGTGAACACCACCGGGATGTGCGCCTCGTCCAGGATGCCGCGGGCATATTTGGTGGCCGGCGTGCCGATGGTCAACACCAGGTCCGGCTTGGCGTGGGCGATGCGCCGCGCTTCGTCGCGGATGCGGAACAGCACGCCCACGCGGTCCCAGAAGCCGCCACGTTCAACATCGAAGTCCACCTTGGTGCGGCGCACCACCAGGTTGCGGCCCTGTTCGATGCCATGGGCCTGGAGGCCCTGCAGGAAGCCCTCCAGCGACTTCTGGTAGGGCTCGATGTCAGTGACCTGCAGCACTTCCACGCGGAAGGGTTGCGGCTCGTCCATCTGGCCGGCGGGCAGCGGCTCCATTGCAGCAGCGGCGAAGCTGCACACCAGCAGGGGCGCCAGGGCCCAGGCACTTCGGTTCATCACATCCCTCTTCAAGCAAGGGCTGCATTGAAGGGCCTTGGCGGCCGCGCGTGAATGGCCGGCAGAGCCAAATGCTTGGGTTCCGGCGCGGTTACACAATCGGAGCCGGCGCTGTCGATTCACCGGGCGCCCGTTCGTCGTGTTCATGTAGCCACGACCAACCACTCACCCTCGCACACCGACATGAAACACCTTTGCCACCTGCTCCTCGCCCTGGGCCTGCCGCTGGCCAGCCCCGCGTGGGCCGCCCCCGTCACGTACAAGATCGACCCGGCCCATACCTTCCCCAGCTTCGAGGCCGACCACATGGGCATCTCCGTGTGGCGCGGCAAGCTGAACAAGAGCGCCGGCAGCGTGACGCTCGACAAGGAGGCCGGCACCGGCCAGGTCGATGTGTCCGTCGACCTGGCCAGCATCGACTTCGGGCAGGACGCGCTCAGCGCCTGGGCACGGGGCAAGGACTTCTTCGACGTGAAGAAGCACCCCAAGGCGCGCTTCAAGGGCGCGCTGCAAGGCTTTGCCAACGGTGCGCCCACCCAGGCGGTGGGCGAGCTCACCCTGCATGGTGTCACGAGGCCGATGACGCTGAAGATCAACTCGTTCAAGTGCATCCCGCATCCGCTGTTCAAGCGCGAGCTCTGTGGTGCCGACGCCGAAGGCAGCTTCCAGCGCGACGAGTTCGGCCTGGCGGCGGGCAAGGAATACGGCTTCAACATGGCGGTCGGCTTGCGCATCCAGGTGGAAGCGGTGGCCGAGGCGGCCGCCTCGCCCGCGTCGCGCTAGCGGCGCCGGGGCAGCGGGCACAATCGCGGCCCGGATGCCAACAGGGAACCCGCGATGACGATGAAGAAGACCGATCTGGCACGCCAGCTGAGCTCGAAGATCGAGGGCCGCATGAAGGGCGCGGCGGCGCCCGAGCGGTTTGGTGCGGCGGCAGCCGCCCCGGACAAGCGCGAGCAGCGCCGGCTGGATGCGGCGGCCGGCCTGGTGCCTTTTGCCTGCAAGCTGCCGTCGGCCCTGGCCACCACGCTGCGCGAGCGCGCCGCCACGCATCCGCAAGGCCTCAACGGGCTGGTGGCAGAACTGCTGCAGCAGGCGCTGAAGGCGTAGTGCGGCTCAGGCGCCGGCGGTGAATGCCGTGGGGCAGGGCAGTTCGCAACGCTGGGCGGCGCTGCACCGGCCGAGGTCCAGCAACTGCATCACCTGCACCGCCTGCCAGGCCGGCACCGGGTTGGGCGCCCGGCCGCGCGTGGCCTCTCGCAGCTGCTGGTAGTAGCCGAGGTAGTTGCCGCGCTCGTTGGGCACCGGGCGCGTCGCCAGGCCGCCGCCAGCCCCGTCGGCGAGCGTCAGCTCGCCGGCCTGCGCATCGTGCCCCCACTCCTGCAGGGCCGCGGCATCGGGCCGCTGGCCCGCCTTGAGCGCCTCTTCCTGGGGATCCGCACCCTGTTTGACGTAGCTGCCCCGGCTGCCATGCAAAACAAAGCGCGGGCCGGGGGCGGCGCAGAGCATGCTGGCATGCAGGCTGACACGCAGCCCGTCCGCATAACGCAGGCTGGCGTGGAAGAAGTCGTCGGTGCGCGCGCCGGCGCGCAGCGCTGCGATGTCGGCCTGCAGGGCCACCGGCCAACCGAACAGCTGCAGCGCCTGGTCCAGCAGGTGAGGCGCCAGGTCCATCCAGATGCCGGCGCCGGGCAAATCGGCTTCGCGCCAGCGCTGGCGCACCTCGGGGCGGTAGCGGGCGAAATGCAGCGCGGCCACGTGCACCCTGCCCCGCGTGGCGTCGGCGAGCAACTGCTTCACGCGCAGGAAATCGCCGTCCCAGCGCCGGTTGTGGAACACGCTGAGCAGGCGACCGCGTTGCTGCGCCAGCTGCACCAAGGCCTCGGCCTGTGCGGTGTCCAGGGTGAAGGGCTTGTCCACCACCACATGGCGGCCCGCCTGCAGTGCAGCGTGAGCCAGCGGGTGGTGGGTGTCGTTGGGGGTGGGGATGACGACCAGGTCGATCTCGGCCTGCCGGATCAAGGCCTCGGCCTGTGCATACACCACCACCCCGGGGCCGAGCGCAGCTTGCACCTTGTCCGGCTGGCTGCTGCTCACGGCCACCAGCGCCAGGCCGGGTGTGGCCTGGATCAGCGGTGCGTGGAAAGTTTGGCTGGCGTAGCCGAAACCGAGCAGGCCAACACGCAGGGCAGGGGAGTTCACCGTGGCAGCATACGACACGCTGCCGCGGCGGCGGCCGTTCAGCGCTGCCGGTCGCGTGGCGTGGCGGCTTCGGGTTTGTCCCCGCTTTCGGGTGCGCCCGCCGGATCATCCTTGGGGCGACCGGGCCGTGGCCGTGCCCAGGTGTCAGAAAACTTCCGCTGGCGCGACTGAGTGCGGGCAACACTTCGAAGGACCTGCAGCATGGGAGAGACGATGAGCATGGCCGGCGGGCGGAAGGCGGCATGGCGCGCCATGGGGCGTGGGGCCGTCGCATGCCTGGGCCTGCTGGCCGGGCTGCTGCTTGCCGGCTGCGCCACACCGCTGCCACGGGTGGACCGCGACGCCATCGCCAGCACCGCGATCGAGCTGTCAACCGGCACCACGCTGGGCCGCATCGCAAAGGAATCGCAGCCGGACCCGGCGCTGTCGGGCTTCCGTTTGATGCCGCTGGGCTCCTTCTCGCTGGACACGCGGGTGCAGCTGGCCCGCCGCGCCGAAGCCTCGCTGGACGTCCAGTACTACCACATCGAAAACGACGAGACCGGGCGCTGGCTGCTGCGCGCACTGCGCGACGCGGCCGAGCGTGGCGTGCGGGTGCGCCTGCTGGTGGACGACTACTACACCAGCGGCGAGGACGAGCTGTTCCTCGGGCTGGCCGCCTACCGGAATGTGGAGGTGCGGATCTTCAACCCCTTTTGTTGCGCCCGCGACAGTGGCCAGAACACCCGCTTCCTGGTGTCGCTGAACGACTTCGGCCGCGTGAACCACCGCATGCACAACAAGCTGTTCATCGCCGATGGCGCGATGGCGGTGATCGGCGGGCGCAACGTGGCCAACGAGTACTACCTGCGCGGCATGAACGACAACTTCATCGACCTGGACGCCTTCACGGTGGGCTGGGTGATCCCGCCGTTGCAGGCCCTGTTCGACCGCTACTGGAACAGCGATCCGGTGTACCCGCTGCATGCGGTGGCCCACAGCCCGCTCAGCCCCGAAGAGTTGCGCGCGCGCTTCGAGCGGGCCACCGGTCCGGCCCACACGCCGGAGCCCGAGCCGCTGCCGTCCAACGACATCCTGGGCTATGGCCCGATCGCCGACGACCTGGACGGCGGCCGGCTCGGCCTGATCTGGGGTGACGCCTATGTGTTCGCCGACCACCCCGACAAGCCTTTCGAAGGGGAGGTGGGTGGCGAGCTGCTGGAAACCAGCGTTACCTACAACGTGTTCGAGGCGATCCGCAAGGCCAAGAAGAGCCTGCTCGCGTCGTCGCCGTACTTCGTGCCCGGGCCGCACGGCATGGAGCTGCTGCGCGAGCTGCGCGGTCGCGGGGTGGATGTGACGGTGCTCACCAATTCGCTGGGCTCCACCGACGAGCCGGTGGTGCACCTGGGCTACAGCCGCTACCGCGAGGAGATGCTGCGCATGGGCGTTCACCTGTACGAGCTGAGTTCGTCGCGGGTCAAGACCAACAAGCGCATGTTCCTGTTCGGCAAGTCGCTCGGGCGGCTGCATGCCAAGCTGGTGGTGATCGACCGCGGGACCTGCTTCGTGGGATCGATGAACCTGGACCCGCGCTCGGCCACCATCAACACCGAGCTCGGCGCGGTGATCCGCAGCCCTCAGCTCGCGCGCGAGCTCACCCGCGTGATCGACATCGACCGCCTGCAAAGCGCCTACATGGTGCGCATCAAGGCCAATGGTGCCGGCCTGGAGTGGATCACCGAAGGCGAAGATGCCGAGATGGTGCTGGACACCGAGCCCGACAGCTCACCCTGGCTGCGCTTCAAGCAGTGGCTGCTGTCGCCCTTTGTGCCGGAGAGCCTGCTGTAGCGCACGCGCCGCGGCTCGACGCTTCGCTCCGGGCGACAGCGCCCGCGCTCAAGCCAGCAGGAGCTTGCCCGCCACCAGCGCCAGCACGGTGGCGATGCTGCCGCGCAGCAACCCCTCGGGTGCGCGGGTGGCCAGCAGTGAGCCCAGCACGATGCCGGGGATGGAGCCCAGCAACAGGCCGCCCAGAAGGCCGAGGTTCACGTTGCCCATCACCAGGTGGCCGATGCCGGCCACGATGGTGAGCGGAATCGCATGCACGATGTCCGTGCCCACCAGCGTGGTGGGCTTCATGCGGAACGGGTAAAGGAACAGCAGCATCACGGTGCCCAGCGCCCCGCCGCCCACCGAGGTGAGGGTGACCAGGAACCCGAGGATGGCGCCGGCCACCACGGTGAGCACCGGCTGCACGCCCTTGAAGCGGTCGGGATCGTTGGTGCGGTACGACTGCCCCAGCGCCAGCAGCCTCTTGCGCATCAGCATGGCCACCGCGGTGAGCAGCAGCACCACGCCGAGCGCCGACACGATGAAGCCCTGTTTCATCTGGCCGATGCCGCTCTGGTGCAACCACACCAGCGTGACCACCGACGCCGGCAGGCTGCCCAGGCACAGGCGCCGGAAAACCTGCCAGTCCACGCTGCCGCGCTTGTGGTGCACCAGGCCGCCAGCGCTCTTGGTGATCGCGGCAAACCAGAGGTCGGTGCCCACCGCCGCCGCCGGCGCCACGCCGAACAGCAGCACCAGGATGGGCGTCATCAGCGAGCCGCCGCCGACGCCCGTCATGCCGACCATCACACCGACACCGAAGCCGGCCACGGGATTGAGCCAGTCCATGTCAGTGCGGGATCAATGGATGAGGCCGAACTCGCGCAGGCGCGCGATCACCTGGTCGGCCGCCTCCTCGGGTGTGCAGCCCACGGTATTGACCCGCAGCTCGGCGTTCTCTGGCTCCTCGTACGGCGAGTCGATGCCGGTGAAGTTGCGCAGCTCACCGCGGCGCGCCTTGCGGTACAGGCCCTTCACGTCGCGCGTCTCCGCCACCTCCAGCGGCGTGTCCACGAAGATCTCCACGAACTCGCCCTCGGCCAGCAGGGCCCGCGCCATGGCGCGCTCCGATCGGAAGGGGGAGATGAACGCGGTGAGCACGATCAGGCCGGCGTCGACCATCAGGCGCGCCACTTCGGCCACGCGGCGGATGTTTTCCACCCGGTCCGCTTCGGTGAAGCCCAGGTCCTTGTTCAGGCCGTGCCGCACGTTGTCGCCGTCCAGCAGGTAGGAGTGCCGGCCCATGGCGTGCAGCTTCTTCTCCACCAGGTTGGCGATGGTGGACTTGCCGGCGCCCGACAGGCCGGTGAACCACAGCACCATCGGCCGCTGGCCCTTCTGGCGGGCGCGCGCGGTCTTGTCCACATCCACATGCTGCAGGTGGATGTTGTGGGCACGGCGCAGCGCGAAGTGCAACATGCCGGCGCCCACGGTGTTGTTGCTCATCCGGTCGATCAGGATGAAGCCGCCGGTGTCGCGGTTGGCGTTGTAGGCATCGAAGGCGACCGGCCGGTCCAGCGCGAGGTTCACCACCCCGATCTCGTTCAGGTCCAGCTTCTTGGCGGCCAGGTGCTCCATCGTGTTGACGTTCACCTTGTACTTCGGCTCGGTGATGGTCGCGCTCACGGTGCGCGTACCCAGCTTCAGCAGGTAGGGCCGGCCCGGCAGCATGGGTTCGTCGGACATCCAGACGATGGTGGCCTCGAACTGGTCGGCCACTTCCGCCGGCGCTTCGGCGGCCGAGATCACGTCGCCGCGCGAGATGTCGATCTCGTCGGCCAGCGTCAGGGTGATGGACTGGCCGGCCACGGCGATCGGCAGGTCACCGTTGGCGGTGACGATGCGCGTGACGGTGCTCTCCCGGCCCGAAGGCTGGGCGCGGATGCGGTCGCCCGGCTTCACCATGCCGCTGGCGATGGTGCCGCTGAAGCCACGGAAGTCCAGGTTGGGCCGGTTCACCCACTGCACCGGCAGGCGGAAGGAGCCGCCCTGCAGCCGGGTCTCGTCCAGCTCCACCGTTTCCAGGTAGCCCAGCAGGGTGGGGCCGTGGTACCAGGGCATGCGGTCGCTGGGCGCCAGCATGTTGTCGCCGCGCAGGGCGGACAAGGGCATGGCGGTGATGTCCTCCAGGCCGATCTGCTTGGCGAACTCACGGTACTCGTCCTCGATGGTGCGGAACACCTTCTCGGAGTAGTCCATCAGGTCCATCTTGTTGATGGCCAGCACCACCTTGCGGATGCCGATCAGCGACACCAGGAAGCTGTGGCGGCGCGTCTGCGTGAGCACGCCCTTGCGCGCGTCGATCAGGATCACGGCCACATCCGCGGTGGAGGCGCCGGTGATCATGTTGCGCGTGTACTGCTCATGGCCGGGGGTGTCGGCCACGATGAACTTGCGCTTGTCGGTGGAGAAGAAGCGGTAGGCCACGTCGATGGTGATGCCCTGCTCACGCTCGGCAGCCAGGCCGTCCACCAGCAGGGCGAAGTCGATCTCTCCGCCTTGCGTGCCCCATTTCTTGGAATCCGCTTCCACGGCGGCGAGCTGGTCCTCGAACAGCATCTTGGATTCGTACAGCAGGCGCCCGATCAGCGTGCTCTTGCCGTCGTCCACGCTGCCGCAGGTGATGAAGCGCAGCAGGCTCTTGGTCTCGTGCTGGCGCAGGTACTGGTCGATGTCGGTCGCGATGAGGTCGGAGACGTGGGCCATTAGAAATATCCCTCTTGCTTCTTCTTCTCCATCGACGCCGAGGTGTCGTGGTCGATCATGCGGCCCTGCCGCTCCGACGTGCGTGCCAGCAGCATCTCCTGGATGATCCCGGTGAGCGTGTCGGCTTCTGACTCCACCGCGCCGGTGAGCGGGTAGCAGCCCAGCGTGCGGAAGCGCACCTTCTTCATCATCGGCTGCTCGCCGGCTCGCAGCGGCATGCGGTCGTCGTCCACCATGATCAGCGTGCCGTCGCGTTCCACCACCGGCCGCACGGCCGCGAAGTACAGCGGGACGATGGGCACGTTCTCCAGGTAGATGTATTGCCAGATGTCCAGCTCGGTCCAGTTGGACAGCGGGAACACGCGGATCGATTCGCCCTTGTGCTTGCGCGCGTTGTACTGATGCCAGAGCTCGGGCCGCTGGCTCTTGGGATCCCAGCGGTGCTGGGCGCTGCGGAAGGAGAAGATGCGCTCCTTGGCGCGCGACTTCTCTTCATCGCGGCGGGCGCCACCAAAGGCGGCGTCAAAACCGTGCATGTCCAGCGCCTGCTTCAGCCCCTGCGTCTTCCACATGTCGGTGTGGATCTGCGAACCGTGTTCGAAGGGGTTGATCTTCAGCGCGGCCGCCTCCGGGTTCTGGTGCACCAGCAACCGCATGCCGAGCTCGCGTGCCATGCGTTCGCGCATCTCGTACATCGCGCGGAACTTCCAGGTGGTGTCCACGTGCAGCAGCGGGAAAGGCGGGGGCGAGGGGAAAAACGCCTTCTTGGCCAGGTGCAGCATCACGGCGCTGTCCTTGCCGATGGAATACAGCATCACCGGGTTGTCGCACTCGGCCACCACCTCCCGCATGATGTGGATGCTCTCGGCCTCCAGGCGTTGCAGGTGGGTCAGGCGCAATGAGTCGTCCAGCGTCTTCTCCGTCGCCGACTTTCCTAGCGCCGCCATGTCCTTTGGGTGTATCAGCATGTTTTTATCCGGTAGGAACCGGCGGATTGGAAGCCTCGGCCACCGCATTTGTCTACACCTATATGGGTGCGCAGACGAAAACTAGGGGGGTTTGGGCCGGCAAATCCCGCGTTCGCAGGAATCGGGCCGGATCCACAGTGAAGGTTCCTCAGCTTCGTTCAAAGGAGTCCCTGATGAGCATTTCAATTGGCGGCCTGTCCACGGCCACAGCTGCCGCGGGGTCCGACCGCGGCCAGCGGCTGGCCACGGTGAAGCAGATGTCCCAGGCGCTGTCCCAAGGCGACCTCGATGGCGCCAAACAGGCCTACGCCACCATGCTGCGCAATGCCCCCGAGGGTGCCACCTGGAAGCCGGACAGCCCGTTCGCAGACCTCGGCAAGGCGTTGCGCGCCGGCGACATCCCGGCAGCCCAGGGCGCTTTCACCGAGATGGTGCAGGGCGCGCGCCACCGAAGCCCCGGAACCGTACCGCCGCCCGGCACCATGCCGGTGCCACCCGTCGCCACGTCCAGCACGGGCGGTGTTGCGGGCGCCACATTGAACGTGCAGGCCTGACACCCCCTCAAGTCGGCGTCCGGCCGCGCGTTGCATCCACTGCTGCACGAACCTCGAAGTACATTCCGCACCGCGCCGCCATGGCGCCACGCAATGAGAGGGACGCAGTGAACGAATCCAGGATGCCGGCCGACTTGCTTGAATCCGTGATCCGCATCGCGCAGCGCGCCGGTGCGGTCGTGATGTCTGTCTACGCGGGCGAGATCGCCGTGCGTGGCAAGCAGGACGCCTCGCCGGTCACCGAGGCCGACGAACAGGCCGAGGCGGTGATCGTGCCGGCGTTGCAGGCGCTCACCCCGGACATTCCGGTGGTGGCCGAGGAGGCGGTGGCCGCCGGCCAGTGCCCCACGGTGGGCGACCGCTTCTGGCTGGTGGACCCGCTCGACGGCACCAAGGAGTTCATCAGCCGCAACGGCGAGTTCACCGTCAACATCGCGCTGATCGAGCGCGGTACGCCGGTGCTGGGTGTGGTGCTCGCCCCTGCGCAGGACCGGCTTTTCGCCGGCGTGGTGGGGCAGGGTGCCTTTGTGGTCGAAGGGAGCCAGCGCCGCGCCATGCGCTGCCGGCCAGTGCCCGCCGAGGGCCTGACCGTGGTGGCCAGCCGCTCGCACGGCGACGCCGCGGCACTGGACGCCTTTCTTGGCGGCCGCACCGTGGCAGCGCTGCGCAACGCGGGCTCGTCTCTCAAACTGTGCCTGGTGGCCGCCGGAGAAGCGGACCTCTACCCCAGGCTGGGCCGGACCATGGAATGGGACATCGCCGCGGGCCACGCGGTGCTGGCGGCAGCAGGCGGAAGCGTGAGCGAGCTGAATGGCCAACCGTTGATGTACGGAAAACCCGACTTTGCCAATCCCTATTTCGTAGCCTCTGGCCTGTAGTGCTCGGCATCTGCCGGGCACGGGCCGTGCGTGTGCTTCCCTGACGGCGACGTAACAGTCCAACACCGGAGTTAGGGGATGTGCACAACAGGGGGGAGTGATAGAGTCAGCTGATATTGCAACCCGTGCCCGTATTCGCCCGAATGCGGCGACCGGGGCAATATCAGGGAGCTCAGCTCAGGAGTATCGGCGGGGCCTTCTTGTCCAGTATCGAAAACCCGTTCCCGGGTTTTCGCCAAAACTGGCGATAAAACAATGAGGTATTCCTGAGTTGGCCGGCCTGCCTGCCGCGAACAGGCGTGCCCGGTCGGTGGGATTACAACTTTTCTGAGGGAACGGCACATGGGAATCCGGGGCCTGGCCAGCGTGGTCTCGCTTTCGTTGGCATTGCTGCTGGCTTCCTGCGGCGGTGGCAGCGGGCGTTCGGGGACCGATGTGGTTGTCTCCGGTGTGGGGCCCTCGGCGCAGATCCTGCGCGGAGAGACCGCCGTATTCACCATGACGGTGGCCAACGAGGGCGACGGCCCGGCTACCGACGTCACGGTGCGCAATCAGCTCGCCTATCCCCTGGTGCTGGACAGCATCACGTGTGAGGCCACCGGCGGCGCGGTGTGCCCCAGCACGTCCACCACGGCGCCCATGGCAATACCCAGCCTCCCGTCCGGCGCACAGCTGACCTTCACCGTCACCACCCATCTGGCGAGTGGGGGCGGCACCGGCGCGGTGCAAGTCTCCAACACCATGTCGGCCAGCTTCAGTGCGGACGTCTCCACCGGCAACAACTCGGCCACGGCCACCGCCACGGCGTTTTTCTCGACCGCGGATGTGGTGGTCACCGGCGTAGGGCCGCAAGGTGTTGTGCCTGGCGGGGGCACGGCCCAGTTCCTGATGACCGTGGCCAACAACGGCCCGGACACCGCCACTCACCTGTCGATCGACAACAACGTCCAGGGCCCGCTCACGCTCACCGGCATCGTGTGCACCGCGGTCGGCAACGCGGTGTGCCCGACCACCATCGGTTTCAAGACCGCGGTCGATGAGCTGCCGGCCGGCAGCGCCCTGCAGTTCACGGTGTCTGCGGTGGCCACCCCGCCGCGCGGAGCGGCAGCGCCGTTCGCCAACAAGATGCTGGTGACGCTGGACAACGATTCGGACACGTCCAACAACTCCTTCATCGCGGAGGGCTCCGCCTACACCGCCCAGTCCGGCGTCTTCGTGACCGGCGTGGGGCCGACCGCCACGGTGGCCGCCGGCACCGCAACCAGCTTCACGATGACCGTGGAGAACTCTGGGCCGGATGCCGCCACCAATGTGCGCATCGTCGACAGCGTCGACAGCCAACTTGTCTATACAGGTATGAGCTGCCAGGCCAGTGGCGCCGCGGTGTGCCCGGACGCCCCTGGCCAGCTGATGGACGTTCCCAGCATCCCGGCCGGTGGTTCGTTGGTCTTCAGCGTGGGTGCCGTGGTGAAGTCCGGCTTCAACGGCACGGTGCGCAACACCATGACCGCCACGCCGGACAACGATTCGAACCGCAGCGACAACTCGGCCGTGGCGTCCGGCACCACGGTGGCGCAGGACCTGACCGTGACCGCCTCCGCGGCGTCGGGCACCGTGCCGGGCGGTGCGGTGACCAGTTTCACCATGACGGTGCTCAACAAGGGCCCCGGCACGGCCACCGACATCGCGATCACCGACACCGCGAGTGCCGGGCTCACCCTGGGCAGCATCGGCTGCGCGGCTACCGGCGGGGCGGTGTGCCCTGTGAGCATGGGTCCCGCCATGACGGCGCCCTCGATGCCGGTGAACAGCACGCTGGTCTTCACCGTGCAGGCCACCGTCGCGGCCGGCAGTTCCGGCGCGCTCAGCAACACGCTCACCGCCAGCGTGCCGGGCGAATCGCGTCCGGTCGACAACTCAGCCACCGCGACGATCAATGCGCTCAGCGCTGACCTCGGTGTGTCGCAGACCGGTGCCCAGACGGTGGCGGGCGGCAGCTCGGCGGTGTTCACCGCGGTCGTCGCCAACCCCGGTCCCAACATCGCGAGCAACATCACCGTCACGCAGACGCTGTCGCCGTCCGGATACATGGCCACGGTGGCCTGTGCGCCGTCGTCGGGCGCGGCCTGCCCGGGCACGCTGGGCACCAGCATGACCATCCCTTCGCTGCACGCGGGCGATTACCTGGTGCTCACCTACACCGTGCCGGTCGAGGCCAGCAAGCGGGATGCGATCACGAGCACGGTGCAGATCGCAGCGGCAGGGGATACCAACGCGTCCAACAACACGGCTTTGGTCACCACGCAGGCCGTCAACGCCAGCAGCGGGCTGTACACGGCCTTTGCTGCCGACGGGCACCAGTACGACCTGAACGTCGATTTCGACGCGGGCAGCTACACCCTGCAGGGTAACGGGCAGGTTCTCACGCGCAGCTTCACGACCTCCGGCAGCGACTTCGTGGTGAGCGGCAGCGCGCGGTTCCGCCTCTCGACCGACCTGATCGTAGGCGGAGACACTCTAGGTGGCTCGACCGTCACGCCGTACATCGCGGTGCGCAGCTTCGCGACCAACCTGCAGTCGGGCGGCTTCAACATCGCCTCCCGCAACATCCTGGCCTCGGGTCCCGCCACGCATGTGGGCACGCTCACGGTCAACGGCAACACGCTGGCCATCTGCCAGATCGACGGCTCCATCACGCGGGCCTCGAACTGTGGCACTGCGCTCAAGAGCTATACCTTGAGCGGTCCGTCCGGAAACGCATTCACAGCCGTCGGCACCACCGACCCGAACGACCGCTTCACTTTCGTGATCGCGCGGATCGGCGCCTTGCGAGTGCTGCTCACGGCTGACAAGGCGGCCGACGGAACGCCTCAGTTGCGCATCGGGCTGCCCGACGGATCCGGCCTGGCGGACGTGAGCGTAGCGGGCGCGAGCACCACCGGTGACTGGGTGACGATGGCACTCACGGGGGGTGCCAGCACCTATGGATTCACCGGCCTGTCCGGCACTAGCGACACCGCGAGCCTGATCGCGGCCCCCACCGGCGGGCCCTTCAACTTGCGGCAGGGTACGCGTGCCAGCAACGGCCAGAAGATCGACGTCCTGCAGGCCTTGCCGTTCATGATCACCGTGGGCGACCCGACCGGCACCGACAGCGGGCTGATGCAACTGGGCATTCAGTGAGCCAGCTGCCGCCATGTCGACATCGATTTGATCCCAGGTCCATTACCGCACCGATTCGAGGGAACCCATGACCTGCAACCACATCGTCTTCATCGTCATGGACAGCTGCCGCTACGACAGCTTCATGGCAGCTGCCACGCCCAACATCGACCGCCTGGGCGAGGCGCAGAAGCGCTACTCCTATGCGTCATGGACGGCCCCGTCGCACCATGCCTTTGCCATGGGCATGCTGCCGCACGGCAGCCCGAAGGAGGTGTTTGCCTCCGAGGTCTACAAGGAAGAGTTCGCGCAGTGGAAGGATCGCACCGGCCATGCCGAGATCGCCTTCAAGGAGTTCCTGCCGCACCTGTCGCTTCCACGCGTGCTGCGCAACATCGGCTATCGCACGGTGGCCAAGGTGTCCATGCCGGTGCTCAACAAGGACACCCTCATCAGTCGTGACTTCGACGAATACAAGCTGATGAAGAACCACAACGATTTCGCCGGGATGATCCGCGAGATGGAGTTCCCCGACGAACCCCATTACTACTTCCTGAACCTCGGCGAAACGCACTACCCCTACATGCTCTCGGGCGAGAACCTGCCGCACATCTCCGGCGTGCACGGTGCGCTGAAGTCGATGGACGACGTGCCGGCGAAGGCCGAGAAGCAGACCTTCGACGCCGAGCAGATGAAGATGCTGCACCAGCAGCAGGTGAAGTGCGTGGAGTACATCGACAAGCAGGTGGGCCACCTGATGGAGATCACGCCGCCCAACACCCACTTCATCGTGACCGCCGACCACGGCGAGCTCTTCGGCGAGGACGGCTATTTCGGCCACGGACCCATCATGCACGAGAAGTGCTTCGAAGTGCCCTTCGTGGAAGGCCGCCTCTCCTGAGGCTCGGGTCCCACGACACGCGATGGCCGCTCCCCTGTTCCTGCTGGCGCCGCCGAGGTCCTACACCTCGCTGGTGAACGCCATGCTGGGCCAGCACCCGCAGTGCTTTGGCCTGCCGGAGCTTTGCCTGTTCAATGTGGACACGCTGGTGGACCTGTGGCGCGGCTCGGCGGCGGAAATCTCCGAGAACGGGCCCATGGCGCGCCATGGCCTGCTGCGCGCGGTGGCCGAGATCTATTGCGGCGAGCAGAGCACGGCCACGGTGAACATGGCGCTGCGCTGGGCGTCGGTGCGTGAGCACTGGACCACCGGCCAGGTGTTCCAGGAGATCGTGGACAAGATCCATCCGCTGGTGGCAGTGGAGAAGAGTCCCTCGTACACCATCTCCGTCAAGCGCATGCGCGCGATGCTGGACACCTTTCCCGATGCCCGCTTCCTGCACCTGGTGCGGCATCCGGTGGCCCAGGCCAAGTCGCTGCTGGCCATCAACGACGGTGCTTTCACGATTAAGGTGAACGCGTTCGAGATCGGCGAGGACTATGCGCTGATGGAGCCGCAGATCGCCTGGCACGACATCAACCTCAACATCCTCGATTTCCTGGACAAGGTGCCGCCGGCGCAGCAGATGCGCATGCGGGGCGAGGACATCATGGCCCAGCCCGAGCAGCGCCTGGCGGAGATCGCCCGCTGGGCCGGCTTGCGTGACGACGCCGAGGCCGTCGATCAGATGATGCACCCCGAGCGTTCGCCGTTCGCCTGCTTCGGGCCGATCAATGCGCTGTTCGGCAACGATCCCAACTTCCTCGCCGGCCCGACCTTCCGGCCACACACGCCGAAGATCCCGCCCTTGTCCAAGCCGGTGCCCTGGCGCGATGACGGCAAGGGCCTGCATCCGGAAGTGGTGCAGCTTGCCAACGAGTTCGGCTATGTCTGAGAGCCGCCCGCCCGCCCCGCCCATGAGCGACACCCCCGATCCCGACAAGCCGGTGCGCAAGCGGCTGACCGCCGTGCCGGAGAACCCGGCCACCGGCCGGCCCGACCCCGCGCTGCTGTCGCCGCACCAGCAGGCGCTGCGCACCGCCGTGGTGGACGCCTTCAATGCCAAGAAGGCGCGCAAGTTCGTCGAGAAGCAGGTCAAGCACATCAGCATGAACCGCGATCTCGCGGACGGGATCAAGTTCCTGTTCGACGAGCACGGGCGGCCGCCGCCGAATGCGCCGCTGGAGGACATCGTCGACGAGCGCCGGCGCATCGAGTACCAGATCAAGTGGTTCGAGGGCATCCTGCTGGAGCTTCGCAGCCGCCTCATCCGCGTGAAGGAAGTCGAGGACTATGCCCTCGAGATGCTGTCCCGGGCGATGCCGGATGACTGAACGGATCGCCATGCCATTCGCACCTCACCACCCCGGCAATGCGCCAGCCGGCCTGCTGCGGCGCGCAGTCGCACGCTGTCCGCGGCTGGGCGCGCTGCTGATCTCAGCGGCTTGTGCCGGCTGCGCCGTCGGCCCGGACTACAAGCGTCCCGAGGTGCCGTTGCCGGCCGCGTGGCACGCGCCTGTTCCGCCCGCCGCTGCGCCCACGCCGGCGGCTGATGTCACCAACACCGCCTGGTGGCGCATGTTCGGCGACCCCGACCTCAGCGCCCTGATCGATTCGGCCCTGGAGGCCAACAAGGACCTTCGCATCGCGGCTTACCGCGTGGAGGAGTTCGATGCGCACCTCCAGGTGGCCGCAGCCGCCGCCTACCCGCAGGTCAGCTACAACGTGTCCGGCCTGCGCCAGCAGCGCAGCCAGGAGCAGCCCGCCCTGCTGCGCCCCGGCACGCCGCCCACCTACAACTCCTTCTCGATGGGGTTGAACTACAGCTGGGAGGTGGACCTCTGGGGCAAGGTGAAGCGTTCCAACGAAGCCGCCCGGGCGGAACTGCTGTCCACAGAAGAAGCGCGCAGGGCGGTGATGCTGACGGTGGTGTCCAACGTCGCCACCACCTACGTGCAGCTGCTGGGCTACGACCAGCAGCTGTCGATCGCGCGCCAGACGCTGAAGAACCGGGAGTCGGCCTACAAGCTGCTGGACACCAAGGCGCGCGGCGGCTCGGCCACCAAGCTGTCCGTGGCCCAGGCTCGCGCGCTGATGGACGAGGTGGCAGCGCAGATCCCGCAGATCGAGCGCCAGATCGCGACGTTGGAAAACGCCCTGTCCGTGCTGGCCGGCCGCAATCCGGGGCCGGTGCAGCGGCGTTCCATCGAGGCCCTGACCTTGCCGACGGTGCCGGCTGGCGTGCCATCGGACGTGCTGATCCGGCGCCCTGACGTGATGGCCGCCGAGCAGACGCTGGTGGCTGCGAATGCGCGCATCGGCCTGGCCAAGGCGCAGTACTTTCCGACCGTGTCGATCACCGGCGCCATGGGCCTGGCCAGCGACCAGCTCCGTTGGCTGCTGGCCAAGACGGCGCGCACCGGCGAACTCAGCCGCAGCCTCACCGGCCCGCTGTTTGATGGTGCGCGCATCGCGGGCGACGTGCGCCAGGCGGAGGCGGTGCAAAAGCAGATGGTGGAGCGCTATCTCCAGGCGGTGCAGTCGGCGCTGCAGGAAACGGCTGACGCCTTGGTCTTCCATGCCAAGGCCGACGAGCAATATGCAGCGCTGAAGCGCCAGGTCGAGTCGCGCGACGAGGTGTTGCGCCTGTCGCGCATGCGTTATGAAGGCGGGGAATCGACCTTCCTGGAAGTGCTGGACGCGGAGCGCGAGGTGTTCGCCTCACAAACCCAGCAGGCGCAGGGCTGGCGTGACCGCTATCTCGCCCTGGTGGCCCTCTACAAGGCCATGGGGGGTGGCTGGATGGTCGAGCAGGACAAGCTGAAAGCGACGAAACCGGCGGACGACGCGCCGGCGGCGGTCACGGCGGACAACGGGCCGGTCGCGGCCGCAACCCAAGATGGGACACTGAAATGAGCGAGCAAACCAAAAAGGTGGTGCTGCCCGTCTACCTGATGCGGCGCTTCGAGGCCTTCCGTCTCGTCAAGGGCGACCAGATCAGCTACCTGATCCGGGACAAGGTACGCGGCAAGACCTACGACTTCGACGCCTGGCAGTTCTTCATTCTGGAGGCGCTGCCCGGCTACGACACGGTGGAGAAGCTGCAGCGGGCCTTCCAGGACCGCTTCGACCGCAGCATCACCAAGCAGGAGCTCGACGAGTTCTTCGCCTCCATCGCGGACCAGAAGCTGTTCGACGAGTCCGCGGCGCAGCATCCGGTGCTGGCGCCGTTCACCCGCCGCACCTACGAGGTGGTGGAGGGCGGCAAGGCGGAACCCAAGTCCTACAGTGCCGCGGTGGCCGCGGCCGGTGGCTCGGCCGCCACGGTGGCTGCGCCTGTGCCCGTGCCGTCCCCGGCGCCCGCACCCAGCGCCAAGGCGCCGGCGACCCCACCCGCTGCGCCGCCGGCGGCCGCCAAGGACGCCCAGGTCGACTTGCCGCCTGGCATCCAGGACGCCTTTGGCCTGGACTGGCGCACCGTCACCCGCATGGTCACGCTGTTCGATCCACGGCCGGTGCTGAAGGTCGTGACGCCGGCCCTCTTGCCGCTGCGGCATGCGGTCTACCTGGTGCCGCTGATGCTTGCGATCGCGCTGTTCCTCGGCGCGCAGTATTTCCACCTGGTGGTGGAGGATCTGGCCAAGCTCCATCCGCAGATCTCGCTGTTCGAACACCTGGTGTTCGTGATGGTCACCGTGCACCTGGTGGTGCAGTGGACGGTGGCCGTGGTGGCCCATCACTACAAGGCCACGGTCAACAAGTTCGGCATTGCGCTGTTCTTCGGGTTCATGCCGCGCTTCATCGTCCAGATGGAGGGCGCGGACCAGCTCAACCGGCGCCAGACCATGTGGTTGCACGGCTCGACGCTGCTGATGCGCATGGTGATGTTCAGCGTTGGCGTCCTGCTCTGGTACAACACCCGGGACAGCCAGTCGGCGCTGTACGAGGTGGGCCTGCTGCTGGCCGGCAGCTGCGCCGTCGGCCTGCTGCTGGAGTCGGGCAACCCGCTGATCAAGGGCAACGCCTACTACCTGCTGAGCGCCTACCTCAACGAGCCGCATCTGCGCGGCAAGGCTTATGCCGCGCTGAAGAACAAGTTCAACGGCGGGGTGTACCGCGCGGCGGACAACAACCTGCTGGCCCTGTATGCCACCGCGTCCACCACCTACGTGGTGCTGCTGGTGCTCACGCTGGCATTGGCACTCGAACGCTGGATGACCGGGCACCTGGACATCGGTGGCTCGGCCATGCTGGTGGCCGTGGGCTTTGCCAGCTACATGCTGTGGCGCAACTACGTCGGCCTCAAGCGTTTCGGCGAGACCTATGAGCGCCAGGTGCAGTTCGACCGCTGGCGCACCCGCACGCTCGCAGTGGAAGCCGAGGGCGAGATCGCCAAGCCCAAGACCAGCTACTGGAAGCGCGCCCTGCTGGTGTGTGCCGTGCTGGCGCTGTTCATCCCCTATCCCTACGAGCCGGGCGGCACGTTCTCGATCTTCCCGCTGCGCAAGGCGGCGATCACCACCGATACGCCGGGGGTGATCACCGACGTGTATTTCGACGGTGGCGAGTTCGTCAAGCAGGGCACGGTGCTGGCCCGCCTGGCGCACGACGACTACCAGGCCCAGCTGAAGGTGCTGGACGCCCAGATCGAGGAGCAGAAGCACATCATCGCCAACCTCAAGTCGCTGCCCAAGCCTGAAGAGGTGAAAGTGGCCGAACAGCAGCTGGAAGTGGCCCGTGCCCACGAGCCGTTCAGCCGCCAGCGCGTGCCGCGCCTGGAGAAGCTGTACGAAGCGGGCGCGGTGACCTTCGAGGAGCTCGACAAGGCCCGCAAGGACCACATGATCGACCAGATGCAGGTGGCCGAGAAGACGGCAGCGCTCACGCTCGCAAGGACCGGCCCCACGAAGGAGCAGGTGGCCGCTGCGGAGGCCAAGCTGGCCAGCCTGCAGCAGGAGCGCGCCGCCTACGCGGGCAAGATCGACCGCACCGTGCTGCGCATGCCCTTCGACGGCAACATCCTGTCGCTGCACCTGAAGGACCGCATCAACAGCTACCTCGACAAGGGCGTTTCCTTCGCGTCGGTGGAAAACACCGGACACGTCACTGCCGAGATGGAGATCGTGGAGTCGGACTTGCAGTACGTGAAGCTCGGCTCGGTGGTCCGCGCCCGTGCGGTCTCCTTCTTCAACGAGGAATTCGAGGGCAAGGTCACGCTGATCGACCGCAACGTCACGCCCAAGTCCTTCGGCAACGTGGTGAAGGTGATCGCCACCTTCGACAACCAGAAGGGGCTGCTGCGCACCGGCATGACGGGCCAGGCCAAGATCAGCGCCGACACCATGCCCGTGTGGAAGGCGTTCACGCTGTCCATCACGCGCTTCATCAAGATCCAGATGTGGTCCTGGATTCCTTGACAGCCGACTGCCACGCTACCAACAGGGAGGGAACCCCATGTCCGTGATCGCGCCGACCGATACCACCTACACCCGTTTCGCCGAAGACCAGGCTTACGTGCAAGCCAACAACGCCTTCGTCGAGCGGCTTCCGCTGGCGCCGGTGACCCGCATCCTGGATCTCGCGTGCGGCACCGGGGCCGTGGGCCAGCTGCTGATGGCGCGTGCGCCGAAGGCCAGCTTGCATGGCATCGACCTGGACCCCGTGCAGATCGGCCTGGCGGCCGAGAACTATGCGCGCCTGGGGTACACGGTGCGCGTGGGCGACGAGGCGCTCGCCACGCCACCGGCCGGTGCCCAGCGCACCGTGAGCCTGGTGGTGGGTTCGGCCGAGGTGCTGCCTTTTCCGCAGGCCACCTTCGATTGCGTGACCATCGCCAACGCGATCCATCTCATCGCCGACAAGGACGGGCTGGCCGGCTCCATCGCACGCGTGTTGCAGCCGGGCGGCATCTTCGCGTTCAGCTCGGGCTTCTACGCCGGCTGCTGGCCGCCCGTGACCCAGCAGGTCTATTACGAATGGCTGAAGGAAGCCACCGCGTGGATCGCGCGCTTCAGCGCGGAACGGGTGGCTGCCGGCGAGCCGCCGATCCGCCGCGTGCGCGGCAAGTCCTACCTGTCGCCCGTGGCCTACCAGAACCGCTGGCTCACGCCGGCGGAATGGCGCGAGCTGCTGAATGCCAAGGGCTTCGAAGTGCTGGACCTGAACGAGCGCGCCGTCATGTTCGACCACCACTCGCTGGCCTCCGTGGGCGCCTACAGCGGGTTGGCCGAAGCGCAGCTGGCCGGTTATCCGGTGGAGCTGGCGTCGCAGGCGCTGGCCAACACCGCGGCGCTCGCCCTGGAAAGCGCCAACGTCACCAGCGTGCAGCACAACTGGCTCGAGATCTGCGCCGTGCGCCGGGCCAGCTGAAGACCGCAGCCGCATAGAACAACGACACCACCTTCACATCAGCCAAGAGGTTCAACACCATGTCCGACGCCACCACCACTGCCAAGTTCACCCGCGAGCAGATCGAGCGCGACCTGATCGCCATCCTGACCGACATGACCCAGGACTGGGACCTGCCGTTCACCGGCGGCATCCAGCCCGACACTCGCCTGATGGCCGACCTGGCGTTCGAATCGATCGACGTGGTGCAGCTGGTGGTGGCGATCGAAGCCCACTTCCAGCGCCGCAAGATGCACTTCGAGCAGCTCATGATGGTGGACGGCCGCTACGTGCAGGAACTGCAGGTCAAGGAGATCGTCTCTTTCCTCGAGAAGCAGCTCGCCGAGTGACGGTGCGGCCGCTGCCCAGGTTGAGCCACCACACGGCATGCGCCAGCATCCGCTGACCGGCCGCGTCGCCATTGTCACTGGTGCCAGCAGCGGCATCGGGCGTGCGACCGCCGTGGCGCTGGCGCGCACGGGGGCCCGGCTGGTGCTGGTGGGCCGTGATGCGCAGCGCCTGGCGGACACGGCGGCGCGCATGGCCGATGCCACCGACGGCCTGGCGGAATCGCTCGCCTTGCCGCTGGATGTGCGGTCCGAGGCCGACATGGCCGAGATGGCGCAACGTGCGCTGGACCGGTTCGGTGCGATCGACATCCTGGTGCATGCGGCCGGCATCCTGAGGGCCCAGAGCCAGACCCTGCGCACACTGGCGCAGTTGCCGGCGCAGGAATGGGACGACGTGGTCGACATCAACCTGCGTGGCACCTTTCTCGCCAACCGGGCGGTGCTGCCGGCCATGCTGGCGGCCCGGCGCGGCGACATCCTCAACCTGTCGTCGAAATCCGGCCACGCGGGGATCGCGTTCGATGCCCCGTACTGCGCCTCCAAGTTCGGCGTGATGGGCCTGAGCCAGGCACTGGCCGACGAAGCCCGGCCGTTCGGCGTGCGGGTGCAGACCCTGTCGCCCGGCAAGTTCGACACCGAGGTGCTGGCGCAGACGGGGCCGTTGCCGCAGCCGGGCGACATCCCGCCGCCGGAGCGGGTGGCCGACACCATCGTCTGGATGCTGGGCATGCCGGAGGACACGCGCCTGCTGTCCCCGGTGATCGAGCCGCTGCAGCGCCTGGGCGGCAGCGGCTGGACCGGCAAGCCGGAAGCAAGCACCACCACCCCACGATCAGCACGGCCCGCAGTGGCCACCAAGGAGCAAACAATGAGCACATCCTTTTTGGGCGGCGCCCAGGACCTTCGTGGCAAGGTCGTCATCGTGACCGGGGGCACCGGCGGCATCGGCCTGGCGACCGCGCGCGCCGCGGCCTCGCTGGGCGCCTCGGTGGTGGTGGCCGACATCGACGCTGCGCGGGTGGACAGCGTGGTCACCGAGATCGCCGCCGGTGGCGAGGCCGCCTGCATCGGCGTCGCGATCGATGTGCGCCGCGAGGAGGACCATGCCCGCCTGGTGCAGGCCACGCTGGACCGCTTTGGACGCATCGATGCGCTGATCTCCTGCGCCGGCATCCTGCGCAAACGCGGCACGCCGCCCAAGGTGCTGGTGGACGTGTCGACCGACGAATTCGACGACGTCATCGGCATCAACCTGCGCGGCGTGTTCCTCGCCAACCGCGCGGTGCTCCCCACGATGATCTCGCAGCGCAGCGGCATGATCATCAACCTGTCGTCGGTGCAGGGCCTGCAGGGCCGAGCCTATGACGGCCCGTACTGCGCATCCAAGTTCGGCGTCATCGGCCTGTCGCAGGCAGTCGCCGAGGAGGTGCGCAGCTACGGCGTCAAGGTGCAGGCCCTCATGCCCGCGGCAGTGGCCACGCCGATGTGGGAGCAGAACCTGCCCGCGCCCATGCCCAGCGATGCGGTGCCGCCGGAGCGGGTGGCCGACCTGATCATCTTCATGCTGCTGCAGCCCGAGGACACCATCCTGGTGGGGCCGGTGATCGCGCCGCTGGGTGCGCGTCGCCGCAAGGCCGCCGCCAAGCCGGCCAGCGCTGAATAGTGCGCCATGCGTAGGCGGCGCCGGCGGCCGCCGCGTTGGGCACAGAGGTACGGCCAGCCGGCCGCGCTGCCGATCTTCCGCAAAGGACCACCATGAAACGACTTGCATTGCGCACCGTTGCCTTCGCCCTGGTGGCTGCTGCCATCGGCAGCCTGTCATTGCCGCTGGTGGCCCAGGAGGGGACGCTGCGCGAGCGCATCCGCGAGCGCATCCTGCAACGCCAGCAGAAAGCGCCGGCCCCCGAAGCCAACGCCGAGGTCGACACCAAGATCACCAAGCCAGGCGACTACACCTTCAAGGTGCAGCACGACGGGCTCACCCGCATGTACCGCGTGCATGTGCCACCGAAGTACAACCCGGACACGCCCGCGCCGCTGATGGTCGCGCTGCATGGCGGCGGCGGAAGCATGGATTACCAGGCCAACGACGCCAACTACGGCCAGATCAGCAAGTCCGACCGCGAAGGCTTCGTTGCGCTGTTCCCCAATGGCTACAGCAAGATGGCCTCGGGAAAGTTCGCCACCTGGAATGCCGGCAACTGCTGCGGGCCCGCACGCGATGAAAACGTGGATGACGTGGGCTTCATCCGCCAGGCCGTCGAGAACCTCATGCGGCAGATGAACATCGACCGCAACCGCGTCTATGCCACCGGCATGTCCAACGGCGCCTTGATGGCCTACCGGCTGGCGTGCGAGGCGTCCGACCTGTTCCGCGGCATCGCGCCGGTCGCCGGCACGGACAACACCCGCCACTGCGAGCCCAAGCGGCCGGTGTCGGTGCTTCACTTCCACGCCCGCAACGACCCCAACGAGGTGTTCACGGGCGGAGCCGGCCCGAATTCGAAGCGCAAGGACATGGTGACGGATTTCACGCCGGTGCCGGATTCGATGGCCAAGTGGGCACGCATGAACGGCTGCAGCGCCACGCCCAAGCGGGTGCTCGAGAAGCCGGGTGCCTACTGCGAGGCCTATCCCGGCTGTCGCGACAACGTGCAGGTGCAGCTGTGCGTCACCGAGACGGGTGGGCATTCCTGGCCGGGCGCGCCAAAGACCCGCGGTGAGCCGGCGTCGCAGGCAATTTCCGCCAATGAGCTGATGTGGGACTTTTTCAACCGTCGTTGAGCTCGTGCGACTGGCGACCCGCGATCGCACCGCTGCGGCTTGCTGCGGTGGGAGTGGACTGGGTCTGCGAGGGGCGCACGGGGCATGAGAAGTAACAGGCGCGTGATCTTGTGAGGCCCCATTCGTGGGATGGCCTGCAGGCTCGGCATGTGCGCCAATGCAGGCGAATGCGGCGCCACGGCGCTGCGTGAACAACATAAACGCACGGTGTGGCCCCTGTCACCCCTTGCAACATCATGGGTCGAGGGTCATGTTTGTGCGCCATGTCACGGCTGGGGAAGACGCCCCTCACGCGTCGAATGCAGCGCTCTGCACTGCGAGCCGCAAGCACATGGTGCTGTCCGGGCTTGCCGGCGCAGCAGCCGGCTGCCGCCGCCCCGCGCTCCCCATGTCCGCTCGCGCTTCACAGGTCTGACGCATGACACGCTTCATCACGTTCGCCTTCACGCCTGCCGGCCTGATGGATCCGGCCCTTGCCATCGCTGCCTGCCGAGCCGGTGGTGTCGGTGTGCTCAACGGCGAGCTCGCTGCGGATCCGGAGGCAGTGGTGCACGCACTGGCGGCCCTGGGCCGCAATGTGCGCAGCGCATTCGGTGTCAAGCTCGACGCGCCGCCAGGGCCCGCACTGGCCGCAGCGCTGCGTTCACATGCCGGCACCGGCCTGGGCTGGCTGATCGTCGACGCCGAGCAGGTGCCCGGTTGCCGCGCGCTGATCGATGAACTGCGCGGCCAGGGCGTGCGCGTGCTGGCCGAGGTGCGCACCGCGGCCTGGCCCGGCGAGCCGCTGGACGCCGTGGTCGATGGGCTGGTCGTCAAGGGCAACGAGTCCGGCGGTTTTGTCGGCGAGGACGCGTCCTTCATCCTGCTGCAGAAGTGGCGCAAGCAGACCGCGCTGCCGCTGGTGGTGCGCGGTGGGCTCACGCCTCACGTCGCGGCGGCATGCCACGCAGTTGGTGTGCTGGGCGGTGTGCTCGATTCGCAATTGCTCATGATGGACGAGGTGCGCCTGCCGGCTGCGCTTCGCACCTTGCTGGGCAACCTGGCCGGCAGCGAAACGGTGGCGGTGGGCCACGGCGAGGAGGGCGAGTATTTCCGCCTGCTGGTGCGGCCCGGCCACACGGCCGCACGGCAGTTCGTCACCGACGGCGACGGCCTGCGCAGCGCGCAACTGCGCGCGTGGGTGACGGGCAAGGTGGCTTGGAGCGATCCTTCGCGGTCGCTCATGCCCATCGGGCACGACGTGGCGTTTGCTGCGCCTTGGCGCAAGCGTCACGGCACGGTGGCCGGCGTTCTGGCGGCAATCGGGGAAGCAGTCGACCGCCACGCCCAGGCGGTGGCCAGCGCACCGCCGATCGCTGAAGGCTCAGCCCTGGCACGCGAGCTCGGGTTGCGCTTCCCGATCATCCAGGGGCCGATGACACGCGTGTCGGATACCGCGGAATTTGCGCTGGCGGTGGCCCAGGGCGGTGCCCTGCCCATGGTGGCACTGGCCATGCTCAAGGGGGAGCCGCTGGACGCATTGCTGGCTCGCACCGCCGAACTGCTGGGCGACCGGCCCTGGGGCATCGGCCTGTTGGGTTTCGCACCCCAGGAACTGCTGGATGAGCAGTTGGCCATCGCCACCCGCCATGCGCCTCGGTACGCGATCATTGCCGGGGGGCGCCCCGACCAGGCGGTGCACCTGGAGCGGGCCGGCGTGCCCACGTTCCTGCACGTGCCGGCCGCCAGCCTGGTGCCCACCTTCTTGCAGGAGGGCGCACGGCGCTTCATCTTCGAGGGGCGCGAGTGCGGCGGCCACATCGGCCCCCTGTCGAGCTTCGTGCTGTGGAGCTCCATGGTGGACAAGCTGCTGGTCGAACTGGGCCAGGGCAAGGTCAAGGGCGAGGAGGTCGAGCTGATCTTTGCCGGCGGCATTCATGACGACGTGTCGTCGGCCATGGTGCAGGTGCTCGTGGCCCCGCTGGTGGCCCTGGGCGCCAAGGTCGGCATCCTGATGGGCAGCGCCTACCTGTTCACGCGGGAAATCGTGGAAAGTGGCGCCATCGTGCCGCAGTTCCAGCAGGAGGTGGTGGACTGCCAACGCACGGTGAACCTGGAGTCCGGCCCTGGCCACGCCAGCCGCTGCGCCTACACGCCGTTTGCGCGCGACTTCTTCAGCCAGCGCGTGGCGCTGCGCCGTGATGGGGTACCGGCGGACGAAAGCCGTCGCGTGCTGGACGACCTGATCCTCGGCCGGCTGCGCATTGCGTCCAAGGGGAGCAAGCGCGAAGGCCTGAACGCACCACTGCAAAAGCTGGACGCCGAGCAGCAGCGTGCCGAGGGCATGTACATGCTCGGGCAGGTGGCCACCCTGCGCCACACCGTCACCCAGATCGACGCGCTGCACCAGGAGGTGACCGAGGGCGCCGCCGCGTTGCTGCAGCCGCAGGGCGCGGGCATCGACGCCGCCGTGCACCGGGCGGAGCCTCCGGCCGACGTGGCCATCATCGGCGTGGCCACGGTCGTGCCCCAGGCCAACGACGCGCAGGCCTTCTGGGAAAACATCCTCGCCAAGGTCGATGCCATCACCGAGATCCCCGCGCATCGATGGGACTGGCGCCTGTACTTCGACGCCGACCGCACCGCCAAGGACAAGATCTACTCCAAATGGGGCGGCTTCCTCGACGACCTGCCCTTCGACCCCACGCAGTACGGCATGCCGCCCAAGTCCATCGAGGCGGTGGACCCGATGCAGCTGATGGGCCTGGAGGTGGCGCATCGCACGCTGGTGGACTCGGGCTACCACGAGCGGGCGTTCAACCGCGAGAAGGCATCCGTGATCATCGGCGCCAGCGGTGGCGCCGGCGACTATGGGCTGCAGTACGGCCTGCGCTCGGAGCTGCCCCGTTTCAGCGGCGAGCTGCCTGGTGAAGTGGCCGAACGGCTGCCTGAATGGACCGAGGATTCCTTCGCCGGCATCCTGCCCAACGTGGTCGCCGGCCGGATTGCCAACCGCCTGAACTTCGGCGGCGTGAACGTGGCCGTCGACGCGGCCTGCGCCTCTTCGCTGGCGGCGGTGTACCAGGGTGTGAACGAGCTGGCGGCCGGCCGCAGCGACTTCGTCATTGCCGGTGGCGTGGACACCGTGCAGGGCCCCTTCGGCTACCTCTGCTTCAGCAAGACGCAGGCGCTGTCGCCGCGCGGCCGCTGCTCCACCTTCGACGCAGCCGGCGACGGCATCGTGATCAGCGAAGGCATCGCGATGGTCGCGCTGAAGCGCCTGGCCGATGCGCAGCGCGACGGCGACCGCATCTATGCCGTGATCAAGGGCGTGGGTGCCAGCAGCGACGGCAACGCCAAGGGGCTGACCGCGCCGCTGCCGGCCGGGCAGTTGCGTGCCATGCGGCGTGCTTATGCCATGGCGGGCTTCGGGCCCTCGACCGTGGGCCTGTTCGAGGCGCACGGCACCGGCACGGTGGCTGGCGACACCGCGGAGCTGGAAAGCACCACGCGGCTGATGAAGGAAGAGGGCGCCGGTGCACGGCGCGCCGTCATCGGCTCGGTGAAGACCAACATCGGCCACACCAAGGCCTGCGCCGGCGTGGCGGGGCTGGTGAAGGCCGCCCTCGCGCTGCACCATCGGGTGCTCCCGCCGCACCGCAACGTCACCACGCCCAACCGGGTGCTGGCCGATCCTGCCGCCCCGCTGTACCTGGTCGACGAGCCCACCCCGTGGGTGGCGCCGATCGACGTGCCGCGCCGCGCTGCCTGCAGCGCGTTTGGCTTCGGCGGTACCAACTTCCATGTGGTGATGGAGGAGTACGGCGAGGAGTACCGCGACTGGCTGCGCCCGGTGGCGGGCGATGTCTGGAGCGCCGAGCTGCTGCTGTGGAGCGACGTCGATCGCACCGCGTTGGCAACCCGCCTGTCCGCCCTGGCTGACAAGCTGACCGCCGTGGACGGGCTGGCGCTGCGCGACCTGGCCGCCAGCCTGGCCGCGCGCTGGCGTCCGCGGGGCGAAACACTGGCCATCGTCGCGCGCAGCGTCGACGACTTGCGTGCCAAGCTGTCTGCCGCACTGGGCCACCTCAATGGCGACGCCAAGCCGCTGCCGCCGGGCGTGTTCCATGGCACTGCCACGGCGCCGGCGGGCAAGCTCGCGGTGCTGTTCCCTGGCCAGGGGTCGCAGTACCCCGGCATGGCACGCGAGGCTGCACTGCACTTCGAGCCGATGGCCGAAGCGCTGGGCGCGGCCGACGCGGCGTTGCTGGAGGCCTTCGGCCAGCGCTTCGGCGCAGGCACGCGGCTGTCGCAATTCATCCTGCCACGCGGTGCTTACGACGACGCCGCCAAGGCCGAGGCGCGACAGCGCCTGACCAGCACCGACGTCGCCCAGCCCGCGCTGGGTGCCGTCGAGGCGGGCATGTTGCGCGTGATGCAGCAGCTGGGTCTGCAGGCCGACATGTTCGCGGGCCACAGCTACGGTGAGTTCGTGGCCTTGTTCGCCGCCGGCGCGTTCGACTTCGATGCACTGATGGCACTGTCCGCCGCCCGCGGGCGCTTCATCATCGATGCGGCATCTGCCGACGGTGCGGAGCTGGGCACCATGGCTGCCGTGGCCGCACCGCGCAAGACGGTGGAGGACGCGATCGCCGATATCGACGACGTCATCATCGCCAACCACAACGCGCCGCTGCAGAGCATCATCTCCGGCACACGCGAGGCGGTGAAGGCCGCGGCGGCCAAGCTGGTCCAGGCGGGAGTGGAGGTCACCGAGATCCCTGTGGCGGCCGCTTTCCACTCCGCGCTCGTGAAGCCCGCGCAGCAGGCGCTGTCCGAGCTGATCGAGGCGACCGCGTGGGCCCCGCTGCAGACGCCGGTTTATTCCAACACCACGGCGCGGCCGCATTCCGCCGAGGTCTCGCGGGTGAAGCGCCAGATGGCCGAGCACCTGGTGCGGCCGGTGGAGTTCGTGGCGCAGATCGAGGACATGTACAAGGACGGCGCCCGCGTCTTCGTCGAAGTGGGCCCGAAGGCCGTGCTGTCGCGGCTGACCTCGCGCATCCTGGAAGGGCAGCCCCACGTCGCCGTGTCCATCGACGACGGCAGCGGGCTGGCCGGCCTGCTGGGTGGTGTCGCCCAACTGCTGTGCGCGGGCGTGTCGCTGGACGTCACGCGCCTGTTCGCGCGCCGGGATTGCCGCATCGGCGACCCCGCCGAGCCGGCCGCACTGCTGCGCACCAGGCCCGTGCCCAAGCACGCCTGGATGCTCAATGGCAGCGGTGCCCGCCGCCATGCCGAGCCGGTGCGCCAGATCGGCGTCACCCTGGAACAAGCACAGGCCCGCGCGCAAGCAACGCCCGCCGTGGCAGCGGCTGTGGCGGCTGCCCCCAGCTCCGCACCGGCCGCGTCCGCCGCACCGGCTGTCGTGGCGGTCACCGCCATGCCTGCAAGGTCTTCTTCTGCATCAACACAACACACCTGGACAAGGGGTCGATCCATGGATGAACGACGAACGGCACCAGGGACGGTGGAATCCGCCGTCCTCTCGGACTACTTCGCAACGATGCGCCAGTTCCTGGAAACCCAGGAGCGTGTGATGTCGGCGTTCCTCGGCGAGGGTGGGGCGCCGGCCCGGCCCGCGCTGCGGGCACGCCCGCCGATGGCGCTGCCCCGCGTGGCGGAAGTTGCACCAGCGGTCGTCCCCGTGGCGCCAGCGGTGGTGGCTGCGTCCGTCGCCGCTGCCCCCGTGGCCGCAGCACCCCTGGCCGCTGCACCGGTGGCTCCCATGGTGAAACCGGCTGAAGCACCTGCGGTGCCGAAGCCGGCCGCAGCCGCCCCCGTTGCCTCAGCCGCGGTTCCTGCCCCGGCTGCCGGCGAAGCGCTGACCCGCGAGAAGCTGGTCAACATGCTGCTTGGCATCGTGGAAGAAAAGACCGGTTACCCGCGCGACATGGTGGGCCTGGACCAGAACCTGGAAGCCGACCTCGGCATCGATTCCATCAAGCGCATCGAGGTGGTGGGTGCGATGTTGCAGATGCTGCCGGCCAGCCATCGCGAGGCCTTGACCGAAGCACGCAGCAAGCTGAACACGCAGGCCACGCTCAACGGCATGCTGGACCTGGTCACCCAAGTCAAGGTGGGAGGCGCGGTCGCTGTCCCTTTTGATGTGGCCGGGGTGGGATCACCGGTTGGCGCTGCTGCCAACCACCCGCCCCGGCTGGTGATGCGTCCGCTGCACGAGCCGCTGACGGAGGCGATGGCCCGGCGCTTCTCGCCCGGGCGTTTCGTGCTCACGCGCGACGCGCTCGGCGTGGCGGACGAACTGGCGGCGCTGCTGGCGGCACGCGGCTGCGAGGTGCTGATGCTCGGCGCTGAAGAGCTGGCCGACGAAGCGGCGCTGCTGCAACGCTGTGCCGAGATCGGCAGTGCCACCCCGCTCGCGGGCGTGGTGCACCTCGGCCCGGTCGGCGCGCCGGGCGTGGCCGACACCGACTCGCCGGCCGAATGGCGCCAGGCGCTGCTGCGCCATGAAAAGTCGCTGTTCCTGCTGCTGCGGGAACTGCATCCCGCGTTGACCGGGGGCACGCATGTGGTTGCGGCCAGCGACCTGGGCGGCCTGTTCGGCCGCGAGGGCAGCTCGCGCCCGGAGTTGCGCTTGCAGTCCGGGGCCGTCGGTGCGGTGAAGTCGCTGCTGGAAGAGCAGCCCGGCCTGCGCGTGAAGGCCATTGACCTGGATCCGGCGCGCGCGCCGGCGGCGCTGGCCTTGGACCTGCTGGGCGAGATGGAGCTCGACGGCGGCCGCCAGGAGGTGGGGTATCCGGGCGGGCAACGCACGGTGTTCGTCACCATCGCCGAAGACGTGGTGGCCGATCCGGCGCGCGAGGCGGCGTTGGCGCCCTTGGTCGTGCTGGCCACCGGCGGCGCCCGCGGCATCACCGCGGAAGTGCTGCGTGAGCTGGCCAGGCCGGGCAACACGCTGGTGCTCACCGGGCGCAGCGCGCTGGTCGACGAGCCCGCCGACCTCGCCGGGCTGCGCGACGCTGCTGCCTTGCGCCAGCACTTCGTGGATGCGGTCCGTGCCGGCCGCCTCAAGCTCACGCCGGGCGAGATCCAGCGTCAGGTGCAGGCGCTGCTGGGCCAGCGCGAGATGCAGGCCAACTTGGCTGACTTCCGCGCGGCGGGCGCCACGGTGGAGTACCACGCGGTGGATGTCACCGACGAAGCGGCAGTCTCGGCACTGGTGCGCGGCATCGTGGCCCGCCATGGCCGCATCGATGGCGTGGTGCACGGCGCCGGTGTCATCGAGGACAAGCGGCTGGCTGACAAACGAAGCGACAGCTGGTCGCGCGTGGTGGATACCAAGGTGATCGGCCTGCTGCTGCTGCAGAAGCACATCGACCCAGCCGCGCTGAAGTTCTTCACCGTCTTCAGCTCCGTGGCAGGCCGTTATGGCAACAGCGGCCAATCCGACTACGCGACCGCCAATGAACTGATGAACCGGCTGTGCATGTCGCTGCAGGCGCGCTGGGGCGAGCGGGTGGCTGTGAGCGCGCTGTGCTGGGGCCCCTGGGGCGCCACGAAGTTCGGCGCCGGCATGGTGACCGCCGAGACCGAAGCCAAGTTTGCGGAGAAGGGTGTGCGCCTGGTGTCGGCGACACTGGGCCGCCGCCTGTTCCGCCAGGAGCTGGTGCGCGTGGCTGGCACGCCGGTGGAAGTGGTCTGTGGCGAAGCACCTTGGGACAGCCGCGAGGCCGCCCTGGGCGCCATCCGCAGCGCACCGCCTGCGCCCCAGGCGCCGGAGCTGGGCCCGCTGCTGGGCCGCACCACCGCACAGTCGCGTCCCACTGGCGAACGCATCGTGCCGGTTCGCCTGGATGGCGTGCGGCATCTGTACCTGCAGGAGCACGCACTGGACGGCAAGCTGGTGCTGCCGGCCGCGGCGGCGCTGGAGATCATGGCGGAGGCGGTGCGCAGCCTGTGGCCTGGCTGGCGCGTGGTGGAAGTGCGCGAGCACAAGCTGCTCAAGGGCGTGGACCTGGCTGGTGCGCCGCGTGACCTGCAGGTCTTCCTCAGCCCGCCGCCTTATGGCAGCAGCGAGGGCTTCGATGTCAGCGCGGCGCTGCAGAGCGAGCTCGGCAACGGCCGGGCCATGACGCACTACCGTTGCGTGGTGCGCCTCGAACAGATGATGCCGGCTGCCATGCCTGCCGCCCGCGCGGTGCACGACGACAAGCCGCTGAGCGTCGCCAAGGCGTACGGCGAGTGGCTGTTCCATGGGCCGCGCTTCCAGGTGATCGAGCACATCGACGGCCTGTCCGCCGAAGGCTCCGGTGCCCGGGTGCGTGCGTCACAGCCGGCGCAATGGCTGGCCCGTACCGACGCGGCCGCGACCTGGGTGTTCGACCCGGCGCTGCTGGATGCCGCCGCGCAGATGGCGTGGCTGTGGTCGCGCGCCTACCGCGACGAATCGGCACTGCCAACCCGGTTTGGCCGTGTGGTGCGCTACCGCGAGACCCTGCCAGAACGGATGCACATGGAGTACCAACGCGTCGCGACCGACGATCCCACCCTGATCCGTGGCAACGTGGTGTTCTTCGATGAGCAGGGCGAGCCTGTGATGGCCATCGAGGAGCTGGACAGCGTGGCCAGCGCCGCCCTCAACCGACTGGGTGGCACGGCGCGTGCCGCCGTGGAGGACGCAGCGGCATGACGAGCAAGGCAGTACCGCAGGCCGTGCCGGCGCCGATCGCGATCATCGGCATGGCCTGCATCTTTCCGCAGGCGCCGGACCTGCAGGCGTTCTGGAACAACATCCTGAACGGGGTGGATGCGGTGGGCGAGCCGGTGGAGCGCTGGGACGCCCAGCGCTATCTCGAATCCGGCCGCATCAAGACGCAGCACGGCGGCTACCTGAAGGACCTGTACCGCTTCGACCCGCGCGAGTTCGGCATCATGCCCAACTCGATGGACGGCGGCGAACCCGACCAGTTCCTGGCCCTGCGGGTCGCGCGTGACGCGCTGGCCGATGCCGGCTACCTCGGTTCCGATGTCGACCACACCGACACCGGCGTGATCCTGGGCCACAGCACCTACCTGCACCGCGGGCAGGTCACCGTGATCCAGAACAATATCGTGCTGGACCAGACGATGGCGCTGGTGAAGGCCGCCCTCCCGCACCTGGACGATGCCGCGCTGGCTGAGATCCGGGAGACCATGCGCCGCAAGCTGCCGCCCACCAATGCGGACACGGCGCCAGGGCTGGTGCCCAACGTGATGACCGGCCGCATCGCCAACCGGCTGAACCTGCGCGGCCCCAACTACCTGGTCGATGCCGCGTGCTCTTCGTCGCTGCTCGCCGTGGGCGCGGCGATCGATGAACTCCGCGCTGGCCGCAGCCGCATGATGCTCGCCGGCGGCGTGAACGCGTCGCTGCCGGCGGACGTGTCCACCATCTTCACGCAGCTGGGGGCCCTGAGCGCCCGCGGCCGCGTCCGGCCCTTCGAGGCGGGCAGCGACGGCACCCTGCTCGGCGAAGGCCTGGGCGTGGTGGTGCTCAAGCGGCTGGAGGATGCGCTCTCGGATGGCGACCGCCTCTATGCCGTGTTGCGGGGCGTGGGCCAGTCGAGCGACGGCCGTGGCACCGGGCTGCTGGCCCCCAGCCACGACGGGGAAACCCTCGCCATCCGCCGCACCTACCAGGCCACCGGCGTCGACCCTGCCAGCATCGGCCTGGTGGAAGCCCATGGCACCGGGATTCCGCTGGGCGACAAGACCGAGATCGCCTCCTTGAAGTCGGTGTTCGGCGAGCGCGATACACCGATCGGCACCAAGGCGCTGGGGTCGGTGAAATCCATGATCAGCCACTGCATTCCTGCAGCCGGCGTGGCCAGCCTGATCAAGATGTCGTTGGCGGTGCACCACAAGGTGCTCCCGCCCACGCTGTGCGAGCAGGTGAACCCGGAACTGGGCATCGACAAGACGCCGTTCTACATCAACACCCGCACGGCGCCCTGGATCGCGCCGCTCGGCCAGCCGCGCCGTGCCGCGGTGAATGCCTTCGGCTTCGGCGGCACGAATTCCCACGCCATCGTGGAGCAGGCGCCCGAAGGGGCCCGCGTGCACAAAGGCCTGACCGCCTGGCCGGTGGAGCTGTGCGTGCTGTCGGCTGACACCGCGGAAGCGCTCATCGCCAAACTGCAGCACCTGGCCGAGGCGATCGCCCGCAACAGCACCTGGCGCATCGCCGAAGTGGCTGCTGCGCTGGCCCGTGCCGACGCTGGCGCCCAGCACCGCCTGGCGATCGTCGCCAAGGACCTCCCGGGTCTCGCCAAGACCATCGCGCAGGTGATTCCGCGCCTGCGTGACCCGGCCGCGGCAGCCTCCCGCCCGCGTGCCACGCGCGGCGCGGTGGCCTACGCCAGCCGCCGTGTCGAAGGCAAGCTGGCCTTCCTGTTCCCCGGCGAGGGCTCGCAGTATCCGGAGATGTTCGCGGACCTGGCACTGTGCTTTGACGAGATGCAGGAGTGGCTGGACTTCTGGCACGGCCTGTACGGCCTGCCGGTGGGCCAGACGCGCACCGACATCGTGTTCCCCTCCTGCGAGGTGGATGGCGAGCGCCGCAAGCAGCTCGAACACCGCATGCACGACATGGACGTCGGCTCCGAGTCGGTGTTCATCGGCGGCATGGCGATGCACGAACTGCTGGTGTCCCTGGGCGTGCATGCCGACGTGATGGTGGGCCACAGCTCCGGCGAGTCCGCCGCGCTGGGCGCCTCCGGTGCCAACCCGGCGCGCACGCCGCAGGAGCGCGCGGCCTGCATCAGCCAGCACTATGAGGCCTACGAGCGGCTGCTGCGCGAGGGCAAGATCCCCACCGGCGCGCTGCTGGCCGTAGGGGCGCTGCCGCCGGATGCCGTGGAGGCGGAAGTGGCCGCGGTGCCCGACGTGGTGATCGCGATGGACAACTGCAGCAACCAGATGGTGCTGTACGGGCCGCCCGAGGGCATTGCCGCCGTGCAGAAGCGGCTGGGTGACCTGGGTGGCATCTGCCTGCCCCTGCCGTTCGATCGCGGTTATCACACGGCGGCGTTCGCCGATGCCAGCGCCGCGTTCCACACGTACTACAAGAACGTCAAGCTCGGCGTGCCCAAGGTGCCGCTGTATTCCTGCGCATCGGCCGACCTGTTCCCGGGCAACGCAGCCGCGGTGCGCAAGCTGGCGGCCGCACAGTGGTCGCAGAAGGTGCGCTTCCGCGAAACCGTGCTGAAGATGCACGACGACGGCGTGCGCCTGTTCCTGGAAGTGGGCCCTTCGGGCAACCTCACGTCCTTTGTCAACGACATCCTGATCGACCGGGAGTTCGTGGCTCTGGCCAGCAATGCCCGGCGCAAGGGCGGAATGGACCAGTTGCTGGCTGTGTTGGGCCAGCTCTATGTGGCCGGGCGGGGCCCGACGCTGGAGCGGCTGTTCGAACGCCGTGCCATCGCGGCCATCGATTTCGACGCCCAGCCGCAGCCGCCGCGTGGCGTGCTGCTGGACAACACCATGCCGATGGTGCGCTTGAGCGACGCTGACCGGGCCACGGTGCACCGGCTGGCCAGCGCACCGGCCGCCATCACGCCCGCAGCACCGGCGCCTGCAACACCGGCACCGTCGGCAACGCCCGCCACGCGCCCCACGTCCGCCATGCCAACCACCCAGCCAGGGCAGGGTGAAGCTCTACCGGCGGCTCACTCGCAGCCCGTGGCCGATGACCGCGAGCGCGTGATGGGCGAGTATTTCGACCTGATGCGCGGCTTCCTCGACCAGCAGCGGGCCTTGGTGGAGCGGCTGCCGATGCCGACGGCAGCGCAGGGCGAAGCATCGCCGGTGCCACTGGCGCCGCCGGCCCAACCGGCCTGGCCGTCCAGCCACGCGTCCAACAGCGTCACGCCGCTGCTGGACGAGGTGGTGGAGATTGACGACTTGCACGTGCTGGCCCGCTGCCGCGTCAGCCTGCTCAACGACGCCTTCATCCGCGACCATGTGATGTCCGGCCCGGTGTCCGACACGGACCCGGAACTTTTCGGGCTGTCCTGCGTGCCCTTCACCGTGAGCCTGGAGGTGATGGCCGAGGCCTGTGCCCTGCTGGCCGGCCGGGTGGACGTGAAGGTGATCGAGAACGTGAAGGCCTTCGACTGGGTGGCGCTGGACGACGGCGAACTCAGCTTCGAGGTGCGGGCCGAGGTGATCGACCGCGCCCAGGGCCACTACGCCGCCCGCGTGCTCACCGCGCGCGGCCCGGTGTTGACGGCGGAGTTCCGTTTCGAAGCCGACTGGCGCCTGCCCGGTGTGGCACCGTTGGTGGAGCGCCGCGAGTCGTACCTCAACTCGCCCCACCTCTACGCCACCGGCATGTTCCATGGCCCGGTGTTCCAGAGCATGACCTATGTCGATGCCTGGGACGACAGCGGCATCGACGTCGAGCTGTCCGACGTCAGCCTGTCCGGCTTCTTCACTGCCGGACATGCGCCTCGGCTGGTGCTCAATCCGGTGCTGCTGGATGCGATGGGGCAGGTGGTGGCGTGCTGGTTGGTGCAGTACGTGGGCACCGAGTTCCACGCATTCCCGTCGACCATCGAGCGCATCGAGCTGTACGAGCCGTGCCCGGCGGACTACCCCGGCCTGACGATGCGCATGCGGCAGCAGCCGGTCGACGGCCGCGCCACCGCGATCGGCGCACCGCGGGCCTGGCACCTGGAGTGCGTGGACGCGGAAGGCCAAGTGCTGATGCGCGGCCAGAACCTGATCAACCTGTTCTTCCAGGTGCCCACGGCGTACCACGAAGTGCGCATGGATCCGCTCAACGGCTGGCTGGGCGCACCGCTGGCGCTGCTGGAGGTGCCCGGGCTCACGCTGTGGGAAGTGCCGCTGATGTCGGAGGAGTTCTGCGCGCAGTCCGGTGCGATCTGCATGCGCATCCTGGCGCACGCGGTGCTGGGCCCGGTGGAGCGCGATGAGTGGCGTGCGCTCCAGGGGCACCTGCGGCGCCGCCGTGAATGGCTGTTCGGCCGCGCGGCCCTGAAGGAGGCGGTGCGGGCCTGGGTCCACCAGCAGACCGGCCACCTGCTGTACCCCACCGACATCTGGGTGCGGCACGACCAGCAGGGTGCCCCGGTGGTGGGTGGCCTGTGGACCGACACGCTCATTGCAGCGCCGCAGGTATCGCTGTCACACAACGCCAACGCCTGCCTGGTGGCCCTGGCCGCACCCGACCAGCCGGTGGGCGTGGACCTCGAGGAGCTGGGCCGTATCCGCCAGCCGGAATTGCTGGTGGAGTCCCTGGCCGACGCCGAGCGCCCGTTGGTCGCGGGCCTGCACGGCGAGGCGCTGGACGAGCGCCTGCTGCGCCTGTGGTGCGCCAAGGAGGCCGCCTCCAAATGCCTGGGCATCGGCCTGCAGGGCCAGCCCAGCGGTTTCGTGGTCGAGCGCGCGGATGCCGGCTTCGAGAAGCTCGTCGTGCGTCATGCAATGGGCGCGGTGGAAACCCGCGTGGTGCGCCGCGACCGCAGCATCGTGGCCGTCGCGTCCCAGGAACATCGTGGGCTTGAGGTGCACGCATGACCGCTCGCATCACCGACCGCATCGGCCTGCTGCCGGCACCCCCCGGGCTGGCACGGCACAACACTTTTGGCAGAGGCGCACCCGCCGCTGCCCTGCACACCAAGGAAGGACCCACGACATGACCGTACGCACCCTCTTCATCGGCATGGACGGTGCCACGTTCACCGTGCTCAACGAACTGACCGTCGCGCAACCCGGGGCCGACGGCCCGGTGATGCCCTTCCTGGGCAAGATCTTCGCCGAGGGCACGCGCGCCAAGCTGCGCTCCACCCCCAACCCGCTGACGCCGCCCGCCTGGGTGTCGCTGATGACCGGCCGCGGGCCGGGCCACCATGGGGTGTACGACTTCGTGCGCGCCGAGGAGCGTGGCGACAAGGTCTTCATGACCCTGTACGACGCGCGCGACTGCCGCGTGGAAACGATCTGGTCGATCGCCAGCCGCCAGGGCAAGCGTGTGGCGGCGCTCAACTTCCCGTTCACCGCGCCGCCTCCCAAGGATCTCAACGGTTTCATCGTGCCCGGCTTCGTGCCCTGGCGCCACCTGCGGCGCAACACCCATCCGGTGGACCTGTACGACCGCCTGAAGACCATTCCCGACTTCAATGCGAGCGAGCTGGCCTGGGATTTCGACCAGGAGCAGCAGGCCGGCAACGAACTCAGCGACAACGACCGCGAGAACTGGGTGCGCTACCACCTGCCACGCGAGATGCAGTGGTTCCGCGTGGCCGAATACATCATGTCGGAGGAGTCGCCTGACCTGATGGCGGTGCTGTTCGATGGCGTGGACAAGCTGCAGCACCAGGCGTGGCAATACCTGGACCCCAGCGTGCCGCATGCCGAGATGGGTGAGTTCCACATGCGCATGCGCAAGCTGTCGCTCAGCTACTTCGGCCAGCTCGACAGCTTCATCGAACGCCTGGTCACCGCGGCCGGCCCGGACGTGCAGGTGTTCTTCGCGTCCGACCACGGCTTTACTGCCTCGGACGAGATCGTGCGGATCAACGCGTACCTGGCGGAGAAGGGCTATGTGCACTTCAAGCCGATCCCTGACGACGAGCAGGGTGCCAACATCACCAAGAGCTACTTCGCCTACCTGGACTGGACCAAGACCACCGCGTACTGCCGCACGCCCTCGTGCAACGGCATCACCATCCGCGTGGCCCGCAACCCGGGCGAAACCGGCATCGACCCCAAGGACTACGAGAAGGTGCGCGCCCAGCTGATCCGTGATCTGGAAGAGCTGAAGGATCCGCAGACTGGCGAACGCATCATCACCGAGATCCACAAGCGCGAGGACGTGTTCCCGGGCTCGGCGATGGGCGATGCGCCCGACCTGCAGCTGGTGCTGCGCGACTTCGGTTTCGTGTCGGTGCGCAACATCCTGCCGATCGTGCAGAAGCGCAACTACATCGTCGGCACCCATCATCCCGACGGTGTGTTCCTGGCCTACGGGCCGGGCATCGAGAAGGGCAAGCTGCTGGGCCGCCGGCACATCACCGACGTGGCGTCCACCTTGCTCTACAGCCTGGGCCTGCCGGTGCCGTCCGACTTTGAAGGCGTGGTGCCGCCCAACATGTTCACCGCCGAGCGCAAGGCCACGCACCCGATCCACATCGGCGCGCCCACGGCCACCAGCGACAAGGTGGACATGGAGGCGATGGACGAGGACGAGAAGAAACAGATCCTCGAGCAGCTGCAGATGCTCGGCTACATGGAGTGATCGGCGATGCCGATGGCGAACGTCAACGGGGTCAAGCTCAACTACGTCCAGCTGGACGAAGGCGAGGGCGCCCCGCGTGAAGACCTGGTGATGGTGCACGGGCTGGCCACCAACATGGCCTTCTGGTACTTCAACTATGGCGTGGCGCTGAGCAAGCGCTTCCGGGTGACGCTGTACGACCTGCGCGGCCATGGCCGCTCGGACATGACGGACTCCGGCTACCGGCCGGCCGACATGGCGCGCGACCTGTCCGGGCTGCTGGACCACCTGAAGATCAGCCGTGCCCATTTCATGGCGCACAGCTTTGGCGGCGTGGTTACCTTGAACTTGGCCTGCGAACAGCCGCACCGGGTGAGCAGCCTGGTGCTGGCCGACAGCCATTTCTCCGCCGGCCGCAATGGGCAGGCACGCGCTGAGTGGTCCTTCGGCCGGGGCTTCCAGCCCATCCTCGACCGCCACCAGCTCGACCTGGATACCAATGACCGCTACTTCGGTCCGAAGCTGCTGACGCGGGTGGCGGAATGGCAGCTCGAAGGTCGCGCCATCCCGGCCGAAGTGGCCCAGATGGTGAGCCCGCTGCTGGGCAAGACCGGCAAGCGCACCTCGGCCGACTGGCTGAAGCTGATGAACAGCACGTCCGCGGCCTCGGAGATGATGACCGACGACGGCCTGACGCTGGAGCGCCTGCGCACCCTGCGATTCCCCATCGTGGCGATGTATGGCGACAACTCGCCGGCACGCTTGTCCGGCGCTGAGCTGCTGGACATCTGGCCGCATGCGGAGTTCCGCCGCGTGCGCGACGCGGGCCACTTTTTCCCCACGCTGAAACCCACGGAGACGCTGCAGGCGTGCCACCGGTTCTGGGACGGTGAATTCGCCGCCCAGCCGCGCCGGCATCGTGCGGGCGAGCCGCGCCGCAGCTACTTCCGCAGTGACCGGGTGTTCATGGTGGACGGACAGTGGTACTTCACCACCCGCGATGAGCAGCGGGTGGGCCCGTTTGCCGCTGCCGAAGAGGCCGCCGAACAACTCGCGTCGTTTCTTTCCGCGGTGCAGGGCTGATGCACGCCGCCGTCAATCGTCTCGGCATCCAGCCGGGCCTGGGCCGCGACCACTTCAAGCTGGTCGCCTACGGGGGCTTCGGCGACGGCCACAACTCCTATGCCCAGGGCATGGCGTGGTTCGACGGCAAGCTGTATGTGAGCACCATCCGGGGCGCCTTCGCGCTGATGCGCCGGCGCCAGTCCGCCAGCCTGGGGCTGGACGTGTGGCCGGTGGAGGTGCCTGCCGACCCCTACGACGTGGACCTGTGCGCCGAAATCTGGGCCTACGACCCGCGCATCGATCTCTGGGAGCGCGCCTACAAGGCGCCGCTGATCACCGCCAGCGACGGCAGCACCATCCCGCGCGACTTCGCCTACCGCAGCATGGTGGTCCACCAGGAGCCCGGCGAGGCCAAGCCTGCGCTCTATGTGTGCACCTGGTCGCCCGCGAAGGGGCCGGGGCCCATCGTGCTGCGGTCGGCCGACGGCCGGCATTTCGAGCCGACCTGCGAACCGGGCCTGGTGGGCTTGCCCGTCACGACCATCCGCACGATGGTGTCCTTCAAGGGCCGGCTGTACACCACCCCGGCGGGCTCCCGGGGCGGGAACACCAACATTTCAGGGCACGTGGTCATCTACGAAAGCCGCGACCCGGCGGCCGGCCAGTGGGAGCCGGTGTGCGACTTCGGCTTCGGTGATCTCAGCAACAAGTCGGTGCACGAGATGTGCGCCTGGGGCGACTACCTCTACGCCGGCACGCTCAACCTGGAAGGCTTCCAGCTCTGGCGCAGCCGCTGCGAAGGCGAGCCGCCCTATGAATGGGAGCTGGTGCTGCAGAAGGGCGCCTGGCGCGGCCCGCTGAACCAGGGGGTGCTCAGCATGGCGCCGTTCAAGGACGCGTTGTACATCGGCACCGGCATCCAGGGCGGCGGCATCGACAAGCAGAACAAGGTGGGCCCTGCGCCGGCCGAGGTGCTGCGCGTGCGTGAGGACAAATCCTGGGATCTGCTGGTGGGGGATCCGCGCGACACGCCCGATGGCCGCAAGGAGCCGCTGTCGGGGCGCCTGGCGGGCTTCGACAACTTCTTCAACGGCTACATCTGGCGCATGTGCGTGCACGATGGCTGGCTCTACACCGGCACCTTCGAGTGGAGCGCCTGGCTGGGCTTCGTGAAACACAGCCGCTGGCCGGGAGCATTCTCCAACGTGCTCGCGTACGTGACGCCCAAGATGATGTTCGAGAACCACTCGGGCTTCGACATGTACCGTACCAACGACGGCGAGAACTGGGTGCCGGTCACCGTCAACGGCATGGGTAACCCGTACAACATGGGCCTGCGCACCTTCCAGTCCACGCCCTATGGCCTGTTCTTCGGTACCGCCAATCCTTGGGGTCCCAAGGTCATGCCGTTGGACGGCGACGACTATGTCTTCAACCCGCGCGGTGGCTGTGAGGTCTTTCTAGGCCGCTGGCCTACCAGCCGCTGAGTCGGTGGCCGCGGTGCTGGGGCTGCACGCACCATGAAGCGCCTGGGGCCGCTTGCTGCGTGGGCTGCGAGCCGGCCCCGGCTGGCCGAACGGCTACGCGAGCGGCTCGGCGAACGGCTGCAGCAACGTACAGAGCAAGGGTGGCCGGACATCGCGGCAGAGCGCGCCGGCAGGGCGGCTCCGCTGGAGTTGCCGCCGGGTGTGGCGCTGGATCCTGACCTCGCTTATGGCATCGATCCGGCGCAGCGCCTGGACGTCTACCGGCCGGTGGATGCCAAGGGCGCGCCGCTGATCCTGTACCTGCACGGCGGCGGCTGGCGCAATGGCGACAAGGCCATGCCGCAGATGGTGAACCACAAGGCGCCGCATTGGACCCGGCAGGGTGCGGTGTTCGCCTCCGCCAACTACCGCCTGCTGCCGCAAGCGGACGTGCTGGCACAGGCAAAAGACGCGGCGCGTGCCCTGGCTTTCGTGCAGTCGCGTGCCACCGCGTGGGGTGCCGATCCGCAACGGGTGGTTCTGGTGGGCCATTCGGCGGGTGCGCACCTGGCTGCGCTGGTGACGGCCGCGGCCGACATCGCGCAGCGCCAGGGTGTGCGGCCCTGGTTGGCCACCGTGGTGGTGGACACCGCAGCGCTCGACATGCAGGCGGTGATGAGCCGGCCGCACTACCGTTTCTACGATCCGGTGTTCGGCGACGATCCTGCGTTCTGGCGCCAAGCCTCACCGGCGCATCGGCTCAGCGGGCCACCGCAGGCGCCGCTGCTGCTGGTGTGCGCAGAAGGCCGCGAGGACTCGCTCGCAGCGGCCAACGACTTCGCGGCGCGGGCCCGGGCGTTCGGCGGCCAGGCGACGGTGCTGCCGGTGGCGCTGGACCACCGCGAGCTCAACGACGCGTTGGGCCTGCCCGGTGCCTACACCGACGCGGTGGACAGATTCCTGCGCAGCGTGGGCGTGCCGCTGCCGGCCGGCGTGGCGGGGTAAACCCCTTCCGGGCCGCTTTCAGGCGGCTCCTAGAATTTGTGCACGCGCACAAACGCATCCAACAGGAGTCCATTCGATGGTTCAATCGCGCCGCGCCTCCCAGGCGAACGCGGGCGCGGAGTCCGCCCAGAGCGGCCCGCGTGTGCTCAAGAAATACCCCAACCGGCGCCTCTACGACACCCAGACCAGCAGCTACATCACCCTGGCCGACGTGAAGACCATGGTGCTGGGCGGCCAGGATTTCGTGGTGCGCGACGCCAAGACCGGCGAAGACCTCACCCGCAGCATCCTGCTGCAGATCATCCTTGAAGAAGAGACCGGCGGCGTGCCGATGTTCAGCACTGACCTGCTGGCCAACATCATCCGTTTCTACGGCCATGCGCTGCAGGGGATGATGGGTTCGTACCTCGAGAAGAACCTGCAGACCTTCGTGGAGCTGCAGCGCCGCTTCGCCGAGCAGTCCAAAGGCATCTACGACCCCAAGAGCTTCACCCCGGAGATGTGGACCCAGTTCCTCAACGGTCAGGCGCCGCTGGCCCAGGGCCTGATGGGCAGCTACCTGGAACAGTCCAAGAACCTGTTCACCCAGATGCAGGAGCAGATGACCAAGCAGGCCGGATCGCTGTTTCCCGGCATGCCGGGGTTCGGCAACCCGGGCGCGACCGGCACTGGTAATACCAAGAAATAAGGGCACTGCCCGATTTGGGACAATCGGCGGATGAGCGAAGTCCTTGCCTCCCCCGTTGTCCCTGATCCTGCCGCCAAGGCGCCCAAGATCGGGTTCGTGTCGCTCGGCTGCCCCAAGGCCCTGACCGATTCCGAACTGATCCTCACCCAGCTGCGCGCCGAAGGCTATGACACCGCCAAGACCTTCGCCGGTGCCGACCTGGTGATCGTGAACACCTGCGGCTTCATCGACGACGCGGTGAAGGAAAGCCTGGACACCATCGGCGAGGCGCTGGCCGACAACGGCAAGGTCATCGTCACCGGCTGCCTGGGCGCCAAGGCGGGCACCACCGGCGGCAACCTGGTGCAGGAAGTGCACCCTAAGGTGCTGGCGGTGACCGGCCCGCACGCCACCCAGGAAGTGATGGATGCGGTGCACCTGCACGTGCCCAAGCCGCACGACCCCTTCGTGGACCTGGTGCCGCCGCAGGGTGTGAAGCTCACGCCCCGGCACTACGCGTACCTGAAGATCAGCGAAGGCTGCAACCACCGCTGCACCTTCTGCATCATTCCCAGCATGCGAGGCGACCTGGTGTCGCGCCCGATCGGCGACGTGCTCGGCGAGGCGCAACGGCTGTTCGAAGCCGGCGTGAAGGAGCTGCTGGTGGTGAGCCAGGACACGTCCGCCTATGGCGTGGACGTGAAGTACCGCACCGGTTTCTGGGACGGCAAGCCGGTGAAGACCCGCATGTTCGACCTGTGCGAGCAGCTCGCCGTGCTGGCCGACCGCTACGGCAGCTGGGTGCGCCTGCACTACGTGTACCCCTATCCGCACGTGGACGAGGTGATCCCGCTGATGGCCTCGGGCCGCATCCTCCCGTACCTGGACGTGCCGTTCCAGCACGCGCATCCGGACGTGCTCAAGCGCATGAAGCGGCCGGCCAGCGGCGAGCGCAACCTGGAACGCATCCAGCGCTGGCGCGAGATCAGCCCCGAGCTGGTGATCCGCAGCACCTTCATCGCCGGCTTCCCGGGCGAAACCGAAGCCGAGTTCCAGACCCTGCTGGACTTTGTGGAGGAAGCGCAGATCGACCGCGCCGGTTGTTTTGCCTATTCGCCGGTGGAGGGCGCCGCGGCGAACGACATCCCCGGCATGCTGCCCATGGAGGTGCGCGAGGAACGCCGCGCCCGCTTCATGGCGGTGGCCGAACGGGTGTCAATCGAGCGCCTGCGCCGCCGCGTGGGCGCAACCATGCAGGTTCTGGTGGACGCCGCACCTGCACTGGGCCGCAAGGGCGGGGTGGGGCGCAGCTATGCCGACGCGCCCGAGATCGACGGCACGGTGAAGCTGCTGCCGCCGGAAAAGGCCTCCAAGACCTTCAAGGTGGGCGACTTCACCAAGGCGCGCATCGTCGATGTGCAAGGCCACGACCTGATCGGCGTGCCGGTCTGACGAGGCCTACGCCATGAAGGTGCTGCTGCTGACGCACCCCATGCCGGCGTCGCCCTACGGCACCGCGCTGCTGGAGGCGCTGCCCGACGTGACAGCGGTGGAGTACACGCCGCAGCTCGGCGATGCGGAGCTCGCGGAAGTGGACGCGGTGCTGGCCTGGTCCTTCCCGCCCGGTGTGGCTGGGCGCCTGAAGCGGCTGCGCTGGGTGTGCGCGGTGTCCGCGGGCGTGGACAAGCTGCTGGTGCCTGAATTGCATCCCGATGTGCCGGTGTCGCGCATCGTCGATCCGGAGCAGGGGCAGGGCATTGCACAGTTCGTGGCGCTGATGGCGCTGCGCCATGCGCGGCAGCTGCCGCTGTACGAGCGCCAGGCCCGCGATCACCAGTGGCGCCGCCATCCGGTGGCCGCGGTGCGCAGCACGGTGCTGGTGCTGGGCACCGGCGCCATGGGCAGTGCGGTGGCCGACATGCTGCGTTCGGTGGGCTTTGACGTGCGCGGCTGGAGCCGCCAGCAGGGCGGGGCGCTGGACGACGCGCTGGCGGCGGCCGACATCGTGGTGTGCGCGCTCCCGCTCACGCCGCAGACCCATGGCCTGCTCGACGCGCGCCGGCTGGCCTGCATGCGCAAGGGTGCCTACCTGATCAACATCGCGCGCGGCCACCACGTGGTCGAAGCCGACCTCGTCGACGCGGTGCGCAGCGGCCACCTGGCCGGTGCGGCGCTGGACGTGCAGCAGCAGGAGCCGCTGCCACCGGACCATCCGCTGTGGGGCGTGGAGGGCATCACGATCACACCGCACATCGCGGCGCAGTCCTCGGTGGACACCATCGCCACGCAGTTCGTCGCGGGGCTGCGCTGCCTGCTGCGCGGCGAGCCGCCGCCCCAGCAGGTGGACCGGCAGCGCGGGTACTGACAGGGTGCCTACACTGGCGGCATGACGCGCCGTTCTGCCACTGACCTGATCCACCATCCCTACAAGCCGCCGGCCGGCTTCGAAGCGCCCGTGCCGGGCGTCTTCAAGGCTTCGACTGTCATCTTTGCCAACGTCGCGGCCATGCGCGCGCGGCGCTGGAAGGACAAGCAAGGCTACACCTACGGCCTGCATGGCACGCCGACCACCTTCACGCTGGAAGAACGCGTCGCCACCCTCGAGGGCGGGCGCTTCACCCTGCTGGTGCCCAGCGGCCTCGCGGCCGTGGGCCTCGTCGATGCCGCCTTCCTGCGCAGCGGCGACGAGGTATTGGTGCCGGACAACGGCTATGGCCCGGGCAAGGAGCTGGCGCAGGCCGAGCTGGCCCGCTGGGGCATCAAGCACCGCTTCTACGATGCGATGGATCCGGCTGCGTTCGAGCGTGCCATCGGCCCCGACACCCGCCTGGCCTGGCTGGAGGCGGCCGGCTCGGTGACCATGGAGTTCCCGGACCTGCGGGCCCTGGCGCGCATCGCGCGTGCACGCGGCGTGCTCACCGTGCTGGACAACACCTGGGGTGCCGGCATCGCGTTCAACCCCTTCGATCTGGGCAACGGCCAGTCCGTGGACGTCTCCATGCATGCCCTCACCAAGTACCCGTCGGGCGGCGGTGACGTGCTGATGGGCGCGGTGACCACCCGGGACGACGCGCTGTACGCGAGGCTGGCGCAGACCCACATGCGCTGGGGCTGGGGCGTGGGCGCCAACGACGCCGAAGCCCTGCTGCGCGCCTTGCCTTCGGTGGCCTTGCGCTACCGGGCGCAGGACGATGCGGCTCGCGTGGTGGCGAAGTGGCTGCAGCAGCGGCCGGAAATTGGCCGCCTGCTGCATCCGGCCTTTGAAGGCTCGCCCGGCCACGAGCACTGGGCTGCGCACTGCACCGCGGCCGCCGGCCTGTTCTCGGTGCTGTTCGATGAGCGCTTCACGGTCGCACAGGTGGACCGCTTCGTCGATGCCCTGAAGCTGTTTCGCATCGGCTACTCCTGGGGCGGGGCGATGAGCCTGGTGGTGCCCTACGAGCTTCAGCCCATGCGCAGCCTGCCGCATGGGCATGCCGGTGTGCTGGTGCGCTTTTCCATCGGCCTGGAAGACCCCCAGGACCTGATCGCCGACCTGGAGCAGGCGCTGTCAGGCCTTGGATGAGACCTTGTGTCTCATCAATCGGCCCTTTTCACGTTCCCAATCGCGCTGCTTCTCGGTGTTGCGCTTGTCGTGCTGGGCCTTGCCCTTGGCCAGCGCGATCTCGGCCTTCACCCGGCCGCCCTTGTAGTGGAGGTTCAAGGGCACGAGGGTGAAGCCCTTCTGCTCCACCTTGCCGATGAGGCGGCGGATCTCCTCCTTGTGCATCAGCAGCTTCTTGGTGCGGTCGGCTTCCGGCGTGACGTGGGTGGAGGCACTGCGCAGCGCGTTGATGCGGCAGCCGATCAGCTGGAGTTCGCCGTCCCGGATGACCACGTAGCCGTCGGTGAGCTGCACCTGGCCCGCGCGAATGGCCTTGATCTCCCAGCCGGTCAGCACCACGCCGGCCTCGTACTGTTCTTCGATGTGGTATTCGAAACGGGCGCGGCGGTTCTCTGCAATGAGCGACGACATAATCGAATCATTGTATGGACCCGAACGCGTTCCTTCCCCGCCGGCCCTGGCAACGGCACTTCGCCCCTTCCCCCAGGGCTCGCAGCACGGCGCCATGAAGCACGTCAAGAAGTCCGTGCTGCTGTGGTATTCCCCCCTCGAGATGTACCAGCTGGTCACCCGGGTGCAGGACTATCCGAAGTTCCTGCCGTGGTGCGAACGCGCCGAGGTGCTGCAGGAGCAGTCCGACACCATGACGGCACGGCTGACCCTGTCCTACGCCGGCGTGCGCCATGCCTTCACCACCCGCAATGAGCATGTGCCCGGCCGCTCGGTGGTGGTGCGGCTGGTCGACGGCCCGTTTTCGCGCCTGGACGGCACCTGGCTGTTCACGCCGCTGGGCCAGGCCGCGGCGCAGGGGCAGGGCGGTGACGCCTGCAAGATCGAATTCGATCTCTGTTATGCCTTTGCCAGCAAGGCGCTGGAGGCGGTGATCAGCCCGGTGTTCGACCGGGTGGCCAACACCTTCGTCGATTCCTTCGTCAAGCGGGCCGAGCAGGTGTACGGGGCGCGCTGACGGCATGCGCATCGAAGTGGCCTACAGCCCGGCGCCCGGCGTGGTCGATCGCAGCCTGCTGGACCTGCCGCCCGGCACCACGCTGCAGCAGGCGCTGCAGGCCAGTGGCCTGGCCGAGCGTCATGGCGAGCTGCGCAATACGGAGCTGTGCGCCGGCATCTGGGGCCGCAAGCAGCCGCTGGACAGCGTGCTGCGCGACATGGACCGGGTGGAGGTCTACCGGCCGCTCACCGTGGACCCGAAGGAAGCGCGCCGCCAGCGTTATCGCCGGCAGGGGCGCTGAAGCTTCAGCGGCACTCGGAGGCCACCACGTTGCGGCTGCGCTGCGCTTCCTCGGCGCGCTGCTTGTCGTCCAGGATCTCGCGCTCGCCCTTTTCGTTCACGCGGCTCAGGCGGATGCCGCTGTCCAGCGAGCGCAAGTGTTCCTTGGCGCGTGCGCAGTTTTCGGCCTTCACGGCAGCGACGCGCTCTTCTTCCTTCTTCTGCTGCGCGGTGCGCTCCTGCTCGGTGCGTTTCATGCGCGCTTCGAGCTCCGGGTCCACTGCCGCGCGGGGCGCACTGGCAGCGACTGAAGCGGACGCCGGGGAGGGCGCGGGCGCTGCCTTGAACTTGGCCGTGTCGGGGCGCTGCAGCACATCCTTCTCCGCCACGTCGGCGGGCGGCGGCAGGTCGCTCAGGTGCATCTGGCCGCTCTTGTCGCGCCACTTCCATTGGGCATGCGCTGCCACGCTGAACGAGGTGGCCAGCAGGCCTGCCACAACCATGCAACCCAGACGACGCATCATGATGTTGGAAACGCGAAAAACGCTCATCCGGCAGTGTAGCGGCGGCCCCCTGGCCGGCCTTGCAGGGCAGGCGGCGTGCCAGCGTGAATTCCGCACGCTGCGCACGTCCGTATAATCTGCTTTTGCGTCTGGAGCTTCCTCTCATGCGCCTTCTCGGAAAAGCGCTCACCTTCGACGATGTGTTGTTGGTGCCAGCGTACTCCCAGGTGTTGCCGCGCGACACCAACCTCTCCACCCGCCTCTCCCGCAACATCACGTTGAACCTGCCGCTGGTGTCCGCCGCCATGGACACCGTGACGGAGGCGCGCCTGGCGATCGCCATCGCGCAGGAGGGTGGCATCGGCATCGTCCATAAGAACATGACCGCCCGGCAGCAGGCTGCCGAGGTGGCGCGTGTCAAGCGCTACGAGTCCGGCGTGCTGCGTGACCCGATCACCATCGGCCTGGGCACCACGGTGCGCGAGGTGGTGGAGCTGTCGCGGCAGCACGGCGTGTCCGGCTTCCCAGTGCTCGAAGGCCCGAAGGTGGTGGGCATCGTCACCAACCGCGACCTGCGCTTCGAGACCCGCATGGACGCGCCGGTGCGCGAGATCATGACGCCGCGCGAGAAGCTCATCACCGTGAAGGAAGGCGCGTCGCTGGCCGAAGCCAAGGCGCTGATGCACAAGCACAAGCTGGAGCGCGTGCTGGTGGTCAATGACGCCTTCGAACTGCGCGGCCTGTTCACGGTGAAGGACATCACCAAGCAGACCAGCTTCCCCAACGCCGCCCGCGATGCCCAGGGCAAGCTGCGCGTGGGCGCGGCGGTCGGCGTGGGCGAGGGCACCGAGGAACGCGTGGAGCTGCTGGCCAAGGCCGGTGTGGACGCGATCGTGGTCGACACCGCCCACGGGCACTCCGCGGGCGTGATCGAGCGGGTGCGCTGGGTCAAGCGCAACTATCCGCAGGTGGACGTGATCGGCGGCAACATCGCCACCGGGGCCGCGGCGCTGGCGCTGGTGGAAGCCGGCGCTGACGCGGTGAAGGTCGGCATCGGCCCCGGCTCCATCTGCACCACCCGCATCGTCGCGGGTGTGGGCGTGCCGCAGATCATGGCGATCGACAACGTGGCCACCGCGCTGCGCGGCACCGGCGTGCCGCTGATCGCCGACGGCGGCATCCGCTACTCCGGCGACATCGCCAAGGCCATCGCCGCGGGCGCGCACACCGTGATGATGGGCGGCATGTTCGCCGGCACCGAAGAGGCACCCGGTGAAGTCATCCTCTACCAGGGCCGCAGCTACAAGAGCTACCGCGGCATGGGCTCCATCGGCGCCATGCAGCAAGGCAGCGCCGACCGCTACTTCCAGGATTCCAGCGGCGCCAACCCCAATGCCGACAAGCTGGTGCCCGAAGGCATCGAAGGCCGGGTGCCCTACAAGGGCTCGCTGGTGGCCATCATCTTCCAGATGGCCGGCGGTGTGCGGGCCTCCATGGGCTACTGCGGCTGCGCCACCATCGACGAGATGCGCGAGCGCGCCGAGTTCGTGGAGATCACCTCGGCCGGCATCCGCGAGAGCCATGTGCACGATGTGCAGATCACCAAGGAGGCGCCGAACTACCGCGCCGACTGATCTGCCTTTGAAAGATCGACCCGTCCGCCCGGCTCCATGCCGGGCGGCGGTGCTTACAGGGACTGCATGACCATCCAAGACACCAGCACCGCACCGGCCGGCAGCCACGCCGGCCGTTCCGCCAGCATGCCGTTCATCATGTTGACGGTCCTGATCGACATGGTGTCGATCGGGCTGATCATCCCGGTGCTGCCGGCGCTGGTGGGCACCTTCACCAGCAACCCGTCCGAGCAGGCGCACTGGTTCGGTGTGGTGGCCTTTGCATTCGGCATCGCCAGCTTCTTTGGCTCGCCCATCCTGGGCGCGCTATCGGACCGCTACGGCCGCCGGCCGGTGCTGCTGCTGGGCTTTTCCGGCCTGGCGCTGAGCTTCTTTGTCACCGCCATGGCCACCGCGCTGTGGATGCTGATTGCCGTGCGGCTGGTGGCCGGGGCGCTGATGGCCAACGCGGCGGTGGCGAACGCCTACGTGGCCGACATCACGCCGCCCGAGCAGCGCGCCAAGCGCTTCGGCCTGCTCGGCGCCATGTTCGGCATCGGCTTCATCCTGGGCCCGGTGATGGGCGGCCTGCTGGGCTCCATCGACCTGCACTGGCCGTTCTACGCGGCCGGCACGCTGGCGTTGCTGAACTGGCTCTACGGCTTTTTCGTGCTGCCGGAGTCGCTGCCCAAGGAGCGCCGGCAGGCCTTCGAATGGCGCAAGGCCAACCCGGTGGGCTCGCTCAAGGCTCTGGGCCAACTGCGGGGTGTCGGTGCGCTGGTGGTGGTGATCGGGCTGGCCAGCCTGGCCCAGTTCATCCTGCACACCACCTGGGTGCTGTACACGCAGCTGAAGTTCGGCTGGGGCCCCAAGGAGAACGGCTGGTCGCTGTTCGCGGTGGGTGTGATGTCCGCGCTGGTGCAGGGCGTGCTGGTGGGCAAGATGCTCAAGCGGTGGTCCGCCCAGCGGTTGGCCGTGCTGGGGCTGGTGTCCTCCACCGCCTGTTATGCCTTGTGGGGCGCCGCCACCGAAGGCTGGATGATGTATGCCGTCATCTTCTTCAACGTGCTGGGGTTTGCGGCACAGGCGGCCATCCAGGCTTTGGTGTCCAACGCGGCGGATCCGCGCAGCCAGGGCCAGACCATGGGCGCGGTGGCGTCGCTGAACAGCCTGATGGCCGTGGCGGCACCGGTGATCGGGCCGTCCATCCTCGGCTTCGTGTCGCATCTGCCCCGGGGCGACTGGCGCATCGGCGCACCCTACTACCTGTGCGCGGTGCTGCAGGCGCTGGCCACCATCGTCGCTGTCCGCCACTTCGCCCGCGCGCGCCATCTGCGCAGCGCGGCCACGCCCGGCGCCGCCGGCCCCGCTTCCTGACTCGCCCACCCAGCGCCGCACCATGCAGCACGACAAAGTCCTCATCCTCGATTTCGGTTCCCAGGTCACGCAGCTGATCGCGCGCCGTGTGCGCGAGGCGCATGTGTACTGCGAGATCCATCCGAACGACGTCTCCGACCAGTTCGTGCGCGATTTCGCGCCCAAGGCGGTGATCCTCTCGGGCAGCCACGCCAGCACCTATGAGGAGGAAGACCTGCGCGCGCCGCAGGCGGTGTGGGACCTGGGTGTGCCGGTGCTGGGCATCTGCTACGGCATGCAGACCATGGCCGCGCAGCTAGGCGGCAAGGTGGAGTACAGCGACCACCGGGAGTTCGGCTACGCCGAGGTGAGGGCGCGCGGCCACACCCGGCTGCTGGAGGGCATCGAGGATTTCCGCAGCCCCGAAGGCCACGGCATGCTCAAGGTCTGGATGAGCCACGGCGACAAGGTGACCGAGCTGCCGCCCGGCTTCAAGCTGCTGGCCAGCACGCCCAGCTGCCCGATTGCCGGCATGGCAGACGAGGCGCGCGGCTACTACGCGGTGCAGTTCCATCCGGAGGTGACCCACACCTTGCAAGGGCGCCAGCTGCTGGAGCGTTTCGTGCTCAAGATCGCCGGCGCGCGGCCCGACTGGATCATGCGCGACCACATCGAAGAGGCGGTGCAGAAGATCCGGGCCCAGGTGGGTGACGAGGAAGTGATCCTCGGCCTGTCGGGTGGCGTGGATTCCAGCGTGGCTGCGGCGCTGATCCACCGCGCGATCGGTGACCAGCTCACCTGCGTGTTCGTCGACCACGGCCTGCTGCGCCTGGACGAAGGCCGCATGGTGATGGAGATGTTCGCCGGCCGCCTGCATGCGAAAGTGATCCACGTGGACGCCAGCGATCAGTTCCTCGGCCACCTGAAGGGCGTGAGCGACCCCGAGGCCAAGCGCAAGATCATCGGCCGCGAGTTCGTGGAGGTGTTCCAGGCCGAGGCCAAGAAGCTCAAGGGCGCCAAGTGGCTGGCCCAGGGCACCATTTATCCCGACGTGATCGAGTCCGGTGGCGCCAAGACCAAGAAGGCCACCACCATCAAGAGCCACCACAACGTGGGCGGCCTGCCGGAGACGCTGGGCCTGAAGCTGCTGGAGCCGCTGCGCGACCTGTTCAAGGACGAGGTGCGCGAACTCGGCGTGGCGCTGGGCCTGCCGCCGGAGATGGTGTATCGCCATCCGTTCCCCGGCCCGGGCCTGGGTGTGCGCATCCTCGGCGAAGTGAAGCGTGAATACGCCGACCTGCTGCGCCGGGCGGATGCCATTTTCATCGAGGAGCTGCGCAAGGCGCGCGACGAAGCCACCGACAAGAGCTGGTACGACCTCACCAGCCAGGCCTTCGCGGTGTTCCTGCCGGTCAAGAGCGTGGGCGTGATGGGCGACGGCCGCACCTATGACTACGTGGTGGCGCTGCGCGCGGTGCAGACCAGCGACTTCATGACGGCGGACTGGGCCGAGCTGCCATACAGCCTGCTCAAGCGCGTGTCCAGCCGCATCATCAACGAGGTGCGCGGCATCAACCGGGTGACCTACGACGTGTCGTCCAAGCCGCCTGCGACGATTGAATGGGAGTGATGTCATGCGCGGTGTGCCTGGCCAACTGTCGTTGATGGGGTTCGAGGAAAAGCCGGCGCTTGATCGCTTGTTCTTCGCGCTCTGTGTGCCTTCACCGGTGGGCGAAGGTATCCATCGGTTGACGCACAGCTTGAAGCAGCAACACGGGTTGTCCGGAAAGCAAGTCAAGCCCGAGCATCTGCACGTGACACTGCATCACCTCGGCGACTTCGCGAGCTTGCCGCTTGGCGTGGTCGAGGCCGCCAGTCGCGCGGCAGACGCAGTGACAGCGGAGCCGTTCGAACTGATCTTCGATGGGGCGGGCAGCTTCCCCAATGGACGCAGTTTTCCTTACGTGCTCAAGGCGTCGCAGAACACTGAAGCAGTCGTGGCGTTCCAGCGCAAGCTCGGGATGGCCATGGCGTACCAAGGCATCCGCGGCGACAAAAGCTTCACGCCACACGTGACCACGATGTATGCGCAACGTGAGGTGCCCGATCATTCGATCGAGCCGGTCCGCTGGACCGCGCGGGAGCTCGTGCTGGTGCACAGCCTGCTTGGCCAGACGACCCACATTCCGCTAGGGCGGTGGCCACTCGGCACCGGCATGGCATGAGAGGCATCTTCAGCGTACTGGGCTTGCTGGTCGTCGTGCTGATCGTCGGCATGATCGTGCGCAAACAACTGCAGGCCGGTGCTGCCGCCGGCGTTGCACCTCCCGCATCGGGCTCGACGGCCGCTGCACCCGGCGGCTCTCCGGCGCAGATGCAGCAGCAGGTCAGGCAGGATGTGGAACGTGCCCTGCAGCAGGGCGCAGCCCGCGCCTCCGACGCCGAGCCCTGAGATGACCAGCGACGACTACGGCATGCGCCTTGCGCTGGATCAGGCGCAGAACGCCTGGTTGGTGGGCGAGGTCCCGGTCGGCGCCGTCATCCTGCGCAATGGACAGGTGATCGCCACCGGCTACAACCGGCCGATCACCACCCACGACCCGACCGCGCATGCGGAGATCGTGGCGCTGCGCCACGCCGCGCAGCTGCTGGAGAACTACCGCCTGCCGGAGTGCGAGATCTTCGTCACCCTGGAGCCGTGTGCCATGTGTGCGATGGCGCTGATGCATGCGCGCTTCAAGCGCGTGGTGTTCGGCGCGCGCGACCCGAAGACCGGTGTGGCCGGGTCGGTGCTCGATCTCTTCGGTGAACGGCGCCTCAACCACCACACGGCCGTGCAGGGCGGGGTCATGGAAGAGGCGTGCGGCGCACTGCTGCGCGAGTTCTTCGCCGAGCGACGCGCGCAGCAGAGGGCGCTGCAAACGGCCGGCGCTGCGGTTGCGCCGGTCGGCGCCGCACCCGCCGAAGAGCCCATCCCCGTGGGCCAGATCATCGAGGCCGACGACAACGACAACAAGGACGCTGGCGCGCCGCCGGCCAGCCCATGAGCGAACAGCAGCAACTCATCATCTTCTCGCCGTCCGGCGTGGTGCCGGAGCCGGCGCGGGTGCGGCGCGCGGCCAAGCGGCTGGCGCAGCACGGCTTTGCCGTGCGCCTGGACGAGACGGCGCTGGCCCGCCACCAGCGCTTCGCGGGCACCGATGAGCTCCGGCTGCAGGCGCTGCACCGGGTGGCCCAGGCCGGCATCGCCGGCGAGGCGTGCGTGGCGCTCGCCACGCGCGGTGGCTACGGCCTCACGCGGCTGCTGGATGGCATCGACTGGCCCTTGCTCGCGCGCAGCCTGGAACACGGGCTGCGTTGGGTGGGCTACAGCGACCTCACCGCCTTGCAGCTGGCGGCGATGGCGCACGGCGCAGCGGGCCCTGAACGGGTGGCCCATGCGCACGACCATGACCACCAGCATGGTGAGCACTGCAGCCATGCGGGTGGCTGGTGGCACGGGCCCATGGCGAACGACGACTTCGGGCGCGAACCGGCCGACCTCGACGACGTGACCGAAGCCTGCTTCGTGGAGGCCATGGGCGGCGAGTTGGAGGCGGTGGGCTTCCGCACCGAGCCGGAGTTCGACGGCCTCGACGTCACGGGCCGCCTGTGGGGCGGCAACCTCTGTGTGGTGGCATCGCTGCTCGGCACGCCGCACTTCCCCCGCGTGAAAGGCGGAGTGCTGTTCCTGGAGGACGTGGCCGAACATCCGTATCGGGTGGAGCGGATGCTGCTGCAATTGCACCAGGCAGGCGTACTGGGCGCACAGAAGGCGGTGGTGCTGGGCCAGTTCACCGACTACAAGAAGTCGCCGCTGGATCGGGGCTACACGCTGAAGTCAGCCATTGCGCACCTGCGCGCCACCGTCCCGGTGCCCATCCTCACCGGCCTGCCCTTCGGCCACGTGCCGACCAAGGTGTGCCTGCCGGTGGGGCGCCGCGTGACACTGGCCGTGCAGGGCAAGGACGCCTTCATCGGCTGGTGAGCCCACCCAAAAGCGGGTGAAACCCTGAGCGCCCGTGTGTGTCACCGGGCGTATTATTCGCGGCTGCCTCGCGTACGGCAGGGCCACAAGCCCGGCTGCAACGGAGGCCGTTTGTTTTTTGGGGAATGCCACCTGGGATCCAGCTGGCGAACATGATGCGTAGTGAAGGATCGGGCCACATGTCTAGACATCCGATGTCGCCCACCCGTTGGCTGACGGCCGTGATGCTGATCGCGTCCCTGTTGGCGCTGGCGGCTTGCAACAACAGCCCCTGGCCGGCTGGCGCGGAGAAGGAGAACACGCTGTTCAACTCCTTCGACGAGCGCTCGCCCCGCTACCTCGATCCCACCGGGTCCTACAGCAACCCGGAGACGCCGTACACCTACTCGATCTACGAGCCGCTGTACGGCTACCACTACCTCAAGCGTCCCTACGAGCTGATCCCGAAGGCGGCTGCCGCGGTGGTGCAGCCGTACTACCTGGACGCGAAGGGCACCCGGCTGCCGCAGGCCGTGGCGCCCGAGCAGATTGCCGAAAGCGTGTACGACATTCCCATCAAACACGGGATCCTGTATGCGCCGCACCCTGCGTTCGCCAAGGACGAAAAGGGAAGCTACCTCTACCACCGCATGACGCGCGAGGACGTGGGCGACAAGCGTTCGCCCTTCGACTTCAAGCACATGGGCACGCGGGAGCTCGTGGCTGATGACTATGTCTACGGCTTCAAGCGCCACGCCACCACCCGTATCGAAGCCCCCGCCTTTGCCACCTTCTCCGAATACATCATCGGGTTGAAGGACTACAGCAAGCTGATCAAGGCGGAAGACGCGAAGTTGCGCGCCGGCCTGTCGGAATCCGCCCGCGACAAGCCCTTCCTGGACTTCCGCAAGTGGCCGCTCGAGGGTGTGAGTGCACTCGACAAGTACACGCTGCGCATCCGCATCAAAGGCAAGTACCCGCAGTGGAAGTACTGGCTGGCGATGAGCTTCACCGCGCCGGTGCCCTGGGAAGTGGACGCCTTCTACTCGCAGCCGGGCATGTCGGAGAACAGCCTGTCATGGAACCAGTGGCCGGTGGGCACCGGGCCGTTCATGATGACGGAGTACGTGCAGGACCGCCGCCACGTGCTCAAGCGCAACCCCAACTTCCGTGGCGAACCCTACCCCTGTGAAGGCATGCCGGGCGACAAGGAGAAGGGCCTGCTCGCCGACTGCGGAAAGATGATGCCCTTCGTCGATACGGTGGTGTCCACCATCGTCAAGGAGCGCACGCCCCGCAAGGAGATGTTCAAGCAGGGCTTCCTCGACGTGCCGGAAATCGAGCGGCCCGAGTGGGGCATCGAGTTCCGCGTGGACATGGAAGACTCCGACGAGACCCGCAAGGAATACGACGACAAGGGCTTCAGCTTCCCGGTGACCACCGACATCAACAACTGGTACCTCGGCTTCAACTGGCTGGACCCGGTGGTGGGCAAGGGCGACACGCCCGAGCAGCAGGTCAAGAACCGCAAGCTGCGCCAGGCGCTGTCGATCGCGATCGACTGGGAAGAAGGCTATGGCCGCATCTTCCGCAACAAGGGTGGCGAGGCAGCCGAAGGCCCGCTGCCACCGGGTGTGTTCGGTTCGCGCCATGGCACGGTGGAGGGCATGAACCCGGTCACCCACAAGCTGGAAAACGGCCGCGTGGTGCGCCGCTCGATCGAGGAAGCAAAACAGCTGCTCGCCGAAGCCGGCTACCCCGATGGCCGCGATGCCAGGACCGGCAAGCCGCTGGTGCTGAACTACGACTACCAGCGCACGCCCACGCCGGAAATCAAGGCCGAGCTCGACTGGATGGTGCGGCAGTTCGCCAAGCTGGGGGTGCAGCTGGAGATCCGGGCCACCGACTACAACCAGTTCCAGGACAAGGTGCTCAAGGGCAAGCAGCAAATCTTCTGGTGGGGCTGGCTGGCGGACTATCCGGATGCCGAGAACTTCCTCTTCCTGCTCTACGGGCCGAACTCCAAGGCCAAGCACGAGGGCGAAAACGCGGCCAACTACGAGAACCCCGAGTACGACAAGCTGTATCGCCAGATGCAGACCATGGACGACGGGCCCGAGAAGCAGAAGGTGATCGACCAGATGGTCAAGATCGCCCAGCAGGATTCGCCCTGGGCCTGGGGCTACTTTCCCTATGTGGGCGTGGCGTTCCAGTCCTGGGTGCACAACGGCAAGCCCACCATCGTGGTACGTGACCTGGCCAAGTACTACCGCGTCGATCCGGCCCTGCGCACGCAGCGCCAGCGCGAGTGGAACGATCCGGTGTGGTGGCCGGTGCTGGCCTTGTTCGCCGGCCTCGCACTGATGGTGTGGGTCGCCCGCCGTGGCTACAAGGCGCGTGAACGTGTGACCGCCAAGCCGGTGCAGGCGCCCAGCGCCGCCTGAGCGCCGCGGCGCTGAAAGAGACTCGATGATCAACTACATCGTCCGCCGGCTCGGTTACGGCGTGCTCATCCTGCTTGGGGTGAACCTGTTCACCTTCGTCCTGTTCTTCACGGTGAACACGCCCGACGACATGGCGCGGCTGAACATCGGCGGCAAGCGCATCACGCAAGAGCAGATCCAGAAGTGGAAGGCCGAGCGCGGCTACGACAAGCCGCTGTACTGGAACGACCGGGAAGAGGGGCCGGAGAAGCTCACCAACACCATCGTGTGGGAACGCTCGGTCTCGCTGCTCGCGCTGGACTTCGGCCGCTCGGATGCCCGCAATGCCGTGGACATCGGCCACGAGATCCGGACCCGCATGTGGGTGAGCCTTCAGCTTGCGGTGCCGCTGTTCGTGCTGCAGGTGTTTGCGAGCACGGCGTTCGCGCTGCTGCTGGTGTTCTTCCGTAACTCGCGCATCGACTTCTGGGGCGTGGTGCTGTGCGTGCTGATGCTGTCGATCTCCAGCCTCTTCTACATCATCGTCGGCCAGTTCCTGTTCTCGCGCCTGTTCAAGCTGGTGCCGATCTCCGGCTATGCACCGGGGCTGGACGCGGTGAAGTTCCTGATCCTGCCGGTGCTGCTGTCGCTGCTGTCCCGCCTGGGCGGTGAAGCGCGGCTGTACCGCGCGATGTTCCTGGAAGAGATCGGCAAGGACTATGTGCGCACCGCGCGTGCCAAGGGCCTGGCCGAACATGTGGTGCTGTTCCGCCACGTGCTGCGCAACGCCATGATTCCCATCATCACCAGCGCGGGCTCCTACCTGCCGTATGTGTTCCTCGGCAGCCTGGTGTTCGAAAGCTTCTTCGGCATTCCGGGGCTGGGCGCCTTTGTCATCGAGGCCATCACCGGGCAGGACTTCGCGATCGTGCGCTCCATGGTGTTCCTGGGCGCGGTGCTTTACATCGCGAGCTACGTGCTCATCGACATCCTGTACACGCTGGTCGATCCGCGCGTGCGCCTGGGCTAGAGGCAGACCATGGGATTCAAGTTCGTTCTGCTGTGGACCGACGTGGCGCTGTATGCGCTGGTGGCCGGCCTGGTGTTCTACGTGTGGCGCATCCGCCATCAGCCCAACTCCAAGGCCAACTGGATGAAGGTGCTGCGCGATCCGGCGGCGCTTTGTTCGCTGGCGGTGCTGCTGCTGTTCGTGGCCGTGGCGGTGCTGGACAGCGTGCACTTCCGGCGCCAGCTCGACTTTGCCGGCAACTCCGCGCCCGACGCGCAGGTGTACTACGGCACCCGCACCGAGTCGCTGCTCGACGTCGCGCTGGCCAACCAGGTTCGCATGCGCGAAGTGTCGTGGTCCGCGCCGCTGGCCTACCAGGGCTTCGCCAAGGAGCCGGTGCAGAAGGGCGCCGACATCGTGCGCGAATACGCCCGCCTCGGCCACGGCGGCTCGCACTTGAAGAACCCGGAGCAGGAGTGGCAGGGCGACGTGATGGCCCGCACGGCGAGGGGCCTGCTCGGTGGCGCAGTCGCCTTTGCGCTGTGTGTGCTGGCGGCCGGCGCGTTGCTGGCGCGCTCGCACGGCGGCTTCAGCAATGCCTTGTCCGACCTCGCACGCGGCCACACCGACTACCCGCTGCGGCCGCTGATGATCACCCTGCTGGTGATCTGCCTGCTGTGCGGCCCGGTGATCGCGCTGATGGACGTGTACCACGTGTTCGGCACCGACCGCACCGGCAACGACGTGCTGTACCAGGCGATGAAGAGCGTGCGCACCGCGTTCGTCATCGGCACGCTGGCCACGATTGCCACGCTGCCGTTCGCCATCGTGCTCGGCATCCTGGGCGGCTACTTCAAGGGCTGGGTGGACGAGCTGATCCAGTACATCTACACCACGCTCACCGCGGTGCCCAGCGTGTTGCTGATCGCGGCCTGCGTGCTGATGATGCAGGTGTTCCTCGACAAGCATCCGGAGCTGTTTGAAACCGGTGCCGAGCGCTCGGACATCAAGATCTTCCTGCTGTGCGTGATCCTGGGGCTCACCGGCTGGGCCACCTTGTGCCGGCTGGTGCGCGGTGAAACGCTCAAGCTGCGGGAGCTGGACTACGTGCAGGCGGCCACCGCCTTCGGCGTGAGCCATGCGCGCATCATGTCGCGCCACATCCTGCCCAACGTGATGCACCTGGTGCTGATCACCACGGTGCTGTCGTTCTCCGACCTCATCCTGTTCGAGGCCGTGCTTACGTACATCGGCGTGGGCGTGGACCCGTCGATGAACAGCTTCGGCGGCATGATCAACCTGGCCCGCAGCGAGATGTCGCGCAACCCGGTGGTGTGGTGGTCGTTCGCCGCGGCCTTCACCTTCATGGTGGTGCTGGTGCTGGCGGCCAACCTGTTTGCCGATGGCGTGCGCGATGCCTTCGATCCGCGCTCGCGCAGCTTCCGGCCGCGGCTGGTCAAACGGCTGCTGAAGGCGCCCGCCGGTGCCGCCGGCGAGCCGGCGTTGACCAAATAACCGGCAAGGTACTCAGATGCTGTTGATCGATGACTTGAAGGTGAGCCTGGACGCCGACGCCGGCATGGTGAAAGCGCTGGACGGCCTGCGCCTGGCGCTGCAGCGTGGCGAGACCTTTGCGCTGGTGGGCGAATCCGGCTGCGGCAAGAGCATGACCGCGCTGGCGCTGATGCGGCTGCTGCCGGAAAACGGCCGCATCACGCAAGGCAGCTACGAGCTCGAGGGCGAGGACGTGCTGGCGCTGCCGGAATCCCGCATGCGCAGCATCCGCGGCGGGCGCATCGGCATGATCTTCCAGGAGCCGTCCACCAGCCTGAACCCGGTGATGAAGGTGGGCGACCAGATCGTGGAGGCGATCGAGGCCCACACCGACCTGCGGGGCGCCGCCGCCCGCGAAAAGGCCATCGAGTGGCTGGAGCGCGTGGGCATCCCCCACCCCGAGCGCCGCATCGACGAATACCCGTTCCGGCTCTCCGGCGGCCAGAAGCAGCGCGTGATGATCGCGATCGCGCTGGCGGCCGAACCGGAGTTCCTGGTCGCCGACGAGCCGACCACGGCGCTGGACGTCACCATCCAGAAGCAGATCCTCGACCTGCTGAAGGACCTGCAGCGCGAGCGCGGCCTGGGCCTGCTGCTGATCACGCACGACCTGGGCGTGGTGGCCGGCATGGCGCACCGTGTCGCGCTGATGTACGCCGGGCAGATCATCGAGGTGGCTCCCGCGGACGAGTTCTTCGCCCAGCCCAAGCACCCGTACGCCCGGCTGTTGCTCAAAGCCCTGCCGGACGCGGACAAGCGCGGCCAGTCGCTGGCCGCCATTCCCGGCACGGTGCCGCCGCTGTGGATGGATTTCGCCGGCTGCCGGTTTGCGCCCCGCTGCGACCGTGCCACGTCACTGTGCCCCAGCACGCCGCCGCCGCTGCACCCCGACCGGCCGCACCACAGCGTGCGCTGCCTTTGGTACAGCGACCCACAGGCCATGCAGGCGGCCACGCCACAGCCGGCGCCGGTGGGCGAGCCCGCACCGGTGGTGCGGCCGGCCAGCGGGGCGCCGCTGGTGCCGCTGCTGGACGTGGACAAGCTCAACGTCCGCTTCCCGATCCGCAAAGGCCTGCTCCAGCGCACGCACGCCTACTTCAACGCGGTAGACGGCGTGTCCTTCCGCATCGCGGCCGGGCAGACCCTGGCCTTGGTGGGCGAGTCCGGTTGCGGCAAGACCACCACCGGCAAGGCGATCGTTCAATTGCTGCGCGGCACGGCCACCATCGATGGCGAGGCGCGCCTGGAAGGGCAGAACCTTTTCGCGCTGGACGGTGACGCCCTGCGCAGCGCCCGGCGTGACATCCAGATCATCTTCCAGGACCCGTTTGCGTCGTTGAACCCGCGCATGCGGGTGTTTGAGGTGCTGGAAGAGGGGCTGCTCGCTTTGCGCCCGGAGCTCGACGCAGGTCAGCGCCGCACGCGTCTGGAAGAGTTGGCCGACCAGGTCGGCCTGCGGCGCGATGCACTGGGCCGCTACCCCCACGAGTTCTCCGGTGGCCAGCGCCAGCGCATCGCCATCGCCCGCGCGCTGGCGGTGCGGCCGAAGCTGATCATCTGCGACGAGCCGACTTCCGCGCTGGACGTGTCGGTGCAGGCGCAGATCTTGAACCTGCTTAGACAACTGCAGCACCAGCTCGGTGTGTCCTACCTCTTCATCACGCACAACATTGGTGTGGTGGAGTACATCGCCGACAACGTGGCAGTGATGCGGGCGGGCAGGGTGGAAGAGCAGGGGGCGTGTGCGGAGGTGCTGGAGCGGCCGCAGAGTGCCTACACGAAGACGCTGCTGGCGGCGGTGCCGCGGGTTGGGGCGTAGAGAGCTCCAAGGCGTTGCGCTGGCCGGCCACGTCAAAACTTACTGGACAGGATCCGCCGTTCTCTCGGCGCGCCGCACAGAACCAGTACGCCAGCGGCGGCTTCCACGGAGCCCTCAAGTACTTTCCTGACCCGTTTGCGACATAGGAACCCGGGTCATGCCGGGTTCTTCTGGCAGCGATTCGCGATGACTGTCGGCGGAAACCAACACTGCCCATGACGCGCATCCTGGACTTGACACGTGTAGCGTACGCTGGCGGTCGAGATATAGCGGCTCGTATTCAGAGGTGGGCGGCACTTGTATAGGCGACTACGGCCCGCTAAGTCCGAGCCTGTCGATGAGGCCGCAGGGTTTCCCTGGGAGAGGGAAGGTACTTTCCAGCCGGAAAATCAGTTTTCGTGCTCCGACGTGATGCTAGCAGCCAGTCTACAAGGTGGCCTCTAGCTTGCTTCAGAGCCAGGTCTATCGATCAACTTTCGGGTCAGAGGAGTCATCATGTTCCAGAAAACAAAGATATCGGCCGCGCTGATAGTCGCGTTCGGCGGTGGCGGTGCATTGGGTGTGCTACCAGCGCATGCACAGGACAGTTCGGTGCAGCGAGTTGAAGTCACCGGTTCCGCGATCAAGCGCGTGGACGCCGAAGGCGCTCTGCCGGTCCAGGTGATCAACCGTGAGGCTATCCAGCGCAGTGGTGCAACCTCGGTCACCGACCTGATCCAGCGTCTGCCCGCCATGCAGGGGGCTACGACGGAGTCTGCCAGTGTTGGCGGCGGCGGCGGCGGTTTTTCAGGCGCATCGGTGCACAACATCGGTGAGACGCGCACGCTTGTCCTGCTGAACGGTCGTCGACTCGCTCAGTTCGGCGGGCAGACTCTAACCGGGTTCGGGGCAGCTATCGACCTGAACACGCTGCCACTGAGTGCTATCGAACGGGTCGAAGTGCTGGCCACCGGCGCATCCTCCCTATACGGCTCGGACGCCATCGCAGGCGTGGTGAACTTCATCACCCGTCGCAACTCTACGGAAGGCGACCTGACGCTCGGCGCGTCGAAACCTCAGAAGGGCGGTGCGGAGGAAAAGCGCTTCAGCCTCAGCAAGGGTTTCGGCTCGCTGGAAGAGGACGGCTTCAACGTCTTCTTCGCAATCGGTGCTGACAAGCGCGACCCGTTGAACGCGACGCAGCGCGAGGCCTCGAAGACCGGCGTAATCAACTTCAATCACAACGGCAAGCGCTACCAAGCGTTCCTCGGCTCCCCCAGCGCGATCCCCGGCAACGTGCTCGACGACGACGGGGACATCGTCAGCCCCTATTTCCTGGCCAATGGCAGTTGTGCGCCAGGCAATGTCAGGTCCACCGATCCGGCCACCGGGAAGACCGCCTGTTATTTCGACTTCGTGGCGGCGCTGGAGATTTTCCCCGAGCGGGAGCGCCAGCAGGCCATGGTTAGCGGTGACCTCAAATTGGGCCAGAACCACACGCTGTTTGCTGACGTCCTGCTCTCCCGCACAGAAAGCACCGGCATCATCGCGCCTGTGCCTGGCAGCATCTCCATCCCGCGGAGCTCGCCGCTGTACGACCAGTACCTCACGCCGGTCAGCGGCATGCAGGGCAGCACCTTTACGCAGGACACGACGGCCTTCTACCGGGTCGCCGACCTGGGCCGGCGTGCCGACAAGAACAAGTCCGAGTTCAGCAACGGCGTCATTGGCGTGCGTGGTGTCTTCGGCGAGTGGGACTACGAGACGGGTTTGTCCTATTCGAAGAGCGACTTCAAGAATGACATCTCCGGCTATCCGGGTGCTCTCGCACTGTCGCGGCTGCGGAGCAGCGGCCTGCTTAACCCATTCGTCGGCCCGGGGGAGATGCCGGCGGAGTCGCTCGCCGCGGTGCGCAACATCGTCTACAACGGCTACTGGGATGGTGGCACGTCCGAATTGGCCAGCCTCGATGGCCGTGTGTCACGCTCGCTGATGAATCTGGCAGGGGGGCCGCTTCAGATGGCTCTGGGCGTGAACTACTATCAGGAAAAGTTCCAGGGAAAGCCGAGCCTGTTCGCACAAGCTAAGCTGGCAGACCCGGTGGCCGGCACACTCTGCGACCCGGATTCCGCCGACCCCAACCTGCAATGCGACCAGCGTTTCGGTGACGCCGCGGCCATCATTCCCTACAGCGCTGACCGTAAGGCCTGGGGCGTGTTCACCGAAGTGGTCGCACCGGTCACCAAGACGCTGGAACTGACCGGCTCGGTCCGATACGACGACTACAGCGACTTCGGCAGCACCACGAACGGCAAGCTGATGATGAAGTGGCGCCCGACCACTGGCCTCGCTCTGCGCGGCTCGCTCGGCACCGGCTTCAAGGCACCGACGGTGCCGCAGCTGAAGGCAGCTCCTCAGTCGTTCGGCGTGACGTCGTCGCCCTATGACTGCACGCCGGAGCTGCAGGCGGTTGCCACAAGTTTGAATGCACAGTGCCAGCCGCGTGGCCGGCAGTATGACGTAGTCGCCGGCGGCAATCCAAAGCTGAAGCCTGAGAAGTCCCGCCAGGCGCACGTCGGCATGGTGTTCGAGCCGGTTCAGGCGATGTCGGTGGGCGTGGACTGGTGGTGGGTAGGTATCAAGGATGCCTTCGGCCAGATCAGCGAGCAGGAAGCGTTCGACAACCCACAGCGTTACCCAGGCGCTTGGACGACGCAGCGCGACATCGCCACAGGCATCGACTTCCTGGCGTACAACCAGGCGAACCTGAACCTAGGCAAGGCGTACTACAGCGGCATCGACTTCGACGTACAGGGCCGCTACAACACGCCGATTGGGCGCCTGGGTGGCCGCTTGGTCGCCACATACATGCTGGCCGAGAAGGTGCAGCTCCAGGAGGGGGGGCAGTATTTCAACCCCGTCGGCGTGAACGAACCGAGCCTGTCTTACGTTACCTTCCGCTGGCAGGGGCGCGCTTCCGCAGAGCTGCAGACCGGCAAATGGCTGAACTCGCTGGCCGCAAACTTCAAATCCGGCTATCGAGACGCCATCGCAAGCGTGGAGGTGCTCGGCCCGAACGACGCCAACACCGGCGAGTTCGAAGACGTCCAGCTGAAGATTAAGAACTATGTGACCTGGGACTGGCAGACCCAGTACGCGCTCAACAGCCGGCTGACCTTCACCCTCGGTGTGCTGAACCTGACGGACACGAAGGTTCCGCTGACGCTCGCTGAAGGCGGTGCCGGCAAGGGCCAGATGTTCGGCTACGATGACCGCTACCACGACATCCGTGGCCGCACCTACTACGTCAACGCGAGCTTCAAGTTCTGATTCATCGTCGCGCAAGCAAAGGCCGCCCGTGAGGGTGGCCTTTTTTGGCTCTTCACCCGACTCCCGTAAAGGCGGCGCCGATCTTAAGGAAGAAGTAGTTGTCGTCGCGGAAGCCATAGGCCATGCGCTTGATGACCTTGATCTTGTTGTTGACGATAGCCGCTTGCGGCCAGCGGTGCTCGACCTCGATCTCGTAGTCCGCATTCAATCCATGACAGCCGTGCGCAGGCGCCGGCAGCGCTGCGGGCCCAGCATCTCAGAGAAAGGCCTGACGTCGGCTCGCCCCCGGCCACGGCCGACCCACAGCACGCGTTTGCGTCGGCTCGACGATGACCGTGGCATAGCGGTGGCCCTTTTGGATGGCCAACTCCTCCATCCCGATGACCTTCAGCTCATCAAGGTCCACCGGGCGGAGCTCGCGTTGCAGGCTGGCAAAGTCCACCGCCTTGACTGTCTTCCAGTCCAAGCCGAAGAACTGCGCCACGTGCCGGATCGACGCCACCCTGCACAGCTTGGCCACCGAGTCAGCCAGCCGCCGCGTGACGCGTGCGTACGGCTCCAGCCACGACAGCGGTTACTTCGGACCGCAGCCGTCGCACGCCACGCGCAGCCTCGGCACGATCAACTCCACACGGTGCTGGAAGATCGGCAGATCCCGAACCCGTCGCTCTCTGTGGTCATGGACCGCACGCGTGACGGCACCGCACCGGCTGCACTGGCGTGGCGAGCCAGGCACCGCCTGCAGCCTCAGTACCCGCCACGACTGCCCGCCACGGTACTCGTGCTCGGCTTGCACAACGTCATATCCGGTCCAGCCTCCCAGCTGCGCCATAAGATGCTCCTGGGCCACGGTCGATGCTCCTGGGCCACGGTCGCCCTCCTGCGGTCTTGCTGTCTTGGTGACCAACACATTAGCAGGCGAGCGCCGTGCGCCCACCCCATCCATCACGCAGTTGGGTGAGGAACCTTCATTGGTGATTCACTCCGTTCCTCGGGGAACCTCAGCTTGCCGCTGCCCAGCCTTCGTCGCTGAAGAGGAAGTCCAGCGCACCGATCAGTTGCGTGATTCGGACGACACCGTCCCGCTCCGCCACACTCAGGTGGGGATTCCAGCAGTCCATCAGCAGGATGACGCGGAGTTCGTTGGAACGGTTCCAGGCCGAGTGCAGGTAGGTGTCATCGAACATCAGCAGTTCGCCTTCTCGCCAGGCACGGGCCTCTATGTCGACGAGGTTCAGTGCGCATTCCGGGGGGACCAGCAGCGGGAGGTGCATCACGACCCGGGCATTGCAAACGCCGTGATGGGGAAGGATCTCCGTCTTCGGCTTTAGCAACGAAAAACAGATCTCGGGCGCCTGTCCGGGCACCCGGAACAGCTCCAGTGACTCCAGCGTGGCGCTCGTGACCGGACAGCGAGCGTGATGCTCGTCGTACCGCTCGCCGTGCCGATAGAAGAAGTAGGCTTCCCAACTCGGCGTCGGACCTTGTAGGTAGCGGTCCATCCGATCGCCGGGGCGCAGACGTACAAAATCCTCGAAACCCGTGTCTTCCGCCAACAGCCCCAGTGCCTCCTGGCGGATCGCCCCGTAGGCTTGAAGCAGGCGCGGCGCCCACGGCTGCAACTGCGGGTCGAGAAAGGGCTGCTCCGGCAAGTCCGGAATGTAGAGTGCCAGCGGACGCTGCCGCGGGTGAGGCGGCTTTATGTCGACCTTGCCGAGGTAGCCTGCGACGGCCCGTTCGAGACGCTTTAGCGAGGCGCCGGGATGGAGATGTTTCAGTTGATCAACCGCATGGTGGAACAACGCAGGCCTGCCTTCTCGCACCTGGCCCACCGCGCGGGCAACCAAGGGGCGTAGATGTTCCGGCGTGGTGGACGGCGAGGTCCAGTTCCCCTGGGCTTGGGCTCTCGTGACAGCCTCGAAGGCCGCCTGCAGCGATTGAGCGATCCTTCCGAGGTCCGCCGCCAGCTGACTTAGCAGCAGCCAGCCCATCAGGTTGTCAGGCACCTTGTTGAGGTGCGATTCCAGCAGCGAGGCGGCCACCTGTGGCTGCCCTCTCTCGCCCAACAGGACGGCGAGGTCCATGTGCAGTTGTGGATCGTCGGGTTGGTGGGCGAGTGCGGTGCGTAGCACCCGCTCGGCATCTACGCCGTTCCCCCGCTCGTTGAGCAGACGCGCCAGCCAGATGGCCGCAACCGGAAGCTCCGGATGCGCCTCGACAAGACGCGCCAGCACACCCTCAGCGATCGCTGTTGATCCATTTTCTGCCAGGCGCTTCGCGTCGCGCAGCGCCTGTTTGACATCAGAAGGAAGGATTGGTGGGGCGTGATTCGACATGGCAAATCGGCTGGACGGAAAGTGCCAAGTGTGCCCCCAGCCGGAGCCCGTCCGACTTTGTGCAAGATCGACCAGTCCTGCTCCGCATGTCAGGTCACTTCGGCGCCAACCGAATCGCCCCATCCAACCGAATCACCTCCCCATTCAGCATCTCGTTGATGACGATCTGGTGCACCAGCTTGGCGTAATCCTCCGGTGTCCCCAGCCGGCTGGGGAAGGGAACGCTTGCCGCCAGTGCGTCCTGCACCTCCTTGGGCATGCCAAACAGCATCGGTGTGCCGAAGATCCCCGGCGCAATGGTCATGTTGCGAATGCCATTGCGGGCCAGGTCGCGTGCGATCGGCAAGGTCATACCCACCACGCCACCCTTGGACGCTGAATAAGCCGCCTGCCCGATCTGGCCGTCATACGCGGCGACGCTGGCGGTGCTGATCATCACGCCGCGCTCCCCGGTGGCTTCCGGCTCGTTCTTGCACATCGCCTCAGCCGCCAGGCGGATCATGTTGAAGCTGCCGATCAGGTTGACCGTGATCACCTTGCTGAACAGGGCCAGCGAGTGAGCGCCTTCCTTGCCCACCGTCTTGGCGGCGGGCGCGATGCCGGCGCAGTTCACCAGGCCCATCAGCTTGCCGAGTGACGTGGCCTTGGCCACCACGGCCTGGCCATCCGCCTCCTGGCTCACGTCGCACTTGACGAAGGCCCCGTCCAATTCACGTGCCAGCGCCTCGCCCTTGTCAGCTTGCAAGTCGGCGATGACGACCTTGCCGCCGTGTGCCGCCAGCATGCGCGCCGTGCCTTCGCCCAGCCCGGATGCCCCTCCGGTGACGATGAATACCTTGCCTGCGATCTCCATGGAAGTTCTCCTGTCTGTCGGTTGACGTTGACGTAAACGTCAATTCTCGGCGAAAAAAAGCCGCCTGGGCATGCAGGCGGCGGCTGGTGTCTGGTGGGCTCAGGCCAAGGCCTGCATCGCACGCGCCGTGATGTCCTCGACGCTCCCCATGCCCGAGATGCGACGGTACTTGGGGGCCTGCGAGTCGCCGGTGGCCGCCCACTGCGAGTAGTAGTCCACCAGCGGCCGCGTCTGGCTCTGGTACACCTCCAGGCGCTTGCGCACGGTGTCCTCGTGGTCGTCCACGCGCTGGATCAGTTCTTCACCGGTGAGGTCGTCCTTGCCGGCCACCTTGGGCGGATTGAACTTCAGGTGATACGTGCGGCCGGAAGCGGCATGCACACGGCGGCCGCTCATGCGTTCGATGATCGCAGCATCGGGCACGTCGATCTCCAGCACGTAGTCGAGCTTCACACCGGCGGTCTTCATGGCTTCGGCCTGCGGGATGGTGCGCGGAAAGCCGTCGAAGAGAAAGCCACCGGCGCAGTCCGGCTGGGCGATGCGTTCCTTCACCAGCGCGATGATCAGGTCGTCACTCACCAGGCCGCCGGCGTCCATCACCTTCTTGGCTGCCACGCCCAGCGGCGTGCCGGCCTTCACCGCGGCGCGCAGCATGTCGCCGGTGGAGATTTGCGGGATGCCGTATTTCTGGCAGATAAAGGCCGCTTGCGTGCCTTTGCCGGCGCCCGGCGCCCCCAGCAGAATCAGTCTCATCGGTGTCCTCAGATGTTGTGATGCGTGCCCTTGCGGCCGCAGGGGGCGCGTGCAGAGCAGTGGCTTTGGAGAATATCACGCGGCCCCCTGCGCAAAGCTGACGCCGCAACCGACGAACGACCTGGACGCCGCGTTGCGGTGTCAGGCAAACATCGCGCGTACGCGGGCCAGGTCCTCTGGCGTGTCCACGCCGATGCCGGGCGCGTGCGGGCTCACGTGCACGGCAATGCGCTCGCCATGCCACAGCACCCGCAGTTGCTCCAGCGATTCCATGCGCTCCAGCGGGGCTGGCGCCAGTTGCGGAAAGCCACGCAGAAAACCCGCCCGGTAGCCATACAGGCCCACATGCCGCAGCGGCGCGGGCGAGGGCAGGGCGCTCACGCCGGCTGCTTGTGGACCGTCGCGCCACCACGGAATGCTGGCCCGGCTGAAATACAGCGCACGGTTCGCGGCGTCCAGCACCACCTTCACCACATTGGGGTTCGAGAAGTCGGCCGGGTCCTGAATCGGGTGGGCCACCGTGCTCACCATGCAGTCGGGGCGCTGGTCCAGCAAGGCGGCGCAGGCGTCGATGAGGGCCGGGTCGATCAGCGGTTCGTCGCCTTGCACGTTCACCACGCGGTGGTCGCCCTGCCATCCGAGTTGCTCGCAGGCTTCGGCCAGCCGGTCGCTGCCGCTGGGATGGTCCTTGCGCGTGAGGACGACACGCACGCCGTGCGCGGTGCAGGCGTCCACGATCAAGGCGTCGTCAGCGGCGACCACGATGTCCGAGGCCTGCGACAACGCCGCGCGCTCCGCAACACGCACCACCATCGGCAAGCCGGCAATGTCCGCCAGGGGTTTGTTGGGCAGCCGGGTCGATGCCAGCCGCGCCGGGATGAGCACGCCGAAGCTCATGGGCTCAGGGCAGCGGCAGCGGGGACGGTGGCACCGCGTCGCCCGGTTCGACGTGGCGCGCTTCCTGTTCCAGCATCACCGGGATGCCATCCCGCACCGGGAACGCCAGGCGGTCGGCGTGGCACACCAGTTCGGCTGCCTTGCCATCCGCACCACGCTGCAGTTCCAGCGGGCCTTTGCAGAGGGGACAAACCAGCAGTTCGAGCAAGCGGTGGTCAACGGTCATGGCGGCGGGGCAAGGGCAGCGCGCGGTGCACTGCCGCGGTGAATGCGGCGGGGAGGCGCAAGTCTAGCGCCACCACCCAGACCCGGACCCCGGCCGCGCGATGCGGCGGCAGCTTCACCGCGTCCTTCTCGGTGACCAGCACGTCGCCCGCATCCGCGGGCCAGGGCAGGCTGCGATAGTCATGGTGATCGGGCAGGGGCACGCGGTGCAGCGTCAACCCCTGGGCGCGCAGCATGGCAAAAAAGCGCTCGGGGTTCGCCATCCCGGCGCAGGCCCATACGGGGCGATCGCGCAGTGCATGCAGCACGGCCAACGCCGGGGGCCGGCCCTGCCACCAGTCGTCCAGCGCCACTGCCCCTGCGAGCGCACGCTGCATGGGCCAGCCGGGCAGGGGGGTGGTGGGCGCAGCGGCGTTGTAGAGCACCAGCGTGCGGGCTGGCAGCCGGGATGGCAGGCGCTCCCGCAGCGGGCCGGACGGCAGCAGCCAGCCATTGCCCGCACCGCGCTCGTCGAACACCAGCACCTGCAGGTCGCGCTCCAGGCGCAGGTGCTGCAGGCCGTCGTCCGAGACGATCACGTCCACGTCCGGGTGGCGCGCGAGCAAAGCCGCAGCGGCACTGACCCGATCGCGGCCCACGGTGACCGGCAGGCCGGTGCGCAGGTGGATCAGCAAGGGCTCGTCGCCCACCTCGGCCGGGTCGCTGCTGGCATCCACCGGCGCGATGGCGTCGCTGCTGCGGCCATACCCGCGCGAAATCACGCCGGGTGTCCAACCGGCCGCGGCCAGCTCACGCGTCAGGGCGATCACGGTGGGTGTCTTGCCGGCACCGCCCACGATCAGGTTGCCCACCACCACCACCGGCACCGGCAGCTTGCGCGAGCGCAGCGCACCGAGCCGGTAGAGGCCCTGGCGCACCCGCGTGACGCCGGCGTAGACGCCGGTGAGCGGCAGCAGCGCCAGGGTCAAGGCGGTGAAGCCGCGCCGCCACCAGCCGTGCTGCAGGCGATCGGCCAAGGTCATGCAAAAAGCCTGGCGGCTTCAGCGTCCAGGGGCGGTGCCACCGCTGGTCTGCGTGGCGAACGTCAGGCGCGGCAGGCCGGCCCGGCGCGCGGCGTCCAGCACGTTGACCACCGACTGGTGGGCGGCGGTGGCGTCGGCGGAGACGATCACCACCGCATCCTTCTGCCCCGCGGCGGCCGCGGCCAGCTCGGCGGTCAGCAGCTCCACGCTGCGGCCTTCCACCGCCTTGCGGTTCACCGCATAGCGGCCATCGGCGGACACCGCCACCACGATCTCGGCGGGCCGGTCGCGCAACTGCTCGGCGTCCGCGCTGGGCAGGGTGACCTGCAACTCGGTGAACTTGGAGTAGGTGGTCGACAACATCAGGAAGATGAGGATCACCAGCAGCACGTCGATGAACGGGATCAGGTTGATCTCCGGTTCCTCAGGGTGGCGCCTGCGGAAGTTCATGGTGCAACAGCGTGCTGCGGCGGCGTGCGTACCGCGAAGCGCATCAAGTGCGGCACCAGGCGTTCGGCCGACTGCTCCATCTCGATCGCGAACTCGTCGATGCGGCCGCGGAAGTAGCGGTAGAACATGAGCGACGGCACGGCGACGATCAGGCCCAGCGCCGTGTTGTACAGCGCCACCGAGATGCCGTGCGCCAGCAGCGCCGGGTTGGTGCCCCCGGTGGGTGCCTGGGAGCCGAAGATCTCGATCATGCCCACCACCGTGCCGAACAAGCCCAGCAAGGGCGCCACGGCGGCGATGCTGCCCAGCGTGTTGAGGTAGCGTTCCAGCCGGTGCACCGCGGCGCGGCCGGCGCTTTCGAAGGCCTGGCGCAGCGCCTGCTCGGTGATGCGCGGCTCGGCGATCACCGCACGCAGCCCGCTGGCCAGCACCTGGCCCAGCACCGAGGTCTGTGCGAGCTTGTTCACCACGTCCGCGGCCGGCAGGGTGTTGCGCGTGACGGTCACCACTTCGTCAGTGAGCGACGGCGGCGCCACGCGGGACGGGCGCAGGGTGGACAGCCGCTCGATGATCAGCGCAAGCGCCACGATCGAGCAGAGGATCAACGGGTAAATCGGCCAACCGGCGGCTTGTATGATCGAAAACAACGCGGTCCTCTTCAGGGTGGGCGGCTTTGGCGAGGCGCGATTATGGCGTGTTGCGCCTGGCGGTCCAGCGGTGGGACCGGTCGTTGTCGTGTTGCGTCAAGAGCCGCCGCAATCCATCCACCGCAGCTGTGGACAACTTTGTGGGCAAGTCGGCTCCGACGGCCGCAAAGCCGCGATTTTTCTCGCCTTGCCTCAGTTTGCTCAAAGTTTGGGCACGGAAAACTCTTTGAAAATCAATCACTTGCTTCATTGTGACGACATGGTGACAGGCATAGTGGCCTGCCAGCCCAGCATTGGCGCGCTTGTGGAGTTCTGCAGCCGCGCCGGCATTGGGATAGCGGCGTGACCGAGGGCAACGACCTCGTAGGCGCGGGCCGGCTGGTGTGGAGCGTTTCCGCCTTGCTGCTGGCAGCGAACGACCAGCTGCAGGCGCGTTTCGGGGCCTGCGCGGTGCGTGGCGAGCTGTCCGGCTTCACGCGCGCGGGCAGCGGGCACTGCTACTTCACCCTCAAGGATCCCGAGGGGGGGGGCTCTTTGCGCTGCGCCATGTTCCGTCGCGCCGCCGGCCTGCTGGACTTTGCGCCGCGTGACGGGCTGCAGGTGCAACTGCGTGGCCGCATCGCGGTGTACGAAGCCCGCGGCGAGCTGCAACTCGTGGTGGAAGCCATGCAGCGCGTGGGGGCCGGCACGCTGTACGAGGAGTTCCTGCGCCTCAAGGCGCGGCTGGAGGCGCAAGGTGTGTTCGACCCGGCACGCAAGCGTCCGCTGCCCTTGCATCCGCGCCGCGTGGGCGTGGTCACCTCGCTGGGTGCTGCGGCGCTGCGCGATGTGCTCACCACGCTGGCGCGCCGGGTGCCGCATGTGGAAGTGGTGGTCTACCCGAGCCTTGTGCAGGGCGCCGAAGCGCCTGCGGCGCTGGTCGACGCGCTGGCGCTGGCCGCGGCCCGCGCGGAGGCCGAGGTGCTCATCCTCTGCCGTGGCGGAGGCTCGCTGGAGGACCTGTGGGCCTTCAACGACGAGCGCCTGGTGCGTGCGGTGGCGGCATCGCCGCTGCCGGTGGTGTGTGGCGTGGGCCACGAGTCGGACGTGACGCTGGCCGATCTGGCGGCCGACCTGCGGGCACCCACGCCCACGGCCGCGGCAGAGCTGGTGTCGGCGGCCAGCGCCGAGCTGGAGGATGCGTTGGCGGGGCTGCAGTGGCGCCTGCAGCGTGCGGTGCAGCGTCAGCTGGAGGGCAGGGCGATGCGGCTCGACCAGTTGTCGCTGCGCTTTCTTCGGCCCGCGCAGGCACTGGCCCGCCACGCCCATGCCTTGCGGGCGCAGGACGAGCGGCGCCGCACCGCGCTGGCGACCGCGCTGCGCCTGCAGCAGCGCAGCCAGCAGGAGCTGGCCGGCCGACTGCTGCGCGGCGGGCGATCCCAGCAGCGCAGGGCGTCTGCCTGGCTGGATGCCTTGCAGGCGCGGCTGGAGGCACTTGATCCGTCCCGCGTGCTCGCCCGCGGGTATGCCTGGGTCACCGACGCAGGCGGGCTCCCGCTGGTGTCGGCCCAGCAGGTGCAGCCCGGCCAGACGCTGCAGGCGGTGTGGGCCGATGGCCAGGCGACGGCCCAGGTGCTGGATGTGCAGGTGGCGCCCAGCGCGGGGCATCGCACCGGGCGTTGACGGCAGCAGGGCCTTGCGTGTCCGGTCGCGCCGCCGCAGCCTGCAAGCTGCCTACAATGGCCCGCTCTCCTGTCCCAGGGACCGCTCCTGCCCGAGCGCACTCACAAGTCGAAAGGAACCCAGATGGAACACACGCTGCCCCCGTTGCCGTACCCCCATGACGCGCTGGCCCCGCACATGAGCCGCGAGACCTTGGAGTACCACCACGACAAGCACCACAACGCCTATGTCGTGAACCTGAACAACCTCCAGAAGGGCACCGAGTTCGAGAACATGGGCCTGGAGGACATCATCAAGAAGTCCTCCGGCGGCATCTACAACAACGCGGCGCAGGTCTGGAACCACACCTTCTTCTGGAACTGCCTCAAGCCGAACGGCGGCGGCGAGCCGCAAGGCGCGCTGGGCCAGGCGATCAGCGCCAAGTGGGGCTCCTACGCTGCCTTCAAGGAGGCCTTCACCAAGTCGGCGGTGGGCAACTTCGGCTCCGGCTGGACCTGGCTGGTGAAAAAGGCGGACGGCACGGTGGACATCGTCAACATGGGCGCCGCCGGCACGCCGCTGACCACCGGCGACAAGGCGCTGCTCACCATCGACGTGTGGGAGCACGCCTACTACATCGACTTCCGCAACCTGCGCCCCAAGTTTGTCGAGACCTTCCTGGACAAGCTGGTGAACTGGGAGTTCGCCGAGAAGAACTTCGCCTGAAGCGACACTTCGCGCAGCGCCACACCGGCCCGAGGGCCGGTTTTTTCATGTCCACGCGGCACAATCCGGCGCCATGCGCATCCTGCTGGTCGAAGACGATCCCGCATTGAGCCTCGGCGTGGCCCGGGCGCTGGAGCGTGAGGGCTGGCGGGTGGATGTGCTGGCCGACGGTGTGCAGGCCTGCGCCGAAGGGCTGATCGGCCAGTTCGACCTCGCCGTGCTGGACCTCGGCCTGCCGCGCAAGGACGGCATGGAAGTGCTGCGCCATTGGCGCAGCCGCGGGGCCAAGCTGCCGGTGCTGCTGCTCACCGCGCGCGACGAGCTCACCGACCGTGTGCAGGGCCTGAACGCCGGCGCCGACGACTACCTGGTCAAGCCCTTCGATGTGCCTGAGCTGGTGGCGCGGCTGCGGGCGCTGAAGCGGCGCGCCGAAGGGCGCATCAGCGAAACCATCAGCCTGGCCGACCTGGTGCTGGACATCGCGCACCGGGAGCTCACCTACCGCGGCGAGCGGGTGCGCATGAGCCCGCGCGAGATGGCGCTCACCGAACTGCTGATGCACAAGGCGGGCCGCGTGGTGCCCAAGGAGACGATCGTTGCCACCTTGTCGAGCTGGGAGGCCGACTTCAGCGAAAACTCGGTGGAGGTGTACGTGCACCGCCTGCGCAAGCGCTTTGCGGAACTCGGCGTGGTGATCAAGACGGTGCGTGGGTTCGGTTATGTGATGGAGGCCGCTCCGCCGCAGGACAGCGGCAACGCGTGAGCCAGCCGCGCCGCCACGGCCCCAGCATCCGCCGCCAGCTGCTGCAGCCCCTGCTGTGGATCTGGCTGCTGGGCACTGCGGCCGCCGTCGGAGGCGCCTACCTGCTTGCGCGCAACAGCGCCAACGCCGCCTTCGACCGCAGCCTCCAGGACGAAGCCACGGCGCTGGCGGCCAAGGTGGTGTGGAGCGACCGCGGGCCCCTGCTGGACCTCACGCGCCAGGCGCGCGAGCTGGTCACCTGGGACACCGAGGACCGCAACAGCTTTGCCATGGTGGATGCAGACGGCAATGTGCTGGCTGGGGACGCCACGGTGCCGATTCCGCCTATGCGCAACCGCAAGACCTTCGAGCAGCCGGTGCTGTTCGACGCCGAGTATGAGAACGAGCCCGTGCGCGGTGCGGTGTTCTCCGTGGCGTCGCCGATGCTGGACCGCTCGGTATCCATCGTGGTGGTGGAAACCACCCGCAAGCGCAACGTGCTGGTGCGCGACATCCAGCTGGGCATCATGCTGCCCGCCTTTGCGCTCGGTACGCTGACCTTCGTGCTGCTGGGCTGGGGCATCCGGCGCGGGCTGCAGCCCCTGCGCGAAGTGGCGGCCGATGTGGCCCGCCGCGACGCCGCTGACTGGAGCCCCTTGCCGCTGCAGCAGGTGCCCGCGGAAGCGGTGCCGCTCATCGAGCGCATCAACATGCTGCTGGCCGACGTGCAGCAGTCGGTGTCACTGCAGCGGCGCTTTGTCGCCGACGCCGCCCATCAGCTGCGCACCCCGGTGGCCGGCATCCGGGTGCTGGCGCAGGAGCTCGAGCAGGAACTGCTGGCGCTGCCCCAGCCGGCGGCGGGCGATCTGCCATGGCAGCCGCTGCTGCAACAGCTGCTGCGCTCCAGCGAGCGCCTGTCGCGCCTGATCGGCCAACTGCTCAGCCTGGCGCGGTCGGAGACGGCCTTGTCGGTGAACGCCGAGCAGGTGCCGATGGACATCGTGCCGCTGGTGCGCGAATCGGCCGAACCGATGGTGCTGCAGGGCTTGCGGGAGGGGCGTTCAGTCGCACTGGACGCGCCGGACGAACCCGTGGTGGCCCGGGCTCACCCCTTGTGGCTGGGCGAGGTGCTCACCAACCTGCTGGACAACGCCCGCCGCTATGGGGGGCAGCACATCGTCGTGCGGGTTCGCCCGCTGTCCGGTGGTGGCGCCGAGGTGCAGGTGGAGGACGACGGCGAAGGTGTGGCGCCCGAGCAGCTGGGCCGCATGTTCGAGCCGTTCTGGCGCGGCGAGCGGGCCGACCTGCGCAATGACGGCGGCACTGGCCTGGGCCTGGCCATCGCACGTGAAATCGTCGAGCGGCTCGGGGGGCGGCTCGACGTGAGCAGCCGGCCGTCGTTCCCGGGGATCCGGTTCACCGTCCGGCTGGCCGCATGATGCGGCGGCGGCTTCAGGGGCGGAACGGTGCGCCGCTGAGGCGGAAACCGGCCTTGATGCCGCGCTTGGCGAACCAGCCCTGGTTCATCTCCAGCGCATAGCGCACCGGCTTCAGCGGGCAGTTGGAAGCCGTGGTCTGCGGCCTCATGTCGACGATGTTGACGATGCTGCCGTCGTCGCCCAGGAAGGCGATCGACAGGGGCAGCAACGTGTTCTTCATCCAGAAGCAGTGCAGCGCCGGCTCCTCGAAGACGAACAGCATGCCTTCGTGCTGGGCCATCTCCTGCCGCAGCATCAGGCCCATCTGCCGCTGTTCGTCCGTACGGGCCACCTCGGCACGGATGTTGTGCATGCCCGCAGTCAGCGTCACGGTGTCCAGCTTGGGCTGGGGCTCCGTCTGGGCGGCGCAATGCAGGGTAGCGGCGGCCAGGGCAAGGGCTGACAAGCAGCGGGCCAGCGTGGAGGCGAACATGGTGGTGAGCATTCGATGGGGTGGGCGAGAGGCGCAGATTATTGAACGCCGCCGCGCGCTGAAACGACGACGCCCGGCCAGGGCCGGGCGTCGGGGCTCAGAGGTCAGCCGAAACCGGCCGCCTCAAGAAGCTGGAAGCCAATTACTTCTTGGCTTCTTCCTTCTTCTCGGCCTTCTTTTCGTCCTTGGCGGCGGCCTTCTCGGCCTTCTTCTCGGCCTTGGCGCCGGAAGCAGCGGAGGCGGCGGCCGGGGCGGCTTCAGCCTTCTTCTCTTCCTTCTTGGCGTCAGCGGCGAAGGCGCCGGTAGCGAAAGCAGCAGCGATCAGGGCGGCCAGGAGCTTGTTCATTTTGGAATACCTTTCGAAAGTTTTGGATTTCGCCCCCCTCCAACTGGGAGGCGAGGTGAGAACGCGGGCGGGTTGCGAACGGTTGACACGCCGCAAGGGAATCTCGCGACAGCGGGCTGAAAGCCTCGCTGGCATAGAATCCGCCGCTTAGACTTTTTCCTCTAGCCGCAGTCAACTCCCAGAGCCAGCAGACACATGTACCAGCACATCAAGGTGCCCGAGGGCGGGCAGAAGATCACCGTCAACGCCGACTTCTCGCTCAACGTGCCCGACCAGCCGATCATTCCCTACATTGAAGGGGACGGCACCGGCTTCGACATCACGCCGGTGATGATCAAGGTGGTGGACGCCGCGGTGGCCAAGTCGTACGGCGGCAAGCGCCAGATCCACTGGATGGAGGTGTACGCCGGTGAGAAGTCCACCAAGGTCTACGGCCCGGACGTCTGGCTGCCCGAGGAAACACTGCAGGTCCTGAAGGACTACGTGGTGTCCATCAAGGGCCCGCTCACCACCCCGGTGGGCGGTGGCATCCGCTCGCTCAACGTGGCGCTGCGCCAGGAACTCGACCTCTACGTCTGCCTGCGGCCGATCCAGTATTTCAAGGGCGTGCCGTCTCCCGTGAAGGAGCCGGAAAAGACCCACATGGTGATCTTCCGCGAGAACTCGGAAGACATTTATGCCGGCATCGAATACGAAGCCGAAAGCGACAAGGCGAAGAAGCTGATCGATTTCCTGATCAAGGAGATGGGCGTCAAGAAGATCCGCTTCCCGAATACCTCGGGCATCGGCATCAAGCCAGTTTCGCGCGAAGGCACCGAGCGCCTGGTGCGCAAGGCCATCCAGTACGCCGTGGACAACGACAAGCCTTCGGTGACCCTGGTGCACAAGGGCAACATCATGAAGTTCACGGAAGGCGGCTTCCGGGACTGGGGTTATGCCTTGGCACAGCGCGAATTCGGCGCCCAGCCGATCGACGGCGGCCCGTGGTGCAAGTTCAAGAACCCGAAGACCGGCCGCGACATCGTGATCAAGGATTCGATCGCGGACGCCTTCCTGCAGCAGATCCTGCTGCGGCCGGCGGAGTACTCGGTGATCGCGACGCTGAACCTCAACGGCGACTACGTGTCCGACGCGCTGGCGGCGCAGGTGGGTGGCATCGGCATCGCGCCCGGCGCCAACATGAGCGACTCGGTGGCGATGTTCGAGGCCACCCATGGCACCGCGCCCAAGTACGCCGGCAAGGACTATGTCAACCCGGGCTCCGAGATCCTGTCCGCGGAAATGATGCTGCGCCACATGGGCTGGACCGAAGCGGCCGACCTGATCATCAGCGCGATGGAAAAGGCGATCCTGTCCAAGAAGGTCACCTACGACTTTGCACGCCTGATGGACGGTGCCACCCAGGTGTCGTGCTCCGGCTTCGGCCAGGTTATGATCGACAACATGTGATGGCGCCAACGCCCGCCTTCCGGTGGGCGGCCACAAAAAAGCCCGCCGGAAGGCGGGCTTTGTCATTTCGGCGAGACTTCAGCCGGCCATGGCCAGCGAGCCATCGCCCGGCACCGAGAGGGCAGGGCGTTCCGCGAGCGGCGCGGCCTTTTCCACCGGGCGAATGTTCTGGGCGAGGTCACCCTTGGGGCCCTGCACCAGTTCATAGCTGACCTGGCTGCCTTGCTTCAAGGTGCGAAAGCCGTCCATGACGATGGCGGAAAAATGGGCGAAAACGTCCGCTCCGCCGCCTTCCGGCTCAATGAAACCAAACCCCTTGGCGTCATTGAACCACTTTACTGTGCCGATGGGCATGAGTCTCTCTCCTCCAGGGCTGACGCCTGTTTGCGCGCGGATTGTGAAGTGGCGCTCAACAAGGTGTCAAGCCGCTGACACGGGGGCCGGCAGGGTGCGGCCGGACGGAAAAAAATCATCAAACCCGCAGTGGCCGTTCTTATCCGCGGCTTGATCTGGCCCAGGTCGGTGCAATATGAGTGGCATTGCAGTTGCTCATCCACTGCAGGAACTCTGAATCTATAGAATCAATCCATGCCAGTGGACCCCCCCCAACCGCCGGTGACGCCGCCCGAGACGCCCCGTCAGGATGACGGGCAGGGCGCTGTCGTGGCGGAACGGAAAACAGCCAAAACCGAGCCTCCCCCGATGTACCAGGTCGTCATGCTCAATGACGACTACACGCCGATGGAGTTTGTGGTGATGGTCTTGCAGGAGTACTTCAAGCGTGATCTGGAGACTGCCACCCAGATCATGTTGAAGATCCATCACGAGGGTCGTGGCGTCTGCGGTGTCTACACCAAGGACGTTGCGGCCACGAAAGTCGAACTGGTGCTCGCCGCGGCCCGCCGCGCCGGTCATCCGTTGCAGTGCATTATGGAGGCCGCATGATCGCGCAAGAATTGGAAGTCAGCCTGCACATGGCGTTCGTGGAAGCGCGCCAGCAGCGGCATGAATTCATCACTGTCGAGCATTTGCTGATGGCATTGCTCGACAACCCCTCAGCCGCCGAAGTGCTGCGCGCCTGCGCCGCCAACATCGACGACCTGCGGAAGAGCCTGACCACCTTCATCAAGGAGAACACGCCCACCGTGGGTGGCTCCGACGAGGTGGACACCCAGCCCACGCTGGGTTTCCAGCGCGTGATCCAGCGGGCCATCATGCACGTGCAGAGCACGGGCAGCGGCAAGAAGGAAGTCACCGGCGCCAACGTGCTGGTGGCGATCTTCGGCGAGAAGGATTCCCATGCGGTGTACTACCTGCACCAGCAGGGTGTCACCCGCCTGGACGTGGTGAACTACATCGCCCATGGCATCAAGAAGTCCGACCCGCCCGAGCCGGCCAAGCCGAGCGAGGGCAGCAGCCAGGGCGGCGAGGGTGAGAAGGAAGAGGGCGGCGAGGGCAAGGGCTCCCCGCTCGACCAGTTCACCCAGAACCTGAACCAGCTCGCCCGCGAAGGCAAGATCGATCCGCTGATCGGCCGCGAGCTGGAAGTGGAACGTGTCATCCAGGTGCTGTGCCGCCGGCGCAAGAACAATCCGCTGCTGGTGGGTGAGGCGGGCGTGGGGAAGACGGCGATTGCCGAAGGCCTGGCCTGGCGCATCACCGAGGGCGACGTGCCCGAGGTGCTGATCGACTCCACCGTCTACACCCTGGACATGGGCGCGCTGCTGGCCGGCACCAAGTACCGCGGCGACTTCGAGCAGCGCCTGAAGGGCGTGCTCAAGCAGCTGAAGGACCAGCCCAACGCCATCCTCTTCATCGATGAGATCCACACACTGATCGGTGCCGGCGCAGCATCGGGCGGCACGCTGGACGCCAGCAACCTGCTCAAGCCCGCCTTGAGCAGCGGCCAGATGAAGTGCATCGGCGCGACCACCTTCACCGAGTACCGTGGCATCTTCGAGAAGGACGCGGCGCTGTCGCGGCGCTTCCAGAAGGTCGACGTGGTGGAGCCGTCGGTGGAGCAGACCATCGAGATCCTCAAGGGCCTGAAGTCGCGCTTCGAGGAGCACCACAGCGTGAAGTACGCGCTGGGCGCCCTGCAGGCGGCCGCGGAGCTGTCCGCCAAGTTCATCAATGACCGTCACCTGCCTGACAAGGCGATCGACGTCATCGACGAAGCCGGCGCGGCCCAGCGCATCCTGCCCAAGAGCAAGCAGAAGAAGACGATCACCCGCACAGAAGTGGAAGAGATCGTCTCCAAGATCGCACGCATCCCGCCGGCCAGCGTGTCCAGCGACGACCGCGGCAAGCTGAAGAGCCTGGACCGTGACCTGAAGAGCGTGGTGTTCGGGCAGGACCCGGCCATCGACGCCCTGGCAGCCGCCATCAAGATGGCCCGCTCGGGCCTTGGCAAGCCGGACAAGCCGATCGGCTCCTTCCTGTTCAGCGGCCCCACGGGTGTGGGCAAGACGGAAGTGGCCAAGCAACTGGCCTACATCCTGGGCATCGAGCTGATCCGCTTCGACATGTCCGAGTACATGGAGCGCCATGCGGTCAGCCGCCTGATCGGCGCGCCCCCCGGTTACGTCGGCTTTGACCAGGGCGGCCTGCTGACCGAGGCGGTGACCAAGAAGCCGCATGCGGTGCTGCTGCTCGACGAGATCGAGAAGGCGCATCCGGACGTCTTCAACGTGCTGCTGCAGGTGATGGACCACGGCACGCTGACCGACAACAACGGCCGCAAGGCCGACTTCCGCAACGTCATCATCATCATGACGACGAACGCGGGCGCCGAGATGATGGGCAAGGCGACCATCGGCTTCACCAACGCCCGCGAGTCGGGCGACGAGATGGCCGACATCAAACGCCTGTTCACGCCGGAGTTCCGCAACCGCCTGGACGCGATCGTCAGCTTCAAGGGCCTGGACGAGGAGATCATCCTGCGGGTGGTCGACAAGTTCCTGCTGCAGCTGGAAAGCCAGCTGGCCGAGAAGAAGGTGGAGGTCACCTTCACCGACGGCCTGCGCAAGCACCTGGCCAAGAAGGGCTTCGATCCGCTGATGGGTGCACGGCCGATGCAGCGCCTGATCCAGGACACCATCCGTCGTGCGCTGGCCGACGAGCTGCTGTTCGGGCGCCTGGTCGATGGCGGCCGCCTCACGGTGGATGTGGACGACGAAGGCAACCCCATCCTGGACATCCAGCCGCCGCGCAAGAGCGACAAGCCGAAGGCAGAGCCGGCGACCGCTTAAGTCGCGAGCGGGGCCGCAGGGTCCTGCTGGAAGTAACCCGAGAGCAGCCGGTACAACGCCGGCTGCTCTTTTTTCATGGGCTGCGGAGCGACAAAAAACGCCTCGGACGCCACGGCAAAGAACTCCTCCGGCGCCTGCGCGCCATACGGGTCCAGCACGGTCTCCCGGCCGGCGTCCACCCAGCCGCAGAAGCGTTCGTACTCCTCGTCCAGCACCGCCGCCCACTGTTCATATGCCTCGGTGCTGGCCAGGCCGGGAATGCCGTCGATCTCGCCATTGAGCGCGTCCAGCACGTGGGCAAACTCATGGATGACGACGTTGTAGCCCCAGTCGGTGAGCTCCTGGGCGTCGCGCACGTCAGTCCAGCTCAGCATCACCTGGCCGGTGTCGATGGACGCCTCGCCCACCAGCGGCTCATCGTATTCATGCACCACGCCGTCCTCGTCGGTCACCACACGCCGGGCAACCACCTCGTCGGCATGCAGCACCACGCTGACGAAGCCATCGTAGGCCGACAGTCCCAACCGCAGCACGGGCAGGCAGGCCTGCGCGGCCACGGCCACGGCAATGTCGTCGCTCACCTCCAGGCCGTCGACGCCGTGGAATTCCTTGCGGTCGAGGAACAGGCTGGTGAGGCGGCGCAAGGCCTGCACGTCGGCGTCCGGACGCTGGGCAAGGAAGGGATAGCGCAGCAGCGTCAGCTGCCACAGTGCGTCCGGGATGGCGCGCCGCTGGAGCGCCCTGGATTCGCGCTGCAGCTGCCAGCGCTGCCACCAGCGCGCGAGCATCACGCCAGCGCCAGCGCCAGCTCGGGCGCAAGGCGGACCAGGCCCTCGCGGGTGAGGCGCAGCACCTCCGCTCTGGGGTGGGTGCCATCGAGATCCCAGTCGCTGAGCACGTGGCGTTCAAAACCCGGCGCCAGGATGTCGTGGCCTGGGCGATGGGTATGGCCGTGGAGCATCTGCGCGGCGCCAGCCGCCTGTAGCCACTGCACCGCTGTGCCGGCGTCCACATCCGCCCAGTCGGTGGGCATCTGGCCACGCTTGTTGGCTTCGCTCGCGTCGCGCATCTGCCGCGCGAGCGCCTGCCGCTCGGCCAATCCGCGGGCCAGGAAGGCTTGTTGCCAGGCGGGATCCCGGACCATGGCGCGAAAGCGCTGGTATTCAGTGTCGGCGATGCACAGGGCGTCGCCATGGGTGAGCAGCAGCGTTTGACCCCAGGCCTGCAGCAGCGTCGGGTCGGCCAGCCGGTGCATGCCACAGTCGGCCAACAAGGCCTCGCCCACCAGGAAGTCGCGGTTGCCCGCCATGAAGGCGATGTGGCGCCGGCCGGCGGCGGCCTTCAGCACCTGGGCGCAACGCTGCTCGAAGCCGCTGTGGCGGGCATCGTCGCCCACCCAGGCTTCGAACACATCGCCGAGCAGCCACACCGCGTCGGCGGTGGTGTGCAGCAGCTGGCGCTCCCAGGCGTCGAAGGTCCGCGGATGCTCGGCATCCAGGTGCAGGTCGGAGATGAAGTCGATCGCGCGCCAGTGCGCCGGCGCCTCGAATCGGCCGATCTGCCCAGGCGCCAGGCTCACTCAGGCAACCTCGACCGCGCGCTCGATGATCACGTCCTCGGCCGGCACGTCGCCATGGCCGGCCTTGCGGGTGGTGGCCACCTTCTCGATCGCGTCCACCACGTCCTGGCCGGCCACCACGCGGCCGAACACCGCATAGCCCCAGCCGTCCTGCGAGCGGTCCTTGTCGAGGAAGCTGTTGTTGGTGGTGTTGATGAAGAACTGAGCGGTGGCCGAATGCGGCGCCGAGGTGCGGGCCATGGCCAGCGTGTAGTGCTCGTTCTTCAGGCCATTGGCCGATTCGTTGGCCACCGGGGCGTCGGTGGGCTTCTGCTTCATGCCGGGCTCGAAGCCGCCGCCCTGGATCATGAAGCCGGGGATGACGCGGTGGAACACCGTGCCGTCGTAGTGGCCCTTGCGCACATAGGCGAGGAAGTTCTCCACCGTGGCCGGCGCCTTGGCGTCGTCGAGCTCGATGCGGATCGTGCCTTTGTTGGTGGTGAGTTCTACGGTCTTGGTCATGTCATTTCTCCAGGGTGGCTTTCTTGATGGTCACCGGTTGCAGCGGCACGTTCTGGTGCCCGCCCTTGTCGCCCGTGGGCACGGCCTTGATCTTGTCGACCACGTCCATGCCTTCGATCACCTTGCCGAACACGGCGTAGCCATTGCCGTCGCGGGCATTGGCGGCATCGAGGAAGGGGTTGTCCTTCACGTTGATGAAGAACTGCGAGGTGGCCGAATTGGGGTCCATGGTGCGCGCCATCGCCAGCGTGCCGCGCTCGTTGTTCAGGCCGTTCCTGCTTTCCAGCGGGATGGGTGCCTTGGTCGGCTTTTCCTTCATGTCGGCGGTCATGCCACCGCCCTGGATCATGAAGTTCTCGATCACGCGGTGGAAGATCGTGCCGTTGTAGTGGCCGGCCTTCACGTATTGCACGAAGTTGGCCACCGACTTGGGCGCTTTCTCCGCGTCCAGCTGGACAACGATGTCACCCAGGCTGGTGGCCAGGCGGACCTTCTGCGCCCAGGCGGGCAGGGCGGCCAGCAGGCCAAAGCCGCTGAGCACGGCGGTGGCAACCAGGCGGTGGGGCAGCTTCATGATGGGGAGTCTCCTTGCAATGCCCGGTTGGCCGGGCGGTGGAATATCAGGAGCCGCGCGGTGAGCGGGCCACCAACTGGCGTGCGAGCTGGAGCTTGCGCTGGAGCTCGGCGCCGCGTGCGCCGGCGCGTTCATACGATTGAAGGGCCAGCTGCACGTACACGTCGCCCAGGTTCTCATGCGCGGTCGCGTAGGCGGGATCGTTGCGCAACGCGGTTTCGAGGGCGTCGCGCGCCTTGTCGAGCTGACCTTGCGCGGCATACAGGACCGCGAGGTTGTTGTACGGCTCCGGCAGCTCGGGGTATTCCTGCGTCAGGCGTTGGTAGATGTCGGCCGCTTCGGCGCTTCGGCCGGTTTCCGCCAGCAGCACGGCCTTCAGGAAACGCAGCTGGGCGTCCTGCGGCTGGGCCTGGATCGCGCGGTCTAGCCGCTCAGTCGCTTGCACGCGGTCGCCTGCGCGATACGCCCGCTCGATGTCCCTGGCCGACTCGTTCTGCGCGGCCACCACGTTGCACAGCGCGCAGCACACGGCAGCCAGACAGAAGCGAAGGGAAGGGAGCATCGGGGTCGGATGTGAGCGGCGGCTGGATGCGGGCCTGCCGGGCGCGGGCCCGTGGGCCGCCTGCCCGAAAATGGGGCAGCCGCTATACTGATTCGATTGTAGCGACGCCCGTCGCCTGCGCTCGGTTCACCCTGCAACACCGGGTCCCTGCGCCCTCCACACACTGCCGTCGGCCGATGACCCTGCGCATCTACAACACGCTCTCGCGAGAGCTGGAACCGTTTGAACCGATCGAGCCGGGCCATGTGCGCATGTATGTGTGCGGCATGACGATCTACGACCTGTGCCACGTGGGCCATGCGCGCATGATGATGGCCTTCGACATCGTCTACCGTTGGCTGCAGACGCTGGGCTACCAGGTCACCTACGCGCGCAACATCACCGACATCGACGACAAGATCATCAAGCGTGCGCTCGAGCGCAACATGTCGATCCGCGCGCTCACCGACGAGATGATCGCCGCGATGCACGCCGACATCGGCAGCCTGGGCATCGCCCGGCCCACGCATGAGCCGCGTGCCACGGAATACGTGCCGCAGATGCTGGACATGGTGGGTGCTCTCGAACGCAAGGGCCTGGCCTATCGCGCCCCCAGCGGCGACGTGAACTACGCCGTGCGCAAGTTCCCCGGCTACGGCAAGCTCTCGGGCAAGTCGCTGGACGAGCTGCGCGCGGGCGAGCGCGTGGCCGTGCTGGACGGCAAGGAAGACCCCCTGGACTTCGTGCTATGGAAAGCCGCCAAACCGAGCGAGCCGGCCGACGCCAAGTGGGACGCGCCCTTCGGCGCGGGCCGCCCCGGATGGCATATCGAATGCTCCGCCATGAGCTGCGCGCTGCTGGGCGCGCCCTTCGACATTCACGGCGGTGGCATGGACCTGCAGTTTCCCCATCACGAGAACGAGATCGCACAGAGCGAGGGCGCGCTCGGCAAGCCCTTCGTCAAGGTGTGGATGCACAACGGCTTCCTGAATGTGGACAACGAGAAGATGTCCAAGTCACTGGGCAACTTCTTCACCATCCGCGATGTGCTCCAGCGCTACGACGGCGAGACGCTGCGTTTCTTCATGCTGCGCACGCACTACCGCAGCCCGTTCAACTTCAGCGATGTGAATCTCGACGACGCGCGCAACGCCTTGCGCCGCCTGTACACCGCGCTCGATGGCATTGAGGTGCCGGCTGGCGAGGTGGACTGGCAGCAGCCGGCCGCGGCGGCCTTCCGCGCCGCGATGAACGAGGACTTCAACACGCCGGGCGCCGTGGCCGTGCTCTTCGAGCTGGCGGGCGACCTCAACCGCACACGCGATGCCGCCACCGCGGCCCTCCTCAAGGGCCTGGGCGCCAGCCTGGGCATCCTGCAGCAGCCGCCGCGCAGCTACCTGCAGGCCGGTACGTCGCTGGACGACGCAACCATCCAGGAGCGCATCGCTGCGCGCGCGGCCGCCAAGAAGGCGCGCGACTTTGCCGAAGCCGACCGCATCCGCAAGGAGCTGGCCGACCAGGGCATCGTGCTGCAGGACTCGCCCACCGGCACCACCTGGGTCAAGGCCTGACCGGTGGCACGGCCGAGCGCGGCGGGTGTCACGCCCGACTACTGGGACGATGCGTGCAAGCATCTCGCGCGGCGCGACCGTGTGATGAAAAAACTGATTCCCCAGTTCGGCGAGGCGCGCCTGCAAAGCCGCGGCGACGCCTTCACCACGCTGGCGCGCTCCATCGTCGGCCAGCAGATCTCGGTGAAGGCAGCCCAATCGGTGTGGGGCCGTTTTGCCGACGTGGTCGGCGGGCTGTCCACCCGCGTCGCACCGGGCGCGGTGCTCGCGCTGGACACCACCCAGCTGCGGGCGGTGGGCCTGTCGGCCCGCAAGGCCGACTACCTGCTGGACCTGGCGCAGCACTTCGAAACCGGCCAGGTGCACGTGCGCCAGTGGCAACAGATGGACGACGAGGCCATCATCGAGGAGCTGGTGGCCATCCGGGGCATCGGCCGCTGGACGGCGGAGATGTTCCTCATCTTCCACCTGATGCGCCCCAACGTGCTGCCGCTGGACGACCTGGGCCTGCTCAAGGGCATCTCGCTCAACTACTTCAGCGGCGAGCCGGTGTCCCGCGCCGAGGCCCGCGAGCTGGGCGAGGGCTGGGCGCCGTTTCGATCCGTTGCGACTTGGTATATTTGGCGCAGTCTCGATCCCCTGCCGGTCGATTACTGACCGCCTCGGCGGCGCGCCTTCAGCCGCAGCGCCTGCATCAACCTCGACATGAGGACACGGATGAGCAAACGACATTTCCTGGAGTTCGAGCAGCCGATCGCCGAACTGGAGTCGAAGATCGAAGAGCTGCGCTATGTGCAAAGCGAGTCGGCCGTCGACATCTCCGAAGAGATCGAACGGCTGGACAAGAAGAGCACCCAGCTCACCAAGGACATCTACTCCAGCCTGACGCCCTGGCAGGTGACGCAGATCGCGCGCCATCCGCAGCGGCCGTACACGCTGGACTACGTCAACGACATCTTCACCGACTTCGAGGAACTGCACGGCGACCGCGCCTTCGCGGACGACCTCTCCATCGTCGGCGGCCTCGCGCGTTTCAACGGCCAGGCCTGCATGGTGCTGGGGCACCAGAAGGGCCGTGACACCAAGGAGCGTGCAGCGCGCAATTTCGGCATGTCGCGCCCCGAGGGCTACCGCAAGGCGCTGCGCCTGATGAAGCTGGCCGAGAAGTTCGGCCTGCCGGTGTTCACCTTCGTGGACACGCCCGGCGCCTACCCCGGCATCGGCGCCGAGGAGCGCGGCCAGTCCGAGGCCATCGGCCGCAACATCTTCGAGATGGCGCAGCTGGAAGTGCCCATCATCACCACCATCATCGGCGAAGGCGGCTCCGGCGGCGCGCTGGCCATCAGCGTGGGTGACCAGGTGCTGATGCTGCAGTTTTCGGTGTATTCGGTGATCTCGCCCGAGGGCTGCGCCTCCATCCTCTGGAAGACCTCGGAGCGTGCCTCCGAGGCGGCCGAGGCGCTGGGCATCACCGCCCATCGGCTGAAGGCCCTGGGCCTGATCGACAAGATCGTCAGCGAGCCGGTGGGGGGCGCGCATCGCGACCCCAAGTACATGTCGGCCCAGCTCAAGCGCGCGCTCAACGACGCGCTGCGCCAGGTGGTCGACCTGAAGCCCAAGGAGCTGCTGCAGCGCCGCTATGAGCGCCTGCAGTCCTACGGCCGCTTCAGCGACACCAAGGAACGCTGAGCGCTCCCGTGGCGCGCGGCGCCACCATGGGCGAACGGCCCTGCGTTGCAGTGGCCTTCAGCGGCGGGCGCGATTCCACCGCCTTGCTGCACGTTGTGCTGCGCCAGGCGGCCGCGAGCGGGCTACGTGTCGCCGCCTTGCATGTGCACCACGGGTTGCAGCCGCGGGCGGATGCCTGGCTCGCACAGCTGCGCCGCCGGTGCGCCGGGTGGGCCAGGCAGGGCGCTCCCCTGGAGTTCGATGCCAGGCGCTTGCCGGGGCAACCAGGCCCCGGGGAAAGCGTGGAAGCCTGGGCCCGGCGCGGCCGTTATGCAGCCCTGGCCGAGATGGCGAACGCAGCGGGCTGCTCGCTGGTGCTGCTGGCCCATCACCGGCGTGACCAGGCGGAGACCTTCCTGCTCCAGGCCTTGCGTGGTGGCGGGGCCGCCGGCCTGTCCGGCATGCCGGCCACCGCGATGCGCGACGGGCTCACCTGGGCCCGGCCCTGGCTGCACCTGCCCCGCGAGGCGATCGAGTCCTATGTGCGCCGGCACCGGCTGCGCTTCATCGACGATGCGAGCAACGACGATCCCCGGTATGCCCGCAACCGGCTCCGCTTGCAGGTCTGGCCGGCGCTGACCGGGGCGTTCACCGACGCCGAAGCTTGCCTCGTGGCGGCGGCCACACGGGCCCAGCAGGAGGCGGCCTGCCTCGTCGAGCTGGCGCAGGCCGACCTTGCCGACATCGAGGCTGGCGATGGCCTTCTGATCGACAGCTGGTGCCGCCTGTCGGTTGCGCGGCGTGCCAATGCGCTACGTGCCTGGCTGCGCCGCCGTTGTGGGGCGGGTCCGGCTGAGCCGTTTCTTCAACGCCTGCTGAAAGAGCTGCCGGCCGGCGCGGCGCCGGCCCGCTGGCCGGGCGAGGGCGGTGAGCTGAGGCGCTATCGCGGCGTGCTGCGCTGGTGGCCGGAGCCGGCATCGGACCGGTCGGAGCCTCATGCCACGCCGCTGCGGATCACTTCGCCCGGGCGCTATGCCGTGCCCTCCTGGCAGGGCGTGCTGCATGTGCTGCCGGTGGCCCAAGGTGGCGTGGCCTTGTCGTGTCTTGCGGGCGCGCAGCTGCGCCCCCGGGCGGGCGGCGAACGCTTCCAGCGTGGCGCGCGGGGAGTGGCCCGTTCGCTCAAGAAGCAGTACCAGGCCGCCGGCCTTGCTGCGTGGGAACGCAACGCACCCTTGCTGTATGGCGAAGGGGGCGAGTTGGTGTTCGTGCCCGGCCTCGGCATCGATGGCCGCGCCCTCGCGCCAGAGGGTGTTCCGCAGGTGATGCTGCGCTGGGAGCCGACCGAAGGCGCGCCTGGCGCCACCCCGGGAAAGCCCTGAGCGCGCCCTTAGAATCGACGGTTTGCGGCCCAGACGCCGCGCGGCTTTTCCACTGCGTTCCCCCAGCAAGCCATGGCATTGATCGTTCACAAGTACGGCGGCACCTCGATGGGCTCCACGGAGCGCATTCGCAATGTCGCGAAACGGGTGGCCAAGTGGGCCCGCGCCGGACACCAGATGGTGGTGGTGCCCTCCGCGATGAGCGGGGAGACCAATCGGCTGCTCGGCCTGGCCAAGGAGCTCTCGCCCGAAATTCCCACGCCCGCGCTCATGCGCGAGCTGGACATGATTGCGGCCACCGGCGAGCAGGTGTCCGTGGGCCTGCTGGCGATCGCCCTGCAGGCCGAGGGCATGCAGGCGGTCAGCTACACCGGCTGGCAGGTGCCGATCAAGACCGACTCCGCCTATACCAAGGCGCGCATCGAAAGCATCGACGACGAGCGTGTGCGTGCCGACCTGGCGGCTGGCAAGGTGGTCATCATCACCGGCTTCCAGGGCATCGATTCTGATGGCCATATCACCACGCTGGGCCGTGGCGGCTCCGACACCTCGGCGGTGGCGGTGGCGGCGGCGATGAAGGCGGCCGAGTGCCTGATCTACACCGACGTCGACGGCGTCTACACCACCGACCCGCGCGTGGTGCCGGAAGCGCGCCGCCTGCACACCATCACCTTCGAAGAGATGCTGGAGATGGCCAGCCTCGGCTCCAAGGTGCTGCAGATCCGCTCGGTGGAGTTTGCGGGCAAGTACCGTGTACCGTTGCGTGTGCTGTCCAGCTTCACGCCCTGGGACATCGACATCGACGAGGAAGCCCGGTCGGGCACGCTGATCACCTTTGAGGAAGACGTAAAAATGGAACAAGCCGTTGTCTCGGGCATCGCGTTCAACCGCGACGAAGCCAAGCTCACCGTCATGGGCGTGCCGGACAAGCCCGGCATCGCCTACCAGATCCTCGGGCCGATCGCCGATGCCAACATCGACATCGACGTGATCATCCAGAACGTGTCGCACGACGGCAAGACGGACTTCTCGTTCACCGTGCACCGCAACGACTACGCTCGCGCGCTGGATCTGCTGAAAACCCAGGTGGGCCCCGCCTGCAACGCCGCGCAGGTGGTGGGCGATCCCAAGATCTGCAAGGTGAGCATCGTGGGCATCGGCATGCGCAGCCATGTGGGCGTGGCCAGCAAGATGTTCCGCGCCCTGAGCGAAGAGGGCATCAACATCCAGATGATCAGCACCAGCGAGATCAAGACCAGCGTGGTCATCGACGAGAAGTACATGGAGCTCGCGGTGCGCGCGCTGCACAAGGCTTTTGACCTCGAACTTCAGACGACCTGAGAATTTTTCGGGCTAGAATGCGCAGCTTCGTGCTGGAGTCGTGACCGAGTGGCCGAAGGTGCTCCCCTGCTAAGGGAGTATGTGGGCAAAACCTGCATCGAGGGTTCGAATCCCTCCGACTCCGCCAACTGAGCAGTATGGAAAACGGGCCCTTGCGGCCCGTTTTGCTTTTTTGTCCGCACCAACGGCTGGCTGCATGGAATGCAGGCCATAAGTGCAGGCGATCCATAACGAAGAAGCCGCCCGAGGGCGGCTTCTGTCTGCACGATGGCAAGCAAGTGCTCAGGCTGCTCGTCTGGTGGCCAAGCGACGCCGGGCCACGCCGATGCCAGCCAAGCCCATCAACGCCATCGCCCAGGTCTGCGGCTCCGGCACGGGCGCCGCGGCGATGGCCGAGGTGCCGTCGTCCAAGATGCTGAACTGCACACCCGGTGCGGTGAGGTCGTAGGCGAAGTTCCCGATGCCGGTGGTCCAGAACAGCGTGGTCTCGGTCTTGGTGTAGGCGTCGCCCCATTCACCGGCGGAGGCACTGAACAGCAGGTTGTTCGTGCCCACGGTGTAGCTGAAGCTGCTCAGCTGCGAGCTCACGAAGAAGCCCATGGGCACCCAGGTTTCAACGGTCGGTAGAACCTGCCTGTCGAAGAACTGGAGGCTGCTGACTTCGCCAAGGCTGATCACGCCGTCGGCGTTGCCATCGGTGGCGGTGAAGCTGCCCTTGGCGGAGCTGATGATGGGTGGGAAGCTGGAGTTGGGATCGTTGAGTCCGGAATATTCGAATTGCCAGGTGGCTGCGTGGGCGAGGGGAGCGGCCAGGATGGTCGCGATGGCGAAGGGAACGACTGCACGCTTCATGTGTACTCCTGTGAATGCGCGTACGAACGGTAGCAGGTCGTTTCTCGCTCGTGTTATCCCTCTGAAGAGGGCCCAGGAAACCACCGAGCTTCTCTGTGGTCAGGCCGCCACGCTGGCCCCCTTGCCAAGCATCAGGTCCTGCACCCACAGGGCCGATTGCGACACCGGTTCGGCCAGCGGCGAGCGCTGGTGGCGCAGGCCGATGGCCACACGGCCCGTCCAGTACACCAGCCGCCCCGTGCCTGGCAACACCACCGGCCCCACATGGCCGGGGGGAATGGCCACTGGCGGCACGGCGTCGCTGGGGCGGATGCGGCCAGCCGCAACCGGGGCCGCTTGTTCGCTTCGGGGTTCGCTCACACGTACGGCGCCACTGCCGCGCGGCTTCAGCTGCAGCTGGCGCTGGCGTTCAGGGCTGCCGATGGACTTGAGCTCAGCCGGCATGGTCGTCTCTCCCGCGGTTTTACAGTTCCTTTCATCGGGCAATGGGCGTACCCGCGCTCCTGTGCCGGCCCCCCCTCGAACGGGCGGGCACGCCGGCTGCCTGACTGCGTGGGCTGACCCCAGGAGACCTGCCCCATGCTGTGCCATTCCGTTCCGCCCATTCCCAGCTGGCGCCCCAACAAGATGCCCTTGATGGACGAGCTGCCTTTTCCAAGTGACCTGGACACCGACGACGATGACGACCTGACCCCGGAGCCGCCGGAATACGGGCCGGTGCCGCACGTCATCGTCCATTGAATCGCCACACGCTGCGCCGCCTTCTGCGGCCCATGCTCCGATGAAGCCGCTGCCCACGTTGCGCGCGCATCCGGTCCTCACCGGGCTGGGGCTGCTGCTGCTGACGCTGGTGGTGGCTTTTGCGCTGTGCGAATGGCGCGGTTGGCCTTTCCTGCGCCAACCCTTGCAGAACACCCTGTCGAAACGGCTGGACCGGGATGTCCAGGTGGGGCAGGAGTTCGACCTGCACCTGCTGGGCGCTCTGCGTGTGCGCAGCGATTCGTTGCACGTCGGCCCGCCCCGCTGGGCGCCGCAAGGGCCCAACGACCGCTTCTTCGATGCGCGCGAGGTCTTCCTCGAGCTGCCGTGGAGCACGCTGTGGAACCTTGCTGTCACCAAGGAGCCGCGCCCGCTGCAGGTGTCCGCGCTCGAGGTGGGCAGCTTCGACGCCGTGCTGTGGCGACGCGCCGATGGGCATGCCAATTGGGAGTTCCAGCTCCCGAAGAAGAAGACGGACCAGCCGGCCGACCTGCCCGAGTTCGACCGCCTGCTGGTGCGCAACGGGCGCCTGTCCCTGGACGACGCGCCCACCACGCTCAAGCTGCGCGCGGAAGCCAGCACCAGCGAAGGCCAGGCCGCCGGCGGCGAGAGCGGCCTGCAGATCAAGGGCGATGGCCACTATCGCGAAGGCGATTTCAACTTCACGATGCGCTCCAACGGGGTGCTGCCGCTGATCGCCGGCAAGAGCGCCGACATGCCGCCGGTGCCCATCACCTTGCAAGGCAAGACGCCCAACGGCCATGTGAAGTTCGAAGGCCAGGCGCGCGACATCATCCACCTGGAAGCGCTGACCGGCAGTTTCCGCATCGGCGGCACCTCGCTGGCGAAGGTGGGCGAGCCCTTTGGCGTGACGCTGCCCACCACCGCGCCTTTCGAGTCGCAAGGCAAGCTTGCCAAGGATGGCCAGGTGTGGAAAGCCGACATCGCCAACTTCAAGGTCGGCTCCAGCCAACTGGCCGGTGAGTTCGCCTTCGATCGCCGGCAGGCGGTGCCGCTGCTCACCGGCGTGCTGCGCGGGCGCAATCTCGACCTGAAGGACCTGGGCCCTGCCTTCGGCAACCCGGCGCCTGGCACCGGCAATCCGGCGAAACCGAGCGGCCGCGTGTTTCCGGACCGCGAATTCGACATCCCCTCGCTGCAGCAGATGAATGCCGATGTGCGGGTGGACCTGGCGCGTGCGGATCTCCACACCGCGCTGCTGGAGCCGCTGTCGCCCCTGCGCGGTCGCATCCGGCTGCAGAACGGCGTGCTCAGCGTCGACCAGCTGGTGGCCACCACCTCGGGTGGTGAGGTCCAGGGCCGTCTGGCGCTCGATGGCCGGCAGGTGAAGAGCCCGCGCTGGAACGGCGACCTGCGCATCGCCGGCGTGCGCCTGGAGCAATGGCTGCGCATGCGCAACAAGCAGGCCAAGCCGGAAACGACCAGCGCCATGGGCAAGACACCGGCCACCACCTATGTGAGCGGCAGCCTGGGCGGGCGCATCCAGTTCACCGGCAGCGGGCGCTCCGTGGCCGACATGGTGAGTTCGCTCGACGGCACCATCGCCGCCTGGGTCAACGACGGCCGTGTGTCGCACCTGGCGCTGGAGGCGGCGGGCATCGACATCGCGCAGGCGCTGGGGGTGCTGGTGCGAGGCGACGACTCCCTGCCGATGCAGTGCGCGGTGACGCAGTTCACCGCCCGCAATGGCGAGCTGCATGCGGACGTGGGCCTCATCGACACCGAAGACACCACGATGATCATCAACGGCGACGTGTCCCTCGCAAAGGAACAGCTGGCCCTGGTGGCGCACGCCAACCCGAAGGACTTTTCGCCCATCGCGTTGCGATCACCCATCCATCTGGAAGGCTCCTTCAGCAAGCCGCACGTGCGACTGGAGACCAAGCCGATCGCGATGAAGGCCGTGGCCGCGGTGGTGCTCGGCGCGATCAATCCGCTGGCCGCGCTGATTCCGCTGGTGGACCCTGGCAAGAAGGTGGCGGTGGGCTGCCAGCAGGCCCTGGAGCACCTGCGCGGCACCCGCGCACGTGGTGTGGAGCCGCCCAAGGTGCAGGCGGCGGGCACCAGCGGCGCCCTGAAGCCAGCCATCCAGCCGGCCGCAGCGCCCAAGGCGAGGGCGCCTTCGCCGAACTCCACACCGGGCGGCGCACGCCACTGAAGCGTCGGCGCAGGCGCACCATCGCCGCTGGCGTCCATCACAAAGGAAACGGCGCGCCGCGCGATGAACGCGGCGCGCCGTCATGCCATGCAGCTCAACGGCTGGCAGCAGCCTCGTCGCTGGGCGACGCGCTCTCCTGGGAATATTCCTTCAGCCGGTTGTACAGGGTCTTCAGGCTCACACCCAGTGCGGCAGCCGTCTTTTCCTTGTGGTTGCCAAAGCGCTGCAAGGTGGCCAGGATCAGCGTGCGTTCCACTTCCGCCAGCGGGGTGCCCACGCGCACGGTGATGGTGGCGCCGTCGCCAGAGGACGCCTTGGGCGCCTCGAACTGCAGCCACTCGTCGCCGATCTCGTGGCCTTCTTCCATCAGGTAGATGCGCTGCACCACGTTGCGCAACTCGCGCACGTTGCCTGGCCAGCGGTACTGCTTCAGCTTGTCGACCGCGCGCTGTGCAAAGCGCTTGTTCTGGCCCTCGCGGCGGCAGATGTCCTGCAGGAAGTGGTCGGCCAGCAGCGGAATGTCATCCAGCCGGTCCTGCAGCGGCGGCAGGTGGATCGGGAAGACGTTCAGACGGTACAGCAAGTCTTCGCGCAGCTTGCCGGAGGCCACCGCCTGCTCGGGCACGCGGTTGGTGGCCGCGATCACGCGCACGTCGGTCTCCAGCGCATTGGTGGAGCCCACGCGCATGAAGGTGCCGGTTTCGAGCACGCGCAGCAGCTTGACCTGCAGCTCCAGCGGCATCTCGGTGATTTCGTCGAGGAACAGCGTGCCGCCGTGGGCGCGCTCGAAGAAGCCCAGGTGCTGACGGTCTGCACCGGTGAAGCTGCCTTTTTCGTGGCCGAAGATTTCGCTTTCGATCAGGTGCGGCGAGATGGCGCCGCAGTTCACCGCGAGGAAGGGCTGCTTGCGCCGGCGCGACAGGTCGTGGATGGTGCGCGCGGCCACTTCCTTGCCGGTTCCGCTTTCGCCGGTGATCAGCACGGTGACGGCCGTGCCGGCCACGCGCGAGATCTGCTCGTACACCCGCTGCATGGCGCCGGAGCGGCCCCACATCTGCCCGAAGCGGCCGGTCTTCTCGAACTCGCTCTTGAGGTCGGCCAGCTCCGCCTTGAGCGCCGAGGGCCGCATCACGCGCGACAGGATGCCCTGCAGCTGCTTGATGTTGATCGGCTTGATGAGGTAGTCGGCCGCGCCCATGCGCAGCGCCTGGATGGATGTCTCCAGGCTCGCATGACCGGTGATCAGCACCACCTCGGTGTTGGCCAGCGTTTCGGGTTCCTTGAACAGCTCCATCCCGCTGCCGTCGGGCAGCATCAGGTCGAGCAGCACGATGTCGGGCTCGCGCATGGCGAGGTGGCGGCGCGCGTCGCGCAAGGTGTGGGCCGTGGCCGCAGTGAAGCCTTCGCTGGCAATCAGCGCAGCCATCATTTCGGCGGAGTCGGCATCGTCTTCGACGATGAGTGCGTGTCCCATGTGTCCCTCTGGTGTGGAGTCCTGTGCCTTAAGCGTGGGCATGCAGCTTGCGCTGTGCCCTGGAATGAAGCTCGAAGCTCCCGTTCGTCACAAACGTCGTCACTCGGCCCAGGTGTTGGCCGATGGGTTGCAGCACAGTCCGACTGTGCTGCTCCTGGTCGATTTCATCAACCCGTTGCAGTTCCCCGAGGGCGGCGCACTGGCGGGGCCGGCCGAAGCGGCTGCAGTCGCGACGGCGCGGTTGAAGCGCCGGCTTGCCGCGGAGGGCGTGCAGGCGATCTACGCGAATGACAATTATGGAACCTGGCATTCGAATTTCCATGAAACGTGGCGTCATTGCCGGTCTTTGCAAGGGGCATCGCGCCGGATGGCGCAGGCGCTGAAGCCCGGGCCGCAGGACCTGGCCATCCTGAAGCCGCGCCACTCCGCGTTCTTCAGCACGCCGCTGGAGCTGCTGCTGGGCCAGTTGAAGGCAAAGCGCCTGGTGGTCGTGGGCCTGGCCACCGACATGTGCGTGCTCTTCACCGCGATGGACGCGTTCCTGCGCGGGTACAAGCTCTGGGTGCCGGCCGACTGTGCGGCAGCCGAAACGCCGCAGGCGCATGAACAAGCCCTGGAGTACATGAAGCGTGTCCTCAAGGCGCAGGTGAAGCCGGCATGGCCGCCGGGGTCTCCCGCAGCAGCTCCTTGAGGGTGCCGCGCAGCAGGTCCGGGTCCATCGGCTTGCCGAGGTGGGCGTCGAAGCCGGCGGCGAGCACGCGCACGCGGTCGCTCGGGCTGGCGAAGGCGGTCACCGCGACGGCCGGCAGCGCGGGCTCGCCGCGCTCGCGGTGCAGCTCGCGCACGCGCCGGATGAAGCTGTAGCCGTCTTCGCCCGGCATCGCGATGTCGGAGATCAGCACTTCAGGCCGCTGCTGCTCGCTCACCGAGCAGAGGTAGGCAAAGCCTTCGTCGGCATTGGAGAAAAATGCCGCTTCCACTGCTTCGTCGCGCAGCAGCAGCTCCAGGATCTGCCGGCCTTCCGGATCGTCTTCCACCACCGCCACGCGGCGGCCACGCAGGCTGAACGCAGGGGCGGGCACGGTCGCTTGTGCGTCGGCGCCGGCCGCGGATTCTTCCAGGGGCGGCGCGGGCAGCTCCATCGTGAAGGTGGCGCCGCGGTCGGGGCCGTCGCTGCGCACGCCCAGGCGCCCGCCGTGCAGCTCCACCAGCTGGCGCGCCAGCGCCAGGCCCAGGCCCAGGCCGCCCTGGCGCCGGGTGCTCGAGGTGCCGCTGGCCTGGCGGAAGGGCTCGAACACGCGGGCAGCCTGTGTGGGCTCCAGCCCGACGCCGGTGTCGGCCACGTCGATGCTCACGCGGTCCGGTGCGGTGCGCCGGCTGCGCACGTCGATGCGCCCGCCGGTCGGGGTGAACTTCACCGCGTTGGACAGCAGGTTCACCAGCGCCTGGCGCAGCCGCTCCGGATCCACGTCGACCATGGGCACGTCGGCCGCGTGCTGCAGCTGCAGCTGCAGTTGTTTTTCGGTGGCCTGCGGGCGGAAGGTGTCCACCGCCTGCTCCAGCAGGGGCGCCAGCGGCGAGCGGCGCTTTTCCAGCGCCACCTTGCCGCGCAGCAGGCGCTGGGTGTCCAGCAGGTCGTCGACCATGCGCGCCTGCGCCGCCACGTTGCGGTCGATGGCATCCAGCGGCCGGAGCTGGCTCTCCGGCAGGTTGGCCGTCTTGCGCAGCACATGGGCCCAGCCGCGGATGGCATTCAGCGGCGAGCGCAGCTCGTGCGAGACCACGGCGAGGAATTCGTCCTTCGCCGAGGCCAGCGCTTCGGCCTCGCTGCGTGCGGCGCGCTCGCGCGCGAGCAGCCCTTCGCGTTCCAGGTCGCGCAGCTTGCGCTCCGTGATGTCCTCGGCGATGCCGCCGATGCGCAACACGCGGCCGTCGGCGGTCTGCAGGTGGAAGCGGCGGTCGCGGATCCACAGGGTGCTGCCGTCGCGGCGCAGCAGCCGGTATTCGCGCACCGGCTCATGCCCGTCCGGACCCGCTGCACTGGCGTAGAACGGTGTGGGCAGGGCATGCCGGTCTTCCGGCTGCACCGTCTGGCGCCAGCCGTCCGGGTCGGCCTGCAGGCTGGATGCGTCGGTGCCCCACAGGCGCTCGAACGCCGGGCTCACGTACAACAGCTCGCCGCGCGCCAGGTCGGCGAACCAGAACACGTCGTCGCTGCTCTGGGCAAACTGGCGGAAGCGCTGCTCGCTGTCCTTCAGCGCCATCAGCGCGCGCCGGCGATGGGTCACGTCGTAGGCGATGCACAGCACGCTCTCGACCCGGCCCGCGGCATCGGTCTCGGGGATGAGGCGGCAGACGTAGTGGCGTTCATCGCCCGAGGCCGAGGGGGTGCTGAACTCGCACTCCTGCTCCTCGCGGTCGATCAGCACCCGCAGCGCACCGTCGCGCCAGCCCTCGGCCACCACGGCGGGCAGACCGGCCTCGGCGGCGGTGTGGCCGATGAGCTCGTTGGGCGCGATGCCGAACGCCTGGCGGATCGCCTGGTTGGCATACACATGGCGCAACTGGCGGTCCAGCCGGGTGATGCCGTCGGGCGCGTTGTCCACCAGGGTGCGGAACTCGCGCTCACGCCGGTCCAGCGCGTCTTCCACCCGCTTCTGGCGTTCGATCTCGGTGGCGCTGCCAGCCCACAGCTGCGGCTGGCCGTCGGCCCCGCGCAGCAGGCGGGCGCGCGACAGGTGCCAGCGGAACTCGCCGCTCGCATGGCGCAGGCGGAACTGCGATTCGACCACCTCGTCGGCGCCAGCGGCGGGCGGGTGCTGCCACTGGCGCAGCAGCCGGAGCTGGTCCTCGGGATGCAGCAGCTCATGCCAGCGTTCCGCCAACGAAGGCGTGTCGTGCAGGCCGGTGTACTCGAACCAGTGGCGATTGACATACAGGGTGCGGCCGTCCGGCGAGCAGGCGAACAGCAGGGCCGGCGTCGCATGCGCCAGCGCGGCCCAGGGCAGGGCGCCCGGCAGCGCCTCTTCGAGCAGCAGCAGGCGCGTGCGCTCGCCCGCGGCCGGCCGGCCGGCGTCCGACGAAGGGCCGGGTGCTGCCAGCGGGGCGGCGGCCAAGCCGAGGCCCGCCACGCCCTCGTGGAAAGCAGGAAAGCCGATCACCGCGGGTTCTGTGTCAGCGTCCGCCTCGGGCATAACCGTGGGCGCCACGGCGGTCTTCGCGGGCGGGTGGACGGTCGGTGACGACCGTGCGGCGCGGCTCGCCGGGGTGGGCGCGGCGACGCTCGACATCCAGCTCGTGCCGGTGAGCAGCCATCTCGCGTGCGGCGCGCTCGACGGCGGTGGCGGTCATGTGGGCCATGGGTGAAAGCTCCTTGCAGGCAGGCAGCCGCGGCAGGCCGCCACGGGGTGTCCGGCCCGTCCAAGGCGCAAGACCCATGCCTGCCCACTTGGCCGCCTACACCCTGGCGCCAAGGCACGGCGGTTGCCCAAGCCTTCAGCAGCCGCGAACCGCGCCACGCCCAGCGTGAGCGGCTCGTGCCGGCTCCGCGTCCGGTCGCTTCAGGCGTTTGACCGGAGGCGGGTGAACGGCCGCAGCGTCCGGAAATCGGTGCCGCGTTTTGTACTTTCTACAGGAGGCTTCCATGGACACCCCCAGCAGCTCGTCGTCGACTTCTTCCACCGTGACCAACGGTGCCGCGGGCAATCCGCAAAAACTGGTAGAGCGCGTGGCCCAGACGGCCCATGACACGGTGGACCGCGTGGCGGCTGCCGCCGGCCCGGCCCTGGAAAAGCTGCGCACCAAGACCACCGGCGCGCAGGAAACCCTGCAATCCAAGGCGGACCAGCTCGGTGCGATGCAGGAAGAGTGGATCACCAGCGCGCGCAACTACGTGCGCGAGAACCCGATCACCGCCATCACCATCGGCGTGCTGGCCGGGCTGGTGATCGGCCGCATGGGCCGCTCCGACTGACCCGGACCGCTTCGTGAACCCCGAAGCAGCAACCGCGACCGCCCCGGCGGCCGCTGCGTTCGTGCCGGAGGCGCCCGAAGCGGCCAGCCCGGCGGCCGGCACCGACATGCCGGCCGCCGACGCGGCCGGCTTCATGGCGCTGGCCCGTGCCTTGTGGGGCGACCTGCACGGCGCCATCACCGAGCGCTTCAAGCTCGTCGGCCTGGAGCTGCGGCTGGCGGGCCTGACGCTGGTGCAGGTGGTGGTGCAGGCGGTCATCGTGGCCGTGCTCGTGGTCACCGCCTGGCTGGGGCTGGTCGCGGGCGTGGTGGCGGGCTTTGTCAGCGCGGGCCTGCACTGGGGGTTTGCGCTGGCGCTGGGCATCGTCATCAACCTGGGTGTGGCGGCCTGGCTGGTGCGCAGCATGCTGAAGATGATCGAACGCATCGGCATGCCGGCCAGCCTGCGTGGCTTCAACAAACGCTAGCGTGAACAGGCGCGGACCATGCTCAGAAATCACCTGAAACGCATCGAAGACGAAATCCAGGATTGCGAAGCGCGCGTCAAGCTGCACGACAACCGCTTGAGCGGCGGCGCGCGCGCGTTGAAGGGTGAGCTGGCCCATGCGGCCAGCGGCAAGGCGGTGATGGCCGGCGGCGCGCTGCTGGGCACCGTGGCCGGCCTGTGGTGGCGCCGCTCGCGGCACCACGCACACCGGGGTGCACAGCACGCCGACTACCGCGCCGGCTACCGGGACGGCCTGCGTGCGTCACGCCGGCGCGAGCGCGGCGTGCCGGACCTGCTGGCGCGCTGGAGCCCCCTGCTCATGCCCTTGCTCACCCCCTTGCTGGACCGCAAGGTGGCGCAGTTCCTGTCCGGCCTGGGCGTGCCGGTGGGCATGAAACCCACGCCGCCGTTGCCCACCGTGACCGAGATCGACCTGCGCCGCTATGCCGGCCGCTGGTATGAGATCGCACGCATGCCGTTGAAGCAGGAAGAGCGCTGCCGGCGCGACGTGACCGCCGAGTACACGGCGGACGACGACGGCGGCATGACGGTCACCAACCGCTGCGTGCGCGAGGACGGCAGCGTCGAGCAGGCGGAGGGCAAAGTACGCATGCCGGACACCCGCTTCCCCGGCCAGCTCGAAGTGGCCTTTGCCCCCGCGGCGATGCGCTGGTGGCCCGGCGCCTGGGCCGACTACTGGGTGCTGTTCGTGGACGAGGACTACAGCATGGCGCTGGTGGGCACACCCGAGCGCGACGGCTTGTGGATCCTGTCGCGCACGCCCGCCGTGGAGACCGCCGACCTGGAGGCGCTGAAGTCCCTGGCACTGCGCCATGGCTTCGACACCGACCGGCTGCTGCGCACCGAGCACACGCCATCCACCGATGCGATCCCAGGCCAGGAGGGCCGCGCGACAGTGGCGCCGCACCCGCAGCACCATTAGGCCGCGAACGTGGGCGTGTCACCCAGCGCCAGCTGCTCCCGCAGCACCGCCAGGGTGAGCGGCACCGCGATGCAGGCATCAAAACCTGCGCGCTGGCAGAAGGCCAGGTCCGCAGGTTCCGGGCACAGCGCCACCAGGCGCAGTTGCGTACGGGCAGCACGCAGGGCCAGCAGCCCGGCATCGAGCTCGGGCGCCAGCGCCGAAGGGTCCACGACCACCAGCGCACCTTCGAAGTCGATGTCGTTGCGCAGCAGCGCCAGCGCGGCGGGCGCGTTGGGGCAGGTGGTGATGCGCTGAACCTGCTGCTCCAGCAGGCTTTCCAGCGGCTGCAGCGCCTGGGTGGCGGTGCCCAGCAGCACCAGCGGCCTGGGGCGGTGCTGCGGTGGCGGTGTGCTGCGCGTGGCCGCCAGCCGAACGGTGAAGCGGCTCCCCAACCCGCTGCCCGGGCTGTGGGCGGTGACGGTTCCGCCATGCAGCTCCACCATGCGGCGCACCAGCGTCAGGCCCAGGCCCAGGCCGCCCTGGCGCCGCTCATGGGTGCGCTCGCCTTGCACGAACAGGTCGAACACACGCGGCAGCAGGGTGGTGGGTATGCCCATGCCGGTGTCGTCCACCACGAGCTCGGCCATGCCGTCCACAGCGCGCAGCGTGACGCTGATGCGGCCGTCCGGCGGCGTGTACTTGGCCGCATTGGTGAGCAGGTTGCTCACCACTTGCTCGATGCGCATGGTGTCCACCTCGGCCCACACCTCGTCGAGCTCCAGCGTGAGGGACTGGTGTTCGAAGCGGCCCGCCAGGCGCAGCGCCGCATGGGTGCGCCACACCAGGCGCGCCAGGTTCAAGGGCTGGCGGGTGAGCTGGATCTTGCCCGCGGTGGCCCGCGCCATGTCCATCAGGTCGTTCATCAGGCCGACCAGCTGCTGCGTCTGCCGGCCGATGATGCGGCGCGCGCTGACGGCGGTTTCGTGCTGCGGGTCCACCCGGTTGATCACTTCCACCGCCGCGCCGATCGCACTGAGCGGGTTGCGCAGCTCATGGCCCAGCATCGCGAGGAACTCGTCCTTGCTGCGGTTGGCCTCCTCGGCGGTGCGGCGGGCGGCCTGCTCCCGCTCCATCAGCGCCAGCCGTTCGCTCAGCAGCGCCTGGTACTCATCGGCCTTGGCCTGCAGCGCCTGCATGGCAGCGGCGCGCTCGGCGTCGGCCGCCTTCAGCGCGTCACGCAGTGCCGCGATCTCCCGCACCACGATGCCGTGCTGCGCCGCCGCGGGGCCTTCATGGGCCAGGCGGCGCAGCGGTTCGCTCACGCGCCGGGCCACCCGCAGTGCCAGCAGCAACCCGAGCGACAGCGACAGCAGCCCGGCCATCAGGGCCGACGACAGCGTGGCCACCTCGGCCCAGGCGACATCGGGCGTGCTGACCCCCGCACCCACCCACCAGCCGGTGGCCGCCACCTGCTGCAGGGTGACCAGCGGCTGCGCGGCGCGCTCGGGCAGCCGCAGGCCGCCCTGCTGCTGGCGCAGCAGCTGCGCCTGGCGCTCGATGGGCAGCACCCGGCCGACATGGCGCTCGGGTTCCCGGCTGGTGGCGATGACACGCGAGCTGCCGTCCACCAGCGACACGAAGCCGTCGCGTGGCACGCTGGCCTGCTCGATCAGGGTTTGCCACTGGCTGGCCGCGATGCGCGCCACCAGCCGGTGCGGGCCGCTGGGCAGCACGACCGGCACTTCCACCGTGGTGGCAAACCGCGCCGTGCCCGCGGCGCGCACCAGGTCGCCGGGCCGGGCGCTGGCGGTGCCGGCCGGTGATGGCCCGATCGCTGGCTGGCCGGGAGGCGACGACGCCAGCACCCGCCCGTTGCGGTCCACCAGCATCACTGCGCTCCAGCTGGGGCGCGCAAGCGGCCAGCGCAGCAGGTTGAGCTGGAACTCGGCCGCATCGCCGCGCTGCAGCGCCGCGTCGTGCGACAGCAGGGTGAGTGCATCGGTCGACGAAGCCATCTCGCGCTCGACCACCAGGGCCAGCGAATTGACCAGCCGGTACAGCGCCGCCTGGCGTTCGCTGCGTGCGTCCTCCGCCTGCTGGTGCAGCAGGTACAGGGCAAAACACGCCAGCGGCACGGTGGCCACCACGATCACCGCGGCCAGGTAGGCGCGCAGCGAGGAAACGGGCCAACGCAGCCAGCGCGGCCGTTGCAGACGGAAAAGCGAGGAGAGGGACACAGGCACGAGGTGGGGACGGATCTATGGAGCCTAGCCGCCCCGGAAGCAGCGTCAAGCGCTGTACGTAGCAGTCTGTCCAGTTTGGGCATGCCAGTTGCCCTGGCGGGGGGAGCGCTGTCCTCTTGCGAGAGGCGCATCCCCCAAAAAAGGAAAATCCATGAAGTTGCAACTCGTTGCGCTTCCCCTGTCGGCTTTGCTGCTTGCGGGCCACGGCGCGCAGGCACAAGGCGGCGTCTCCACCCCAGCGACTGCGGCCCCTGCCAGCTCCGGCACCACCACCACCAGCGGCGAACGCGCGGCGCAGGACCGCAACGCCGAGCGCGGCTGGGAGCGCACGCATCGCGTGAGCAGGATCATCGGCACCGATGTGCGCAACCGTCAGGGCCAGAAGATCGGCGACATCAAGGACGTGGTGCTCGACGACCGCGGGCAGATCGCCTACGCGGTGGTGTCCACCGGCGGCTTCCTCGGCATGGGCGACCGGCTGCATGCCATCCCCTGGGCCGCGCTGCAGAAGGACGGCGACAAGGCGCACCTGGTGCTGGACATCGACAAGGAGCGCCTGAAGAAGGCGCCCGGCTTCGACTCGCGGCACTGGCCCAACATGGCGGAGGAGCGCTGGAACAGCGAGACCCGCGGCTTCTATGCCAACCCCCAACGTTGAACGGCGCCGCGCGCAGCCGCCAACCCGTCACAAGGATCGTCCATGAATCCCAGCACGCAACCCGGCCCGGACAACGGCGCGCACATCCAGGGCTCCGGCCTGCACTCGAACATGAGCGGCCCCGGCCCGCGCCTGATGACCGCGAGCACCCTCACCGGGGACAAGGTGATCAACCGCAGCGGCGACACGCTGGGCGAGCTGGAAGAGATCATGATCGACGTGCCGCGTGGCCGGGTGGCCTATGCGGTGATGTCCGCCGGCGGCGTGCTGGGCGTGGGGCAGAAGCTCTTTGCGATCCCCTGGCATGCGCTGGTGCTGGACACCGACCGCCGCTGTTTCATCCTCGACGCCGGTGCGGAGCGCTTCAAGGACGCACCCGGCTTCGACAAGGAGCACTGGCCCGAGCAGGCCGACGAACAATGGCATCGCGACCTGCACGCCTACTACCGTGCACCGCTTTACTGGGAGTGAGAACATGAAATCGACCCGTGGCCTCGTGTGGCTTGCCGGCCTGGCCGGCCTGCTGGCCGGCATCAGCCTGAGCACCCACCGCCGGCGCGAAGCCGAGCGCCGGACCCTGCGCGTGAAGCCGGAGCCGCTGCAGACCTGGGAAGGTGAAGGCGGGGCGGTGCCCTTGCGCACCGGCCGCACCGCGCAGCAGGTCACGCCGTCGTCTGCGCAGGCGCAGGCCGGCGAGCCGTTTTCCGGCCAGGGGCCGCTGGAACAGGGCGGCGGGCCGCGCTACGAGCAGGGCGGGCCGCCGCGCTGAGCAGCGCCAGCAGCTGCTTCTCGGCCGGCTTCAGGCCGCGCACCTGGCCAGGCGGCAGCTGCGCGCCGCCTTCGCACACCGCCTGCAGCCGGCCTTCGGCGAAGTGCGACAGCACGTCGGGGTGCACATAGGACTTGCGGCACACGCTGAGCGTGTGCCCCAGCTGCCTGGCCACCTCGGCGATCACCTCCTTCACACGGCGCCTGGCGTCGGCGGCGCTGCCTGCTTCGCAGGGGTGCAGCCGCTCCAGCGCCAGCGCGCTGGCGTGCCAGGTGCGAAAGTCCTTGGCCGTGAAGCGCTGTGCATCCGGCGCATCGGGCACGGTGCGCGTGCCGGCACGGCGCGCCGGTGAGGCTGCCGCGGCAATGTAGTCGTTGACATCGGCCGAGCCGATGGTGTGCAGCTCGCCGTCCTCGTCCACGCACTGGAACAGCTCCTGGCCGGGCAGCTCCTGCAGCCGGGCGCAGATGCGCGCCACCTTGGGATCGTCCAGCTCCACCCGCTGGTGCACGCCGCTCTTGCCGCGGAACGACAGGCGCAGCGTGCCGCCCTTCACCGCCACATGGCGGTTGCGCAGCGTGGTCAGGCCATAGGAGCCGTTGGTGCGGGCGTATTCGTCGTTGCCCACGCGCAGGTAGGTGGTGTCGAGCAGCCGCACGAGAGTGGCCAGCACCTTGTCGCGCGGCAGCCCGGGCAGGGCCAGGTCGCGTTCCACCCGGCGCCGGATGCGCGGCAGCGCGAGGCCGAACTCTCGCATGCGGGCGAACTTGGTGGCCCCACGCATGGCCTGCCAGAGCTCGTGGTAGCGGTACTGCTTGCGCCCGCGCGCGTCGCGCCCGGTGGCCTGGATGTGGCCGTGCTCCAGCGGGCAGATCCACACGTCGGTGTAGGCCGGCGGAATCGCCAGCCGGCGGATGCGGCTCAGCTGGTCGGGGTCGGTGATGCCGCGGCCCTGGCTGTCGACATAGCGGAAGCCGCTGCCGCGCTTGAGGCGGCGCCAGCCCGGCTGGCTGTCGTCTACATACACCAGCCGTTCGATGGCGGCGCGCTCGTCCTGCTCCAGCGCGGCCTTGAGCGCCAGCGCGGCGGCAGACGGCGCGGCGGCGGTGGGGGCCGTGCCGCGCGCCACGGCCGGCCTCAGCGCGCTGCGGAGCCGGCGCTGCCGGGCTGCGGCAGCCCGCCGCCTGGCAGGGTGGCCGCTGCGGCCGAGGCCGGGCCGCTGTCGGTGGCGCCGGCCACGTTCCTGCCGCGGCCGCCCTCGCCGTGGGCGGCGGCCGGCACGTCGGCCGCAGGCGAGCGCTCGGTGAGGATGCCCTTGGGCGTGCCGGTTTCGGTGCTGGCGGTGCTGGGCTTGGGCGGGGTGGGGCCCTTGCTGCGGTCGCACGCCGAGAGCGCCGCCAGCACAGCCAGGCACACGCCGGGCAGCAGCGCCCGTGGCGCTTTCAGCGACATGGCAGCCCGCTCCATCAGGTAGTGGCCGGGTAGCGGTCGCGCAGGGCCTTGATCTGGTCGTGGTTGCGCTGCGCGCCCTGCAGGTGGCGCTCCACCAGGTTGCGGACGCCTTCCGGCAGCGTCTTCTCCAACGCGGTACGGTACTTCTTCACCGCCACGTCCTCGCCACGCTCGCACTCTTCCAGCATCGAGTGGTCGCTGTAGCCCGAGAGCGTGCCGCGCGCGGCCACCCAGCCGCGGTGCACCGCGCCGGCGGCGGTGCCGCTGTCCTCGGGCTGCCCGCCGGCGGCCACCACCTGCTGCTGCAGCTCCTCGGCGGCACGGCGGCATTCTTCCGAGCGGGCCAGGAACACGCTCTTGAGCTCGGCTGACTTGGTGTGCTCGGCGCACTCCCTGAAGCCGTATTCGCCGTCCTTGGAGGTTTCGATCAGTTCATTCAGCACGTCCACCACATCGTCATTGCTCATTGCCGGCTCCTTGTAGGGGGGAAGGTCATTGCTTCGTTCCACGGCAGTTGGCGTGCCAGGGCCGCGCGCGTTCGGCATGCCGCTTGCCGCAAGCGCACACCGGTGCAAGGCGCGCCGGGCTATCGGGCCTCAGGCTGCGGATGGCGTTAACAGGGCCTGGTGATGATTCCTTCCTTCGTGGTGCTGTTGCGTGGCGTGGCACCGTCCAACTGGAGCGCCAGCCAGCGCGTGCTGGCGGCGGTGCGTGAGGTCGCGGCCGTGCCGGTGACGCTGCTGGTGGTGCCGCGCCTGCACGGCGAGCCCTACAACCTGCGTTTCGACAACGCCTTGACACGCCGGCTGGCCCTGGGCGACGAACTCGCGCTGCACGGCTACATGCACGAGGAGGACAGCCCCACCCTCGGGCCGCTGGACCGCCTGCGCCGGCGCCTGCACCGCGGAGAAGCCGAGTTCCAGAGGCTGCGCTGCGACGATGCGCTGCAGCGCCTGCATGCCGGCATGCGCTGGTTCGCGGCCAATGGCTGGCCGCTGGGCGGCTTTGTGGCGCCGCACTGGGCCCTGGGGCCGGGCGCCTGGGCGGCCCTGCAGCTCACGCCGTTCCTGTACACGCTCACGCGCGACGGCCTGCATGCACTGGCCCGCGACGAGGCCATGCCCAGCCACAGCATCGTGCACCACACCGCAGGCCCGGCGCGCCGGGCGCTGTCGCTCGCCTGGAACGCATGGCCGGGCCGGCTGGGGCAGGACGCCGCACCGCTGGTGCGCCTGGAGCTCACCCCCGATGCCGCTGACCACGGGGCCGTGCGGCGCGCCTGGCAGCACTGCCTGCATCGCCACCTGAGCTGCCGGCAGGCACAGACGCTCACGCGCGTGGTGCAGTCCTGGCAGCCCGCGCTGGCGCGGCCGGACGCGGTGCCCGCCGCGTTTCGCGCACCCTCGTCCGCGCGCGCCTGATGGATTGGCAGTTCCTACGGACTGAATTGCACACCTACGACATCCCGCTGCTCACGCTGGGCGGCGCGGTGATCACCGTGTCGTCGGTCATCAAGCTGCTGGTGCTGGGCGCGCTGCTGTACCTGCTGGCCGGGCGCTTCAGCCGCTGGACGCTGGGCCGGCTGCTGCGCCACACCGCCATGCAGGCGGGCCAGCGCGAGGCCGTGACCGGGCTGGTGCACTACGTGGTGCTGGTGGTGGGCGCGGTGGTGATCCTGCAGAACGCGGGCATCAACCTCACCGCGTTTGCGGTGGTGGCCAGCGCCCTGGGCGTGGGCGTGGGCTTCGGCCTGCAGAACATCATCAGCAACTTCATCAGCGGGCTGATCATCATGCTGGAGCGCCCCATCGAGGTGGGCGACCGCATCGAGCTGGCCGGCGTGGAAGGCGTGGTCCATGCGATCGGCGCTCGCCGCACCACGGTGGTCACCAACGACCGCATCGCGATCCTGGTGCCCAACCAGCGCTTCATCACCGACAACGTCACCAACTACGTCTACCTCGACCGCACCATCCGGCTGCGCGTGCCGGTGAGCGTGGCGCAGGGCGCCGACGTGCGCCAGGTGGAGCAACTGCTGCTGCAGGCGGCCGCGGCCGAGCCGCAGGTGCAGAAGCAGCCGGCCCCCGAGGTGGTGCTCACCTCGCTGGGTGGCGCCGCCCTCGGCTTCGAGCTGCTGGTGTGGTACGACGGGCAGGCCTGCAGCAAGCAGCAGGTGCTGAGCCGGCTGTACTTTGCGATCGGCAGCCTGCTGCAGGGCAGCGACATCCGCAGCGCGTGATCGCGCGCTGGTTCAGAGAAAGAACTCCACCTTGCGAGCCGCCCACTCCAGCAGCCGCTGGCGGCGCCCACGCCTGCGCCAGTCCTCCAGCGCGATCGCCTCGCTGCGCGCCAGGTCGTCGGCGAACACCTGCTCCAGGCGGGCCGCGAAGGCTTCGCCGAGCACCACGACGTTGGCCTCGGCGTTGTGCAGGAAGCTGCGCCAGTCGAGGTTGCTAGAACCGACGGTGGCCCACACGCCGTCGATCACCGCGGTCTTGGCATGCAGCAGCGCATCCAGCCGCTCGTGGATGTGCACGCCGCTGCGCAGCAGCCGGCTGTAGTGCGAACGCCCGGCATGCAGCGGCGCCCAGGCGTCGCTCATGCTGGGCAGCAGCAGCTCCACCCGCACCCCGCGCTGGGCGGCCTGGCACAGCGCGCGCAGCAGCCGGCGCGGCGGCACGAAGTAGGCGGCGGTGATGCAGATGCGATGCTGCGCGAGCTCGATTGCGCGCAGGAGCGAGCGGTAGAAGGGGTTGCGCCGGCGGCCGGCCTCGCAGGCGGCCACGCCCACGCGGTGCGGGCCCATCTTCGGCAGGCGCGGGAAGTAGTGCGCCAGGTACGGCCGCTGCCCCGTCTGGCTGATCCAGTGGTCGATGAACAGCTGCTGCAGCTGTGCCACCACCGGGCCTTGCACCTTCACATGGGTGTCGCGCCAGGGGGCGGGCTGGGCCTGCCAGGGGCGACGCCCTGCGCCGGGCCGCACGGCATACACGTTGGAGATGTTGATGCCGCCGGTGAAGGCCACGCGGCCGTCCACGATCAGCAGCTTGCGGTGGTCGCGCAGGTGCATCGCGCGGCGAAAGGTCTCCTTGAAGCCGCGCAGCAGCGGGTTGTAGCAGCACATCTGCACGCCCGCCTCGCGCAGCGCGTCGAAGTAGCTGCTGCGGGTCTGCAGCGAGCCGAAGTGGTCGAACAGCAAGTTCACCTTCACGCCTTCGCGGCGCTTGGCGATCAGGCGCCTGGCCAGCTCGCGCCCGGGCCCTTCCGCTTCGACGATGTAGCTTTCGATGTTGATGTGGTCGCGTGCCGCGTCGATGGCCTGGAACATGGCGGCGTAGGTGGCCGGCCCGTCGACCAGCACTTCGACCTGGTTGCCTTCGGTCAGCTCGTGCGGCAGGGCGGCGGCCAGCGCGGTGGCATGGCGCGCCAGGGCGTCGCGTGGCGCCTGCGGCTGGGCGGGCGCCACGGACGCGTTGCGCCGCAGCAGGGCCAGGTGCCGCCGCACCGCGCGCCAGGGTGCACGCTCGCGCGGCTGCGGCGCGGCTGCGGCAGCCGCGGGGGGCGACGCGGGTGAGGGCGCAGCATCCGCTGTGGGTGCTGCGTCAACCATCGGCTGGAAGGACGGCTTGGAGGGACGCTCGGGCATGGTGCCTCGAGTCCGGGCAAGGCCTGTGCCTTGTCGGCGCTGCAGTGGCGCGGCTGTCAGTGCGTGCCGACGCGGGGCCGCTCACCGTGGCGCCGGGCGCGGCGGGTGCCGGTTTTCACGGCCCGGGCAGCCGCCGGTATGCTCGCTTGTCGATCACCACCGCTGCCATCCGACCTGCCATGACGCTTCGCCCCGCCTTGTCCAGCGACGCCGCCGCCATTGCGGCGATCTACGCGCCCATCGTCGAACACACCGCCATCTCGTTCGAGCTCGAGCCGCCCAGCGTGGATGAGATCCGCTCGCGCATCGAGGCGACGGTGCAGCGCCTGCCCTGGCTGGTGAGCCTGGATGCCGCCGGCGCGGTGAACGGCTATGTCTATGCCAGCCGGCATCGCGAACGCGCGGCGTACCAGTGGTCGGTGGACGTGTCCGCCTATGTGCGCGACGACGCGCGCGGGCAGGGCGTGGGCAAGCGGTTGTACCTGGCCTTGTTCCGCGAGCTGGCCGAGCTGGGCTATTGCCAGGCGTTTGCCGGGATCGCACTGCCGAATGCGGGCAGCGTCGGGCTGCACGAGTCGGTGGGCTTCAAGCCGCTGGGCGTGTACCGCAACGTGGGGTTCAAACACGGGGCCTGGCGCGACGTGGGCTGGTGGCAGCGGCCGTTGGGCGACGCGCCCGGTGCGCCGCAGGCGCCCCGCCTGTGGAACGCCAGCCTCTGGCGCAGCCCACAAACCGCCTGACGGGCGCAACGCGAGATCCGCCGCCGGCCATGCGCGTGACCTTCCGCGTGATCCACACCGAGCGTCTGCGCCTGCGCCGCATGCACACCGGCGACGCGGCCTTCATGCTCGCCTTGCTGAACCAGCCCTCGTTCATCCGCAACATCGGCGACCGCGGCGCGCGCGACCTGGCGGGCGCACGCGCCTACATCACCGACCGGGTGCGCGCGGCCTACGACCGGCACGGCTTCGGCATGTACGTGGTGGAACTCAAGGCCAGCGGCGAGCCGGTGGGCATCTGCGGGCTGGTCAAGCGCGACAGCCTGCCGGAAGTGGACATCGGCTATGCGCTGCTGGAGCGGCATTGGGGCCGGGGTTATGCGCTGGAGGCCGGCCGGGCGGTGCTGGCGCATGCACCCAACGACATCGGCCTGCAGCGCCTGCTGGCCATCACGGCGCCCGACAACCTGCCGTCCATGGCGCTGCTGGAAAAGCTGGGCCTGCGCTACCAGCGCCTGATGCAACTGCCCGAGGGCGACAGCGCCCTGTTCAGCCTCGACTTCTGACGCGTCAGCGGATGCCGGCGCTGCGCGCGTCAGCGCCCGTGCCCGCCGCCGGAGGACTTGGCCTTTGCCCGCGGCAGGGTGGCCAGCGCACCGGGGTTGGACGAGCCGCCGAGGAACAGCTCCATCACCTGCTTGCGCCGCGGCAGGAACAGCTCGTTCATGGCCGGCGACACCACGTAGCGCACGGCACCGGTGGGCCCGTCAGGGCTGGGTTCCGTCTTGTTTTCCGGGGTGTGGGCAAAACCCGCCGATGCCGGCCAGGTGAGGCCGCCGCCCAACGACGCGCCATTGCTCAGCTGGTGGCAGCCCGCGCAGGACATGGCCTGCGCGCGCGCCACGATGTCCTGCGGCGTGAGGCTGGACGCGGTGCCTTCGGAGAGCTTGGCCTGGATGGCGGCCGAGAAGTTCGGCGAGCTCTCGAACTGCTTCGCGTAATTGGTCTTCGTCGTGCTCTGCGCGTCGCTGTCGAAGGCGCTGAAGGCGTCGGACAGCGCAGTCATGTTGAAGCGGTAGACGTCGTTCACCTTCAACGAGCCCACCACGTTGAGGAACGCCGCGCGGAAGTCGGCGCTCTTGGCATGGTTGGCCGTCTCGTTGAACAGCAGGCCTTCGGGGTTGTTCCTGCCGGGCATGGGCATGAACTTGAGGAAGCCGCTGTCCACCTGCAAGGTGTACTGCCGCATCAGCCAGTTCTGCTGCATGAACTGGTTGGTGCGCACCTGGCCCTTGGCCCGGGTGGACGCGTTGCCATAAGCGGCCGCCCGCACCACGGGCTGGAAGCCGGTGAGCCCCTTGTAGTAGAAGTCGTGCAGCTGGGTGGCGCGCTGCGCAGGGTCGGCGATGTTGCTCAGGCCGGCCCAGAACTGGGCCAGCGGCACACAACCGCTCAGGTCCTTGCCGTTGTGCTTCGGGTTCGGCAGCACGCCCTCGAACACCACCAGGTTGCGGTTCAAGCGGCCCTCCACCGTGAGGCCGCTCTTCTTGGCGAACACGATGCGGTATTCGCCGCAGTCGTCGCCCTGGGTGGGCAGGCTGGCGAGGTCGATCCGGTTGACCAGCGCCACCGCGACATAGGAGTCCGGTGAACTGGGGTCGAAGGCGCTGGCACCGATCTGGTTGCCCTCGGCGCGCGGGCACTGGATGACGAAGCCGTTGACCGTGGGCGAGCCGTTGGTATCCACCGTGTCGTCGCAATGCGGTCCCAGCGCCAGGCCGGGCTTGCGGTTGTTGGTGTCCATCCACTGGTTGAACAGCACCTGCTTGGTGATCGGCGTGGGGCTCTGCGACGCCAGCGTGCTCATGAACTCGTCGAAGCTGAAGCTCGCCAGGATCGCCTGGTCGGTGACCACCAGCGAGCGACGCGGATCGACCGGCGCGACCGTGCTCGGGGGCAGGGCGGAAAGCGCCGCGATCTGGGCATCCTGCAGCATCCCCATGCCGTCCATCTCCGGCTCGGGCGGTGGCGGCGGTGGCGGTGGCGGTGGCGGTGGCGGCGGTGGTGCTGGAGCAGGTGCCGGAGCGGGAGCAGGCGCCGGTGCCGGAGCGGGAGCAGGTGCCGGTGCTGGAGCAGGTGCCGGTGCTGGTGCTGGAGCAGGTGCCGGTGCCGGTGCTGGCTCCGGTGCGGGCGCAGGCGCAGGCGCAGGCGCCGGGGCGGGTGCGGGCGTCGGCGCAGGTGGTGGCGGGGTGACCGAGGTCTCCTCGCCGCCGTCCCCACCACCGCCGCCACCGCACGCGCAGAGGAACACCGTGGCGATCAGGGCGCCCAGGCCCAAGGGGCGCGAGCGGCCAAGCGTGCCTGGTGCCGCAGCTTTATACGACTTCACTGCTTCCCCGATTTGAATTCGACGTGATCCACACGGCAAGGCACATGCCCCTGGAACGGCACGCCGCCCCCCTGTTCCGGGGGGTGGGGCGCAACAGATTCTTGCGGCCGGTGCGGCCGATTGCCGCCCTGTTGCGCTGCCGGTGCAGTTCGTCGCACCGCGCTGGCGCGGGCCGCCCGCATCGTTACGCTGAAGGCATCGAGTCCCCTTCAGGAGCCACACCATGAGCCTCACCGACGAACTGGCCCGCCTGGGCGAGCTGCATCAGCGCGGCCAGCTGTCCGACGACGAATTCATGCGCGCCAAGCAACGTGTGCTCGGCACGGCAGGCGAGCCGGCTGACCCGCCGCCCGCGGTGGCGGCGGTCAACGCGCTGCGCCGAAGCCGGGGCGACCGGTGGCTGGGCGGGGTGTGTGGCGGCCTGTCGCTGGCCACCGGCATCGCGGCCTGGATGTGGCGGCTGCTGTTCACGCTGCTCGCGCTGTGCGCCGGCACGGGCGTGGGCCTGTACCTGCTGCTGTGGATCTTCGTGCCGGAGGAGGGCGTGCCGGCGGCGGCGAACGACGGGGCGCAGATGCAGGCGCGCTGAACCGCGGGCCGCGCACTCGCTACATTGCGCGGGTGATCCCTCTGGCTGCGCCCCCCGCATGACACCCGCCCCCACGCACCGATGCCAGGTGGCCGGTGCTCCCTGGCCCGGAGTGCATGGCACCGTGACCGACAGCGCCCGCCACTTCGGGCGCCACTGGCATGCCACCTACGGTGTGGGCCTGCTGGTGGACGGCGCACAAACCTCCGCCAGCGGGTGCGGCGTGGTGGACGCCTATGCCGGCGACGTGATCACCACCAACCCCGGCGAGGTGCATGACGGGCGCCCGCTGGGTGGGCCCTCGCGCCGCTGGCGCATGCTGTACGTCGATCCATCGGCCTTCGGGCTGCTCACGGACGGCGCCAGCGCCGGCGCGGACGTCGCGCTCACCCGCCCGGTCATCCAGGACCCGGCGCTCAAGCGGGCGCTGCTGCAGTTGTTTTCCCGGCTGGACGCCTGGCGGTCCGCCCCGTGTGCCGACCGCGCCGTGCTGTTGGCCTGCGAGGAGGCGCTGGCGCGCAGCGGCCACCTGCTGCTGCGGCGCCATGGCAGCGCTGCGCCGGCGCGCGAGGTGGCGGGCGAGGTGAGGCAGGCACGCGACCGCTTGGCCGATGAGCTGCTGGGCCCGCCCACGCTGGAGGAGCTGGCCGGGATGTCGGGCTTGAGCAAATACCAGCTGCTGCGCCGTTTCGAGAAGGCCTACGGCCTGCCGCCGCATGCCTGGCTGCAGCAGCAGCGGGCCGAGCGCGCCAGGGCCTTGATACGCCGGGGTGCGGGCCTGGCCGAGGCCGCCACCGCGTGCGGCTTTGCAGACCAGAGCCACATGACGCGCTGCTTCATGCGCCTGTTCGGCTTCACGCCTGGCGCGTGGCGCAAGGCGGTGTGCCCGGGCGCTGCCGGTTGACCAAGGCCACGCGGCGGCCCCCGCAGGCGGGCGGCGCCTGCAATCGCGTTCAAGACGCCGACCGGCGGGGGCGGGAGACTGCCACCCTCTTTGCAACCGCAGGCACACCATGACCCCCGCCTATGTGCACGGCTACGACCCGCGCGAAAACGAGCGCCTGCAGGACCAGGCCGGCACCCTGGTGGAGCTGCTGCATGGCGACACGCAGTACCCCGCCGGCAGCAGGGTGCTGGAAGCCGGCTGCGGCGTCGGTGCCCAGACGGTGACGCTGGCCCAGCGCAGCCCCGGTGCGCACTTCACCTCGGTGGACATCTCCGCCGCCTCGGTGGCCGAAGCGCGGCGACGGCTGCAGGCGGCCGGGCTGCACAACGTGGCGGTGCAGCAGGGCGACATCTTCCACCTGCCGTTCGAGGCGGCGTCCTTCGACCATGTGTTCGTCTGCTTCGTGCTGGAGCACCTGGCCCAGCCGGCGCGGGCGCTGGCCCTGCTCAAGCGCCTGCTCAAGCCGGGGGGCACGCTCACGGTGATCGAGGGCGACCACGGCTCCACCTGCTTCCACCCGGCCAGCGCGGCAGCGCAGGCCGCGGTGCAATGCCAGGTGACGCTGCAGCAGCGCGCGGGCGGCAATGCGTTGATCGGCCGGCAGCTCTACCCCTTGCTGGTGCAGGCCGGTTTCGACAGCGTGCGGGTGCTGCCGCGCATGGTGTACGTGGACGGCAGCCGGCCGCAGCTGGTCGACGGTTTCACGCGCAAGACCTTCACGGCGATGATCGAGGGCGTGCGTGGCGCTGCCGTCGCGGCGGGCCTGAGCAGCGCCCAGGCCTTTGATGCCGGCGTGCGCGACCTGCACCGCACCGCCGAGCCCGACGGGGTGTTCTGCTACACCTTCTTCAAGGGTGTCGCGCACCAGGGTGCGCCGCGCTGAACCAGCAAGCCCAGGGCGCGCGGTCAATAGTGCGGCGGGCGCTCGTCCACCGGGTTGGTGGCGCCCGGGGTGGTGTCATCCGGCCGCTGGCGCCGCAGCTGGGCCACCTCGCGCAGCAGCAGGTCGATCTGCTCCTGCTGCCGCGCGACCTGGGCGTTCAGATGGTCCAGCAGGTCGTCGGCGAAGCTGGCCTTGACCTCCAGCTCCATCAGGCGGTTTTCTAGCGTGCGGCCGTGTTCCATGCGCGCATTGTCGATGCCGGCCCGCAACGCCGTTACGATGCCGGGCCTCATCTCCACTTCAACGAAAGCCTTCCCACCGTGGCCGCCAGCAGCCTGTTTGCATTGATCGACGACATCGCCACCATCCTGGACGACGTGAGCCTGCTCACCAAGGTGGCGGCCAAGAAGACCGCCGGCGTGCTGGGCGACGACCTCGCGCTCAATGCGCAGCAGGTGTCCGGCGTGCATGCCGAGCGCGAGCTGCCGGTGGTGTGGGCGGTGGCCAAGGGCTCGGCGGTGAACAAGGCCATCCTGGTGCCGGCCGCGCTGGCCATCAGCGCGCTGGCGCCCTGGGCCATCACGCCGCTGCTGATGGTGGGCGGCGCCTACCTCTGCTTCGAAGGCGTGGAGAAGCTGGCGCACAAGTTCCTGCATGACCCCAGCGAGGACGCGCAGCACCACGACGAGCTGAGGCGCGCGCTGGTGGACCCCAGCGTCGACCTGGTCGCGGTTGAAAAGGACAAGATCAAGGGCGCGGTGCGCACCGACTTCATCCTCTCGGCGGAGATCGTCACCATCGCGCTCGGCTCGGTGGCGGGCGCGGCCTTCAGCGTGCAGGTGGGCGTGCTGGTCGGCGTGGCGGTGCTGATGACCGTGGGCGTCTACGGCCTGGTGGCCGGCATCGTGAAGCTGGATGACCTGGGCCTGTACCTCAGCCGCCGTGGCGGCGCGCTGCAACAGCGCATCGGCGATTGGATCCTGCGGGCGGCACCCTGGTTGATGAAGACCTTGTCCGTGGCCGGCACCGCGGCCATGTTCCTCGTGGGCGGCGGCATCCTGGCCCACGGCGTGCCGGCGCTGCACCATGGCGTGGACGATGTGGCCCATGCGGCCGGCGCGGTGGCGGGCATCGGCCCGGTGCTGGGCCCGCTGGCTTCGTTCCTTGCCAATGCGCTGATCGGCGTGGTGGCAGGCGTGGTGGTGCTGGCGGCGGTGACGCTGGTGCAGCGCCTGCGGGGCCGCAAATGAGCGCAGACCACGATGCTCCGGCGATCCTTCCCGGCCGCTACCGCCACTACAAGGGCCAGGACTACGAGGTGATCGCGCTGGCGCGCCACTCGGAAACCGAGGAGTGGATGGTGGTCTACCGCACGCTCTACGGCGACTTCAGCCTGTGGGTGCGGCCGGCCACGATGTTCGCCGGCACGGTGGAGATCGACGGCGTGCCCCAGCCGCGTTTTGCCTACCTCGGCTGAGGCGGCGCCGCGCTGCTGCTGCCGCTGCTGGCCAGGCGCACGCCGCCGAACAGGCTGCTGACCGGCCGCGTTTCCGGCAGCACGTACACCACCGCGGACCCGCGCCCCAGCTGGGGCAGCACCACGCCGGCGTAGAAGTCGTCGTCCACCACCACGCAGCCCAGCGTCGCGCGGTTGTCGTCGGGGCTGGTGCTGGCCAGTTGCTGCAGGCGACGCTGCTGTGCACGGTCGGGCCGCACGCGGTGGATGGCAAAGCCGGAGTCGTACTCCACCCACACCACGCGTTCGCCGTCGAGGTTGCGGCCCGGCTCCGACACGAAGCGGCCGGCCGGCGTGGTGCGTTCGTCGGGCAGCACCTGCGAAGGCGGCTTGTCGCCGACGCCGGGCACGGTGTGGTCGCCGGGCGCCTGGCCGATCAAGGCAGGCGCGGTGCCCAGCATGCGGCCCTGCGGCCCGAACACGAACAGCCGGGCGTCCTTCTTGTCGACGATGGCGAAGGGCAGGCCGGCGTTGTCGCCAGAGGCCAGCACCCAGCGCGCCACCTGGCGCGTGTCGGCGGACGCGCTGATGCGCTCCACTTCGGCCAGCGCCAGCTCGCGCTCGCCGGCCTGGGCCAGCGGCGCCAGGCACACAACCGCCCATGCGGCCACGATGGCACGCAGCCCTTGTGTCTGCAAACCCACTGCATCTCCTTCTCTTCCCTGCGGCCATCATGCAAGCCGCGGGCGCCGGGGTGGCGCCGGAAAAGCAAGGCGTTTCGAGACATTCGTCAGCCTTCGCGCGCCTTCGTGCGCGCGGTGTGACGGATGCCGCGCTCAGTGCCGGCTTTAGCGCGCGGGCCGCAGGCGCAGCAGGCGGCCGTCGGCGCTGTCGGTGAGCAGGTAGACGAACCCGTCGGGCCCCTGGCGCACGTCGCGGATGCGCTCCTGCAGGTCCTCCAGGTAGCGCATCTCGGCCACCACGCGGCCGTCGCGCAGCTGCAGGCGCGCGAGATGGGTGAACTTCAGCGAGCCCACCAGCAGGTCGCCCTTCCAGCCCGGGAACTTGTCGCCGGTGTAGAACGCCATGCCCGAGGGCGCGATGGAGGGATCGAAGTAGTGCACCGGCTGCTCCATGCCGGCAGCTGCGGTGCCGATTCCGATCTTTGCACCCGAGTAGTCGCGGCCGTAGGTGATCACCGGCCAGCCGTGGTTGCGGCCGGCGCCCGGGCGGTTGATCTCGTCGCCACCTTGTGCGCCGTGCTCGGCAGTCCAGAGCTGACCGTTGGGATCGAGCGCCGCACCCTGCACGTTGCGGTGGCCGTAGGACCAGATCTCCGGGCGGGCGCCCTTGCGCTGCACGAAGGGGTTGTCCGGCGGGATGGAACCATCGGTGCGGATGCGCACGATCTTGCCGATGGTCACGCTCAGGTCCTGCGCACGCTCGCGCTCGCTGAAGCGATCGCCCTGGGTGATGAACAGGGTGCCGTCGCGCCCGAACACCAGGCGCGAGCCGAAGTGGTTGCCGCCGCCCACCTTCGGCGTCTGGCGGTAGATGACCCGCAGGTCCTTCAGGGCCGCACCGTCCAGCACTGCACGCGCCACCGCCGTGCCGGCGCCACCCTCGCCGGGCTCGGCAAAGGAGAGGTACAGCGTGCGGTTGGTGGCAAAGGCCGGATCCAGCGCCACGTCCAGCAGGCCGCCCTGGCCCTGGGCCTGCACCGGCGGCACACCCTGCACCGGCGGCGACACGCGGCCGTCCGCCGACACGATGCGCAAACGCCCCGGCCGCTCGGTGACCAGCATGCGGCCGTCCGGCAGGAAAGCCAGCGACCAGGGGTGCTGCAGCCCGCTGGCGACCGTGTCGACCTGGACGTCGGCGGCATCGGGCGCCGTGGTGGCCTGCGGAAAGTGCGTGGGCATCGCGCTCGCGGCCTGCGGTTGCGCGGTGGCGGTAGCGGTAGCCATCCACAGGGCGGACAAGACAGGCAGGTTCCAGGTGCGCATCGCGATCTCCTTGGCAGCGCGGTCTGCGCGGCAAGCCGGGTGCCACGCGGCGCGGGATGGTAAGGTGCCTGCATGACCCCCGACGTGCTGAAGAGCCTGGCCAAGCTGATGCAACAGACCGCCGTGAAGCAGGCGATGCAGGAATGCGCTCTGCGACGCCTGCTGGCGCTGGTGCCAGCGCCGGAGGCGGCCACACTCGCGGACCAGCTGCGCGCCGATGCGGCCCAGGTGATGGAAGCCTTTTCCGCCGGCATCGACCAGCCCGCGGTGGACGCCACCATCACGATGGAGCTGGCCTTGATGCTGGAGGCGCTGGGCCAGCCGCCGCAACGCTGAAAGCCCGAGCCGCCGTTCAGGCCTGCCAGACCGCGTAGCCGGCCTCGCGCAGGCCGATGGCCAGCTCCACCTCCATCTCGCGTGCGGCCTCGTACGGCATCGGGTTGTACACGGCGTACAGCTCCGGCATCAGGCGCACGCCATAGGCCAGCACGAAGCGGTTGGCCTGGATGCCGGCCTTGTGGCGGTCGAAGCGCAGGTCCGGGTCCAGGCCGGTCATGCCCACGTAGACCAGCGGCTTTTCATGCCGGTACTCCGGGTTGGCCTTGCGGAAGCTCGGCTCGTTCCACACCCGGTCATCGAGGGCTACCACGTACACATGGTGCCGGTGGCGCGCGGCGCGGCGGGTGGGCATGGCGTGCGCCGGGCAGCGCGGTTCAACCGGCGGAGGCCGCGTTGCCCGGCGCCGGCGCGTCGGCCTGGGCCGCAGCACGGCGCGCGCACCAGGCGCGCATCTGGGCAAAGTACTGCTGCCGTTCCTGCTCGTAGAAATCGAACACGCAAGGGTCGCAACCGTTGCCGCAACAGGCGTCGTCGTCGGGCCGCACGGGCTCCTTGGGTGGCGGGTCGTCGTCGATGGAAGGCTCGGGCATGGCAGGGCGATTCAAACAGCTTGCCATCGTAGCGCTCAGCGGGCTTCGGCCACGCGCTTGAGCTCGGCCAGGCCGGCCTCGAAGTCGCGCCCGATCATGCTGTCCATGTCGAAGAACATGCCCATCAGCTTGGAGATGTAGGGCGCGGGGCCGTGCATCGACCAGGTGACATGCGTCGCGCCGGCGTGCGGCTGCAGGGTGAAGACCACGGTGTTGCGGCCTTCCAGCGGCTCGATCATGTGCAGCTCCATCGTCACACGCGACGGTGCGGCCACGTCGGTGATCTCGAGCCGGCCCTTGCCAACCTCGCGGTTGCCTTCCCAGGCCTGCGCTGCCCCGCGGCCGGCGACCGGGCCGCTGTAGTGCTTCTTCATGGCCGGATCCTTTTTCTCATACGGCGACCAGGTGCTGAAGGCGCGCAGGTCGTTGATGAGCCCGAACACCGTGTCCGGCGGGGCCTGGATGCTGGCGCTGCGCTGCACTTCGAAGGTGTCCGGCCTGGCGGCTGCCACGATGAGCAGGAAGGCGAGGGCGGCGGCGAGGGCGAGGGCAAGGGCAAGGGTCTTGAGCATGGTGCACTCCTGTGGTTGGTGGCTGCGAGGCGAGGGTTCTGGCGTCCTCATCGCAACGACGAAGCTGGAGATGCCAAATCGACAGCCGACATGCTTGAATGGGGCAGGACGCAATAGCGGAGGATTGATGGCAACGAGGCGACACATCGTGCTTGGAACCGCGGCCGCAGCCGCGGGGGCGGTCGCGCTGCGCGGGGCGTTGGCAGGCCCGTCCGCTCCTGCGTCGGCAAGACTGGAGGACGCACAGAGCACCGAGTGGGGCGTCGAGCCGCCCCAGGCCCACGGTCTGGACGCCGTTGCGCTGGAACAGCTGCTGTCGGACGCGGCCGCAGTGCGCGGCATGCGCAGCCTGTTGGTCGCGCGCGATGGTGTGCTCGTGGGCGAGCGTTACTACGACAGGACGGGCGCCAACGAGCTGCAGCCCATCCATTCCTGCACCAAGAGCCTGTGCTCGCTCCTCGTGGGCCAGGCCTTGGAGCGCGGAACATTGCCCGGCCTGGACGCCACCGTGGGCGAGCTGCTGTCGCAGCCGGGCGCCGACCAGCCGTCCGCTGCCGCGCGGGCCAGCCTGCGCCAGCTGCTGACCGGCCGCAGCGCGGTGGCCTACGACTGGAGCCGGCAGATGCGCGAGCTGGAGCAGGCGAGCGACCCGGTGCGCTATGCCCTGGCCTTGCCGGCGGACGCCCAAGGTGCGGGCCGGTGGACCTACAACGACGCTGCGATTTCCCTGCTCTCGCCGATCCTCGCGCGCGTTGAAGGCAGCGACCTTGCGGACCTGGCCCGCCGGGACCTGTTCGCGCCGCTGGGGATTACGCACTTCGGCTGGCGCCGGGATCGCGCGGACTTGCCCCTCGCCTATGGCGGCGTCTCGTTGCGACCGCGCGACCTGCTGAAGCTGGCGTGGATGACGCTCGACGGCGGGCGCTGGCGTGGCCGCCAGGTGGTGCCGGCGCCCTGGGTGGCGCAGAGCACGGCATCGCACGGACCGGCCGGCTGGCGCGTGGAGCCGGTGACCGACATTGGCTACGGGTACCTCTGGTTCACCGGTCGGCTGCATGGCGAAGCGGTGGCCTGGGCCTGGGGCCACGGGGCGCAGTACGCATTGATGGTGCCCCGCCTGCGTTTGGCGGTCGTCACCATGGCGTCGGCGCCGCCGGCCTCCGAATTGATGGCGCACAACAACGCCGTCATGGCACTGGTGGCGCGGGCAGTGCAGCTGGCAGCGCAGGGGGATCGGTGATGAATGTTGCGGTGATGGGCGCAGGCGCGGTGGGCTGCTACTACGGCGGCATGCTGGCGCGAGCGGGGCATGAGGTCTGCGTGGTGGGCCGGCAGGCGCATGTGGAGGCGATCCGGCAGCACGGCCTGCGGCTGGACACGCAGACCTTTGACGAGCACGTGACCATGCAGGCGAGCACGGATGCCCGCGGCGTGAGCGGCGCTGAGCTGGTGCTGTTCTGCGTGAAGTCCACCGACACCGAAACCGCCGGCCTCGAAATCCAACCCCACCTCGCGCCGGACGCCCTGGTGCTCAGCCTGCAGAACGGCGTGGACAACGCCGAGCGCCTGCAGGCGGTGCTGGGGCGGCCGGTGCTGCCGGCGGTGGTGTATGTGGCCACCGAGATGGCGGGGCCGGGCCATGTGAAGCACCATGGGCGCGGCGAGCTGGTGATCGGGCCGTCGGCGCGCAGCGACGAGCTGGTGGCCACCTTTGGCGCGGCCGGCGTACCACTGCAGGTATCCGGCAATGTGGCGGGTGCGCTGTGGGCCAAGCTCATCCTGAACTGCGCCTACAACGCGCTGTCGGCGATCACGCAGCTGCCCTATGGCCGGCTGGTGCAGGGCGTGGGCGTGGAGGCTGTGATGCGCGACGTGGTGGCCGAGTGCCTGGCGGTGGCTCGCGCGTCGGGCGTGGACGTACCGGGCGACGTGTGGGCGGCGGTGGAGCGCATCGCCCACACCATGCCGACGCAGCTGTCATCCACCGCGCAGGACCTGGCGCGTGGTCGGCCCAGCGAGATCGACCACCTCAACGGACTGGTGCTGCGCAAGGGCCAGGCGCTGGGTGTTCCCACGCCGGCCAACCGGGTCTTGCACACGCTGGTGAAGCTGATGGAGCCGGGCGCCCGCGAGGCGGGTTGACGGGCCTTAGTGGCCCAGTGCGCGGGCGCGCTCCAGCAGCAGCTCGCGCTCGCGCGCATTGCGTGCCAGCCCGGCCGCACGCTCGAATTCGGCGCGCGCTTCGGCATGGCGGCCCAGCTTGGCCAGCAGGTCGGCGCGCACGCTGGGCAGCCAGTGGTAATGCTTGAGGGTGGGCTCGGCGCACAGCGCATCCACGATCTCCAGCCCGCTGGCCGGGCCGAAGGCCATGGCCACCGCGACCGCGCGGTTGAGCTCCACCACCGGCGAGGGTGCCACCTGCGCCAGCGCGTCGTACAGCGCGGCGATGCGTTCCCAGTCGGTGGCTTCCGGCGTGCGCGCCCGCGCATGGCAGGCCGCGATCGCACCCTGCAGCGCATACGGCCCCATCGCGCCGCCCAGCGCCTCGGCACGCTCCAGCGCGGCCAGGCCCCGGCGGATGAGCAGCTGGTCCCAGCGCGCCCGGTTCTGGTCCAGCAGCAGCACCGGGCGGCCCTGTGCGTCCACCCGGGTACCGGCGCGCGAGGCCTGCAGCTCCATCAGGGCGACCAGGCCATGCACCTCCGGCTCCTGGGGCGCCAGCTCGGCCAGGATGCGGCCCAGGCGCTGGGCCTCGCCGCACAGGGCAGGGCGCATCCAGTCCTCGCCCGCGGTGGCGGTGTAGCCCTCGTTGAAGATCAGGTAGATCACTTCCAGCACCGAGGCCAGGCGAGGCGCGATCGCCTCGCCGCGCGGCAGCTCGTAGGGCACGCGGGCGGCGGCCAGCGTCTTCTTGGCGCGCACGATGCGCTGCGCGATGGTGGGCTCGGGCACCAGGAAGGCGCGAGAGATCTCGGCGGTGGTGAGCCCGCCCAGCAGGCGCAGCGTGAGCGCCACGCGGGCCTCGGTGGACAGCACCGGATGGCAGGCGGTGAAGATCAGCCGCAGCAGGTCGTCGCCGATCTCATCGTTGCGCGCGGCGTCCAGCGCGTCCACGAAGTCGGGCACCACCAGCGCCTCCTGCGCCTCCAGCTCATGGCCGATCTGCTCATGCTTCTCGGCCTGCAGCTTGTGCCGCCGCAGCTGGTCCAGCGCCCGGTGCTTGGCGGTGGTCATCAGCCAGGCCCCCGGGTTGTCCGGCACGCCGGTGCGCGGCCAGTGCTCCAGCGCGGCCACCAGCGCATCCTGCGCCAGCTCCTCGGCCAGGCCGATGTCGCGCGTGAGCCGCGCCACGCCGGCGATGATCTTGGCCGACTCGATGCGCCAGACGGCGTCGATCGCGGCATGGGTGGCTCCGCTCATGGGCAAAGGCTTTGGATCGTCAGCCCTTGCCGCCATCGGTGCTCGACATATGGACGAGCTCCCACACGTGGCCATCCAGGTCCTCGAATCCATGGCCGTACATGAAGCCGTGGTCCTGCGGCTGGTTGGGTACCGTGCCGCCAGCCGCGCGCGCCTTGCTCACCAGCTGGTCCACCTTCTCGCGGCTGTCGCAGGACAGGCACACGATGACTTCGGTGCCCTTGGTGGCGTCGGCCACCGGCTTCTTGGTGAAGGTCTGGAAGAAGGGCTCGGTCAACAGCATCGCGTAGATGGTGTCGCTGATCACCATGCAGGCGCCCTGGTCGTTGGTGAACTGCGGATTGAACTCGAAACCGAGCTGCCTGAAGAACTCCATGCTGCGCGGCAGGTTCTTGACCGGCAGGTTGACGAAGATCTGTTGGGCCATGGTGGGTGTCCTTTTTCAGTCGGGGAGCCGGCGCTGCCTTCAGAGCACGCCGATGGTCTTGAAGCGCTCGGTGGCCTCGCCGGGCGGAAAGTCGTCCAGCTCGTACAACTGTCGCACCTCGATCTGCCCGTCTTCCAGCTCGCCCATGGGGGCCGGGAAGCGGCGCGTCCACTCCAGCGCTTCCTCGCGGCTCTTCACCTGGATCAGCGTGTAGCCGGCCACCAGCTCCTTGGTTTCGGCGAAGGGGCCGTCCACCAGCGTGCGCTGGCCCTTGGAGTAGTGGATGCGCCAGCCCTTCGCGCTGGGCTGCAGGCCGGCGCCGTCCAGCAGCACGCCGGCCTTGGCCAGCGCTTCGTGGTAGTCGGCCATGGCGGCCATCAGCTTGTCGTCGGCGGGCGCGGGCGAGGTTTCGGCTTCGCTCGCGGCCGTGGCCTTCACGATGATCATGAATCGCATGAGGTCTCCTTGGTGCTCAGGCCGCCTGGTCCAGGCGCTCAATCCCACGACGAACCAGGATCGCCTGATTCGACATGCGGGCGCACGAAACCTATGCGTCTTCGTAGCAGGGGCCCAGCGATCGCACTTCCACCGTGCACCATTCGGCCGCCGGGCATTCGGCGGCGAGCGCCAGCGCCTGCTCCCGGGTGGGCACGTCCACCAGGAAAAAGCCGCCAACCAGCTCCTTGGCCTCGGAGAACGGGCCGTCCACAAAACGGCGTTCGCCCTGGCGCACCTGCACGCGGGTGGCTTCGGCCATCTTGAGCGATTCCATCGCCAGCAGCTGGCCACGCGACTTCAGTTCGGCGCCGAAGCGCAGCATGCGGTCGTAGACCTCATGGCCTTCGGCCCCGTTGCGGGTGCGCCGCTGCCCGGTGGGCTCCATGATGAGCAGCATGTAGGGCATCGGAAGGTCCTCCTTGGCGTGGGGTGGCCGCCGATCTTAGCGGCCGGCCTGCGCCCACGCGACCTCAGCCGATGCGGCGCTGCCGCGCCTTCAGCGTTTCACTTCCACGTGGGCCGCGCCCGCCTCGCGCACGATCTCCACCGCGCGCTCGCGCTGGGTGTTGTTGCAGGCCACCACGGTGACCGTGGCGGCGGGGCCTTCGCGCTGGCTCTGCGACGGCAGCTCCAGGCGCGCGGTGGGCATGTCGTCGGCCAGCGCATGGTCCTGCGCCTGGCGCGCCGCGGCCTCGTCCTCGAACTCGGCCACCACCTCCGCATTGCGGGCATGGCGTGCACTGGCCGGCTCCAGCTTCCAGTCCTTGTCGTCCATGCCGGTACTCACCGGTTGTGCGGCATGCCGGCCGACGCTGGTGGCCACCGGATCGCTGGCCGGGAAGGTGTCCTCCACCGCGCCGTCCAGCAGCTCCTGGTAAGTGGGCAGCTTGTCCTCGGGCTTCTCGGCCTTGGCCTCCAGCCGGTCGCTGGCTTGCTCGGGTGTGCGGGGCTGGGTCATGGGGAATCCTCTTGATGCGATGGCCATGTGGCCAAGTCGGCAAGCGTGGTACCCGCACCCCCCGGTTCGCGGGACGGCACGCGGATTGATGGCAAGGCTGGGTTGCCGCTACTTGCCGGACCTTTTTGATGTCACTTCTGCTGCGCGTGCTCAGCCTCGGCGCCACCCTGGCCCTGGCCGTTCCAGCCTGCGCCGGCGGAGGCTTGCCGCCGCAGGTGAGTGCGGCGCTCAAGGCCTCCGGCCTGCCGCTCAAGAGCTTCGGGCTGTACGTGCGGCCGGTGGATTCGGAGCTGCCGGCCGCGCTCGCGGAGCTGAATGCCGAGCAGCCGTTCCAGCTCGCATCCACCGCCAAGGTGGTGACCTCGCTGGCCGCCTTGCGCCTGCTGGGCAGCGACCACCAGTGGCGCTCGCACGCCTTTGCCACCGGGCCGATGGTGCGCGGGCGCCTGGCCGGCGACCTGGTGATTGGCGGCGCGGAGGCCGGCCTCACACCGGCCGACCTGCGGCGATGGTTCGCGCAGATGCGCAGCGAGGGCTTGAGCGAGGTGTCCGGCCGCATCGTGCTGGACCATGTGGCGCTGCTGCAGGACCCACCCAGCCTGTCGCTCGCCAGCGCGGCCGATGGCGGTGGCGCGGAGCCAACGCCGCGCGGCGGCGGCCGGCTGGTGGTGCAGGTGGCCCCAGCGGCCGGCCCGCGCGCCAGCATCGCGTTGCGGCCGGCCGTGGGCGTGCAGGTGATCAACGACGTGGCCATGGGCGGTGGCTGCAGCGTCTACGCGCGCTGGAAGACCACGCTGGGCGCGGGCACCGCCACACCCGCGGTGTGGGTGAGTGGGCGCTGGGACAAGACCTGCGGCAGCCGCGACGCGGCCACGCTCAACTTGCCGCAAGGCTTGCCTGTCGGCGTGGCCGCGGCCCTCCCGCCCGCGCCCGTGAGCCCGGCGGCGACGGTGGCGCAGCTGTGGCGCGAGGCGGGGCTGCGGGTTCGCGGTGGCGTGGTGGAAGCGCGCAAGCCCACGCCCGCCGCTGCGGCCGGCTGGTCGAGCCAGCTCTTCACCTCCATGGCCGACCGCCTGCGTGACATCAACAAGCCCAGCCTCAATGTGGGTGCGCAGCGCCTGCTGCTGGCGTTGGCCGGCAGCGGCACCGGCGACCCGCTGCCACGGGCGCGCAGCCGCCTGCAGGGCTGGCTGCGGGACGAGGGGCTGAAGGACGACGATGTGACGATCGAGCTCGGCTCGGGCCAGTCGCACAACGAACGCGGCAAGCCGCGCGCGATGGTGCAGCTGCTGCACAACGCCTGGCGCAACGGCGGCACGCAGAGCCTGGTGGACTCCTTGCCGGTGGCGGGCGTGGACGGCACCCTGGTGAACCGCCTGCGCCGGGGGACGGCCAGTGGCCGCGCCTACCTCAAGACCGGCACCCTGAGCGACACGCGCGCGCTGGCGGGTTACGTGGTCGGCAAAAGCGGCCGCGTCTACGCAGTGGCCGCGATGGTGAACCACCCGCAGGCCGCGCGCGGCACGCCGGCACTCGATGCGGTCATCGAGTGGGTGGCGCGCAACGGTTAGGCGCGGTACAGCGATCCAGGCGGAGCCCGGAAGACCGGCAACGCCCCAGCCCGCGCGGCTCGCGCGGGCGTGGCACCGTGGGGGCTCAGGCTGCGGCGCGCGAGCGGCGGCTGGTGCCCTCTGTGGCGTTCACCACGTTGTCGGCGGCGTCCCCGGCGGCTGCCTGGGCCTGGTTCCACAGCGACATCCCGCTTTGGGTGAGCTCGCTGAAGAAGCGGCTGTAGTTCTCGGTCAGGCCCCGCACCAGGCGCGACAACGGCTCCGCGGTCGACGCCAGGTTGGCGGTGCCGCCGCTGTTCGGGTTGAACAGCCGCTGCGCGACAGCGAGAGGCTGTTGCACCACATCCGGCGACAGCCAGAACTCGGAGAGCGACGCGAAGTTCGATTGGGCAAGCCGCACGAAAGGCTGGAAGTCGGGCTGGGGAAGGCTGGGCATGAGTGCTCCTGTGGTGAGGGGATGCTGCAGCGCAGCAATCCGCGCGCCCGGCTCCGATGGCCGGTTGGCCATCCGGGCCGGCGCCAAGTTAGGGGGCCGGTGGCTGCTTCCCCCTAGGCAAGGGATGTGGGCCCAGCAAGCGGCACCCATACTGGGCCCATCCGACGCGGGAGTGAGAAGCATGGCACTCAATGAACACAGCAGTTTTGGCCGGGCGGCCGGCAGCCTTTTCAGCGGCATGCTGGCGGGCACCAGCGCGCCCTCATCCCGGGTGTACCGGTGCACCGGTTGCGGTGAAGAGCTGACCTTCGACGCCTTGGCGGTCAGCTGCCGCTGCACCGAGGAATGCTATGGCCCCGTCACCGCGGTGCAGGCGGCGGCCGATCCAGCGCTGCATCACTGACCTGCCCGCGCCGGGCATGGCGGCTGCCGTCGGCAGTGCACCGTGCAAGCCACCTCCTTCCTGCCCGGCGCCCGCGGCCCGCAGCTGCCCAGCGCTGAGGGCCTTCCCGCCGCGGCGACTGAGGCCACAGGCCTCCACCTCCACACCACGTCCGATGGCGGCTTGGCGCTTCGCGCCGACCGGTTCATCGCACGCGGCCTGAGCCTGCGCCTGGGCGCCGTGCACGCCACGGTGGCCGAACTGCAGCTCCAAGGCGTGGACCTGCTCCTCGCAGTGCCTGGTGCGCCAGGCGCAGGGCCGCTGCGCGGCGGCCACATCGACCAGGTATTGCTGCAAGGCGTGGACATCACGCCGGGCGGCGCGGCTGCCTTGCCTGCCGTGCCGGTGTCGCCCGCAGCCTGGCGCCTGGAGCCGCTGGCCGGGCTGGAAGGCACCCTGCGGGCCTTGGTCACCGACGCGGCCTGGATCGTGGACGCGGACATCACGCTGCCGCTGCAGGCCGGTGTGCTGGACTTCGACCGCGTGGTGGTCGAGCACGTGGGCCCGAACAGCGTGATGGGCATCAGCCGCGGCGGGCTGTATGTGGACGCGCCCAACCTCGGCCGGCGCTACCTGCTGCTGTTCACCGGCGCCGACGTGCCGGGGGCCCGCTTCGAGCATCGCAGTGCCGGGTTCGGCGCACGTGTCAGCGAACGCGGCGCGATCGACCTCGCCGGGCTGGTGCAGGGGCTGCTCAGCCGGGCGGACACCGCACCGATCGGCAAGCCGGCCAACGAGGAGGTGCAAGCCTCGCTGGACCGCACCCGCCTCAGCGGCGAGCTGCACCTGGGTGACGGCTGGCTGGGTACGGCGCGCCAGCATGCGGCACTGGTGGGCCAGGCGCATGGCAAGAACCGCGTGAGCCTGCTGGCCGAAGTGTTGGGCCACAAGCTGGTCGCGAGCATTCCGGAGCTCACCGCCAGCGAGGCCGCGTTCGACCTGGGCGGCCTGCCAGCCCGCTGCGGCAGCGTGCTCGCGCAGGTGCATGCGGAGCTGACCGGCTTGCGCGGACAACCGCAGATGCGCCTGACGCTGCCGCAGATGACGCTGCGCGATGTGACGCTCGGCGAGCCGGTCGCCTGAGCCGGCCCATCAAGCCGCGATGCGCTCCAGCGCCGTCGCAATCGCGCGCGGGTCGGTGGGCCGCACCAGGCGTGCCACTTCCTGCCCGTCGCGCAGGAACACCAGCGTCGGCCAGAGCTTCACGCCGAAGGAGCGGCCCAACGGCCGGCCCTTGCCGTCCTCGATCTTCAGGCGCCGCACGCCGGGGTGGGCCGCAAAGGCCTGGTCGATCGCGGGCTGGGCCGCCTGGCAGATGCCGCACCAGTTGGTGCCGAACTCGATGACGGCCGGTCCTGGCAGGGCGTCCACCTCTTCGCGGGCCGGCGCCTCGGAAACATAGGGTTGGTTCATGGCGCTCCAGATGCAGCAAGCCCCGGGCCTGTGAAGCCCGGGGCCGAGGGCGGGATCCAGGCCCGCACTCTAGCGCTGCGCGTCAAACCATCACGGCTGCCAGTTCACCGTGACGGTGGCGGTGCCGCTGGCCGGCGCGGTGAACACATGGTTGCTGCCCCCTTCCCAGGTGGTGCCGCCGGCGCTCTTCTTGATGAACTTGAAGTTGATCACGCTGCCGGCCGGCACGTTCACGTCGGTGTACCAGCTGGGATAGCTGTACACCACCTGGTTGAACAGCGGGCCCAGCGGCGTGGCGGCGCTCCAGTTGGTGAGCTCGAACTTGTCGCCTGTGAGGTACACGCTCTCGCCCGGCACGGTGGTCGCGTTGTTGACCACGAAGCGCACCGTCACCTGCGGCCCGGTGAGCACCTGGAAGCCGTTGTAGCTGCCGCTGGCCACCGAGGCCGCCGTCTTCACGCTCACGCCGTAGCTGCCCGGCGTGATGCTGGGCACCTGCACCTTGATCTGGGTGTCCTCCCACTGCGTGATCGCGGTGCCGGTGACCGGGTTGGCGCCGAAGTACACCGTGCCCTTGGTGGCGCCGAAGCCGCGGCCGTCGATGGTGATGGTGTTGCCGCTCTTGCCGAGCATCGGGCCCACGTGCGCCACGGTGGGCGTGGTGATCGCGGTGGTGTATTGCCACACCGCCACGCCGCCCGCGGCCAGGGTGAAGTTGCTCACGCTGCCGCCTGAACCCACGGTGATGCTGTTGCCGCCCAGCAGGCCGGTGAGCTTGTCGGTGTAGCTGCCGGCGGGCAGCGAGGTGACGAGGCCGCCGATGCTGGCCGTGTTCACCAGGTCGCGGTTGATGGCCACCACCGCCACGTTGGAGCCGAACTTGCGCTCGTAGATGTAGACGTTGCTGTTGATCCAGCGCTGCGTGGTGCTGCCGTAGGCGATGGCCGGGTTGCTCTTGCGCAGCGGCGCCAGCGCCTTGATCACCTTGTAGGCGGTGGTCGTGGTGCTGAAGGCGCTGATCTTGGCGCGGTTGTCCGGATCGCCGGTGCCGGTCATGTACTGCTCGGTGCCGTAGTAGATGGCCGGCACGCCGCGCGAGGTGAGGGTGAAGGCCAGCGCCTGCTCCAGCTTGCGGCCGCTGGCGCCCGCCACCTGGAAGCGCGGCATGTCGTGGTTGTCGATGAAGGTGACCTGGTCGTTCACCTGCGCGTACTGGCTCGCGGTGTCGGAGATCATCTGGTTCAGGCCCACCATGTCGGCCGAGCCCTCCTTGAACACCTGGCGCACCTTCTGCGCGAACTGGAAGTCCAGCAGGCTCATGCCACTGGCGTTGGCGAAGTAGTGGTTCGCCGGGTCCACCTCGTTGGCGCTCAGGAACCATTCGCCGAACGAGAACACCGGCTTGTAGCCGTGCACATAGGACATCAGGCTCTTCTGCCAGCCGAAGGGCATGTGCTTGACCGCGTCGAAGCGGATGCCGTCGATGCCGAGGTCCAGCCAGGCCTTGATCGCGTTCTTGAAGTAGGCGTCGACGGTGGCCTTGTTGTGGTTCAAGTCGGCCAGGTCGAAGAGGTTGCGGTAGATGCCGTCTTCCAGGTTGGAGAAGCTGGTGCCGCCGTTGTGGTGGAAGTAGCCGTTGGGGTCGGAGCCGTAGCTGGCCAGCAGCGTGCCGTTGTCGTATAGCCGACCGTTCTCCGCGAACGTGGTGTCGGTGGCGGAGGCCGGCGACGAATGGTTGGGCGCGAAGTCGATGATGACCTTGATGTTCTTCAGGTGCGCCGCGGCGATCAGGTTGCTGAAGTCGGTGAAGTTGCCGAAGGCCGGGTTGGTCTTCTTGAAGTCGCGCGCCCAGTAGCCGTGGTAGGCGGTGCTGTTCACGCCCGAGTAGTTGATCACCGCGGTGATGTTCTCCACCGGCTGGCTGATCCAGATGGCGGTCACGCCCATGCCGGTGAGGTAGCCGTCCTCGATCTTGTTCTGGATGCCTTTCCAGTCACCGCCGCAGTAGAGCTTGCGCTGGGAGCAATCCGAGCTGAAGGCGGAGCCGCCGGGGTTGTTGGCGGCGTTGCCGTCGGAGAACCGGTCCGTGACGATCTGGTAGATCACGTCGGTGTTGAAACCCTGCTTGTTGGACACGTCGGTGTCCGGGGCCGCAAGGGCAGGCGCCGCCAATCCAGCGGCCATCAGCAATGCACTGCTCCAGCGTGCGAGCGGCCAGCACCAAGGCTTCCTGGCGAGAGGAATCATGTTGTCTCCTGTGATATTGAGGGTGCCGGCGATGTAGTTGTACTACTTGTTCAGCTATGAGCGCAATGGTGGTTGTCCGTCAGGGTTGTGTACTTTCGCTACGGCACGTGTTGGGCGGGGGCTGCGACAGAATCGGCCGCATGCACATCACCATTGCGCCGGGAGTCCGTTTGTTCGTCGACGTCGAGGGGCCCGGGCTGGTGCCTGACGGCCCGGTGATGCGCGAAAAACCCACGCTCGTGCTGCTGCACGGCGGCCCGGGCTACGACCATTCCGGCTTCAAGCCGGCCTTCTCCCGCTTGGGCGATCTGGCGCAGATCGTCTACTACGACCACCGCGGCCATGGCCGCAGCGACCGCCGGCCACCCGAGGAGTGGACGCTGGATACCTTTGCCGACGACGTGGTGCGCCTGTGCGACGCGCTGGGCATCGTCAAACCCATCGTGCTGGGCCAGTCCTTCGGCGGCTTCGTGGCCCAGCGCTACATCGCCCGCCACCCGGCCCATCCCGCCAAGGTGATCCTGTCGAGCACTTCGCCGCACATGGGGCTGGCGCGCAAGCTGGCGATGTTCGAGCGCCTGGGTGGCGCGCAGGCCCGGGCGGTGGCAGAAGCCTTCTGGACCGCGCCCAACGCAACCACCTGGGCCGAGTACAACCGGGTGTGCAAGCAGCACTACAACACGCAGCCACCGGCCGATGAACATGCGGCGGCGCGCATCGTGTTCAACGAGCCCATCCTGTTTGCGTCGGCCGGTGGCGAGCAGCAGACGATGAACCTGCTGCCTGGGCTGGCCCACGCGCAGTGCCCGGTGCTGGTGATGGCCGGCGAAGACGATCCTGTGTGCCCGATCGAGGACGCGCGCGACATCGCCGCCGCGTTGCCGGCGCAGTGGACGGAGCTCGCGAGCTTCGCGAACGCCGGCCATGGCGCCTGGCGCGACCAGCCTGACGCTGCCTTCGCGGTGTTGCGGCGTTTCATCGCCTGCTGACATTCCGTTGTCAGCAGGCTTTGCTTAGAGTGGCGTCTTCACGATCACAGGGGACGCGAATGAAGAAGACGTACCACGGCAGCTGCCACTGCGGCACGGTCCGCTACGAAGCCGACATCGACTTGGCCGAGGGCACCGGCCGCTGCAACTGCAGCTTCTGCACCAAGACCCGCTGGTGGGGCGTCACGATCAAGCCGGACGCCTTCCGGCTGCTGGCAGGCGAGGGCGAACTGGGGGACTACCAGTTCAACACCGCACAGGCGCACCACCATTTCTGCCGCCACTGCGGCGTGCGGGCCTTCGGCAAGGGCGACATCCCGGAGGTGGGCGGCGCGTATGTCTCGATCAACCTGGCCTGCCTGGACGACGTGGCGCCGGACGAGCTGGCGAGCGCGCCGGTGCGCTACATGGACGGCCGCCACAACAACTGGTGGAACCCGCCTGCGGAAGCCCGGCACCTCGAGGCGCCGCGGCCCCAACCTCAACCGTAGAGCTGCTCCGCGCGCTTGAACAGGATCCACGAGGTCGCGATCAGCTTGTCGCCCGAGCGCGGCACGTGGCCCTTGTGGGTGTGGGTGAAACCGGCCGGCGCAATCACCAGCCGGCCGGCCTGGGGCGCGATGCTGCGCTGCTGGTAGAAGAACTCGGTTTCGCCGCCCTCGGCCACGTCGTTCAGGTAGAACTGGAACAGCAGCACCCGGTGCAGGCTTTCGCAGGTGGCGTCCTGCGGGTACAGCTCGGAATGCCAGTGGTGATAACCGCCGCTGCCGGCCAGGTACTTCTGCAGGTTGATGCGCCCGCAGCGGTACATCGCCTGGATCAGCTCGGTGAGGTGCGGCTCGCCACAGCGCTCGAAGTTGTCGGGCGACAGCACCACCGGCTGCCCGGTCTGCGGATCGGGCAGGCTGGGGGAGAGCGCGCCCATCAGCAGGAAGCGGTACTTGCGCATGTAGTCGTGCAGGTACTTCAGCGCCGTGTGGGCCAGCAGCTGGTTCACGTCGGCCCATTCGCCCTGGTCGCCCAGCGTGATGTCGTAGCTGTCCTTCTTGCTGAGGTCCACGCCCTGGCCGGTGCGGCCGCGGGTGAGCTTGTCGCTGGCGTTCACGCGCGCCACGATGGCCGCGCAATTGGCCGCCGACAGGGCGCCGTCATAGATTTCGATGAAGTCGTCGTTCATGGGCTCTCCGGCCCGAGGGTGTACCGCGGCCCGGGCGCCCGAAGTATCGGGTCTGACCTGGAGAGGGCCTTCAGGCGTGCGAGGGCTGCGGCGCCAGCGCCATGCGCGGCGCCTCGAAGACAAGCCCGGTGCCGCGATGGCGGATGACGGTGAAGAGATCCACTTCGCCGTTTTCCAGCTGGAAGGTGGTGTCCGGGTCCACCTGGATGAACACGAGGTTGCCACGCTGCCCCTGGCCCAGGCCCACGCCGATGAAGATGCGTTCGTCCGGGTCGCTGGCGACCACCACTTTCACGTCGCCATAGGCGATGGTCCGTTCGATGGCGATGGGATGCACGTGTGTCGCTCCGGGTGTCTTGCGCGTCTGTATTTGCAACTTCCAGACCACGTGTTCCTGCGCCCGTTTCACGGGTGAAGAGTGAACTGCGTCACAGCCGGCGTGTGCCGCCCGCAGGCCGGCCGGCAAAGCTTGCGGCAGCAGCTACCGGTAACACCAAAAACACTTGGTGACATGGAAGCGCTATCGCCGCCGCGCGCGGCGCCGAAAAAACAGGCACACACGATTCACGGGAGACAGCCATGGGCTCGCCAGCCGCCAACGTCGGTTTTTCAGTTGCCAACCCGCATGCGCTGGCCACCATCCTGCAGGCCAGCGAGACGCGCTCCATCATCGCGGCGCGCGACATCTTCGACATCTCCGGCACCAAGCTGTGGGCGCGCGACCAGCCGGTGTCGCAGGCGCTGCAGCGCAAGCTGATCGACCGCCAGCTGCGCCATCCGCTGGAGACCTGCCTGTACGCGGAGGACGGCGTGACCGGCCGCGCGCTGGTCAACGCGGTGGAGCAACTGCTGGCGCGCGACACGCCCCTGTCGGCGCTGCTGCGCCGGCACGACGACAAGATCGTGCACTCGGCGATGCACATCCCGCTGCATCCGGTGGCGCAGCTGCTGCTCACCGCCGGCCAGGCTTCGCGCCCGGAATCCTTCGAACATGCGGTGCAGGCGATGGCGCTCAACGGCGCGCTGATGATCGCCCGCGGCGGCGACACCCGCGAGCTGCGGCAGGCCATGCTGTGCGGCCTGCTGCACGACCTGGGCGAGATGTACATCGACCCGCTGCATGGTGAGCTCGATGCCGACCGTGTGCTGGATGTGCAGAGCTACCGGCACCTGGTGGTGCATCCGCACGTAGGCCGGCTGCTGATCGAGCAGCTCACCAACTACCCGGCCGAAGTGGCGCGCGCGGTGGCCGAGCACCACGAGCGGCTGGACGGCTCCGGTTATCCGCATTGCCTGCAGCGCGACCAGGTGTCGCCGCTGGGGCGGCTGCTGGCGGTGACCGACAGCGTGTTGAGCGTGCTGCGCGGCGAGCAGCCTCACCTCACGCGCGCCAGCGTGGCCTTGCGCGCCGTGCCCGGCGAGTTCGACCTGAAGTGGGTGGGCCTGGTGTCCTACACCGCCCGCACCCAGCCGCCGCTGCAGGCCGAGCAAAGCCTGGCCGACATCCAGCAGCGGCTGACCCGGCTGGACCTGCACCTGCAGGCCGTGCAGAACAAGGCCGGCTCGCTGATGTTGGCCGCAGAGACACCCGCCCTGAAGGACGCGTTCGGCCTGGCGCAGCACCTGCTAACGCGCCTGCGCACCGGCTTCAATGCGAGCGGGTTGTGGAGCCGCGAAGCCGTGGCCGCGCAGGACGCCGCCGAGGTGGAAGCGGTGGAGGCCGAGCTCCTGTTCCGCCTGCATGCCATCCAGCGCGCCGCGCGCCTGCGTGCTGGCGACGAGCTGCCGGCGGGCGACGACGAGCGCCTGAACCTGCTGTGCGAGGGGCTGGTGGAGATCTGAGCGCGCTGGCTCATGCCACGCGGTGGATCTCCACCGTGGTGTGCGCGATCTCCTCATGCACCGCCAGGCGGCGGCGCACTTCGTCCGGCGTGAGCTGCGGGTCGCGCGTGAGCAGCGTGAGCGCGCAGGCATAGGCGCGCTGGCCCACGCGCCAGACATGCAGGTCGGTGATGCGCGTGGCCTGCGGGTCCGCGCTGTCCTGCAGCGCTTCGCGGATCTCGTCGACCACCGGATGGTCCATCTCGCGGTCGAGCAGCACTGCGCCGGTCTGGCGCAGCAGGCCCCAGGCCCATACCGCCACCAGCAGCGCACCCGCCAGGCCGATGGCCGGGTCCAGCCACGCCCAGCCCAGCCACCAGCCGCCGGCCAGCGCGGCGATCGCCAGCACCGAGGTGGCGGCGTCGGCCAGCACATGCAGGTAGGCCGACTTCAGGTTGAGGTCGTGATGGTGGTGTGAATGCGCGTCGTGGTGCGCATGGTCGTGGCCAAGTGAATGTGCGTGCTCGTGCGGGTGCGCATGGGCATGACCGCCGCTCTGGCCACCTGCACGATGCAGGATGAACGCGCACGCCAGGTTCACCACCAGGCCGATGCCGGCCACCCCCATCGCCTCGGCATAGCCGATCGGCTGCGGCGACAACAGCCGCTCGACCGAGCCCACCACCATCAGCGCCACCACGCCCAGCAGGAACAGCGCGCTGGCAAAACCGCCCAGCACCTCGATCTTCCAGGTGCCGAAGGCGAATCGCTCGTCCGTGGCCAGGCGGCGCGCGGCGGCATAGGCGAACGCACTCACGCCGATGGCCACCGCGTGCGAGCTCATGTGCCAGCCATCGGCCAGCAGCGCCATGGAGTTGAAGCGCAGGCCCGCGGCGATCTCCACCACCATGGTGGCCAGGGTGATCCACATCACCACCCGGGTGCCACGTTCGGCCGCCGGGTTGGCGCTGTGGAACTGATGGTCGTGCGACAGGGCGTGGGAGTGGGGGTCAGCGGCGTGCATGTTTGGGCGGGCGCGAACGGCCGATTCTGGCCTGCACCAGCGAGCGCAGGCTGGTGGGCGGCGTGAGCGTGTCGTTCAGGTAGCCGTACAGCAGCCGCCACTTGCGCACCCGCCGGCAGGCCGAGCGGATGGCCAGCAGCATGGGCACCGCGATGAAGGCACCGGCAATGCCCCAGATCCAGCCCCAGATCATCACCGAGAGGAACACCGCCATCGGGTTCAACCTCAGGCGCCGGCCCACCACCAGCGGCGTGACCACGTTGCTCTCGATCGCGTGCAGGCCGAGGAAGGCGCCGGCCGGTGCCAGCATGGCCCACGACACGCCGTAGGTGAGGATGCCGGCCAGCCCCAGCATGCCCACCATCAGCAGCGGGCCGATGTAGGGCACGAAGTTGAGCACCGCCACCATGGTGCCCCACAGCAGCGGATTGGCCAGGCCCAGGCGCGCCAGCACCACGCCGGTGAGCAGGCCCAGGCAGATGTTGATGAGGCCGGCGGTGGCCAGGTACTGGCCCACCTCACGCTGCGCCTGGCGCACGCCGGCCAGCACCACGGCACGCGTTCGCCGGCGCGGTATGGCCTGCACCGTGCGCGACAGCAGGTGGTATTCCGACGCCAGCAGGAAGTACAGCAGGATCACCGTCACGCCGCCAAAAAGCGCAAAGCGCCAGAAGTGCGTGAGCACCGCGCGTGTCATCGTGAAGCCTTCGCTGGCCAGGCGCTCCTTCACCGGGTCGGCGGGTGGGGCCACGCTGCGGGCGGGCCGGCGTGGCGGCTCCAGGCCGGGGATGCTGGCACGCAGCTTGTCGATCGCTTCGGTGATCTGCTGCAGGTTCTGCGGCGCGCGATCCCACCAGTCGGCTGCCGGCCCGGCCAGCGCGCTGGCCGCCACGCCCAGCGCAGCCAGCAGGGTGACGACCACAATGGCCGCGCCCAGTGCGGGCGGCAGGCCGATGCGGGTGAGGGCGCGCACCGGCCCGAAGAGCAAGAAGGTGAGCAGCACCGCGATCGTGAGCGGCAGCAGCACCGGCTTGGCGGCCTGCAGCAGGAACAACGCGGCGATCGCCAGCAGCGCCTTGCCCACCCAGGCGGGCACACCAAAAGGGGCGGTCGGCGTGACGGGCGGGCGGGGCTGGTCCATGACAAGGGCTTGGTTTTCGCGGTTGGGCACGCGCCGTGCCTGCGCTTGTGCATGACACGTGTGGAGGTGGTGAAGCAAAAGGCCCGGGCGCGCTTCGAGCAGCTGCCTGCGCCGGTGCGCCGATGGTTGCAGGTGGCCACCGAAGGGCTGCGCCTGTGGATCAGCCAGGACGGCACCGAGCTGGGGGCCTCCATCGCCTTCTATTCGCTTTTTGCGCTGGCACCGTTGCTGGTGGTGGGCATCGCGATCGCGGGGGCGGTGTTCGGCGCCGATGCGGCGCGCGGCGAGATCGTGGACCAGATCGCCGGCCTGGTGGGGCGCGATGCGGCCCGCAGCATCGAGAGCATGATCGCCTCGGCCTGGCGCAGCGACCGCAGCGGCTTTGCGGCCGTGCTGGGTGTGCTCACCCTGCTGGTGGGGGCGAGCGGCGTGTTCGCCGAGCTGCGCAAGGCGCTCAACCGCATCGGGCGCGTGCCGGTGCGCGCGTCGGCCATCGGCACCTTCGTGCGCGCCCGCCTGATCGCCTTTGCGCTGGTGCTGGGTTTCGGCTTCCTGATCGTCGCGTCGCTGCTGGCAAGCGCCGCGCTGTCTGCGGTGAGCGGCTGGTTGTCGCGTGTGATGCCGGTGCTGGCCGGCGTGCTGGCCTTCTCGGACTTTGCGCTCTCGGTGTGCGTGCTGGCCGCGGCGTTCTGGGCCTTCCTGCGCTGGCTGCCCGACCGGGGGCCCAGCCGGCGTGCGGCCCTGGTGGGCGCCATCGTGAGCTCGCTGCTGTTTGCGCTGGGCAAGCACTTCATCGGGCTTTACCTCGGCCGCGTGAGCACCATCGACAGCTTCGGCGCCGCCGGCTCGCTGGTGGTGGTGATGCTGTGGGTGTACTACTCCTCGCAGATCCTGCTGTTCGGCGCAGCCCTGGCCTGGGCGCTGGACGGCGTGCGGGCAGAGCATCCGCAACCCGCGCCGCCGGAACAGGCCGTGGCGCCGCCTGCAACGGCCACACCCGCCGCCGGGCGCGACGCCGCGCCCACGCCGCTGTCTCCGGGGTGAGCTGCGGCGGCCACGGGAATGCCCCTTGCCCAGTTGGACGAACCCCCACTGCGATTCCAAGGAGCCGTACCCATGTTTGCCCACAACAAGCGCCTGCAATACACCGTCCGGGTGTCCGACACCAACCCCGGCCTCGCCAACCTGCTGCTCGAACAATTCGGCGGCCCGCAGGGCGAGCTGGCTGCGGCCTGCCGTTACTTCACCCAGGCGCTGGCCGAGGAAGACCCGGGCCGCAAGGACATGCTGATGGACATCGCCACCGAGGAGCTGTCGCACCTGGAGGTGATCGGCACGCTGGTGGCCATGCTCAACCGCAGCGCCAAGGGCCGCCTGGCCGAAGGCGTGGACACCGAAGCCGAGATGTACCGCCAGATCAGCGGCGGCGGCAACGATTCGCACGTCACCCAGGTGCTCTACGGCGGCGGCCCGGCGCTCATCAACTCGGCCGGCCAGCTGTGGAACGCGGGCTACATCGACAGCATCGGCGACCCGTCGGCCGACCTGCGCTCGAACATCGCGGCCGAAGCGCGCGCCAAGATCATCTACGAGCGCCTGATCAACTGCACCGACGACCCCGGCGTGAAGGAGGCCCTGGGCTTCCTGATGACGCGCGAGATCGCGCACCAGCAGTCCTTCGAGAAGGCGCTGTATTCCATGCAGCCCAACTTCCCGCCGGGCAAGCTGCCGGGCATGCCGGAGTTCACCAACGTGTACTTCAACATGTCGCAAGGCGATGGCGACATGCGCGGCCCGTGGAACAGCGACGAGAACTTCGAATACCGCGAGGCCCAGCCCGCGGTGGACGGCGGCGATGGCCTGGCCTCGGTGCGCATGAAGGCCGATGACCAGCAGGTGCTGCAACAGGCGGCCACGCGCCTGCGCTCCGACCCCGATTGCGATCCGCTCACCGGCGCCGAGCTGGGCGCGGGCGAGGCGCTGGACGCCAGCACCATGGGCCAGAAAGACCTGCTGGGATGAACTTCCCTCGCGCCCGCGCGCTGAGGGACGGCCTGCGAGACGGGCCCTTTCCCTGGGCCCACTGCCGGCGCGCCTGCGGCCTGGCCGTGGTGGTGGCCGGCCTCGCGCTGCTGGGCGTGGACCTGTACAGCCTGCTGGCGCGGCAGGACCCACGGGTGCAGATGGCGCTGGTGGGCGGCTGCGTCGCGGCCGGCGCCACCGCGCTGGGCACCTTGCCGGTGCTGCTGTCGCAGCAGTTCTCCGAGCGTTTCCGCGACACGCTGCTGGGCTTTGGCGCCGGTGTGATGCTGGCGGCCAGTTCGTTCTCTCTGGTGGTGCCGGCGCTGCGGGCGGCGCAGGCCCAGGGGGCCGGCAACTGGGGCGCGGGCCTCATCGTCAGCGGCGGCATCCTGCTGGGCGCACTGCTGCTGCTGGCCATCGACCGCTGGGTGCCGCATGAGCACTTCATCAAGGGCCTGGAAGGGCCGCAGGCGAGGGCGCTGAAGCGCACCTGGCTCTTCGTGCTGGCGATCTCGCTGCACAACGTGCCCGAAGGCCTGGCGATCGGCGTGGCCTATGGCGGCACCGACCCGGTGGGCGCGGGCGCCCTCACCACCGGCATCTCGATCCAGGACGTGCCGGAAGGCCTGGTGGTGGCGCTGGCCCTGCGCGCGGTGGGCTACGGCCGGCTGGTGTCCGCCGGGCTGGGCGTGCTGTCCGGGCTGGTGGAGCCGGTGGGGGCGGTGTTCGGTGCCGCAGTCATCACCTTGTCGGCGGTGCTGCTGCCCTGGGGCCTGGCCTTCGCCGCCGGCGCGATGCTGTTCGTCATCAGCCACGAGATCATCCCGGAGTCGCACCGTGCCGGCCACGAAGCTTCGGCCACCACCGGGCTGATCGTGGGCTTTGTGCTGATGATGCTGCTGGACACGGCGCTGGGCTGACCCCCCGGCCGCTTATGCCTTCCTGACGCCCGCGCTGCTAAGGTGGCGGCATGAATGCCAGTCTGCCTGTGGCGCCCAGCTCTCCAGCCGACCGGATCTGGCCCTCGCTGCTGGCGTGGGCGCTCGGCTGGGTGGCCATGCTGCTGCTGGACGGGCGGGTGGACCTGGCCAACCTGGCGATGCTGCTGGTGCTGTGTTCGGCGCTCGCTTCGCTGTGGTCACCGACCGGCGTGTCCATGGCCTTGAGCGCAGCTTCGGTGGTGGCCTTCAACTGGTTCTTCGTGCCGCCTCGGGGCACCTTGTCGGTGGCCGCGCCGCAGAACGCCTTGCTGTTGGGCGCGATGCTGGGCGTCAGCTCGGTGCTGGCGGTGCTGATCTCGCGCGAGCGGGTGCTCGCCCGCCGGGCCAGGGAGCATGCGGACGAGGCCCAGCAGCTGCGCTACTTGAGCGACCTGCTGCGCGACGGCGGCGAGCCGCTGTCCCAGACCGGCGTGCTGCGCGAAGTGCTGGCGAGCCGGATCGGCGGCCCCGTGCTGCTGATGGCCTTGAAGGGCCCCTTGCCAATGGCCAACGATTCGCAGGCCGTGTCCCTGCTGGGCGAGCCGGACGAGGACCAGCTGGGCGGCTTGTGGCTGTGCATGCGCGAGTCCACGCCCTTCGGGCCCGGCACCGGCCGGCACGAGGGCTTGCGCGAGTGGTACCTGCCCTTGCGCGGCCGGCAGGCCAGCTTCGGCGCGGCCGTGGTCCGGCCACCGGCCGGCGAGCTGTCGAATGCCAGCCTCCGGGCCCACGCCCAGGCCTTGTGCGACCAGATGGGCCTGGCGCTGCAGCGTGCACGCACCGAGCAGGCCGCCCGTGCGGCGCGCGAGCAGGCCCAGGCCGAGGGTGTGCGCAATGCGATGCTGGCGGCCATCTCGCATGACTACCGCACGCCGCTGGCCACCATCCTGGCGGCGGCGTCATCGCTGCAGGAGCAGGGCGCGCGGCTGACCCCGGAGCACCGTCAGCGTTTGCTGGCCAGCGTGCTGGAGGAGACCGCGCGCCTGCGCCATCTCACCGAAAACACGCTGCAGTTGGCCCGGCTGGAAAGCCCTGGCGCCACCTTGCAGCGCGACTGGGAATCTGCCGAAGAGATCGTGGGTGCCGTGCTGCGCCGTGCACGCCAGCACGACCCGCAGCACCGCGTGCGTGCCCGTGTGGAGCCGGGGCTGCCGCTGCTGCATTGCGACGCGCTGCTGCTGGCCCAGATGCTGGAGAACCTGGTGGACAACGCGCTGAAGTACAGCCCGCAGGACGCGCCGGTGGAGATCCTGGCGCGCTGCCAGCAACAGCACATGGTGCTGGCGGTGCGTGACCGCGGGCCCGGTGTGGCGCCCGGCTGGCGCGAACGGGTGTTCGACGTCTTCCAGCGCGCGCCCACGCCACCAGGCGACGATGCCGCGCCGCGCCAGGGCGCCGGGGTGGGGCTGGCGGTGTGCCGGGCCATCGCGCGGGCGCACGGCGGCGAGCTGCGCCTGCGCGCGCGCAGCCACGGCGGCAGCAGCTTCGAATGCTGGCTGGCGCTGGAGCCCGGCCCGCCGGCCGCGGTGGAAGCGCAGGAGCGCAGCGCATCGTGAGCCTGACGGTGCTGCTGGTGGAAGACGACAGGGAGCTGCGCGCCACCCTGCGCGACGCCCTGGAAGTGGAGGGCCACCGTGTACTCACCGCGGCCAGCGTGTCGGAAAGTGTGGCGATGGCGGACCACACCGCCGGGCTGGAGCTGGTGATCCTGGACCTGGGCCTGCCCGACGGCGACGGCGAGCAGCTGCTCAGCCACCTGCGCCGGCGCCAGAGCCTGCCGGTGCTCGTGATCTCGGCCCGGCACAGCGACGGCCAGAAGATCCGCCTGCTGGATGCGGGGGCGGACGACTACCTGGTCAAGCCCTTCAGCATCGGCGAGCTGCTGGCCCGCATGCGGGTGGCGGTGCGGCACCGCGGCACCCACCTGGCGCCGGCCGTCACCCGCTACGAGCGCGACGGGCTGCTGGTGGACCTGGCGGCCCACCGGGTCAGCCTGCACGGCCAGGCGGTGCATCTCACGCCCACCGAGTTCAAGCTGCTGGCGCGGCTGGTGCGCAGCGCCGGCAGGGTGGTCACCCACCGGCAGCTGCTGTGCGACGTGTGGGGCGCCGAGTACACCGGGCACACCCACTACCTGCGCCTGTACATGGGCCAGCTGCGCGCCAAGCTCGAGGCCGACCCCGCGGAGCCGCAGCGCCTGCTGACCGAGCCCGGCGTGGGCTATCGCCTGGCCGAGGGCAGCGCCTGAGCCGGCTGCACGGCGCACTTATGCGTTCCTGACGGGCGCCGCGGCACGCTGCAGGCTTCTTCACTTGCCCGCAGTCCATGCCCACCGCAACAACAACACACCACGCCGTGCCAGGCCACGGGGCCCCTGCGGCCACCACGGCGCGCCACGGCACGGCCGCCCTGGCGCTGGCCGCCATCGGCGTGGTCTATGGCGACATCGGTACCAGCCCGCTCTACACCGTGAAGGAGGTGTTCGCGCCGGCCACCGGCGTGGCGCTCAACCCGGCCAACCTGGTGGGCGCGGTGTCGGTGATCCTCTGGGCCCTGATGCTGGTGGTGACGCTGAAGTACGTGGTGCTCATCCTGCGGGCCGACAACCGCGGCGAAGGGGGCATCCTCGCGCTCACCGCCCTGGCCAGCCATTCGGTGCGCGAACGCAGGGGCCTGCGCACGATGCTGCTGGTGCTGGGCATGTTCGGCGCCACCCTGTTCTATGGGGACGGCCTGATCACGCCTGCCATCTCGGTGCTCGGTGCGATGGAGGGGCTGGAGGTCCTGACACCCGCGCTCAAGCCCTACGTGGTGCCCGCCTCGCTGGCGGTGCTGCTCGCGCTCTTTCTCGTGCAGCGCCTGGGCACCCATGCGGTGGGCCGCGTATTCGGCCCGGTGATCACGCTGTGGTTCGTGACGCTCGCGGCCGTGGGGCTGGTGCACATCGTGCGTGAGCCGGCCATCCTGGCGGCCTTGAACCCGATGCACGCGTGGCACTTCCTCGCCGAACGCGGGTGGCACCTGCTGGCGGCGGTGGGCGCCATCGTGCTGGCCCTCACCGGGGCGGAGGCGCTGTATGCGGACATGGGCCACTTCGGCCGCGCGCCGATCCGCCTGGCCTGGACCGGCCTGGTGTTTCCCTCGCTCGCCTTGAACTACATGGGGCAGGGCGCCTTGCTGATGAGCGACCCGGGTGCGATCGAGAACCCGTTCTACCGGCTCTTCCCGCAGAGCTGGTTGCTGCCGGCGCTGGTGCTGGCCACGCTGGCGGCCATCATCGCCTCGCAGGCGGTCATCTCGGGCGCCTACTCGATGACGCGCCAGGCCGTCCAGCTCGGCTTCCTGCCGCGCATGGTGGTGCGCAACACCTCCGCCAGCGAAGCCGGGCAGATCTACGTGCCGGTGGTGAACTGGGCGCTGCTGGCGGGCGTGGTGGGCGCGGTGCTGCTGTTCGGCAGCTCCTCCGGCCTGGCCGGCGCCTACGGCATCGCCGTCACCGTGACCATGCTGATCACCACGGTGCTCACCTACTTCGTGGTGCGCCATGGCTGGGGCCTGCCGGCGCCGGTGGCCTTGGGCGCGACCGGCTTCTTCCTCGCGGTGGATGCCCTGCTGGTGGCCGGCTGCTCCGTGAAGCTGCTGGACGGTGGCTGGTTCCCGCTGGTGCTGGGGGTGCTGCTCTTCGTGCTGATGAGCACCTGGCGGCGCGGCCGCGAGCTGCTGATGAAGAGCCTGGGCCGCGACGGCCTGGATCTGGCGCCCTTTGTGGCCGGTTTGAACACCCAGGGCATGCACCGCATCGCGCGCACGGCGGTGTACCCGGTGGCCTCGCCGGACTCGGTGCCGCAGGCCTTGCTGCACAACCTGAAGCACAACCAGGTGCTGCATGCGACCAACGTGGTGCTCAACGTCTCGTTTGCCGACGTGCCCTGGGTGCCTGCCGACAAGCGCCTGGAGATCACCCCGCTGGGCCAGGGCTTCTGGCGCGTGATGCTGCGCTTCGGCTTCCTCGACGTGCCCGATGTGCCGGCGGCGCTGGCGCTGTGCGCGGCGCAGGGGCTGCACATCCCTGCCTTCGAGACCAGCTACTTCCTGAGCCGGGAGACCGTGGTCGCGATGCCCGGCACCGGCATGGCGCATTGGCGCGAGAAGCTCTTTGCGGCGATGAACCGCAACGCCAGCAGCGTGGCCGAGTTCCTGCGGCTGCCCGACAACCTGGTGGTCGAACTCGGTACGCGGGTGCAGATCTGATTCGCTTGCTCAGTTGGCCTTGGTGGCGCCGGTGCGGGCCGTGCGCCCGTTGCCTTTGGCGGCCAGCATCTTGGGCGCGATCGCCTCGTTGGCCGCGGGTGCCTTGGGTGCGGCCGACGCGGTGGCGCTGCGGGCCATCGCACGCTGCAGCGCCAGGTGCTGCAGCAGCTCGCAGGTGGCGTTCACCGAATCGGCCAGGGCGAAGTGGGTCATCGCGCGTTCACGAGCGGCGGCGCCCATGCGCTGGCGCAGCTCGGGTTGCTGCAGCAGGGTGCGCACCGACGAGGAGATGGCGTTGATGTCCCCCTTTTCCACCAGGAAGCCACAGCCGCCGTGCTGGATCATGTCGGGCACGCCGCCCACGCGCGTGCCCACCACCGGCAGGCCGGCAGCCATGGCCTCCATCATCGACAGCGGCATCGCCTCGCTGTGCGAGGAGGACACGAACAGGTCGAACTCCGACATCACCGCCGGCATGTCGTCCTGCAGGCCGGCGAGGTGGGCGTAGCTTTCCATCTGGAAGCTGGCGACGAAGTTGCGCACATTGGGCTCGGTGGGGCCGGTACCCACCATCACGATGTGCATCTCCGGCACCGCCTGGTGCGCCAGCAGCATTGCGCGCAGGCAGGTCTCCGGGCCTTTTTCGATCGACAGCCGGCCGACGAACCCCACCACCGGCGCCTCCGCGGGAATGCCGAAGCGGCGGCGCAGCGCGCCCTGGCGCTCGCGGCGCGGCGTGAACACCGCGGTGTCCACGCCGTTGGGAATCAGGTGCACGTGGTCGCGCGGGATGCCCAGCCCCAGCGCATGCATCTCGGTGTACTTGCACACCACGCCGATGTGGGTGCCGGTGAGGCGGTGCACCTCCAGGTCCTCCGAGCTCAGCCGCCGGCCATGGTTGGTGTAGACCACCGGCGTGCCGGTGAGGTGGCCCGCCAGGCCGGCGAGTTCATGCGCATTGGTCAGGTGCGCCTGCAGCACATCCACCTGCTCGGCGCGGATGTAGGCCACCGCGCTGCACAGCGAGGTCCAGCACGGGTCCTCCTCCGGCATGGACAGCACCAGCACCTCGGCGCCGTGGCCGCGCAGGCGCTCGCTGTAGCGGCTTTCGTAGGGGCACACCACGGTGACGCGGAAGCGGTCCTTGGGCAGGCGCTCCACCAGCCGCTGCACATAGGTCTCCATGCCGCCGACGATGTTGTTGCCGACGAACTGCATCACATGCGTGCGGCGCGTCGGCGCCAGGGATTCGAGGGTGGACACGTCGCGGGCCTTTCAGCAGCAGAAGCGCAGGTTCCAGCCGGCAGGCTGCGGCTGCCCGGCGGAGGCGTCATCCAGGCCTGCAAAGAGGCGCCGCGGCTTCACCAGGGGCTTCAGCGGCTGCTGCAGGCCCAGCCAGGTGGCGGCCGTGCCGCAGAAGATGCGCTCGCGGTCCGCCTGGCTGACGTCCAGCTCGCTCAGCAGGTCTTCGAGCCAGCGCCTGCGCTCGGCGATGTGCGCCCCGCTGCACGGAAAGAAGCAGTCGCTGCCGAACTGCAGGCAGTCGGCCCCCAGCACATCCAGCGCCTTGCGGATCGCATCCAGCCGGTAGGGTGGCGGCGGGCCGAAGCTGAGGTCGAAGCGGAACATCAGCTGCTCCACCGGCACGCCGTGGATGCGGTCGATCAGGCCCACCGCGATGGCTTCATCGGTCCACGGCCAGGACAGGTGCGCCAGCGTGACGCGCACACCGGGGTGGTCGCGCAGCGCTTCGAAGAAGGTGGGGCGGCAGAAGCGCCCGGAGCGGCCGTCGATGAAGATGCCGCTGTGGAACAGCAGCGGCAGCTTCAGCTCCGCGGCCTTGGCGAACAGCGGCTGCACCGCGTCGTCATAGGGGTACCAGCCGCTGGGCACCATCTTCACGCCGCGCAGGCCGGCGTCCACCGCACGCTGCAGGTCGTCCACCACGCCGGGCAGCGAGGGGTTGAGCACCGCAAAGCCGATCAGCCGGTCGGCATGGCCGCCCACCAGCCGCGCCAGGTAGGCATTGGCCTGGCGCAGCGAATCGGCGTCGTGCATCGTGTAGCCGTTGTTCAGGAACGGCGCCAGCAGCACACCGATGTCGATGCCGGCCCCGTCCAGCGAGCGCAGCACATCGGCGGCGTTTTCGTCGCCGGTGCAGTGCAGGTGCGCGTCGATGATCACGGCGGGCGTGACGCTCCGGTCAGGCCACGCCGCCCGCCGCGGCCACCCTGGGTTGCGGCTCTTCGTCGTCGGCCGCGTCCGCGCTCGCCTGCGCCGCGGCGGCGCGCGCCACGGCTTCGTCCATCAGGCGCAGCACGGTGCGGGCCGACTCGTCCCACGAATAGCGCGCCACCGTGGCCGCACCCTGCGCCAGGCGGTCGGCGCGGGCGGCCGGCGTCTCCTGCAGCGCCGCATCGCACGCCGCCACGAACTCCTCGGGCGATGCGGCGATGCGCACCACCTGGCCGTACATGCCCACCACGTCGTTCACCGGGGTGCTGACCACGGGCTTCTCGGCCGCCAGGTACTCCAGCGTCTTGGTGGGGCTGATGAAGCGGGTGTGCTCATTGAGCGCAAAGGGCAGGATGCAGACGTCCCAGCCGGCCACCAGTGCGGGCAGGCGCGCGTAGGTCTGCTGGCCCAGCCAGTGGATGTTGTCGCGCTGGGGCAGGGCGGCCGGGTCCACCTTGACCACCGGGCCCACCATCACGACGTGCCAGTCGGGGCGCGACTCGGCCAGGCGGGCGATCAGGTCCAGGTCCAGCCGCTCGTCGATCACGCCGAAGAAGCCGATGCGTGGCGCCAGGATGTGGCCCTGCAGCTGCTCGGCGGCCAGGTATTCCTGGTGCGCCTGGGTGATGCGCTCGGGCGCGTAGTGGGCCGCGTCCACCGAGCTGGGCAGGCAGTGCACATTCGGGTTCAGGTCGCGCTTGTTCTCGTAGAGGCTGGGGCCGCCGGTGAGCACCAGGTCGGCACGCTTGAGCAGGGCCGACTCGCGCTGGCGCATCTGCTTGGGTGCGCCCTTGAACAGCGACAGCTCGTCCATGCAGTCGTAGATCACCGCCTCCGGGTTCAGCCCGGCCAGCAGCGGCAGCGCCATCGGCGTGTAGAACCACACCAGGTAGTCCTCCAGGTCCTCGTCCTGCAGCATCTGCTTGACCAGCGGCTTGAGCACCGCGAGCTGGTCGTCATGGAAGCCGGGCGCCTCCACGTTGCTGATCGGACGCAGCACGCGCACGTTGTCGCACGGGTCGAGCACCTCGAAGTGCGGCGTCGCATCCGGTTGGTAGATCGGTTCCTCGATGAAGATCACCCGGTGCTGGTGGGCAATGCGCGAGAGCAGGTGCTGCGGACGCTGGAAGACGAAATCCCAGCGCAGGTGGGAAAAGACGATGAGGGGGGAGGTCATGATGTGTTCTCGCTGTAGGTTGGAGGTGGTCGGAGCGAGCTCCATGCGCTGTTGCCAGCGGCGCAAGGCTTTCGCGTAGGGGCGGCAGAGCACGCGGCCGGTGGGCCGGGGTGTCTGGCCGGGCACCGCGGCGTCCCACAGGCCGCTGTTGTGCCAACGGTCGAGCGCGTCCCAGCCGGGACGGTCGACGATGGGGTACAGGCACAGCCCGTCGAGCGGAACGCCCAGCGTCCGCACGCGCTGCACCTCGAGTGCGATGTCGTGCAGCCAGGCTGCACGGCCGATGCCGACGTGGCTGGTCTCGGCCACGATCATGGGGTGGCGGTAGCGCTCCCAGGCGGCGAGCGCCAGGTCGCCAAAAGGGCGGCGGCGCGGGTCCTGCAGGTGCCACTTCAGGCGCTTTTCGGTGCCCACTTCCCACTGGCCGTTGTGATAGTGGTTCAGGCCCAGCAGGTCCAGCCACTGCGGCGCGCCGCCGAGCTGCGGCTCGGCACGGCCACACAGCAGATCCCACACCTGCCACTGGAAGCCCGCCACCTGGTCGGCCAGGGGCTGCAGCTGCGGCGCTTCGCGCGGCGCCACCACATGCACCAGCGGCTCCACGTGCAAAAAGCGCATCGCCGGCTCGATGCCGCGCATCGCCTTCATCGCCTCCAGCGCCGCGTGGACCAGGTGGCACTTGATCGCATAGCCGCTGTGCAGGGACGACTCATGCCCCTGCTCGCCCACCCGCTGCGGCGTGCCGGCAATCCGCTCGGTCTCCGACAGCACCCAGGCCAGGAAGCCGATCTCGTTGATGGGCGTCACCACCGGCGGCTCATCGGCCTGCTGCGCGGCGAGCTCACGCGCGGCCGCACTTGCAAAGCGCACGAAGCGCGGCACGAAGTCCGGGTGCAGCACATGCAGGTCGTCCGGCATGCCGTAGTGCATGAGCGTCCACAGCACCTGCATGCCATGGCGGCGCGCAGCCTGCGCAATGCGGCGCAGGCGGGTGAAGTCATACACCCCCGGATGCGGCTCGGCCAGGCGCCAGCCGATGCTCTCGCGCACGGTGCGCAGCCCCATGCGGGCGCAGTGCTCGTAGTCGGCTTCCAGCAGCGCCGCATGGCCGGTGATGCGCGCCATGTCGATCGGCTCGCCGCGGCGGTTGCGATGGTCTGCGCCTTCGAAGCCGGCCATCCAGAACGAGCGCCACCGGGGCCGCGGCGAACCGGGCTTGCGTGCGTCTGCGCTCAAGGACTCCCGCGCCATCGGTCGCTGCCGCCTCGGGGTTCAGCGGGCCGAACGCGGCGACGCCGACGACTTGCCGGCCTTGCCGCGGGTGGCGTGCATCGCCTCCTGCACGTCGGGCTCGGTGGCTTCGGTGAGGCCCTTCTCGGACTTGAGTTCCTGCTGGCGGTCCAGCATGTCCTGCAGCAGCGGCTCCCACGCGATCTTGGCGCGGCCCAGCTGCTCGAACATCTCGCCTTCTTCCTCCTTCACATGGTGCTTGACGTATTCGCTGAGCACGGTGAAGTTGGCCTTGAACTTGGCGTCCTGCGGCGTGAGGCTGCGCAGTTCCGCGATCAGCTGCTTGACGCTGTTGTGCTCCACCTCGGCCTCGTCGATCAGGTCTTCGCCTTCCTTCTCGGCCAAGGCCTGGCGGGCCGCGGGATAGAACAGCTCTTCCTCGATCTGCGCATGCACCTCCAGCTCGTCGCACACGCGCATCACCAGTTCCTGGCAGGCCTGCGGGTCCTGCTCCGGGTCCATCTTCTCGAACTCGCGGAAGTGCTTCTTCACGTGCTTGTGGTCCGTCTTCAGCAGCTCGAGCACCTGTTCGCGGGCACTGGAATTACGGGTTGGCATGGGGGCTCCTTGTGGGTGCGATGGGGATCGGCCTGCTCGATCTGGCAAAAGCCGTTCCCTGCGTTTCAGCATCGTCGCGGCATGGGGCTTGCCGGTCTTCTGCTCACCCGGACAACACACAGGCACCGCATGCCACAAGACGACGACTCCATCCGCCGCAGCCACACCTCCCAGCGGCGCGACCAGCTCGGCACGCAGGGCGAGCGCGCTGAGCCGCGCCTGCCGCACGAGCGCGATGAATCCTCGGACAGCCAGGCGCAGGGCGTCCGGGGCGTCATCCATCAAGGCAAGGAGGATCTGGACCGCGGCCTGCAGGACACCAGCCGCAAGCCCGAGATGGACGCCGCCTACGAGCAGCAGAAGGGCGCCGGCGCGCCAGGCACCGCGCCGGCGGCGCCGGACCGGTCAGGTGCCGGTGGGCGCAAAGGCCCCGGCCGCTGACGGCATTTCTTGCGGCAAGCGCACCGCACTTTGCGAGCAATTGCCGAGCCCGGGTTGCCCCCGGGTTGAGGGGATTCAGTGCCGCTGCCGCAGCAATGCGGCGCTCGCGCTTTTCACTCTATAGAAGCCCGGGTGAGAAGCGCCATGTCTTGTAGCGCCGCTCATGGTTTGTAACGATCGAGCGAAGCGTGAAATAAGTGGCACGTGAGTTGCGTCTAGAGCCCGCAATGAGTCCTCAGCGGGAGAACGAATGAACGCACCAACCAGTGCGCTGCGCATAGAGCAGCGCCAACACCAGACGCTGACCCCCAGGTTGCAACAGGCCGTGCGCCTGCTTCAGCTGTCGTCGCTGGATTTCGCACAGGAAGTGCAACAGGCGCTGGACACCAACCCCTTCCTCGAAGAAGACGGCGACGCCGCTGCGGCCGCCGCCGTGGCCCCTCCGCCCGACGGGCTGGCTGCTGCCGATGCGCCGCCCACCTGGGACAACGTGGCCGAGGTGCCGGCCGACAGCAGCAGCGCCGCCGAGCCCAACTGGGAGCGTGACGGCTGGACCGCCAACGTGGGCACCGGCAGCCGCCAGGGCAATGCCGACGGCGACCTGGACCTGGTGGAGATGATGGCGGCCGACGTGTCGCTGCGCGACCACCTGCACAGCCAGGCCAACGTGATGCCGCTGTCGCAGCGTGACCATGCGCTCACCGCGCTCATCATCGAGTCGCTCGACGAGGACGGCTACCTGCGCGTGGGCCTGGACGAAATCCTTCAGATGGCCGCGCTGCAGCCCGCGGCCGACATGGACGAGATGAACGTCGCGCTGAAGATGGTGCAGTCGCTGGACCCCAGCGGCGTGGCCGCGCGCGACGTGCGCGAATGCCTGCTGCTGCAGCTGCGCAGCATCGAGGACCCCACCGAGCGCGAGCTCGCCCAGCGCATCGTCACCGACCACCTGGAGCGCCTGGCCACGCGCGACATCCCGCACCTGTCGCGCGCGCTCGGCAGCACGCCGGCGGTGGTGGAGGCGGTGTGCGAACGCATCCGCCATCTCGACCCGCGCCCGGGCTGGCGCTTCGGCGCGTCCAACGTGCAGTACGTGACGCCGGACGTCATCGTGCGCAAGGGCAAGAACAACCAGTGGATCACGATGCTCAATCCGGACGTCGTGCCCAAGGTGCGCCTGAACCAGATGTATGCCGAGCTGTTCCAGCAGCACCGTGAATCGGGCCATGCCGAGCTGGCCGCCCACCTGCGCGAAGCGCGCTGGACGGTGCGCAACGTGGAGCAGCGCTTCTCCACCATCCTGGATGTGGCGGACGCGATCGTGCGGCGCCAGTGCCACTTCTTCGAGTTCGGCCCGCTGGCGATGAAGCCGCTGGGCCTGCGCGAGATCGCCGAGGAGCTGGGGCTGCACGAATCCACCGTGTGCCGGGTGACCAACAACAAGTACATGGCCACGCCCTCCGGCGTGTTCGAGCTGAAGTACTTCTTCTCGCGCGCCTTGCCCACGCCGGGTGGCGGCGCGGCGTCGGCCACCGCCATCCGCGGGATGATCCGCGACATGATCGAGGCGGAGAACGCGTCCGATCCGCTGTCCGACGCACAGATCGCGCGGCAGCTCGCGCGCCAGGGTTTGAGCGTGGCCCGCCGCACCGTCACCAAGTACCGGCAGATGATGAAGCTGCCCGCGGTTGAAAAACGACGCCGTCATTCATGACGGGGTCGTTTTCGTCGAAGGCTGACTTCGCAGGGTGAAGTCAAGGCGCTTAGCGCCGGCCGAAGACAAAAGCGGCGCCGCCACGCCTGAATCGTCACCGGGCCGAACGTTCGGTCCATGAAAAAACGCCGGCCCGCAGGCCGGCGTTTTCATTGGGGCTCAGCCGCTCAGCTGGCCTTGTCGCCCTTGGACGACGACGACGAGCCGCCGCTGCTGCTGCCCGAGCCGGTGGGCGACGAACCGGTCAGGTTCGACGAGCCCGGCGAAGCGCCGCTGCGCTCGGACGACGAGCCGCTGCTGCCGGAAGGGCTGCCCGTGCCACCCGTGCCGCCGCTGCCCGAGCCGATGCTGGTGCTGCCGCTGCTGGAGCCGCCCGCGCTGGACGAGCCCGAGCCCGACGACATCGCGCCCGACAGGCCGGTGCTGCTGCTGCCGGTGCCGCTCACGCTGTTGCCCTGGATGCCGGACTGCGATCCCTGCAGGCCGCCCTGAGAGCCCATGCCGCCTTGCGAGCCCTGGGACCCGCCCTGCGAGCCTTGCGACCCGCCTTGCGAGCCCTCGCGGCCACGGCGCCACTGGTCGAACTCGCTGCTGAACTTCTTGTAGCGGTCCTGGCGCCATTCCTCGTAGTCCTTGTCGAGGTTGCGCAACTGCTCGCTGCGCCACTGGTGGTAGTCGGGGTCATGGTGCTGGCCTTGCCCCGACTGCCCCTGGCTGCCCTGGTCGTAGCCGTGCATGCCGCTGTGCTGGCCCGCGCCGCCGCCAAAGTGATGCTGCTGCGACGAGCCGTGGCTGCCCTGCTGGCCCCCGCTCAGGCCGTACTGGCCGCCATAACCGCCGCCATAGCCACCCTGGCCGCCCTGCATCCCACCCTGGTGGCCGCCGAACTGGCTGCCGCCGAAGCCCTGGGACCCATAGCCGCCCTGCATGCCGCCGCCTTGCGACCCGTAGCCCTGGCTGCCCTGCATGCCACCCTGGGAGCCATGGCCCTGGCTGCCGCCTTGCTGGCCACCGCCGAAGGCGCCTTCCCAGCCGCCTTGCCAGCCGCCCTGGCCGCCACTGCCGGCGCCCATGCTGCCGTGGCCGCTGGCATTGCCGTATCCGGCGTAGCCACCCTGGCCGCCCTGGCCGCCTTGGCTCAGGCCGTACTGGCTGCCGTAGCCGCCGCCGTACTGCCCGCCTTGCTGGCCGCCGCCGAACTGGCTGCCGCCGTAGCCACCGTACTGCCCGCCCTGCTGCGAGCCGTACTGCCCGCCGTAGCCACCACCCATGCCGCCTTGCGAGCCGCCATAGCCGCCCTGGTGGCCCGTGCCGCCGTAGCCCGAGTCACGACCATAGTTGCTGTACTGTTGACCGCCGCCCTGGCCCTGCTGGCCGCTGCCATAGCTGCCGCCATAGCCGCCGCCCATGCCGCCCTGGTGCGACCCGCCGTAGCCGCCGCTGAAGCTGCCGCCCTGGCCCTGGCCGTACTGGCTGCCGCCAGCGCCTTGCTGGCCTTGCTGGAAGCCACCGCTGCCGTGCGAGCCACCCTGGGTGCCGCCCTGGTAACCGCCGCTGCGCCCGTAGTCGCTGGATTCACTGCGGCGCGACCAGTCCTGGTCCTGGTTGCCGCCGGCGCTGAGTCCGCCGCCGTGGCTGCCCGAGCGTTCCTGCCAGGAGCCCGAGGATCCGCCGCCGTACTGGCCGGACTGGCCCGACTGCTGCGATTGCTGGGCCTGGCCCGACTGCCCGTAGCGCGCCTCGCTGCCGGCGTCGTGGGTGCCCTGCTGGCTCTGGCTGCGCTGCTGGTCGCCACTGCCGTGGTTGCTTTGCTGGTTCATCTGTACTCCTTTCAGCGTTGTGAGCTGAGCGGCGGGCCTCGCGGCCGTCGCCTCAGTGCCTTTCCGCCGGCAATCGACATACCCCCTTGAATGAGGGGTGTGGGCTGCCATCGCGTGTTCAGGCGGGCTTCGCGACCATCAGGTAGAAGACGATCACCAGGGCCACGAACGCCGGGATGCCCAGCGCCACCCAGATGCGCAGGTAGCGGTCGTACAGCGGCGGCAGGGGCTGCCCGGCGTTCGCCGCGGCCTGCGCCATGTCGCGCATGCGCAGCTGAAGCCACACCACCGGCAGCCAGCAGGCGCCGGCCAGCAAATACAGGCCGAAGGACCAGGCGATCCATCGGCTGGTGAGCGGCATCTGCGCCAGGTGCGCCATGTACAGCCCGCTGAGTGGCTGGAACACGATGGTGGTGGTGGTGAACAACCAGTCGGCCAGCACCACGTAGCGCACCACCGCGGCCACCACGGCCGGGTCGCGCGTGCGGCTGGCAAAGAACATGTAGTACGCCGAGCCCAGCCCGGTGCCGAAGAGCAGGGTGGACGACAGGATGTGCAGCCACTTGGCGATCAGGTAGTCCATTCAGTCCTCCTCCAGCGAATACAGCATCAGCAGCAGGGCCAGGATGGGCAGGTTCTTGGTCATCGGCCCGTACGGATGCAGCCAGAACTCGGGCAGCCGCAGGCTGATGATCACGCTGTAGCCGCCGATCAGCGCGGCCTGGGCCAGCCACAGCCAGCGCCGGCGCCGCCCTGGCAGCGGCAGCAGGGTGGCGATGCCGAGCGCCAGATCGAGCGCTGCCGCACCGTACAGCGCCGGCAACTGCAGCGCCTGCGGCACGCCGGCGCGTGCGAGCAGCTCCAGGCTCTGCGGCACCGGGTACAGGCCGAAGGAGACCGCTGCGGTGGCCAGCCACACCGCCGCCAGCGACAGGCGCAGCAGCGGCTGCAGCCAGCCCCAGGCCGCCGCCGTGCGCAGGCCGGCCGCACGCTCCGGCGCGAGGAACTGCTGTACCTCTCGCGGTGGGTGGCCCAGCAGCGCGGTGATGGCGGCGGGGTCGGCGCTGTTGCCCCGCTGCAGCATCTGCCAGCTGGCGCTGTCCAGCCAGGCGCCGGGCCAGCGGTCACCCATGCGGGCGGCCAGTGCCACGCAGGCCGCCGGCACCGGGAAAGCGGCTGCGCGGGGCAGGTTCAGCGCGCGGCGCAATGCGTGCACGTAAGCGGCCAGCGTCAGGGCGCGCGGGCCCACCAGCGGGATGCGGCCCTGCGAGCTGCCCGCGGGTGCCTGCAACAGTGCGAGCAGGGCAGCCACCACGTCGTCCACATGCACCGGCTGCAGCAGTTGCCGTCCACCGGCGGGCAGCGGCAGCAGGGGCAGGGTGGCCAGGCGCAGGAACAGCGCGGCGCTGGGCCCGTCCTCGCCGAACACCAGTGAGGGCTGCACCACCGTGGCATGCAGCGGCAGGCCCAGCAGGTGCTCGTCCGCCTGCCGCTTGCTCAGGTGGTATGGCGTGGCGGCCTGCGCGTCGGCGCCCAGTGCCGACAGCTGCACCACGCGCGGCACGCCGGCCTGCACGCAGGCGTCGAACAAGGCGATGGGGCCGCGCGCATGCAGCGCGTCGAAGTGCTGGGTGGCGCTCTCGCGGAAGATGCCCACGAGGTTGACCACCGCATCCACCCCCCGCAGGTGCGGCAGCCACGCCACTGCGGGCGGCGCTTGTGCCAGGTCCATCGCCACCCAGGCGGCGCCCTGGCCGGCCGGCCTGCGGCCTGCACACACCACCTCATGGCCCTGGTTCAGCAGGGCGGCCAGCAGGCGGCGCCCGATGAAACCGGTGGCACCGGTGAGCAGCAGCTTCATGGGGCCGCCTCGCAGGGGGCGGAAGGGCGCGGCCGTGGGGGTGGGTGCATCGTGGGGTACGGTGGTTGCCTTGCTTGCAGGCAAGCGCGGTTCCGGCACCACGCGCACAAAGGAAAACGCATGTCACCGATGTCCCGTGTGAACCTGAGCACCCTGCAGCGTGTGCTGATCGACGGCAGCCTGGCCAGTGTGTTGTCCGGGGTGGTGCTCGCCTGGCGCGGCCGGCGCGAAACCGGCCACGCGATGGCGCCCCTGAACGCGCCCAGCCACTGGGTCTGGGGCCGCGAGGCCTTGCACCGCAACCGCACCAGCCTGCGCTACACCGCGCTGGGCAGCGCGATCCACCATGCGTCGTCGCTGATGTGGGCCGGCTTCTACCGGCTGCTGCAGGCGCGCCGGCGCCAGCCTACGCCGGCCAGCGCGGTGCTCGATGCGGCGGTGATCACCGCGGCGGCTGCGTTGGTGGACCTGCGGCTGGTGCCGCAGCGGTTCACCCCCGGGTTCGAGCGCCGGTTGTCCACGCCGGCCCTGGTGTCGGTGTACCTGAGCTTCGGGGTCGGCCTGGTCCTGGGCGGCTTGATGGCGCAGCGGCGCCGCTGACCTCGCCGTGCCCGCGCCGGCCGGCGGGCGTGGTGCTTGCCGGACTGCAACAGCATCCAAAGGAGACGAGCCATGAAGAAACTCACCTTGGCCCTGGTGGCCCTGGGCGCGGGCGCCGCAGCGGTCTACTTCCTTGATCCGCGGCAGGGCCCCCGTCGCCGCGCCGCGCTGGGCGAGCGCCTGGCGCAATGGCAGGACGCTGCCGTGGAGCAGGTGCAGGGCGGCTCGCAGGACGCCTCCGAGCGCCTGCACGGCCTGACGGCGCAGCTGCGCGGCTGGGTGGGCCGTGCCCTGGGCCGCGCCGAGGCTGCGCTGCCGGGCGACGACGATGGGCTGGAGCCGCTGAACATGACACCGCCGCCGCTGGAGCGCGAGCATTCGCATCGTGGCGGCGTGCTGCTGGCGATGGCGGCGCCGGTGGCCATGGCGGTGGGCGCCGCCTGGTTGCGCCGTCGCGACGACGGCCACTGGATCCACTGAGGGCGTGCTCACCGGGCCGCGCGCTGGCTGCGCCCGCGCGCGGCATCGGCGCGCCAGCAGCGCCAGGTTTCCTCGGCAAACGGCCCGGCCACCAGCACCAGCCCCGCCAAGGCCACGGACAGCAGGTACGCCCATGGCAGCGCGGGTGCCTTGAGGCGCCAGCTCCAGTCCGGCGCGGCCGTGCCCAGGCCCACCGCTGCCATCGCCTGGGGCCAGTGCAGCAGCACCAACGCCACCCACGCGGCCCAGGGCAGCACCAGCTGCAGGCTGTGCACCCATTGCTCGACCGGCGGAATGGCCCGGTGGCGGGTGGCATAAGCCAGGTCCCACCAGGTGGTCAGTTCGTGGGCCACGCAGGCGGCCAGCATCAGCACCAGCACCGCGGCGTTCACCTGCAGCAGCGCGGCGGCCGCCACCGCGACGCCCATCTCGGCCAGCATCAGCCAGTGCAGCAGCGCTTCCTTCAGGCCGGCGGTGCGCTCGATGCGCTGCGCCCGGTGGCAGCACCAGTCGGCAAAGCCGGCCAGCAGCCACAAGGGCATCAGCAGGTATTGCAGGGTGTCGCGCAACAAGACGGCTGTGGTGTCCATGCCGCCTCACGGCAAGCCGCACGCCGGACAGTGGCACACTGGTTGCGGCACTGCCGTTGCCTTCCCCTTCCCGGGCGGCTTCAGTGCAGGAACGCGTGAAGCCCTGCCCGCATCGGCACGGCTCTTGCGTGTTGTCGTTGTCCGCCTCCGGGGAGCCCGGCATCTTGGAAACCGCCCTTGACTTTGCAGAGCTGTTCACCCACGCAGCGCGCCAGGGTGTAGGGCTGGCACACAACAAGGGCTTGTCGGTGCTGTTCGACTACACCGGCCCGCCGGTGCAGCTGCGCGTCGACCGCCTGCAGATGGCCCGCTCGCTCGAGCAGGTGTTCCGTGCGGCCATCGATCTGCTGGACGGCGGGTTTGTGTTTTTTGCCGCACAGGTCGAGCGCGTGCCCTCCGGGCGGTGGAAGGCCAGCGTTGCCGCCGCCGCGAGCGGGCACTACGCCAGCGCCGCGGTGTGGCGCCAGGTATTCGGTGAACTCGGTTTGCAGGGAGTCGACACGATGACGGACCAGGCCTTGCGGGCGCCCGAAGAGGCGCCGCTGGTGGGCATCTGTGCCTGGACGGGCGCGGGCTTGCGCTTCAGCTTCGACCCCAAGGAAGGATCCCTGCTGTGCCTGGAGCAGGAGTTCGAGGCGGCCGACCCGCAGGCGCGCGAGCCGGCGCCGGAGCCCGACGCTGCCGGTGCGCGCGCCTGGCTGATCTGCGAGGCGATGGACACCGGCCGTTCCATGGAGCGGCGCCTGCAGCGCCTGGGCTGGGCCACGCGCATCTTCTCCAGCGTGGAAGAGGCGGCTGCCGAGCTCGAACACATGCCGCAGGCGCACAGCCGTCCGGCCCTGGTGCTCGCCTGCGAAAGCGCGCGCCTGACCTTGCCGCGGCTGCGCTGGCTCTGGGCCCTGCTGCCCCCTGCCACCCAGGTGGTGCTGGCCGCTACCCCGGGATCGCCCACGCTGGAGCAGGCCGGCAACGAGCGCGACATCGAGCTGCGGCCCTATCCCTTCAGCCCCGCCGAACTGCGCCAGATCACCCAGCGGGTGGCCGGCGAGCCGCATGCGCCTTCGGGCGATACCCAGCCCAGCCCGCTCGGGTTCGAGCACCGCCGCCGCGCCCTGGTGGTGGACGACAACGCCGTGAACCAGATGGTGGCCACCGGCATGCTGCAGGTGCTGGGCTTCGAAGTGGACACCGCCAGCGACGGGCTGGAAGCCATCGACAGCTGCATGCGCATGGCGCCCGACCTGGTGCTGATGGACCTGCACATGCCGGGCATGGACGGGCTGGAGGCCACGCGGCGCCTGCGCCTGCTGCAGCGCGAAGGCGCGATCCCGCCGTTTCCCATCGTGGCCTCGACGGCCGACACCACCTCGCAGGACGCCTGCGCCCAGGCCGGCATGGATGCCCACCTGCCCAAGCCGCTGGACCTGGCCGGGCTGGAGCGCCACCTGCGCCGGCTGCTGCCGGCGCCGAGCTTCTGAGCCTAGGCGGTGTGCCCGCTGTGCTGTGCGCGTTGCCAGCGCGGTGAGCTGTGCCCCGACAGCGCGGGCAGGGCACCGGGATCGTCCGCAGCCAGCGCCAGCAGGTCGTCCAGCGCGGCGGGCTTGACCAGGTGGTGGTCGAAGCCGGCGTCCACGATCGCCTCGTGGTGCAGGCCCGAGCTCATCGCCGTGTGGGCCACCAGCACCATGTCGTCGCCGCGCGGGCCGGCGCGCAACCGGCGCGCGAGCTCGTCGCCGCTCATCATCGGCATGAACAGGTCGATCACCACCACGTCCGGGCAGGTGCGTTCGGCCATGCTGAGCGCCTGGTCCCCGCCATAAGCGGCCTCGGCGTCGCAGCCTTCGGCCTGCAGCAGCATCACCAGCGTGTCAGCGGCGTCCCGGTTGTCGTCGACCACCAGCACCCGTTTTCGTCGTCCCTGTTTCATCATGGCCAATCCCTTGCAATTGGACGTGCTGGGCAATCCGCATTCCAGGCCCGCGGGCATGCCGCTGGCTGAAGTGGCGGCATGTCGAGCAGCGAGCAGAAATGGCCACAGCAACTGTGGGTGGCGCGCCATGGCCAGAGCGCGGGCAACGTGGCGCGCGACGCCGCCGAAGCCGCCGGGCTGAAGGTGATCGACATCGCGCACCGCGACATGGACGTGCCGCTGTCGCCGCTGGGGGAACAGCAGGCGGTCGCGCTGGCGCGCTGGGTCGCCGGCCTGCCCGCGCCGCAGCGGCCCAATGTGCTGATGGCATCGCCCTACCTTCGCGCGGTGGGCACCATGGAGGCGGTGCTGGCGCACGGCGCGTTGGACCGCAGCGACCTGAGCGTGGTGATCGACGAGCGCCTGCGCGAAAAGGAATTCGGCCTGCTGGACCGCCTGACCCGCGAGGGCATCCGCGACCGTTACCCCGACCTGGCCGAACAGCGCAGCCATGTCGGCAAGTTCTACTTTCGCCCACCCGGCGGAGAAAGCTGGTGCGACGTGATCCTGCGCTTGCGCAGCCTGCTGGACACGCTGACGCGCGAGTACCGTGGCGAACGGGTGCTGATCGTGGCGCACCAGGTGATCGTGAACTGCCTGCGCTACCTGTTGGAGCGGCTGGACGAACGCCAGATCCTGGAGATCGACCGCCAGGCCGACGTGCCCAACTGCGGCGTCACCCTCTACGAGTTCGATCGCACCCAGGGCCGCCACGGCAAGCTGGTGCTGCGCCAGGCCAACTTCGTGGCGCCGCTGGAGGCCCAGGGCACGCCGGTGACCGCCGAGCCCGATGCGCCGGCGGCGGCCAAGCCATGAGCGCGCGGCAACACGAGCTGGACGATGCGGCGCTGCGGGCCTGGCCGCTCCCCGAGCCGGACGATGGTGCGGACAAGGAGGAACGCGGCCGCGTGCTGGTGATCGCCGGCTGCGCCGAGATGCCGGGTGCTGCTGTGCTGGCCGCCACGGCCGCCTTGCGTGCCGGCGCCGGCAAGCTGGTGGTGGCCACGCCGGCCTGCATTGCGCCCTGGGTGGCCGCCAGCCTGCCCGAAGCGCGCGTGATCGGCCTGGTGGAGGACGAGCGCGGCGAGCTGCAGGCGGAGCAGGCACTGGAACGCCTGCACGGCGTGCTGGCCGGCACAGCGGCGGTGCTGGTCGGCCCTGGCATGGTGCCGGAGGCCGCGGCGGTGCGGCTGGTGCGTGCGCTGCGGCCCGCCTTGGGCGACACCCCGCTGCTGCTGGATGCCGCGGCCATGGCGGCGGTGCGCGAGGGCGGCGACGCGCCGGCGGCGCTGGGCCCGCACACGCTGCTGACGCCGCATGCCGGCGAGATGGCGCATCTGCTCGGGCAGGCGAAGGAGGCCCTGGTGCAGGACCCGCGCGACACCGCCCTGCGCGCAGCCCACCAGTGGCAATGCGTGGTGGCGCTCAAGGGGGCCGAGACCTGGATTGCCACGCCCGGCGGCGACTGCTGGCGCCATGCACGGGGCAATGTGGGCCTGGCCACCTCCGGTTCGGGCGATGTGCTGGCCGGCCTGGTGGCTGGCTTGCTGGCACGCGGCGCGCCGCCGGCGCAGGCGGCCGCCTGGGGCGTGGCGCTGCATGCACGGGCCGGCGAACGGCTGGCCGAACGCGTCGGGCCGCTGGGCTACCTGGCACGCGAGCTCGCTGCCGAAGTGCCGAGGCTGATGGGCGCCTTGAGGGCGCAGGCCGGAGCCGCGCGCGACCGATGAGGCCCGCGCAGCCCCGCCGTGGGCTGATGTAATGCCGGCATCGTCATCCCATGCGCGGTGGGCCCGATGCCCGGCACACCGCTTGAGAACCCATGAGCCTGGCCACACCCACGGTGGTGCCCGACATGCCCGCACGGCCGGCTGCCGTGAGCTTTGCGCAGGCCCTGCGGTTCTGGCTCAAGCTGGGCTTCATCAGCTTCGGCGGCCCCGCGGGGCAGATCGCGATCATGCACACCGAGCTGGTGGAGCGGCGGCGCTGGATCAGCGAAAACCGCTTCCTGCACGCGCTGAACTACTGCATGGTGCTGCCCGGGCCGGAGGCGCAGCAACTGGCCACCTACATCGGCTGGCTGATGCACCGCACGGCCGGTGGCCTTGCGGCCGGCGCACTGTTCGTGCTGCCCTCGCTGTTCATCCTCGTCGCACTGTCGTGGATCTACCTCGCCTTCGGCCACGTGCCGGTGGTGGCGGGGCTGTTCTACGGCATCAAGCCCGCGGTCACCGCGCTGGTGGTTCATGCGGCCCATCGCATCGGCACGCGCGCGCTGAAGAACCGCTGGTTGTGGGGCATCGCGGCGGCTGCATTCGTCGCGATCTTCGTGTTCGACACACCGTTCCCCGCGATCGTGCTGGCCGCCGGGCTGATCGGCCATGTGGGCGGCCGGGGCGCGCCCGGCGTGTTTGCAATGGGGGGTGGCCATGGAGCCGCGAAGCACGGTTATGGCCCGGCGCTGATCGACGATGACACGCCCACGCCGGCGCATGCCCGCTTCTCGCGCCGCTGGCTCGCCCAGGTGCTGATCGGGGCCGCGGCCCTGTGGCTGGGTGCCATGGGGCTGCTGCTGGCGCACGGCGGCGTGCAGCACACGCTCACGCAGATGGGGTGGTTCTTCACCAAGACGGCGCTGCTCACCTTTGGCGGCGCCTACGCCGTGCTGCCCTACGTCTACCAGGGCGCGGTGGAGCAGCACCACTGGCTCTCCGGCGCGCAGATGATCGACGGGCTCGCACTCGGCGAAACGACCCCCGGCCCGCTGATCATGGTGGTGGCCTTCGTCGGTTTTGTCGGTGGTTGGCTCAAGCAGGTGGTCGGGCCGGACGCCTTGTTCCTCGGGGGTGCGCTCGCAGCCACCGTGGTCACCTTCTTCACCTTCCTGCCGTCCTTCGTGTTCATCCTCGCGGGCGGCCCGCTGGTCGAAGCCACGCATGGCAAGCTGGGCTTCACCGCGCCGCTGACCGCCATCACCGCCGCGGTGGTGGGTGTCATCCTCAACCTCGCGCTGTTCTTCGCGTACCACGTGATGTGGCCCCAGGGCTTCCAGGGCCGCTTCGATGCGGTGTCCGCCACGGTGGCGGTGGCGGCGGGCCTGGCGCTGTTCCGCTTCAAGGTGGGTGTGATGCCCTTGCTGGCGGCCTGTGCCGCGGTGGGCCTGGCGGTGACGCTGTTGCGGCCGTTGTTCTCAGCCTGAGGCGGTGTGCGGCAGCCGCGTCGGCCCTTGCTGCGGTAAAGCCTGCAGCTGCGCAACGCCCATGCCCAAACCCCCTGCGCAAGTCCACCGGCTCACGGGGTTTCTGTGGTGCTGAAGCGCGCCTAGCATGGAGTTGTCATGCGGGGGATCCCGCGTTCACTACCCAAGAAGGAGTTGCATGAAGCCGCTTGCCATCCGCCTGGCCACCGCGTTGAGCCTGCTGGTAGCAGGCGCCGCGCAGGCTGCGCTGGTGCCCACCGCCCCGATCGACTTGCACGGCACCGGCGTTGGCGCGGTGAACACCGTGCTCACGCTGCAGGGCCACCGTCGCGACGGTACTGAAAATGGCAGCGTTGGCCTCACCGCGGCCGGCGAGCTGGTGATCGGCGGCGACGCCAAGAAGGGGGCATCGCAGACGCAGCTGCTCAGCCTGGATTCACTCGGGCTCACGTCCGCCGAGAACCTGCGCATCGTCTTCAATGCCAACGAGCCCGGCGGCAGCGGCATCACGCTGAGCGACCTGGTGCTCACGATCTACAGCCCCACCGGCGGCGTGCTGTTCAACACCACGCTGGCCGCGCAGCAGGTGTTCAGCACCACCACACAAGGCATCGGCCAGCCGGACGCCGTGTTCGCGCTGGATGCCACGTCCATCCTGGCTGCCCAGTCCGCCGCCTTCAGCGGCAACTTCGGCGCCAACCTCATTGGTCTGTCGGCCGGCGCACACAACGCGCAGGGCGGCTTCGAGACCTTCTTCATTGCCAACGTGGCCACGCCGCCGGTGCCCGAGCCGCAGACCTATCTGCTGCTGCTCGCTGGCCTCGGTGTGATCGGCGGCCTCGTGTGGCGCAGGAGCACGGCGCGCCAGTGAGTGCGTGATCGGGGGATCGATGCTGTGCATTCCAGCGGGCCTACGGGCCCGCTTTTTTTATCGCTGTTGGCCCCCGGCTGCCTGGCAGCCGCCCCCCATGGGGGCTCGATGCGCGCGCGGGAAACCCGCACGCGCATCGCTCGTCTTTCACGGCTGCTCCCCCTGGGCTTCGGCCTGTCCCCGCGGGGCTGTCGGCGTGCCCGGCGCGGTTGGGATGCGCCCGGCAGCTTGTGCTCAGCGTTGGCGGGGGGCTCTTGCGTTGCGCGTGCCCACCCTCGCAGTGGGCGGGGGCAGCGGTTGGTCGTCGTCCTCGTCGCCCACTGCGGGGTTCTCGTCGCGCAGCATGCGGTTGGCGGCGGTGAGGGTCTGGCGGCTCTTTTCGTAGTCGGCCCAGGGGTCGTGGCCCTTGAGGTCGTCCAGGCGCTGGGGCAGGGTGCGCACGGTCCAGTGGTCGCCGCCGCGCAGCTCCACCAGTTCATCCCAGGCCACGGGCACCGACACGCCCATGTGGGGCCGGGCGCGGGCCGAGAAGGCACAGGCGGAGGTGGCGCCGCGGTTGTTGCGCAGGTAGTCGACGAACACCTTGCCGACGCGGTTCTTGGCGCCCATCTTGGGCGCAAAGCGCTGGGGCAGGGTGCGCGCCAGGTGCAGGGTCACCGCCTGGGAGAAGTCCTTGCAGAAATCCCAGTCGTGGCGGCGCTGCAGCGGCACCACCAGGTGCAGGCCCTTGCCGCCGCTGGTCTTGAGGAAGCTCACCAGGCCCAGCTCGTCGAGCAAGGTCTTGGTGAGCTCCGCCGACTCGACGATCTGCGCCCAGGCCACGCCCTCGCCCGGGTCCAGGTCGAACACGATGCGGTCGGGTTTCTCGATGTTGGTGTACACCGCATTCCAGGTGTGCAGCTCCACCACCCCCATCTGCGCCGCGCCCACCAGCGCGGTGGGGTTGTCGATCACGATCAGCGAAGGATGCGGCGGGTCGATCTCCGGCCCGAGGCGGCGGATCTTGGGGATGGTGAGCTGCTGCAGGTGCTTCTGGAAGAACAGCTCGCCGGTGATGCCGTCGGGCGCGCGCACCAGGGCCACCGGCCGGGCCTTCAGGTGCGGCAGGATCTGCGGCGCCACGCGCTCGTAGAACTCCGCCAGCTCCAGCTTGGTGATGCCGCTCGCCGGGTCGAGCACGCGGTCGGGGTTGCTGATCTTCAGGCCATGCACCACCGGCGCGCTGCCCTTGCCGCGCGGGGTGGAGGGAGCATCGGGTGGGGACACGGCTTTCTCCTTGGAGATCTCGCGGGCCGGCTTGTCGGAGCGCAGGCCTTGGAACACGGCATGGCGGATGGAGCCGTCGCCGGTCCATTCGCCGAAGGCCACCTCGCACACCAGCTCGGGCTTCACCCAGTGCACCACCTCGTTGCCGGCCGGCTTGGCGCGCGGGTCCTTGGCGACGGCCGAGGTCTTGGTCTCCACCGCATCGAGCTGCTTGCGCAACGCGAGCAGGCCTTGGGTGTCGAAGCCGGTGCCCACGCGGCCGGCGTAGTGCAGCGCGCCGTGGTCGTGCACCGCCAGCAGCAGCGCGCCCAGCCCGCTGCGTGAGCCCTTGGGTTCGGTGAAACCGACGATCACGAACTCCTGCCGCTGCTGGCACTTCAGCTTGATCCAGCCCTTGGTGCGGCCTTCCACATACGTGCCTTCGGCGCGCTTGCCGATCAGGCCTTCGAGCTTGAGGCCGCAGGCGGCCTGCAACAGCTGCTCGGGCGCACCTTGCACCTCCTCGCTGAAGCGCAGGCGCTCGCTCAGGTGCGGCTCCAGCAGCTGGCGCAGCAGGTCGCGGCGCTGGCGCAGCGGCACCCTGCGCAGGTCATGCCCGTCGGCATAGGGCAGGTCGAAGGCCACGAAGCTGATGCTGCCGGCACGTGCGTGTTCGAACGCGTTCTGCAGCAGCTGGAAGCTGGGGCGGTTGTCCTCGTCCAGCACCACGATCTCGCCGTCGATCCAGGCACTCGCGAGCTTGAGCTTCTTCAGCGCCTCGGCCTGCGGCTTGAGCTTGTCGGTCCAGTCGTTGCCCGCGCGGGTGATCAGGCGCACCTCGCCCTTGTCGATGCGGGCGAGCATCCGGTAGCCGTCCAGCTTGAGTTCATAGAGCCAGCCATCGCGTTCCCGTGGTGCTTCGGTCACCAGCGTGGCCAGCTGCGGCGAGAGGCTGGTGGGCAGCGGGGCCTTGCGCGCGCCGTCGAGGTCGGCGGCCCGCAGGGCGCCTGCCTTGGTGGTAGTGGCGGCCTTGGGTGATGCGGCGGCCTTGGGTGATGCAGCAGCCCCCGGCGTGGCAGCCGCCTTGGCCGCCGGTCGCTCATGCGCCTGGGCTTTCAGCGGGTGCTGGATCACGCTGTCCGGCAGGGCCACCGTGATGTCGTAGTCCGCATGCGGCCGCTCGAACTCGTCGTGCTCCTTGATGAGCAGCCACTGCTCCTGGCGTTCGTCCTCGCTGCGGCGGGTGCGCACCAGGGTCCAGCGGCCCTGCAGCTTCTCGCCGTCGAGGCGGAACTTCATCTTGCCGGCGTGGTAGTCGCGCTGCGGGTGGTCGCCCTCGGGTGTCCAGGTACCGCGGTCCCAGACGATCACCTTGCCGGCGCCGTACTGGCCGGCGGGAATGGTGCCTTCGAAGCCGCCGTAGCTGATGGGGTGGTCCTCCACATGCACGGCCAGGCGCTTGTCCGCCGGGTCCAGGCTGGGGCCCTTGGGCACGGCCCAGCTGAGCAGCGTGCCATCGAGTTCCAGCCGGAAGTCGTAGTGCAGCCGCGTGGCCCAGTGCTTCTGGATCACGTAGCTCAGGGTCTTGCCGCTCTTGCCCAGTGCCGGGCCGGGCTCGGAGGTGACCTTGAAGTCGCGCTTGGCGCGGTAGCGGGCGAGCTTGTCGTTGGCCATGGGGGTCAGGCGATCGCGCCTGTGCAGAGCGCGCAGGGCGTGGGCATCCTTTCGTCCAGACGTTGGCTGCTTCACTGCAAGCTCCATACCGGCGCAGCGTTGTGGGGATCCGCCGACACCGGTGTGCCACCGGGCACGCCGTGTGCGTATCTGCTGACAAAGGGAGAACTCACCACAATGTCCGTCGCCACCCTGCTGCTGATCGCGCTGCTGCTGCTCGTGATCGGCACCCTGCCCAACTGGCCGTACAGCCACGGCTGGGGCTATGCACCCAGCGGTATCCTGAGCGTGGCCCTGCTCATCGTTCTTGTGTTGTTCCTGATGGGCAGGATCTGATCGCGCCCCTTCGCATGAGGTAAGCCTTACCAGCGGCTGCACTGCTTACGGGTGCGTGGCTGTCCGGCTTGGAGGCGCTGATGTGGATTCGTGCGGGGGCTGCCTACCTGGTGGCGGTGCTGGTGTTCTGTTCGCTGGACCTGGCGTGGCTGGGGCTGTTTGCCAAGGGCTGGTACCAGGCGCAACTCGGGCCGCTGCTGTTGCCCGCCCCGCTCTGGAGCGCGGGCGTGGCCTTCTACGCCGTCTACCTGGTGGGGCTGCTGCTGTTCGGCGTGCTGCCTGCCTTGCGATCGGGGCGTGGGCGTGACGCGCTGCTGTGGGGCGCGCTGTACGGCTTCTTCACCTACTACACCTACGACATGACCAACCTCGCTACGCTGAAGGGCTGGCCTGCCACGCTGGTGCTGGTGGACGTGGCCTGGGGCACGCTGCTGAATGCGCTGGTGGCCCTGGCCGCTTGGCGGGTCGCCAGCCGGATCAACGCTTGAGGACCATTGCCATGGACGCACACCGCATCGAACGCGACACCTTCGGCGACATCGAGGTGCCGGCCTCCGCACTGTGGGGCGCGCAGACGCAGCGCTCGCTGCAGAACTTCCGCATCTCCAGCGAGCGCCAGCCGCGCGAGCTGATCCTCGCGCTGGCGCAGGTCAAGCGCGCCGCCGCCGAGGTGAACCGCACCCTGGGCCAGCTGCCGCCCGACAAGGCCGACGCCATCATCGCCGCGGCCGACGAGATCCTCGCCGGCCGGCATGACGCCGAATTTCCGCTGGTGGTGTGGCAGACCGGCTCGGGCACCCAGACCAACATGAACTTGAACGAGGTGATCGCCAACCGCGCCAGCGAGCTGCTGGGCGGCGAGCGGGGGGAAGGGCGCCTCGTGCACCCCAACGACGACGTCAACCGCGGGCAGTCGTCCAACGACGTGTTCCCCACCGCGATGCACGTGGCCGCGGCCTGTGCCATCGAGCAGCGGCTGGTGCCGGCGCTGCGGGTGCTGCGCGACACCCTGCATGCGAAGGCGCTGGAGTTCGCCGGCATCGTGAAGATCGGCCGCACCCACCTGCAGGACGCCACGCCGCTCACGCTGGGGCAGGAGTTCTCGGGCTACGTGGCCCAGCTGGACCATGGGCTCAAGCACGTGCAGTCCGCCTTGCCCCACCTGTACGAGCTGGCCCAGGGCGGCACGGCCGTGGGCACCGGGCTGAACGCGCATCCGGAATTCGCCTACCGGGTGGCCGACGTCATCGCCCGCCTGACGGGCCTGCCGTTCGTGAGCGCACCCAACAAGTTCGAGGTGATGGCCGCGGCCGATGCGCTGGTGTTCGCCCATGGCGCGCTCAAGACCCTGGCTGCCGGCCTGATGAAGATCGCCAACGATGTGCGCTGGCTGGCCAGCGGCCCGCGCAGCGGCCTGGGGGAGATCACCATCCCGGAGAACGAGCCGGGCAGCTCCATCATGCCGGGCAAGGTGAACCCCACCCAGTGCGAGGCGCTCACCATGGTCTGCGCCCAGGTGTTCGGCAACGACGTGGCGGTGAACTTCGGCGGCGCCTCCGGCAACTTCGAGCTCAACGTGTACCGGCCGATGATGGCCCATAACCTGTTGCAGTCGGTGCGCTTGCTCGCAGACGGCATGGCAAGTTTCAACGAACACTGCGCCGCCGGCATCGCGGCCAACCAGGCGCGCATCGATGAGCTGCTGCAGCGCTCGCTGATGCTGGTGACCGCGCTGAACCCGCACATCGGCTACGACAAGGCCGCCCAGATCGCGAAGAAGGCGCACAAGGAAGGCAGCACCTTGCGCGAGGCCGCGCTCGCGCTGGGTCATGTGAGCGCGGAGGAGTTCGACCGCTGGGTGCGGCCGGAGAACATGGTCGGTTAGGCCGTCCCGGGCGCGCACTGCCTGGCGTGAGGAGATGCCGCAAACCCAGGGTGAATCACCCCTGGGCTTGATGGCCGTCATTGTCGGCAATCTAATTTAGAATTATTCTCATTCGTGAGGGCCGCACCGTTGCCGGCCGCAACCTGGCGTGATGTCCATCCTTCCCCTGAGCAGCCTGCCGACCGGCACCGAAGCCACCGTGGCTGAAGTGATCGCGCCTGCCCATGCTCAGGACGATGAGCTGGTGCTGCGCCTGATCGAAATCGGTTTCCTGCCCGGCGAACGCCTGCGCGTGATCGCGCGCGGTCAGCCGGGCGACGAGCCCATCGCCGTTCGCCTGGGCCACACCACGTTCGCGCTGCGCCGCTTCGAAGCGGCCTTCATCCAGGTAGAGACCGCCGCCGTCCCCCTGGGACAGCCCGCAAAGCGGGCAGGGGCAGCCACGGCAAATGGGCGTGACGCGGACGGGTTGCCCGGCCGCGTCACGAGCCCCCTCGGGGGGCGGCCGCCAGGCGGCCGGGGGTCCACATGACTGACCTGCACGTCGCCCTGCTGGGCAACCCGAACTGCGGCAAGACGGCGCTGTTCAACCTGCTCACCGGCAGCCGCCAGAAGGTGGCCAACTACGCCGGCGTCACGGTGGAGCGCAAGGAAGGCCTGCTGCGCACCCCCTCGGGCCGGCGCGTGCGCGTGCTGGACCTGCCGGGCGCCTACAGCCTCAACCCGCTGAGCGCCGACGAAGCCATCACGCGCGACATCGTCACCGGCGCGCGCGGCGACGTGGACCTGCCCGACCTGCTGGTGTGCGTGACCGACGCCACCAACCTCAAGCTCAACCTGCGCCTGGTGCTGGAGGCGCGGAAGCTCGGCCTGCCGATCGTGGTGGCGCTGAACATGAGCGACGTGGCCCGGCGCCGCGGCATCCAGATCGACCGCGCGGCCCTGGAGCGCGAGCTCGGCATGCCGGTGGTGGAAACCGTGGGCGTGCGCCACGACGGCGCCCGCGCCCTGGTGGCGCACCTGGAGGCGCATGTGCCGGCCCAGGCGCTGGCCACGCCCGCGCCGTGGGCCGCGCCCACCGTACAGGATGTGCTCGCCACGCAGGCCCAGGTGCGCCGCATCCTGCAGGCCGCCGTGCGCGAGCCGGTGGTCGACACGCATGTGGACGACGCGGTCGACCGCGTGGTGCTGCACCCGGTCTGGGGCCTGCCCATCCTGGCGGTGCTGCTGTTCCTGATGTTCCAGGCGGTGTTCAGCTGGGCCCAGTGGCCGATGGACGCCATCAAGTCCGGCATGGAAGGCCTGGGCGGGCTGCTGCAGGGCGCCATGCCGGAGGGCCTGCTGCGCAGCCTGCTGGTGGACGGCGTGATCGCGGGGGCGGGCAGCGTGCTGGTCTTCCTGCCGCAGATCCTGATCCTGTTCCTCTTCATCCTGGCGCTGGAAGACTCCGGCTACCTGCCGCGCGCAGCGTTCCTGCTCGACCGCGTGATGGGCTCGGTGGGCTTGTCGGGGCGCTCGTTCATTCCGCTGCTGTCCAGTTTTGCCTGCGCCATCCCCGGCGTGATGGCCACGCGCACCATCAGCAACTGGCGCGACCGCCTGGTCACCATCATGATCGCGCCGCTGATGACCTGCTCGGCGCGCCTGCCGGTGTATGCGCTGCTGATCGGCGCCTTCATCCCGCAGCGCCAGGTGCTGGGGCTGTTCAACCTGCAGGGCCTGGTGCTGTTTGCGCTGTACTTCGCCGGCATCCTGTCGGCCATGGGCGTGGCCTGGACCTTCAAGCACCTGCGCCACAGCAAGGCTCAGGCGCCGCTGCTGATGGAGCTGCCGGCCTACCGGCTGCCCATCCTGCGCAACCTGGCCGTCGGGCTGCTGGAGCGCGCGCGGGTGTTCCTCAAGCGGGTGGGCGGCATCATCCTCGCGCTGATGATCGTGCTGTGGTTCATCTCCACCTTCCCGTCGCCGCCCGCCGGCGCCACCGGCCCCGCGGTGCAGTACAGCCTGGCCGGCATGCTGGGCCATGCGCTGGAGCCGGTGTTCCGGCCGATCGGCTTCAACTGGCAGATCTGCATCGCGCTGATCCCCGGCTTGGCCGCACGCGAAGTCGCGGTCGGCGCGCTGGGCACGGTGTACGCGCTGTCCGCGGCCGGTGACAACGTGGCCGAGCAGCTGGCGCCCATGCTGGGCGGCAGCTGGTCGGTGGCCACCGCCTTGTCGCTGCTGGCCTGGTACGTGTTCGCGCCGCAGTGCATCTCCACGCTGGCCACCGTGCGGCGCGAGACGAATACCTGGCGCTATCCCCTGATGATGGCCGGCTACCTGTTTGCGCTGGCCTACGCCGCCTCGTTCATCACCTACCGGCTGGCGCTGGCCTGGGGAGCCTGAAGATGGTCCAGCACCTCATCGTGGCCTTCATCGTGGCGAGCGCCGCGCTCTACAGCGTGTGGAGCTTGCTGCCGGCAGGAGCCCGCCGCAAGCTGATGGCAGGTCTGGTGCAGCGCTTGGGGTTGCGCGCCGAGCAGGCACAACGCCTGGAAGCCGTGCTCGCCACGAGCGGCGGCTGCAGCGACTGCAGCAGCTGCAAGGGCTGTGCGACGCCCGTCGCATCCGTGCCGGTCACAGCGCCTTCGGCTGAGCGCTCGCGCGTGATCCCCATCCGCACCGCCGGCTGACACGCCGGCGGCGGCGCCCGTTGCCGGCAAATTTTGCCGGCCACCTGCAAAGCGGGTGGGCGCTTTCTGCCGCTTGAATCGAGGGAACCGGTTCCACCTGCACGGGTCTGCCTGGGTCGGCCGTTGGCTGCCGATGCCTTTGGCTGCGCCTGGCGCAGTGGCACGGGACTTGCCATATTGGCCCCCTTGGGAGGGAAGATCACCGCACGTCCGTGGCGCAGCCAGGGTTCCCACACGACCGGGATGGCCCGCCTTGCGCGCGTGCGAGATCGCACCTCCAATCTCTTGACGACCTCGATTGGGAACACGCGCATGAAAGTCCTGGAAGACCCGAACATCGCCTCCGGAGACGAACTCAACGCCTTGCTGGCGGCGCTGACGGCGCTGCGCAATGGCGATGCCGGGGTGAGGCTGCCGCTGCACTGGCAGGGCGTGGCCGGCAAGGTGGCCGATGTGTTCAACGAGGTGGTAGAGCAGAACGCCGAAATGGCCGCCGAACTCTCACGCCTGCAGCAGGTGGTGGGCAAGGAAGGCAAGCTCAAGCAGCGCGCCTCGCTGCGCGCCAACCGCGGCTTCTGGGGCGCGTCGATCGACTGCATCAACTCGCTGATCGACGACCTGGTGCACCCCACCTCCGAAGTGGCCCGCGTGATCGGTGCGGTGGCTCAGGGTGACCTCTCCAAGAGCATGGCGCTGGAGGTGGACGGCCGGCCGCTGGAAGGTGAGTTCCTGCGCACCGCGAAGACCATCAACAAGATGGTGGAGCAGCTGGGCAACTTCTCTGCCGAAGTGACGCGCGTGGCGCGCGAGGTGGGCACCGAAGGCAAGCTGGGCGGCCAGGCCAAGGTGAAGGGCGTGGCCGGCACCTGGAAGGACCTGACCGACTCGGTGAACTCCATGGCCGGCAACCTGACCGACCAGGTGCGCAACATCGCCGACGTGACCACCGCGGTGGCCAAGGGCGACCTCTCGAAGAAGATCGACGTGGACGTGAAGGGCGAGTTCCTCACGCTCAAGAACACCATCAACACCATGGTGGACCAGCTGCGGTCCTTCGCGTCCGAAGTGACGCGGGTGGCGCGCGAGGTGGGCACCGAAGGCATCCTGGGCGGCCAGGCGCGGGTGGAAGGCGTGTCGGGCACCTGGAAGGACCTGACCGATTCCGTGAACTCCATGGCCGGCAACCTGACGTCCCAGGTGCGCAACATCGCCGACGTGACGAAGGCGGTGGCCGCCGGTGACTTGTCCAAGAAGATCACCGTGGACGTGAAGGGCGAGATCCAGGAGCTGAAGAACACCGTGAACACCATGGTGGACCAGCTGCGATCGTTTGCGGCTGAGGTGACCCGTGTGGCGCGCGAGGTGGGTACCGAAGGCAAGCTGGGTGGCCAGGCCGACGTGCAGGGCGTGGCCGGCACCTGGAAGGACCTGACCGAGTCGGTGAACTTCATGGCCGGCAACCTGACCTCTCAGGTGCGCAACATCGCGGAAGTGACCACCGCGGTGGCCGCGGGTGACCTCTCCAAGAAGATCACGGTGGACGTGAAGGGCGAGATCCTGGAGCTGAAGAACACCATCAACACCATGGTGGACCAGCTGCGAAGCTTCGCCGCGGAAGTGACCCGCGTGGCGCGGGAAGTGGGTACCGAAGGCAAGCTGGGCGGCCAGGCCGACGTGCAGGGCGTGGCGGGCACCTGGAAGGACCTGACCGATTCGGTGAACTCCATGGCCGGCAACCTGACCAGCCAGGTGCGCAACATCGCCGACGTGACGAAGGCGGTGGCCGCGGGTGACCTCTCCAAGAAGATCACGGTGGACGTGAAGGGCGAGATCCTGGAGCTCAAGGCCACGATCAACACCATGGTGGACCAGCTCTCGTCGTTCGCGGCGGAAGTGACCCGCGTGGCGCGGGAAGTGGGTACGGAAGGCAAGCTGGGTGGTCAGGCGGAAGTGCGTGGCGTGTCTGGCACCTGGAAGGACTTGACCGACTCGGTGAACTCCATGGCCGGTAACTTGACGTCGCAGGTGCGAAACATCGCCGACGTGACCAAGGCGGTGGCCGCGGGTGACCTCTCCAAGAAGATCACGGTGGACGTGAAGGGCGAGATCCTGGAGCTCAAGGCCACCATCAACACCATGGTGGACCAGCTGCGAAGCTTCGCCGCGGAAGTGACCCGCGTGGCGCGTGAGGTGGGCACCGAAGGCAAGCTCGGCGGCCAGGCTGACGTGCAGGGCGTGGCCGGCACGTGGAAGGACCTGACCGAGTCGGTGAACTTCATGGCCGGCAACCTCACGTCCCAGGTGCGCAACATCGCCGACGTGACGAAGGCGGTGGCGGCGGGTGACCTCTCCAAGAAGATCACCGTGGACGTGAAGGGCGAGATCCTGGAGCTGAAGAACACCATCAACACGATGGTGGACCAGCTCTCCTCGTTCGCGGCGGAAGTGACCCGCGTGGCGCGGGAAGTGGGTACCGAAGGCAAGCTGGGTGGCCAGGCGGACGTGCAGGGTGTGGCGGGTACCTGGAAGGACCTGACCGACTCGGTGAACTCCATGGCCGGCAACCTGACCTCTCAGGTGCGCAACATCGCGGACGTGACCAAGGCGGTGGCCGCCGGTGACCTCTCCAAGAAGATCACGGTGGACGTGAAGGGCGAGATCCTGGAGCTGAAGAACACCGTGAACACCATGGTGGACCAGCTGCGATCCTTCGCCGCGGAAGTGACCCGCGTGGCACGCGAGGTGGGTACCGAAGGCAAGCTGGGCGGCCAGGCCGACGTGCAGGGCGTGGCGGGTACGTGGAAGGACCTGACCGAGTCGGTGAACTTCATGGCCGGCAACCTGACCTCTCAGGTGCGCAACATCGCGGAAGTGACCACCGCGGTGGCCGCGGGTGACCTCTCCAAGAAGATCACGGTGGACGTGAAGGGCGAGATCCTGGAGCTGAAGAACACCATCAACACCATGGTGGACCAGCTGCGTAGCTTCGCGGCGGAAGTGACCCGCGTGGCGCGGGAAGTGGGTACCGAAGGCAAGCTGGGCGGCCAGGCCGACGTGCAGGGCGTGGCAGGCACCTGGAAGGACTTGACCGAGTCGGTGAACTCCATGGCGTCCAACCTCACGGTGCAGCTGCGCGACGTGTCCAAGGTGTCGGCCGCCATCGCCGGCGGTGACTTGACGCAGAAGATCACGGTGGACGTGCGGGGCGAGATCCTGCAGATCAAGGACGTGATCAACACCATGGTGGACCAGCTCTCGTCGTTCGCGGCGGAAGTGACCCGCGTGGCGCGCGAGGTGGGCACCGAAGGCCGCCTGGGCGGCCAGGCCCAGGTGAAGGGCGTGTCGGGTACCTGGAAGGACCTGACCGACAACGTGAACTTCATGGCCGGCAACCTGACCGGCCAGGTGCGAGGCATCGCCAAGGTGGTGACCGCCGTGGCCAACGGCGACCTGAAGCAGAAGCTCACCGTGGAGGCCAAGGGCGAGATCGCCGCGCTGGCCGAGACCATCAACTCGATGACCGACACGCTGGCGACGTTTGCGGACCAGGTGACCACGGTGGCACGCGAGGTGGGCGTGGAAGGCAAGCTGGGCGGCCAGGCCAAGGTGCCGGGTGCCTCGGGCACCTGGAAGGGCCTGACGGAGAACGTGAACCAGCTCGCGGCCAACCTCACGACGCAGGTGCGAGCGATTGCCGAAGTGGCCACCGCGGTGACGCAGGGTGACCTGACACGGTCGATCACGGTGGAGGCCCAGGGCGAAGTGGCGGCGCTCAAGGACACCATCAACGAGATGATCCGCAACCTGAAGGACACCACGCAGAAGAACACCGAGCAGGACTGGCTGAAGACCAACCTCGCCAAGTTCAGCCGCATGCTGCAGGGCCAGCGTGACCTGGTGCAGGTGGGCCAGATGATCCTGTCCGAGCTGGCGCCGGTGGTGGGCGCACAGCAGGCCGAGTTCTACGTGATGAACACGCACCAGGACACCTCGCGCCTGAAGCTGTTCGCCAGCTATGCCTCGGGTGGCCAGCTCACCCACGGCAAGGAGGTGGCGCTCGGCCAGGGCCTGGTCGGCCAGTGCGCGCTGGACAAGGAGAAGATCCTGCTCACCAACGTGCCCAGCGCAGCGTTCCGCGTGGCCTCGGGCCTGAGCGAAAGCGCGGCCATGGACGTGCTGGTGCTGCCGATCGTGTTCGAAGGCCAGGTGCGCGGTGTGATGGAGCTGGCCTCGCTGGAGCGTTTCAACCCGGCGCACCAGGCCTTCCTGGACCAGCTGACCGAATCGATCGGCATCGTGATCAACACGATCGAGGCCAACACCCGAACCGAGGACCTGCTGACCCAGTCGCAGAGCCTGGCGCAGGAGCTTCAAAGCCGGCAGCAGGAACTGCAGCAGACCAACGAGGAGCTGCAGGAAAAGGCCCGCCTGCTGGCGCACCAGAACGAGGAAGTGGAGCGCAAGAACCGCGAGGTGGAGCAGGCCCGCCAGGCGCTGGAAGAAAAAGCCGAGCAGCTCGCGCTGACGTCCAAGTACAAGAGCGAGTTCCTGGCCAACATGTCGCACGAACTGCGCACGCCGCTGAACTCGCTGCTGATCCTGAGTGACCAGCTCTGCAAGAACCCCGAGGGCAACCTCTCCGGCAAGCAGGTGGAGTTCGCCAAGACGATCCATTCGTCGGGCAACGACCTGCTGATGCTGATCAACGACATCCTCGACCTGTCGAAGATCGAGTCCGGCACGGTGGCGGTGGACGTGAGCGAGCTGCGGGTGGACGACCTGATGCGCTCCATCGAACGCGGCTTCCGCCACTTCGCCGAGTCCAAGCACCTGGACTTCATCATCGACGCCAACGGCCCGCTGCCCAAGACCATGGTCACGGACGCGAAGCGGCTGCAGCAGATCATCAAGAACCTGCTGTCCAACGCCTTCAAGTTCACCCACCAGGGCAACGTGACCTTCGCGGTGGCGCAGGCCACCAGCGGCTGGTCGCCCGACAACGAGGACCTGAACCGTGCCAGCCAGGTGATCGCGTTCACGGTCACCGACACCGGCATCGGCATCTCGCCGGACAAGCAGCAGATCATCTTCGAGGCCTTCCAGCAGGCCGACGGCTCCACCAGCCGCAAGTACGGTGGCACTGGCCTGGGCCTGGCGATCAGCCGCGAGCTGTCCAAGCTGCTGGGCGGTGAGATCCGCCTGGTCAGTGCACCGGGCAAGGGCTCGTCGTTCACGCTCTACCTGCCGGCCAGCTACATGCCGTCGCGCAACCAGCGCCATGCACGCAACCAGCAGGAGGCCGCCCAGCGCCAGATGTCCGGCGCCGACACCCCGGCGCTGGACGTGGTGCAGCGCGGCGAGCTGCACTGGAAGTCGGCCCAGAGCGCCAGCAGTTCGCGCCTGGATGCGCGGCAGATGGACGGCACCGACGCGCAGGAAGCCGACGACGGTGTGTTCCTCAACGTGGCGGGCGACGACCGACACGAGATCACCACCGGCGACCGCGTGGTGCTGATCGTGGAGAACGACCTGGGCTTCGCCAAGGTGCTGCTGGAGGCGGCCCGCGAGACGGGCTTCAAGGGCCTGGTGAGCACCACTGGCGCGGGCGCGCTGTCCATGACCAAGGAGTTCCATCCTTCCGTCATCACGCTGGACATCTACCTGCCCGACATGCAGGGCTGGCGCATCCTGGACCGGCTGAAGACCGACCTGGAAACCCGCCACATCCCGGTGTGCGTGGTGTCCACCGACGACTCGCGCGATCGCGCATTGCAGGCCGGTGCGGTGGGCTTCCTTGCCAAGCCGCTGCAGTCCAAGGACCTGGTGGTGGACGCGCTTGCGCGGCTGCACCAGTATGTGGACCGGCCGGTGCGCAAGCTGCTGGTGGCCATGCCCGACGGCCCGGCGCGGCGCGAGCTGCTCGGCAGCCTGGAAAACGACGTCGAGGCCTGGGTGGTGAACTCCGGCGACGAGGCCCGCAAGGCGCTGCCGGGTGCCGACTGCCTGGTGGTCGACGGCACCATCTCCGGCGTGGGCCCGGAGGACGTGCTGGACGCGATCGAGCAGCGCGGCGGGGCCCAGCAGCTGCCGGTGGTGCTCTACAACGACGGCCAGGTGGACGGCACCGCGTGGTCGCGCCAGACCGGCGGCTTTGCGCTGCGCGAGGCACGCTCGATGAACACGCTGCTGGACGACACCGCGTTCTTCCTGCACCGCAATCCGGCCTCGATGTCCGAGGCGGAGCGCCAGGCAGTGGAGGCGGTGCATGGCGGCCACCGCACGCTCGAGGGCAAGAAGGCGCTGATCGTCGACGACGACATGCGCAACATCTTTGCCTTGGCCACGGTGCTGGACGACCAGGGCATGGTGATCGTCTCCGCCGACAACGGCCGCGAGGCGATCCGCCTGGTGGAGAGCGACCCCACGATCGACATCGTGCTGATGGACATCATGATGCCGGAGATGGACGGCTTGACCACCATGGGTGAGATCCGCAAGCTGCCGCGCGGCAAGGAGCTGCCGATGGTGGCAGTAACCGCCAAGGCGATGAAGGGCGACCGCCAGAAGTGCATCGAGGCCGGGGCCTGGGACTACCTGTCCAAGCCGGTGGACCCGAGCAACCTCTTGGCGGTGCTGCGAGGCTGGCTCTGCCGGTGAACCCGATGACGACAGTGCCGATGCCCTTGCAGCCGCTGCAGCCGTTGGCGGAAGGAGAGCCCGACGACAAGTCGAGCATCCTGATCGTCGACGACCTGCCGGAGAAGCTGCTGGTCTTCGGCACCCTGCTGGAGGACCTGGGGCAGAACCTGGTGTTCGTGCGCTCGGGGGCCGAGGCGCTGCGCGAGGTGCTGCACCGCGAGTTCGCGGTGATCCTGCTCGACGTGAACATGCCGGACATCGACGGTTTCGAAACCGCGAGCCTGATCCGGCAGTACAAACGCTCGGCCCACACGCCCATCATCTTCATCACCGCCTATGCGGACGAGATGCAGACCCACCGCGGCTACTCGCTGGGCGCGGTGGACTACATCCTGTCGCCGGTGGTGCCGGAGGTGCTGCGCAGCAAGGTCAAGGTGTTCGTCGACCTGCACATCATGCAGCGGCGCGTGCGCCGGCAGGCCGAGCACCGGGTGGCCCTGGCCGCGTCCGAAGCGGCGCGGCGGGCGGCGGAAGAGAACACCCGGCGCTCCAACTTCCTGTCGCATGTGAGCCGGGTGCTCAGCGGCTCGCTGGAGGTGGAGGTGGCGCGGCGCCAGCTGCTGGAGCTGGTGGTGCCCGAGGTGGCCGAAAGCGCAGTGCTGGTGCTGGCCGAAGCGGGCGACACGCCGCTCCAGGCCCTGGTGTGCCGCTCCAGCGGCACCGGCAGGCCCGCCACGGTGGAGCATGCGTTCAGCGAGCTGCCCGTGTCCGCGCGCCAGGCCTTCCAGGAGGTGCTGGGTGGGCGGGTGCGCATCAACCTGCACCAGCCCGAGACGCCGGAGCTCAGCGCGCTGGAACCCACCCCGGCCGCCATGGCGCCGCTGCGCCTGCCGGCCGGCGCGGTGTTTGCGCTGGTGCATGGTGACCGGGTGCTGGGCGCGCTGCTGGTGGCTGGCAAGGGCGACACCCGGGACTGGCCGATGCTGGAAGAGCTGGCCGGGCGCGCGGCCATCGCGTTCGAGAATGCCCGCCTGTACCGCACGCTGGAAGTCGAGATCGACGAGCGGCGCCAGGCCGAAGCGCGCCTGCGCGAGTCCAACCAGCGCAAGGACGAGTTCCTCGCGATGCTGTCGCATGAACTGCGCAATCCGCTGGCGCCCATCCGCAATGCGGTGGAGGTGATCCGCCGCGTGGCCCCGCCCGATGCCAAGCTCATCTGGGCCACCGACGTCACCGACCGGCAGGTGAACCACCTGACCCGGCTGGTGGAAGAGCTGCTGGACGTGGCCCGCATCAGCCAGGGCAAGATCGTGCTGCAGCAGGAGGCGCTGGACCTGCAGACGGTGCTCTCGCACAGCGTGGAAACCGCGCGGCCGCTGCTTGATGCACGCGGCCACCGCCTGCAGGTGCAGGTGCCGCCGCAGCCGGTGTGGCTGCGGGGTGACTTCGCGCGGCTGTCGCAGGTGGTGTCCAACCTGCTCAACAACGCCGCCAAGTACACGCCCGAGGGCGGCAGCATCCAGCTGATGCTCACGGCCGAGGACGGGCAGGCCCAGATCTCGGTGCGCGACAACGGCATCGGCATCGAGCCGGAGCTGCTGCCCAATGTGTTCGAGCTGTTCGAGCAGGGCAAGCGCTCGCTGGACCGCAGCCAGGGCGGCCTGGGCATCGGGCTCACGCTGGTGCAGCGCCTGGTGCAGCTGCACAACGGTACCGTGGTCGCGCGCAGCGCGGGCCAGGGCCATGGCTCGGAATTCGTGGTCACGCTGCCGTGCCTGAGCGAAGTGCAGCCCACCGAACCGGTGACCACCAGCAGCCAGGCCGGCGCGCAAGCGGGTGCCTGCCGGGTGCTGGTGGTGGACGACAACCTGGACGCGGCCGACACGGTGGCCATGTACCTGGAGATCGAAGGCCATGTGGTGCAGACCGTGGCCGACGGACAGCAGGCCCTCACCAGCGCGGCCACCTTCCATCCCGACGTGGTGGTGCTGGACATCGGCCTGCCCCTGCTGGACGGCTACCAGGTGGCGCGCCGGCTGCGCGGCATGGTGCCCACCCGCGAGGCCCTGCTGATCGCGCTCACCGGCTACGGGCAGAAGGGCGACAAGCAGCAGGCCGAGGAGGCAGGTTTTGACTGCCACCTGGTCAAACCTGCCGATCCGCGGCTGCTGGCGGACATGATTTCCCAGTGGCGCCGGGGCACGGAGCGCGCCGAGCGCAAGGGCAAGGCGGCGGCGGCCAAGGCCGGTCAGCGCACCGGTGGGGCCGACGGTGCCTGAGCGGCAGGCCGCCCGGCCTGCCGCGGCAAGGGCCTGCGCCGAGGGCGCGGCCTCAGCGCTTGCCGCACCACTCCTTCAGGACCTGGTCCAGCTGTTCGATGCGATAGGGTTTGGTGAGCACCCCGTCCATGCCGGCGTCCAGGCAGGTCTGCTGGTCCTTGGCGGTGGCGCTGGCCGTCAAGGCCACGATGGGCAGCCTGCGGGCGCCGCTGGCGCGTTCCTGCGCCCGGATGCGCAAGGTGGCTTCGATGCCGGTCATGTCGGGCATGTGCACGTCCAGCAGCAGCAGGTCGAAGTTCTCCTTCGCCATCGCCTCCAGCACCTCCACGCCGGTGTTCACGGCCGTCGCCTGGGCGCCCAGGTATTTCAGCGACTCCACCGCCACCAGGCGGTTCATCGTGTCGTCATCGGCGACGAGCACGGTGCATACAGGGTCTGTCATGCCTCAGGTCAGTCCTTTTGTCGGCCTGGTTACAAGCAAGAACGGCGCCAGTGCGGCATGCCGCTTGCCTTCTCGAACTGCAACCGGAGATTTCCTTGCTGAACCCTGCCGAGGGCGCATACGCCGCCCTCCAGCCCACTGGCGACCACCTCGTCCGTTTCTACGACAAGGATTCCTTCCTCGTTGCTGAAGTGGCCGATTTCCTGGACGTCGCGCTGCGTGCGGGTGATGCGGCCATCGTGATTGCCACGCCGCAGCACCGGGCCCAGCTGCACAAGCGCCTGAGCGGCATCGGCCGCCCCAAGGGCCAGCCCGGCTGGCATGGCGGTGAATTGACCATGCTGGACGCGCGCGAGACGCTGGACCGTTTCATCGTGGACGGCATGCCCGACGCGCGCCTGTTCGGCGAGGTGGTGGGCAGCGTGGTGGCGGCCGCCGCTGCCGGCTCGCGCGAGGTGCGCGCCTTCGGCGAAATGGTGGCGCTGCTGTGCGCTGACGGCCGGTACGACGCGGCGGTGCGGCTCGAGGAGATGTGGAACCAGCTGGGCGAGCTGCATCGCTTTTCGCTCTTCTGCGCCTATCCGATGCAGCTGTTTGCGAGCGAGGAGCATGCGGCCAGCTTCCGCGCCGTGTGCGCCACCCATCGCCATGTGCGGCCGGTGGAAACCCTGCCCGGCATCATCAGCGGCAGCGGCGCACCGCTGGCCCTGGCCACGCTGCAGCAGCGCTGCGCGGCGCTGGAGGCCGAAGTGGCCCGCCGGCGCCAGGCCGAAGCCACCTTGCGCCAGCGCGAGAACGAGCTGATGGACTTTCTGGAGAACGCGGTCGAGTGCCTGCACCGGGTGGGGCCGGACGGCACCATCCTGTGGGCCAACCGGGCCGAGCTGGACCTGCTGGGCTACGCGCCGGAGGAATACATCGGCCATCACATCAGCGAGTTCCACGCCGACACCCCCGGCATACAGCGCATCCTGCAGCGCCTGCGGTCGGGCGAGACCCTGCTGGACGAGCCGGCGCAGCTGCGCTGCAAGGACGGCTCCATCCGCCATGTCTGCATCCACTCGAACGCGTGTTTCGATGGTGACGAGCTGCGCTACACCCGCTGCTTCACCCGCGACGTGACGGCGCAGTTGCGTGCCGCGCAGGAGCGCGAGCAGCTGCTGCGCGAGCTGGAGGCCGCCAGCCGCGCCAAGGACGAGTTCCTCGCGATGCTGGGGCATGAGTTGCGCAACCCGCTGTCGCCCATCGTCACCGCGCTGCAGCTGATGAAGATGCGCGGCGACAGCACCACCACGCGCGAGCAGGCGATCATCGAACGCCAGGTGGACCACCTCACGCGCCTGGTGGACGACCTGCTGGACGTGTCGCGCATCACCACCGGCAAGGTGGAGCTGCGGCGCCAGCCGGTGGAGATGGCCGAGGTGCTGATGAAGGCGGTGGAGATGGCCAGCCCGCTGCTGGAGCAGCGCCGCCAACGCTTCACGATGGACGTGCCGCCCGACGGCCTGCGCTGCGACGGCGATCCGGTGCGGCTGGCGCAGGTGGTGTCCAACCTGCTGACCAATGCCGCCCGCTACACGCCGGAGGCCGGCGACGTGCACCTGCAGGCGCGCCGCGAGGGCGAGCGGGTGGTGGTCACGGTGCAGGACAACGGCATCGGCATCTCGCCCGAGATGCTGCCCCAGCTGTTCGACATGTTCTTCCAGGGCCGCCGCGGCATCGAGCGCAAGGAAGGCGGCCTGGGCCTGGGCCTGGCGCTGGTGAAGTCGCTGGTGGAAATGCATGGCGGCGAGGTGCACGCCCACAGCGAAGGCCCTGGCCGGGGCAGCTGCTTCACCGTGCGCCTGCCGCTGGAGCGCCGCGGCACGGCGCGGGGGGCGACGCAAGCACTGCACGCTGCCCATGCCGGGGCCGAGGCGGGTGGCGCGCGGGTGCTGGTGGTGGACGACAACCTGGACGCTGCCGAGCTGCTGGGCCAGCTGCTCGCCGCCGAGGGCCACAGGGTCAAGGTGGTGAACGACCCGGCTGCCGCACTGGAGGCCCTGGACGGTTTCACCCCCGACGTGGCGCTGCTGGACATCGGCCTGCCGGTGATGGACGGTTATGAGCTGGCCATCCAGCTGCGCGGCCGCCTGCAGGGCGCGCCCTGCCAGCTGGTCGCGGTCACGGGTTACGGCCAGCCCGCGGACCGCGCCCGCAGCGAGCGTGCCGGCTTCGATGCGCACCTGGTCAAGCCGCTGGACCCCCAGGCGCTGCTGCGGCTGATGGCCGAATGCGTTACGGGGCGGTGATCAGCCAGCCAGCCGGCACGGCGGCGCCGCCTCAGCCGACCGCCGCCTCTGCGGCGGGATCGCCCAGCGAGCGCAGCACCAGGGAGGCGTCCTCCACCACCGTGGTGCCGGGGCCACCGTCGCCACGGGCGGCTGACCAGAGGTAGTGCTCTTGCGGCGGGACCATGGTGTCCTGCAGCTGCTCGATCTCCTCGCACATCAGGCGGCGTTCCTCGGCGCTCATCAGGCGACGCAGGGTGGGCACGGTCCACAGCTCATCGGCCAGGCGCTGCTGCGCCAGCCGGTCGGCAAAGCCGGCCAGCACGCGGTCGAAATCCGGCTCCCCGGGTGAGCAGATGCACAGCGCGGCCAGCGCCCGCTTGAGCTCCATGTGGGCGGCCAGGGCCTCGCTGTTCAGGCCCTTCCAGCCGCGCCGCTGCAAAGCTGGCAGCACGATTTGCTCGCGCATGTGGAAATGGGCCGCGGCGCGGTCGCGCAGTTCGCGCCAGGCCTGCTGGTCGAGTGCATCGCCCTCGGCGTCCTGCAACGCCTGGGTCAGCCGGTGAAGTGCCTCGAGCTGGTGGCCGATCAGGAGACTGCAATCCATGGGGCGGGGGCGGTACTGCTTTGGCGGGTCAACCGGGTCAGGCAAGCCCCATTCCCTTGCCGGTTGCGATTCAGGGGGGTGGTGCCAGCGCGGAGCTGTTGCGGCCCTTGCGGCGGGCGGTGGCCAGCGCCTGGCGGGCGCGCTGCAGCAGGGCGTCCACGTCTTCGCCGTCGGACAGTTCGGCCAGCCCGGCGCAGAAGGTGGTGTGGGGGTCCGCATGGCCGCCGGCCGCCGGCTGCAGGCGCAGCGAGTAGCGCAGGCGCTGGATCACGCTGGCGGCCATGTGGGCGCCGGCGCCCGGCAGCAGCAGCAGGAGCTCACCTTGCGGCCGCAGGGCCAGGTGGTCGCCTGGCCGCAGGTGCCCCTGGCAGTGGCGCGCAAAACGGTGCAGCGTGGGAAGGTCGGCCGCCTCATCCAGCATCACCAGCGACAGCGTGAAGGGGCGATGGCGTGCGCGCGCCTCGGCCACCGCATCGGCGGCGCGGCGCAGCACCGGCTCATCGGCCGGCGCCGGCGCGGGTGTGGCCTGCGCGGTGGCGGCGGGTGGCGTGGTGTCGACCACCAGGCGCCAGCCATCGAAGTGGGTTTCGTGCAGCGACGCGTCCTGGGCCGGCGGCGCGCCGGGGTGCCGCGCCTGGAAAGCCCGGTTGGCGTACTGGCGCTCGCCTTGGGGGTCGTACAGCGCAATGCCCAGATCGCTGCGGTCCAGGCCGCGCAGCAAGGTGGCAAGGTCGAAAGGGGCGCTGGTGGGCATCACGCAGGTCCAGGCGAAGTGCTTGGCAGCACGTTAACGGCAAGCGCAGTGCACCGCAATCGGCGCCGGCCCGCGTGACATGCCGTGTTCACCGCGATGTTCAGTTCGACGGCGGGTTGCCGCCATCACTGCTGGAAGCCGGCTCCACCGTGGGTGCCGGCTGGCTGGCCTCGGTGCCGCTGGTGGACACGGCGCCGCCGGAGGCCCCATTGCCGCGGCCGAACAAGCGATCCAATTCCTCCGCGCTCTTGGGCGGGCCGCTGCTGCGACGCATCGCCTCCACACCGGGGCCGTCACCGATCACCACCACGCCGGCCGAGCTGGTGCTGCGCTCCACCGGCATGCCCACCGTCACGGCCGGTGCCGGTGAGCCGGGCACCACGTCGTCGATGGCGCCGTAGCTGTCTTCCACATCCGCTGGCGGCACATAGGTGGTCACCACCGGCGGGCGCCGCGGCGGCGGGAAGCTGGCCTTGGCGTCCAGCAGCTTGCCCTTGAGCGCGTCGCGGAAGAAGTCACCCACCAGCAGCACCGCGTTGTGGCCGCCCTGGCCCCAGTAGTCGCTGCGCATGGTGACACGCTGGTCGTCGAAGCCCACCCAGGCGCCGGCCACCAGGTTGGGATGCATCAGGATGAACCAGCCGTCGGTGTTGTTCTGGGTGGTGCCGGTCTTGCCCGCGATGTCGGCCACCAGGCCGAACCGGGTCTTCACCATGGTGCCGGTGCCCTGGTTGACCACGCCGCGCATCATGTCGATCAGGTCCACGGCGGTGTCGGGCGACATCGCCCGCGCGGTCTCCGAACCGAACTCGGCCAGCACCTCGCCGCCGCGGCCGGTGATGCGGCGCACGAACACCGGCTTGTGGCGCGCGCCTTGCGCTGCGATCGTGCAATAGGCGTTCACCATCTCCAACAGGGTCACCGGGCTGGTGCCCAGGGCAATCGAGGGCACCGGGTCCAGCTTGCTCTGGTCCACGCCCATGGCGCGCGCCAGGCTCACGATGCGTGGCACACCCACCTCCTGGCTCACCTGCGCGGTGATGGTGTTCTTGGAATACACCAGGCCGTCGCGCAAGGTCATCATCGCCCCGGTGGAGCCATGCATGTCGGTGGGCCGCCACACGGTGCGCGCGTCCAGCCGCACCTCCACCGGCGCATCGATGTAGGCCCGCTCCGGGCCGACGCCGGCTTCCAGCGCCGCGCCGTAGACGATGGGCTTGAAGGTGGAGCCCGGTTGGCGCATGGCCTGGGCCACATGGTCGAACTGCCCATGTTCGAAATCGCGGCTGCCGACCCAGGCCTTGATCTCGCCATTGGTCGGGTCCATGGCCATGAAGCCGGCCTCCAGGCGCGTCTTGTCCTGGCGCAGCCGGGTCAGCACCGCGGGGTTGGCCTTGAGCGACTGCAAGGCGGCCGCGTCGGTGGCGCCAGCCTGGCGCGCCTTCTTGTATTCGGGCGACTCGCGCAGGAAGGCCATCAGCAGGTCGGGGCGCTTGCTGAAGAAGTGGCGGAAGGGCTCGGTCTTCTTGCCCATGCCGGCATAGGCCTCGGGCGAGGTCGATGTGGGGATGCCGGCCGCGCCCCATTCCACGTCCGCCACCTGCTGCAGCAGCTTGGCCTGGCGCTCCACCGCCTGGGTGGCCGCCTTCTGCAGGCGCGAATCCAGCGTGGTCTCGATCACCAGGCCATCGCTGTACAGGTCCACGTCGTGCGCCTCGGCCCATTCCAGCAGCCAGCGCCGCGCGTAGGCCGCAAAGTGGGGCGCTTCGCCCAGGTCTTCTTCCTGGCGCTTCAGGGTCACATGCAGCGGCTCGTCCTTCAGCTGCGCGTACTGCGCCTCGGTGAGCGAACCGGCCTTCACCCGTTGCTGCAGCACCAGGTTGCGACGCTTCTGCGCCCGCTCGGGAAACAGCACCGGGTTGTAGTAGTGCGTGCCCTTGAGCATGCCCACCAGCGTGGCGGCTTCGGCGGCGTCCAGCGCCTTGGCGGACTTGTCGAAGTAGGTGCGCGCGGCCATCTCGATGCCCACCGCGTTGTAGAGGAAGGGCGCGCTGTTGAGGTAGTGCTCCAGGATCTGCTGCTTGGTGTACACGCGCTCGATGCGCAGCGCGGTCACCATCTCCTTGAACTTGCGGTGCAGGTTGCGCGAGCGGCCGATGTCCTCGGGGAACAGGTTGCGTGCCAGCTGCTGGGTGATGGTGGAGCCGCCCTGGGTGTCGCCCTTGAGCGTGTGGAACATCGCGCTGAAGGTGCGGCGGATGTCCAGGCCATGGTGGTCGTAGAAGCGCCGGTCCTCGGTGGCCAGCAGGGCCTGCACCACATGCGGGGACACCTGCTCCAGCTTCACCGGCTCCTGCTGCGTGCGGCGGAAGGTGGCGAGTGTCTTGCCGTCGGCCGACAGCAGCACGCTGGGCTTGACGGTCTGCACCTGCTTCAGGTCCTCGATGCCAGGTGTCAGGGGCACCAGCGCGGCGATGTAGAGCACGCCGCCGACCAGCAGCGCGAGCAAGAGCGCGCCCACGTACCAGAGGGCGTCGCGGCCGCGCCAGGAGGACAGCCAGGCGCGCCAGGCATCGGCGGGCCGGCTCGGGGAATCGGGCTCAGGAGGAAGGGCAGACATGGCGCTCCGGGCTGCGGCTGGAGCGCCGCGGCGTCTGCCCCTTCAGGGCAACACCCGTGCCCTGTCAGCAAGCGCCGACACGGTGGGTGCTTTGTGGTCAGGCCTCGGGCACACGCTCCAGGTCCGCCAGCCACACGGCGGCTTCCGAATCGCTGGGCGCGCGCCAGTCGCCGCGCGGCGACAGCGAGCCGCCGGAGCCCACCTTGGGCGAATTGGGCACGCAGCTGCGCTTGAACTGGCTGGTCTTGAAGAAGCGCCAGAGGAAGTTCTTCAGGTGGCGCTTGATCTCCGCCAGCGGATAGCGCTCGCCCCATGCATGGTGCGCGAGGAAGGCCACCTTGGACGGCGCGAAGCCGAAACGCAGCGTGTAGTAGAGGTGGAAGTCCTGCAGCTCGTAGGGGCCCACCGAGGCCTCGGTGCTCTGGCCGGGCTGGTCCGCTTCGTCGCCCGGCACCAGCTCGGGGCTCACTTCGGTGTCGAGGATGTCGATCAGCACCTGGCTGCCCTGCGCGCCCACTTGGCGGCTGTCCGCCACCCAGCGCACCAGGTGCTTGATCAGCGTCTTGGGCACGCTGGCGTTCACGTTGTAGTGCGACATGTGGTCGCCCACGCCATAGGTGCACCAGCCGAGCGCAAGCTCGGAGAGATCGCCGGTGCCCACCACGATGCCGTTGTGGAAGTTGGCCAGGCGGAACAGGTGGCTGGTGCGCTCGCCGGCCTGCACGTTCTCGAAGGTGATGTCGTACTGCGGCTTGCCCTCGGCGAACGGGTGGCCCAGGTCCTTGAGCATCTGCTCGCAGCTGGGACGGATGTCGACCTGCTGCGCCGAGCAGCCGATGGCGGCCATCAGTCGCAAGGCCTGGTCCAGCGTGCGCGAGCTGGTGGCAAAGCCCGGCATGGTGAAGCCGAGGATGTTGCTGCGTGGCAGGCCCAGACGGTCCATCGCCTTGGCGCACACCAGCAGCGCGTGGGTGGAATCCAGCCCGCCGGACACACCGATGACCAGCTTCTGGATGCCGGTGGCGGCCAGGCGCTGCAGCAGCGCCTGCACCTGGATGTTGAAGACCTCGTTGCAGCGCTCGTCGCGCAGCGCCGGGTCCGATGGCACGTACGGGAACTGTTCGAGGTGGCGCCGCAGCGCGAGCGCGCCGCCGGGCACCGCGTGTTCAAAGCTCACCGTGCGAAAGCGCTGCAGCTCGGCCTTGTGGTGGGCGGCCGACTGGCCGAAGCTGGTCTGGCGCATGCGCTCGCGCACCATGCGCTCCAGGTCCACGTCCCCGGTGATCAGGTGCGAGCCGTCCACGAAGCGCTCGGACTCGACCACCAGGTCGCCGTTCTCGCAGATCAGCGCCTGGCCGTCCCAGGCCATGTCGGTGGTGGACTCCCCCAGCCCGGCCGACGAGTACAGGTAGGCCGCGATGCAGCGTGCGGACTGCAGGCTGACCAGCCGGCGCCGGTATTCCGACTTGCCCACCGTGATGTTGGAGGCCGACAGGTTCACCAGCACGGTGGCGCCTGCCATCGCGGCGAAGGAGGAGGGCGGGATGGGCACCCACACGTCCTCGCAGATCTCGACATGGAACTTGAAGTTGGCCAGCGTGCTGCTTTCGAACAGCAGGTCGGTGCCGAAGGGAATGATCTGCCCGTTGAGGCGGATCTCCTTGGACAGCGCGGTGTCGCCGGCGTTGAACTGGCGCGCCTCGTAGAACTCGCCGTAGTTGGGCAGATAGGTCTTGGGCACGATGCCCAGCACCCGGCCGCGATGCACCACGGCCGCGCAGTTGAAGAGCGAATGGTCCACCCGCAGCGGCAGGCCGACGATGGCCACGGTGTCGCACTGCGCGCTGGCCTCGGCCACGCGGGCCAGCGCCGCCTCGCAGCCGTCCAGCAGGGCACGCTGGTGGAACAGGTCGTCGCAGGTGTAGGCCGACAGGCCGAGCTCCGGAAACGCCACCAGCGCGGCGCCTTGCTGCGCAGCGTCAAGCAACAGGGCAATCGTTTGCTCGGCGTTGAACACCGGATCGGCCACCCGGCAGCGCGGCACGGCCACCGCCATGCGGGCGAAGCCGTGGCTGTAGAGATTGAGGAAGGGCGTCGTCATCCCGCCATCATCGCCGCATCGGCTCCCCCTTTGGAGTGCCGGGTTGTCCCGCATGCCGAAGTGTCCGGGGAAGCGCACGATGGACATCCCCTGCCGCTGCGCACCCGGCCACGGTGCCTCCAGCGGCTCCCCCATCAGGAGGTTCGGATGAACACCATGATGTTGGCCCTGTTGCAGGGCCGGTTGTGGGATACAGCATCCAGCCTGCAGCAGCAGCTGCAAGGCGCTGGCACTGAGGCGGGCCGCACGCGCGATGCGGCGGCCGGCCTGCTGCACCAGGTGTTCCAGGCGCTGGACGCGGTGCAGGCGGGGCGCTACGGGGTGTGCGCCGACTGCGAGCGCGACCTGGAACCTGACGAGCTGCTGCGCAAGCCCTACCGGCTGCTCTGCCCGGAGTGCGAGGCGCTGGCACCCACCTGGCGCCGCAGCCAGCTCATCAGCTCACCGGCGGGCAGGGCACCGGACACTCGCGCCACCTCCTGAGCCTGGCGAAACAGGATCAGCGTGGGGATGCTGCGGATGCCGTAGCGCGCGCTGGCCTGCGGCGAGGCATCGGTGTCCACCTTGGCGAAGCGCACCTCCGGCATCTGGCCGGCGGCGCTGGCGAAGTGCGGCGCCATGGTCTTGCAGGGGCCGCACCAGGCCGCCCAGAAGTCCACCACCACCGGCAGCTCGGTGCCGGCGAGGTAACGCGCCAGGCTGGCGTCGGTGAGGGTCACCGGCTGCGCGGGCATCAGCGCCACGCCGCAGCGGCCGCACACCGGCTCTTCGAGCAGCCGCTCCTGCGGGACCCGGTTGGTGGTGAGGCAGGCGGGGCAGGCCAGCAGCATGGCGGCGGCCTCAGGCGTGCTGCGCGATTCCCGCCAGGGCCCAGTCGGCGCTGCCATCGGCCGGGCGCACCAGGTGCCACACCTCGTCGAAGGACTGGGCCGTGCCGCCTTCGTCTTCGCGGATCAGGCCGTGGTAGCGCACGCTGACGACGTCCCGGCCGTCCTCGCGCGCCAGGTCCATCACCTCGGCGTTGAGCTGCACCACGTCGGTCTTCTGCGTGCGGCCCTGGCGATCCTGCAGGTCCAGCCGGGCAGCGGCAAACATTTCCGGTGTGGTGAAGCGGCGCAGGTCGTCCAGGTCGGCCGCATCGTTGGCCGCCTGCATGCGAATGAAGATCAACTTTGCGGCGCGCTCGAAGCCGGCCACGTCGAAGTTGGGCGGCAAGGACACGCTGTTGGCGGGCGGCGGCACTTCACGCGCGCCGCCGAAAGCGGGGCTGTCGAAGCTGCGCGGCGTGGGCTCCACCATGCGTGGTTCCACCCCCGCGCGCTGCAGGCCGGGTGCGGCACCGGCGAGCTGACGCCCTGGCAGGAAGCGCCGCAGCAGGAAGCGGATGGCCACGAACGCCAGCGCCGCGATCAACAGGATGGTGACCATGTTGGCCAGGCCCGCGCCCATGCCGAAGTGGCTGAACAGCGCTGCCAGGCCCAGGCCGGCAGCGATGCCGGCGATCGGGCCCATCCAGGAGCGCCGGGGCGCTGCGGCGGCGGCACCGGCCACGCCGGGCGCGGCAGCCGGTGCGGCGGCCTGCTGCCCGGGCTGCGCCTGCTGCTGCGGCGGGGTGGTCTGCTGCGGCGTGCGGGGCGGCGGCAGCGTGCGCTTCATGCCGGAGGTGGTGCCACCGCCCAGCCGCCGCGCGTCGGCCGCCGGCGCAAGCATGCTGGCGCCCAGCACCGCGATCAACACACCGACCAATAACTGTCTCATCACTTGGACTCCTGCCTGGGGTTCAGGCGTTTTCAGGCAATCCACCGGCCTGACCTGCCGTGCATGTGGGGTTTGCCCGCAAGATCAAAAGAGGCGCTTCCCCGAATATGGTTCCGAGGAGGCCACATCGTGCAACACAACAGCGTCCATTCTCGGCTGGCCGGCGTGACCGGCGGCGACAAAGGCAAGGTGGTGAGCGCCGCCGACGCGGTGCAGCTCATCGCCGATGGCGACACGCTGGCCACCGGCGGCTTCGTGGGCATCGGCTTTGCGGAAAACCTGGCCGTGGCGCTGGAGCAGCGCTTTCTCGCCACCGCCGCGCCCACCGGCCTGACGCTGGTGTATGCCGCCGGTCAGGGCGACGGCAAGGGCCGGGGCCTGAACCACCTGGGCCATGCGGGGCTGGTGGCGCGCGTGATCGGCGGCCATTGGGGCCTGGTACCGGCGCTGCAGAAGCTGGCGGTGGCCGGCGAGATCGAAGCGTGGAACTTGCCGCAGGGCGTGATCAGCCACCTGTTCCGCGACATCGCGGCCGGCAAGCCGGGCCATCTGTCGCGCGTGGGCCTGGGCACCTTCGTGGACCCGCGCTTTGGCGGTGGCCGGGTGAACGCGCGCACCACCACCTCACCGGTGCGCCTGATGGAGCTGGACGGCGAGCCCTACCTCTTCTACAAGGCCTTCCCGATCGACGTGGCGCTGGTGCGGGGCACCACGGCGGATGCCGACGGCAACATCACCATGGAGCGCGAGGCGCTCACGCTGGAGGCGCTGGCGATCGCCATGGCCGCGCGCAACAGCGGCGGCATCGTGATCGTGCAGGTGGAGCGGCTGGCAGAACGCGGCTCGCTCAAGCCGCGCGAGGTCAAGATCCCCGGCGTGCTGGTGGACTGCGTGGTGGTGGCCGAGAAGCCCGAGTACCACCCGCAGACCTTTGCCACCGACTACAGCGCCGCCTTCGCCGGCGAGCTGCGTGCGCCGCTGGCCGAGGTGGCGCCGATGGCACCGGGCGCGCGCAAGACGATCGCGCGCCGTGCCGCGCTGGAGCTCAAGCCCAACAGCGTGGTGAACCTGGGCATCGGCATGCCCGAAGGTGTGGCCGCGGTGGCCGCCGAGGAGCGGGTGATCGACCTGATCACGCTCACCGCGGAGCCGGGTGTCATTGGCGGCATACCGGCCGGTGGCCTGAACTTCGGCGCGGCGGTGAACCCGCAGGCCATCATCGACCAGCCCTATCAGTTCGACTTCTACGACGGTGGTGGCCTGGACATCGCGTTCCTCGGCCTGGCCCAGGCGGATGCCGAAGGCAACGTGAACGTGAGCAAGTTCGGCTCGCGCCTGGCGGGCGCGGGCGGCTTCATCAACATCAGCCAGAACGCCAAGGAGGTGGTGTTCGTGGGCACCTTCTGCACGATGGGCGAAGGCGCAGGCGGACAGAAGTTCGTGCCGCAGGTGGAACATCGCACCTTCAGCGGGCGCGAGGCCTTCAAGCGCGGGCAGAAGGTGCTGTACGTCACCGAGCGCTGCGTGTTCCGCCTGCATGAACGCGGGCTGGCGCTGGTGGAAATCGCACCCGGCGTGGACCTGGAGCGCGACATCCTGGCGCAGATGGGCTTCACTCCGGTGATCGAGCGAGCGCCGGCGCTGATGGACACGCAGTTGTTTGCCGAAGGGCCGATGGGCCTGCGTGCGCGCCTGCTGATGCGGCCCTTGCCCGAACGCCTGGCCTACAACGCCGAGCAGCGCACACTGTTCATCAACTTCGAGCGCCTGGCCATCCGCACGCCCGACGACGTGCAGGCCGTGCGGCACGAGGTGGAACGCAGGCTGCGGCCGCTGGGCCACAAGGTGTTTGCGGTGGTGAACTACGACCACTTCCACCTGGACCCGGAGGTGCAGGACCTGTGGGCCGCCATGGTGCGCGAGCTGTGCGACCGCTATTACCTGAACGTCACCCGCTACAGCACCGGCGGCTTCCTGCGCGCCAAGCTGGGCCCGGCGCTGGCCGCGCGTGGCGTGGCGCCGCACGTGTACGAGACGGCGGCCGAGGCGCGCGCCCGCCTGCGCGACACCTGAGCACCTGGCAGGCCGCCTCGCACACGGTTTGCCTTGCTCAGCTTGCAGTGGCCTGGTGACGGGCCGCGCTGTTCAGAGGAAGCTTCTGCGCAGGAAGAACGGTCCGTGCATTCGCTCGCATTCCGCACCCTTTTGTATCGCTATTTCTTCTTCAGCTGGCTGTTTCGCGACGTGAGCCGCGGCAACCTGCTGGAGCGGGCAGCCGCGTGGCGCCACAACCAGGCGCAGGCGCACTGGCTGCTCACCTACATGCGGCGCTGGCTGTGGTGCGGCGCCATCCTCTACGGCCTGGGTGCGCTGGTGGAATGGGTGCTCAATTCGCCGGTGCTGTCGGTGCTGTTCTACGTGCCCGGTGCGATCAGCGTGCCGGTGAACGCGGTGATCGGCGTGGCCTGGCTGGGCCTGAAGGCGCTGCCGCCGCCGATCTGAAACCTTTGTTTCGCCGATGTGGGCCACACGGGCCTGGGCACGTCGACTGCTGCCCTGCAGGGGTTGACCCCCAGCAGTTGATGAAGGAGATCCCATGGCCAACAAGGGCAAACCGACCAGCCAGTCCGCCGACGGCACGGCCGACAAGCAACGCCGGATCCAGCGCGAGCAGGACGCACGCGACGGCGAACACTCTGCCGCCAAGGGCGAAGAGCAATCGCAGCAGAAGAAGCAGCCGGTGCAGGCGGGCGCGCGCGAGCAGCCGGGCAAGCTGCCTGCCGAGCACCATGCCAAGCCGGGCATCGAGGCCGAGATGCAGCTCAAGCCGCAGTTCATGGCGCCCGACTACGAAGGCAGCAACAAGCTGCGCGGCATGGCGGCGCTGATCACGGGCGGCGACTCCGGCATCGGCCGCGCGGTGGCGGTGCTGTATGCGCGCGAGGGCGCGGACGTCGCATTGGTCTACCTGCCCGACGAGCAGCCCGATGCCGAAGAGACGCAGCGCTGCATCGAGGCCGAGGGCACCCGCTGCCTGCTGATCCCCGGCGACGTGAAGGACCCGGCCTTCTGCAAGCAGGCGGTGGAGCAGACGGTGCAGCAGTTTGGCAAGCTCGACATCCTGGTGAACAACGCCGCGTTCCAGGAGCATGCCGAGTCGCTGGAAGACCTGACCGAAGAGCGCTTCGACGAAACGATGCGCACCAACATCTACGGCTACTTCCACATGGCCAAGGCCGCGCTGCCGCACCTGAAGCAAGGCGCCTCCATCATCAACACCGGCTCTGTGGTGGGCCTGCGCGGCAGCCCCAAGCTGCTGGACTATTCCACCACCAAGGGCGCGATCCACGCGTTCACCAAGTCGCTGGCGCAGAACGTGATCGACAAAGGCATCCGCGTCAACGCGGTGGCACCCGGCCCGGTGTGGACACCGCTGAACCCGGCCGACCAGCCGGCGGACAAGGTGGCGCAGTTCGGTGCGGACACGGACATGAAGCGCGCGGCCCAGCCCGAAGAGCTGTCGCCGGCGTATGTGTTCCTCGCCGCGCCGGTGTGCTCGGGCTACATCACCGGCATCGTGCTGCCGGTGACGGGCAAGGTCGACGCATATTGAATGGCCCACCCCCGGAGATGGAGGGCCCACCCCGGAGCGCCTGCGGCGCTGCCCCCTCGGGCGCCCTCTCCCCCTCAAGGGGGCGCCGCTGGCGGCCCGGCAAAGCCGGATCCGCGCTGGAACGATGCGCTGAGTGCTCTGGCGACTGATTCATTGGGTGACCGGGTGACTGAGTGACCGAGCTGGCGAAGTGCGCGCAGCTCGGGCCAGAATGCGCCATGCCTGTTGCCATTCGGTCCGTGCTCGTTCATGCGTTCGCTTGCGTGCTCGCGATCGGGTGGGTCGGCACGGCGGGCGCCGACGAAGGCCGCCTGGTGGTGGGCTCCAAGCGCTTCACCGAGTCCTACATCCTGGGTGAGATCGTCAAGCAGACGGCGCAGGCGCAAGGCACCGTTGCCGAGCACCGCCAGGGCCTCGGCAATACCGCGGTGGTGTTCGAGGCGTTGAAGGCCGGCGCCATCGACGTGTACCCGGAGTACCTGGGCACCCTTGACGCCGAGATCCTGAAACACGCCAAGCCCACCGACATGGCGACGATGCAGCGCGAGCTGGCGGCGCTGGGCCTGGGCGTGGCGGTGCCGCTGGGTTTTGTGAACGGTTATGCGCTGGCGCTCAAGGCCGACCTCGCGCAGCGCCTGGGGCTGCAGCGCATCAGCGACCTGCGTGCACGTCCCGAGCTCGTGCTGGGTTTGTCGCATGAGTTCATCGGCCGCGCGGACGGCTGGCCCGGCCTGGCGGCGCGCTACCGGCTGCCGCAGCGGCCGGTGGGCATCGACCATGGGATTGCCTACGAGGCGCTGGCGAGCGGCCGCATCGCGGTGACGGACATCTATTCCACCGACGCCAAGATCGCCGAACTCGGCCTGCGCGTGCTGGAGGACGATGCGGCCTACTTTCCGCGCTATGACGCGGTGCTGTTGTACCGGCTGGACGTGGCCCGGCGCTTTCCGCAGGCGTGGGCGGCGATCGGCCGGCTGGAGGGCCGCATCCCCGCGGCCGCCATGATCGCGATGAACGGCGAGGCGGAGCTGCGCGGCCGGCCGTTTGCGGAGATCGCGCAGGATTTTGTGGCGCCTGCACGCGCCGGCTCGCAGCAGCGCGCGGGGCTCTGGGCCCGGCTGTGGGGCGAGGACCTGGGCCGGCTGGCGGCGCAACACCTGCAGCTCGTGCTGGTGGCGGTGTTGGCGGCGGCGCTGGTGGGCGTGCCCCTGGGTGCGGCCGCGGCCGCGCTGCCCCGGCTGGAGCAAGGCGTGATGGCCGCGGTGGGCCTGCTGCAGACCATTCCGTCGCTCGCCTTGTTTGCGATGCTCATCCCGCTGCTGGGCCGCATCGGCACGGTGCCGGCCCTGGTGGCCTTGTCGCTTTACGCGCTGCTGCCGATCGTGCGCAACACCACCACGGGCCTGGCACAGGTGAGCGCGGGACTGCGCCAGGCCGGCACTGCACTCGGCCTGACGCCCTGGCAGCGCTGGCGCAGCGTGGACCTGCCCCTGGCGGCGCCGGTGATCCTGGCGGGCGTGAAAACCGCGGCCGTCATCACGGTGGGCACGGCCACGATCGCGGCCTTCATCGGCGCGGGTGGCTTTGGTGAGCGCATCGCCACCGGCTTGGCGCTCAACGACCACGCGGCGCTGCTGGCGGGCGCGATACCGGCCGCCGTGCTGGCGCTGCTGACGCAGGCTGTGTTCGAACTGGGGGAGCGGCTGCTGCGTGGGCCGGGACGGCTGGGCCGCGCCGGCCGCTGAGGCGGCACAACGAACCAGCCGGACGGCTGTGCCGCCCGAGGCGGCCGAACGATCACGCCCCGGTGGTGTCGGAGGGAGCGCGCGGCACACGCTGGGCCGGGTCGTAGAAGAAGGTTTCCTCGGCGATGCGTTCGCCCTCCCAGCGCTGGTAGGCCAGCTCCTCCATACGGGTGACGGTGCCATCCAGCCACTCGAAGCGGAAGATCCAGCGGATCACCACATGGTCGCCGTTGACGAACACCGGCCGCACGCAGGTGGAGCTGACGGAGCGGGCCCGCGCCATCACCTTGCGCTCGTTGGCCACGTGCGCGTCCCGGCCCACCCGGGGCGGCGACTGGTTCTCCTGCATGCTGGCGTGTTCGGTGTAAAACTCCTCGCAGGCTTCGGCATGTGCGTTGGATTCCACCCGGGCGATGAAACGTTCCAGGGTGTCGTTGCTTGGCATGGCGGCGTCTCCGTTCGGCGGTGTCGGAAGGGCAGGGTAGCGCGGCTGGCAAACGGCTGCAGCGCACGGGCGCTGCACGGGCCTGCGGACGGGCTGCCCCACGGCAGAACGCGCGTCAGGCGAGCGCGGCCCGGCAGTGCGCCGCGCCCGCGCGTGAAGACACCGCGTGGAAGATCGGCCATGCGGGCGCGGGTTCACGCACCTGCCAGGGGCCCGACGGACCGCCAGGGAGAATGCCGCGGTCGCTGTTGTCGTTGCCATCGTCGTCGCTGGTGGGCGCGGGCGCGGCCGCCTCGGCTGGCAGGGTGTCCAGCGGGCTGCGGGTGGTGCCGGCGGCGATCTTGAGCACGTGGGTGTAGACCATGGTCGTGCTCACATCGCTGTGGCCCAACAGTTCCTGCACGGTGCGGATGTCGGTGCCCGCCTGCAGCAGGTGCGTGGCGAAGGAATGGCGCAGCGTGTGCACCGTCACCGGCTTGTCAATGCCGGCCCGCTGCACGGCGGCCTTCAAGTCACGCTGCAGCCGCTTTTCATGCAGGTGGTGCCGGCGCTCATCACCGGTGCGCGGGTCGATGGACAGGCTGCGCGAAGGAAACACCCAATGCCAGCTCCAGGATTGCGCAGCGCGGGGAAACTTGACCGAGAGCGCATGCGGCAGGTGCACGCCCGCCCGGGCACGCACGCGGTCGCTTTCGTAATCCACCCTTGCGCGCGCCAGTTGCTCGCGCAAGGGCGCTTCCAGCGAGCGCGGCAGCATGACCACCCGATCCTTGCCCCCCTTGCCGTCGCGCACGATGATGACGCCGCGCGTGAAGTCCACGTCCTTCACCCGCAAGCGCACGCCTTCCAGCAGGCGCATGCCGCTGCCATAGAGCAGGCGTGCCACCAGGCCGGTGTCCCCGCTCATGTGGGACAGCAGGCGCTGCACCTCCGGCACCGTCATCACCACCGGCAACCGCCGCTTGGCCAACGGACGCCCGATCTCCTGCAGCCAGGGCAACTGGATGCCCAGCACCTCCTGGTAGAGAAACACCAGCGCATTGAGCGCCTGCCGGTGCGTGGACGGCGAGACGCGCCGCTCATTGGCGAGATAGCTCAAGAACCCTTCGACCTCGGTGCGCCCCAGGTGCGACGGATGCCGCATGCCCGCCCAGCGCACGAAGTGCCGCACCCACAAGGCATACGCCTGCTCGGTGCGCAAGCTGTAATGCAGGTACCGAGCGCGCTCGGAGACTTGCTGCAGCAAGCGCGGTGGTGGGGCGTTGGGGTTGTCCACTTTGCTGGGGCGATAGACTGGATGAAAAAACAGTGTACGAGTGCTAAGTGTTTGTCGCAAGCGGAAGAAGCGGGTGTACGGAGAAGGTGTTATGAGGACGGTGGACGGGAGTGCGGAGCAAGCGGACGGTGACGTGCGGAGGGGTGGGAGGAGACAATGGGGGCTACAACACGTTAGGTGCCATGCGACCTCGCCTTGTCCTCCTTCCGTTGTGGCTTACCGCATGTTTGTGGGTTCTCTACTTTGGTCTCACGAGTCCATCGCCAGCGGATGTCAAGGACGTTCATGTGGGCCTGAACTTTTGGATGACTCTGCTAACCTTCCCGTTCGGCCTGCTAGTGTTCGTTGGATCAGATGTCGCAACGTTGCCGTTTGGGGTCTACTTTGGCGTTGCATGGGATCACCATCCGACGTTCTACCTGTTCATGTGGGGCGTCTACTTGCTCGTCGGTCTAATCCAGTGGCTAGTTGTCGTTCCCTCGCTTGCCAAGAAGTGGAGGCTCAAGCGAAGGGTTGGCACCTAACCCCTCCATCGAGCGGACAGCCCCAAGCGTCCTTCGGCCGCTTGCGTCTGCCGCTCATGTCGAACGTTAGATGCCACGTTGTTCGAAGAGCGTGGGCGCAGCGAGAGGGTTTGTTCTTCGCGCCGCTTTGTACAGAGCGTGTAAGGCTGGCGAGCTTGTCGTCGGGTGGTCAACGAGCGGCCTTCGTTGCGACATATCGGCTCGCAGAAGTAGTAGCGTTCGGCTGGTGTGGCGAGCAGTTCGCACACCGAGGCTTTCCACCAGGCGAGGGCGGCGCTATCGTTCAGTCTGTTCACCACTCAACCGGGGCTGTTCCGTGCCGTTGTTCGCCAAGCATCTAACCCCTCCATCGAGCGGACATGCCCCGGCAAGCCGGGTCATGCCGCTCATGTCGAACGTTAGGCGCCCGGCCGCATGAATACCCCACGCACGATCACAGCGCTTGTTCGCCGCTCTGGCAGAAGGGCAGCAGCGCGTGTTCAATGCTCTGGCAGCCTGATGGTGAGCCGCCTTGAACTGAGCGCGTGTGATGCGCCGCCTTCTTTGTTGGGCAAGGCTGCTGTGGTCCGCGCTTGGAAGCCGCGCGCGAGAGCAACGTGGACCGCGAGGCGTTCCTGCCACGAGCCAAGCGCTCTCTCGTATGCTGCCTCGTTTGTCTGGTCAGGCTGTTGAGCTATGCCTTTGACGTTCCTGTTCGGTTTCGCAAGCGTGTGCCCTCTGGTGCGCCAAAGCTCCGTTGCACGCCTCGGCCTAACCAGTCCATCGAGCGGACAGCCTTCGGCTGCCGCTCATGTCGAACGTTAGGTGCCATGTCATCGGAGAGTGGTGCCCTCGCGAGGGTGGCGTTGCGTGGGTGAGGCTGCAAGCGCTCAGAGAGAAAGTGCGGTTTGCGAAAGCTTGAACGAGCGCCTCTCCTTGCGACATATCGGTTCGAAAGAAGAGCACTGCGGCCAAGCTGGTTCGTCGTTGTGGCATCGAGGCTTTAGCAGCAAAGGCAGGCGCGGTATCGTGTGGTCTTTAGCGATTCGAGAGGCTGCTGTGCCTTTGTTCACCATGCACCTAACCCCTCCATCGAGCGGACATGCCCCGGCAAGCCGGGTCATGCCGCTCATGTCGAACGTTAGGTTCCATGGCAACACCGGGCGCTCTCCATCACGTCGAAGTCTACGTAGCGTCTCTCCAGGAGTCGTGCGCGTTTTGGGAGCCGTTCTTGGCTCACTTCGGGTACGAGGTGGAGCGGTTCTCGAACGGTGTCAGCATGATCCTCGGAGAAACGTACATCGTTCTGGTTCAGGCAGAGGAGCCGCACCTGTCACTCGGGTTCCACCGCAAGCGAGTTGGCCTAAACCATCTCGCGTTTCACGCCCAATCGCGCGAGCAGGTCGATCAAATCGCCGAGTGGGTGCAGAGCAACGGCTACACCTTGCTATACAAGGAGCGTCATCCTCATGCGGGCGGGCCCAACTACTACGCGATGTTCTGTGAAGACCCGAACAGAATCAAAGTCGAGGTTGTGGCTCCGTATGGAACCTAACCCCTCCATCGAGCGGACATGCCCCGGCAGGCCGGGTCATGCCGCTCATGTCGAACGTTAGCCTGCAAAAGTGAAGTCTCTTCCGTCTCGCGAGCAGATTCAGAACTGGATCGGAGACATCACGCCCTACGACTACTTTGAACAACTTGCGACCCAATCCGGAATTCTTGTTCTTCGCGCCAAAGACCCAATTTGTCAATGGCGCGGTCTTCACATAGCGCTGTCTGACGAGGGCCGCGACTACGTTCGGAGCCAACTTCTTAGCTTGGCGCGCGGCAACCCTGATCTTCTGCACCACCAATGCAGCCTTCCGGACGGCCGTGCTTGGTTTGATCTATACACATCAGGAGTGAACTTCGGCAGCTGGTGGAAGATTGACTTCGAACGCACCTATACAGCCTCCCCACTGCTCGTTCGATTCGCTCATAGCACTGCTCACGTACGGCTGTCGGAGCAGTCAGCATCCATACTTGCAAATGAACTGGAACAGTCGCTACAGGGCGGAGTCAAGTCAGAACTTGCACTGCATAGGGAAGCAAGGCCATCTTCCGAGCCACAAGCGCTGTGGCTTTGGCACTGGCCTGCTGGGCGCAGTGCCGGCTAACCCTTCCATCGAGCGGACACTCAACAGCCGGCTTCGCCGTCTGTCGCCTGCCGCTCATGTCAAACGTTAGGCCCCGAATCACCATGAGCGCTCCATCCACCATTGTGAAACTGGGCGTGGGGGCCGTCGCCGTGCCAGTTGTCGGCTTCTTAGTCGGCCTTCTCCTTCAGTTTGTTATTCCTGGCTGCAAATGCGATGAGGGCGCAGGTTGTAGCGGATGCGGTCCACTGAATGACACGCTCGCTTTGCTGGTACTTGGCGGGTTTGTGGGGGCGCTGTTGGCGGCATTTGTTGTCCTGCCTGCTGCACTGCTTCTGGCCGGTATCCTGCAGCTCATTTCCGGAGGGAAAGACTAGTGAGTCCGCATTGCACGTCGTCGTCGCACGTTGTGAGCGCACCGTGGCCTAACCCCTCCATCGAGCGGACGTCCACAAGCGGGCTTCGCCCACTTGCGGCCGCCGCTCATGTCGAACGTTAGGTGCCTCAGGTCGGCGCTACGATCCGAGCCTCATTACTCCGAGCATTCCGATGCCAAGCTGGTCTTCCCCTGAGGTTGTCGTTCAACGTCAGCTCGACGCCTACAACGCCAAAGACCTTGACGCCTGGCTCGCAACCTACGCGCCGGACGCAAAGCAATACGAGCATCCCGGGAAGTTGCTCGCCTCCGGTCGCGCTGAGATCCGGGCTCGCACCGCCCCTCGCTTCACCGAGCCGAATTTGCATGCCAAGCTCATCAAGCGCGCGGTCATGGGCAGTGTGGTCATCGACCACGAGGACGTAACGCGGACGTTCCCAGAAGGCCCAGGCAACATTGAACTCGTCTGCATCTACTTGGTCGAGCAAGGGCTTATCCGGAGCGCGTCGTTTGTTTTCGGTCCGGCAGTCGTGCAGGGAGCGCTCGCGTGAGGCCGGCACCTAACCTCTCCATCGAGCGGACATGCCCCGGCAAGCCGGGTCATGCCGCTCATGTCGGACGTTAGGCACCAGGCCGCATGAAATCCCAACGCACGATCTCAGCGCTTGTCCAGCGCTCTGGCAAAAGGGCAGTAGCGCGTGGTCTGCGCTCTGGCAGCCTGGCGGTGAGGTGCGTTGAGTCGAGCGCATGTGCTGCGCTGCATTCCTTGTCTGGCAAGGCTGCTGTGGTGCGCGCTTGGCAGCCACACGCGAGAACCAGGTGCACCGCGCAGCGTTCTTCGTGGTCCGGCACGAGCCGGGCGCTTTCTCGTATGCTGCCTTCTTTGTCTGGTCAGGCCGCTGAGCTATGCGTTTGATGGTCTTGTTCGGTGGCGAAGGTATTTGCCCTCTGGTGCGCCAAGGCTCCGCTTCACGCTTTAGCCTAACCAGTCCATCGAGCGGACAGCCTTCGGCTGCCGCTCATGTCCGACGTTAGCCACCATGAACAACGCCCGCGCGCTGGCTAGGTCAAGCGGAGCCGCCTGCTTCGTTGCAGCGGTCGCTCCAGTCGTCGCTTTCGTTTGCTTCTGGGCGGTCGTGTCGGCGTCTTCAACCGCAGTGCTTCCGTTTCACATGCGCGAGTTGGGTGGTCTATACGTCGAGGTCAAGTTGCCTACAACTGTTGCGTCGGTGCTGTTTGCTGCGAGCTTGTTTGGTTTGTCCAAAGTTCAAGGGCGGCAGGTCAATCGGTTCGGCATTGCAGCCCTTGGGGCTGCGTGTTTCGTGGCCGTTTTCGGGTGGCAGTTCTTCTCTAGCCTGGTTCTTCGCACGCATTTCTCGGGCACCGGCTTTCTAATCGCCGTTCTTGGCAGTCTTGCTGGCGCGGTGTCAGCGGCTCTTCTTCCCCAGGCTCTTCTTCCGTTGGGGGGCGAGGCGCACCGTGGCGGCTAACCCCTCCATCGAGCGGACGTCTTACAGCCGGCTGCGCCGTCTGCAAGCCGCCGCTCATGTCGAACGTTAGGCGCCAAAGGATAGTTAATCAAAACGTAGGAGGGTCTGATGGAGCACTTGAAGCGGTATCTTGTCGTTGTTGGAACTTGTGCAATTGCTACGGTAGTGCTGACGTTGTTCGCTGGTCGTAGCGTTCCTTCACTCATCAACATTGGCTCGTATGTGGGCGCGCTCTGTCTGTTACTTGGTGCATGGCGGTTGATGAACGGCAGCAATGACGCGATTGACCACGTACACATGATCCAGCGTGTTCAAAACTTCGATGCTGAAATCAAGGGCCGTCCTGCACTTCACCAACAGATCGTGCCTATGTTTGTGGCTCCAGGTGCTCTCTTCTTTGCTGGGCTAACTTGGCTAGTGCTCCTGCAAGCCATCCGCTATAAATGGGGCATCGTTCTTGATTGATGTCGATGGCGCCTAACCCCTCCATCGAGCGGACGGCTCTGAGCTGGCTGCGCCAGCCCAAAGCCGCCGCTCATGTCGAACGTTAGCCCCCTTATGCGACTCGGTGCCCTCATTCCATTGCTTGCATGCGTGCTATCAGCCTGTGGTGTTCCCCAAACGCCCGAGGCCTTCAACAAGACGCCCGAAGCTCAGTTTCTGCGCGTTGTCGTCGACAAGCTCGCTGTCCGAGAATTTGCGTTTATCGAAAGCCAACTTGATCCAAAGTTGGTCGAGCCGGACGTTCGTTCCGCGTTGGAACGAACCGCCGCCGCATTACCAGCAGAGGCAGTGGCCGCGGTACAACCAGTCGCTTGGCGTGTGGGAGTCAGCACGAATGGCCCGCGCACTGCAACGGTCGCGGCGGAGTATGCCTACCCGTCCTCAAAATGGTTCGTGGTCTCTGCGCAGCTGACGGGAGAAGCAGGCAGTTTCCGTATCCTCCGCCTTAACGTCGAGCCGCTTCCAGCGCCAATGGCTCAACTCAACGCGTTCACGTTCCAAGGCAAAGGTGCAATGCACTACGCCTTCTTTCTATTCACACTTTCGGCTTTCGCGTTGTCCGTCTACGCGTTCGTGCAGTGTCTGCGCACCAAAGGTATCCGTCGAAAGTGGCTGTGGGCCATATTCACCCTGCTCGGCTTTTGCGCGTTCACTCTGAACTGGTCGTCGGGTGCCGTATCAATCAATCCGCTTTCCTTCAATCTGTTCAGTGCTGGGTTCGGTCGGGCGGGCTGGGTCGGTCCGTGGGGCCTCACGTTTTGCATTCCCATTGGAGCCATCGTTTTCCTATGGAAGCATCGGCATGTCGCGAACACTCCACCAATAGGGGGCTAACCCCTCCATCGAGCGGACAGTTGTCGGCAAGCCGCCAACTGCCGCTCATGTCGAACGTTATGCCCCTCAGATCCGTGAGCGCGCTTGAGCTGAAGGTCCCGCCGCCGGTGGTAGCGCTGGTGATCGCGCTGTTCATGTGGGTTGTTGCGGCAGTCACGCCCAATCTCGCGTTGCCTGCCGTCTATCGCGTTGCCGGAACCCTTGCCCTGTTTGTCGCTGGCTTTGCGGTGCGAGCCATTGCCCAGCTGTCATTCGTTCGCGCCCGAACCACCATCAATCCCCTTAGTCCCTCTGGCTCATCCGCACTGGTGAGCGCAGGCATCTATCGTTACACCCGAAATCCAATGTACCTCGGTCGCCTCTTGCAGTTGGCAGGGTGGGCGGTCTTCTTGTCCAATGCGTTGGCTGCCTTGCTTGTGCCCGTGTATGTGCTTTACATCAATCGCTTCCAGGTTCGGCCTGAGGAGCGTGCGCTGCTGGAGCGCTTTGGGAGTCAATACGCTGCGTATCAACAGAAGGTCCCGCGGTGGCTGTGAGTGGCATAACCCCTCCATCGAGCGGACGTCTTCAAGCTGCGCTTGAAGCCGCCGCTCATGTCGAACGTTAGATGCCATGTACACGAGACGCGGTGCCGTGGCGAGAGTTCTGTTGCGCGGGCCGCATTGCAAGCGCGCCAAAGCAGAAGGGCGCGTAGCTGCCGTTTTGAACGAGCGCTGGTCGTTGCGACACATCGGCTCGAAAGAAGAGCGCTGCGGTCAGGCTGGCTTGTCGTTGTGGCACCGAGGCTTTAGCGGCAAGGATAGGCGCGGTATCGTGTGGTCTTCAGCACTTCGAGAGGCTGCTGTGCCGTTGTTCACCATGCATCTAACCCCTCCATCGAGCGGACAGCCTCCGGCTGCCGCTCATGTCGAACGTTAGGCGCCCGGCCGCATGAAATCCCAACGCACCATCTCAGCGCTTGTTCGCCGCTCTGGCAAAAGGGAAGTGGCATGTGCTTGGCGCTCTGGCAGCTCGTTTGC